>CAIKEH010000016.1 GCA_903826405.1 uncultured bacterium
AGAATCATAAAGGCGTTTAAATGTCAAATAGAATTGAAGCAATAACATTAGTAGCGGGAACCACTTTGACAATTGGACTTCTCTTCTTTTTTTATTTTTTTATTCTAAATAAATTAAAGAAAAAACAATTAGTTTATTTTAATAGCATAAACGAATTAAAAACAACACACGAAAACAAAATTCTTATCACTCAACTTGAGATTCAGGAAAGCACTTTTAAAAATATATCACAAAACATTCACGACAATATCAGCTTGAACCTGACCCTTGCCAAATTGAATTTGAATACATACCTGATGAGCAATTCCCACCTGAATTTCGAACTCCTTCAATCATCCGTGGACCTAATTGGCCGATCCTTGATCGAGTTGAACGATATTTCCAGGTCCTTGGATTCAGAGATCATCAACCAGATCGGACTTCAACGAAGTCTAGAAATGGAAATGGATAAACTGAATCAGTCAGCTGGTTGTCATTTTGAATTGGATATTTCCGGTAATATTAAAGAGTTAGAACCGGGTGCAGCACTCATCTTCTTCCGAATCATTCAGGAATGCTGTAATAATATCCTGAAACACTCCGGAGCTACCCAGGCTGATATAAAATTGGTCCATCATGTCGACGACAAGACTGAACTGACCATTGAAGATAACGGCAAAGGATTCGATATTCAAGAAATGAAAAAAAGACAGTTATCAAATCCACGTGCAGGTCTGCAGAACATCAGGAACCGGGTCCAACTATTAAATGGCCAGAAAGAATTGTTTTCCGAACCCGGTAAAGGCACAAAATTACATATCATCATACCAGATTCAATTCGATAGACATGAATAACCAACCCGTCAAAATTGCCCTGACCGACGACCATATACTGCTGAGGAATGCATTGGCATCCATGCTGGACAACACGGGTGAATGCAAAGTCGTGATCCAGGCCAACAACGGACAAGATCTGATCCAGACATTGAAGTCCGGCCAACAATTGGACATAGTGATCCTGGACCTTAATATGCCGATCATGGATGGCCATGAGACAGCCATTCGCCTGCACAAGGAATTTCCAGACCTCAAGGTGCTCATGCTAACCATGTATGACTCAGATCTGGCATTGATCAGGCTACTTCAGGCAGGTGTCAGGGGTTTCATGAAAAAAGACATCCACCCTCAGGAAATGCTGGCGGCGATCCGATCCGTCATGGAAACAGGATATTTCTATTCAGCACAGACAGGAAGTAAATTAGCAGGTTTGTTCCGGGAGATCCACGACAAGAACGCACTCTATCATAAGATCATGCTGAGCGATCAGGAGGTGGCTTTCCTGAAATTGGCCTGTACCGAAATGACCTATAAGGAGATCGCGGAAAAAATGAACCTGAATCCGAGGGCTGTGGACGGCATAAGGGACGACCTATTCCACAGGTTGGACATCAAAAGTCGTGTAGGCCTGGTCATGTACTCGATCAAGCACGGACTTGTCACCATTTGATATCATGAGTACAGTTCTCGAAGTTTCATTTGATCAGTCCAACAGCTTATTGCGCATGGCATACATCACAAGACCCGCTATGGTCTTAGCGCCGACCTTTGTTTTCATGTTTTGACGAATCGTCTCGATGGTACGGGGGCTTAAGAAAACCTCTTTGGAAATCTCCTCCGTGGTTTTGTCCTCGGCTATGAGTTTCAGGATATTTACCTCCTTCTCACTGAATTTGACAGGATTAGGATAATACTGACGCGTACCCTTTTTGGTCTGTAGCTTGAGTAAAACCGCTTTGTTGACAAGGTCGTTGAAGTAGAAGTCGTCATTCATGCAGGTCAGAATGGCATTGTATATCTCTTCAGGGTCAGTGGTCTTGGTCAGATAGGCATTGGCGCCCATCTCCATCATTTTGGAGATCATTTCCTGATCATCATACATGGTCAGAACTATGATCTTGAGATCCTCATACTCTTTTCTGAGCAAGGATATCGCATTCACTCCGTCCATTTCAGGCATACGAATGTCCATGAGCAGGACACTGGGCATTTTGATCTTTATCTTATGCAGCAGGTCTTTTCCATCTTCGGCCTCCCAGATGATCTTGATGTACTCTTTGCCGGATAAGGCCATCTTGATGCCATCCCGAAAGATCTTATGGTCATCGGCGATCGCTACTTTGATGGGTTCAGTTAGAGACATAAACGGGACGTGATTTATTGAATATACATTGAAAATGTGGAGACCATATCAAAATTATCAAAAGCGTTAAATTAAAAGTTTAAAAAGAAAGTATCCACCCCAGAACCAAGTTAAATCTAACAGATCGAGGAATTCCGATGATCTAAGATCCTTGATGGGATCAAATGACCGAGATCCTGAAGCAGTCAACCTGATCTTCTGGGCTTCATTGAAGTTTGCATCATCCCAAACTTGGTCAAAAATGGTATGTATATGATACCCAAACATCCCGTTCTAAAATGCTCACTCCGTAAAACCGTCATTTACCTGTGATCATGCAACCGATTCAAACATCTTCACTTGCCAAACAGTCCCGAATTTTAAACCGGACCCCTCCTATCGGGAAAACGAAAAATAATTACAAATCGTATACCCACTGACCCCAGATTCGTGAATTTCCTTCCCGAGAATGTGCATAATTACGAATTTTTCCACCGTATTTTTACTAATTTCAATAAGTAAATACCCCCTTTATTTTGGAGGTATTTTGAACAAATTTATTCCAAATATTTGATTTTAAACTACTTATTAAATATTTCGTACACGTATTTTCCCCTTTCCTGATCCGCCCCCTTTTTCGAAAACCGGTTCTGACCCACTTTTATACAGCCTAACCAGCCATTCACAACCACAAAACGCAGAGTTATGTTGAAAAAAGAACAGATCATAGAGGCAAAAGGAGCCATGAGTATTCATTCAGGCGAGCACATCGGTTATGAACTTGGAGCAAAGATGATCAAGGATCATTTTGACAAATTTCAGATGCCTGGCGCACAATTTGTCGGGAGGAATATACTGGAGCAGATTTTGGCCCAACCCGATTGCATCGGTATCAAGATATATAATGCCGTTAACGAAAAAGGGGAAAGAACTTATGTTATCACCGGCACCGATCAAGAGGGAAAAGATATACTTACTCTTACTGCCATAAATCCGAACGGAATACTTGAAATATCTGAGGGAATTGTAGCGGACCGTACAATTTCAAATGGATGGTATAATTGGGGCTAATCTTTCATTTAATTGCATTTAAGAGAATTATAATCTATATTTGGCGGTTAATTTACCGTTGAATTTAAAAGACTTTTTCATACAAGCTACATTGATAATGGGCTTGGTCCCATTAGCCTTGTTTTTTTTCAATAAAAGAAAAGAAACAGGGTTTTATTTTTTTATTTTTTACTTACTAAACGCTTCACTTTCAGATATTATCATTACACCTATTTTGAATAATAATGGATATTTATTCATTGGCTTGCGAATATACACTTTGATTGAATATACGTTACTGTCTGTCTATATATATATATATCTGAATTCCAATTTATTAAAGAAGTTAATTTTAATTACTTCTATCCTATTTTTTAGTTTCTCAATTTTTGATTTTTTTAAATCAAAATCCCAAAGTTTCGACTCTATCCCATCAGGAATCGAAAGTATTTTGATAATTTCTTACTGTATTTTCTTTTTGTTTGAAAAAATCAAAGAACCCGATTCGCTTTTCCTGTACAACACTCCTAATTTTTGGATAGTAGTGGGGTTAATATTATATTTTGCAGGTACTTTCTTCCTGTACATATACAGTCAGAACAACCTCGGGAACCCAGAATACGACAAAACCTATGCTTTTGTCAACTCGTCCTTCAGTATATTGAAAAATGTACTTTTTTCCATCGCGTTCCTTGTAAAACCTCAAAAGACAGACAAGCCGGATCTGAGATACGGCCATAGACAGAAACTTAAAATCTGATCCCATAACTTTATTTATACCTGACGATCAATATGATATGGTTACAGATCAATCCTAGCCAACCAGGCATAACCACGGTGCTGTTCTTCGGCACTGTAGGTATGTTGGTGCTGGCCATCGGACTGGTGGTATTCATCGTATTCCATCAGAGGAGGGTCATACGCTACCAGATGCAATTACAACGAATGGAGGATGAACAACAAAAGATCCTCCTCAATGCATCCATACGCTGGCAGGAAGAAGAAAGACAACGCATAGCCGCAGACCTACATGACGATGCCGGCCCCCTACTCGCCACCGCCCGCTTGTACCTCAATGAAAACCTGGTCCATCAGGATATCAACACCCAGCTGCAAAGCATCTATAATGCCAAACAGATCATAGACGACACCATCCAGCTGATCAGGAACATTTCGCATTCCCTGATGCCGCCAACGCTGAAAAATTTCGGCCTTGAATCAGCCATCAATGATCTGTTCCAGAAGATCAATGGGTCTGGTTCCATCAATGCGAGCAGCAGATTCCACGACTATAGGCAGCGGCTGCGTCCAGAACAGGAATTACTGATATTCCGAGTGGTTCAGGAACTGGTAAACAACATTTTGAAACACAGCAATGCCAGTTTCATTCACCTCACCCAGAACTATAATGACAACGCATTTTATATTCGATTGCACCATGATGGCAAAGGCATCACGCAGTCGGATTTCGAAAGAATGAATAAAAGTTCAATGGGCCTTGGGCTGAAAAACATTCAAAGCCGGGTTAAAGTACTGCAAGCGGATATTCATTTTGAAAAAGATCTGTCCCAGACCTATTATAAAGTCACTCTGGAGATTCCTATTGAAGAAGAAGAATTGATCTGATCTTCTCCTTCATCAAGAGATCTCAAAACCACAAAAAATGAGCGATATCAAGGTGGCGATCGCCGATGACCACAAGATCTTCCGAAAGGGAGTCATCTTGTCATTGCGCCCATACACCAATATATCCTTCGTGCTGGAAGCAGAAAATGGTGACGACTTACTGGCGGGGCTTGAAGAAGCCAAGCCCGATGTAGTACTGATGGACCTCAGGATGCCGAGGAAAGACGGCATCGAAACAACAAAGTCGATCAGCAAACTCTATCCGGACATGAAAGTCCTGATACTGACCATGTATGAGGATGAAAGGTTCGTATCCCACCTGATGGAGAATGGCGCAAACGGCTACCTGCTGAAAAGCGCTGATCCCTCCGAGATCAGGAAGGCCATCATGGAAGTGATGAGCAAAGGGTACTACCTCAATAATTTCGTCAACCGTGTATTGTTGAAAAAATCACATGCCCGGTCGAAATCCATCCCCTCACTTAACAATGAGGTACAGTTGAACGATAAGGAAAAAGAAGTGATCCGACTATTATGTATGGAATTCACCGCTTCGGAGATCGCCCAAAAAATGGAGATTAGTCCGAGAACGGTGGAAGCCATCAAAGACAGGCTGATGGAAAGATTTGGGACCAAGAATACGGCCGGATTGGTCTTTTTCGCCGTCAAGAATAATTTGATCGATTGAACTATCCGTTTAACCCAAAGACGACCCCTAACATCCTATTCAAAATCCCCAGTGCCGGGCCTCACAACCACTGTCATTAACAGACCGATCGACTATGTTCATTCCCGGTGGTTTCCTCTCTGGCACATTGTTTCCGTGGGTCCTATTGGCCCCATTGATCATGTTGTTTTGTATCATCATACGTAAACCTCGTGTGGACCGTACGATAATCGCGTTGTCGTTGTTAAGCACGGTGACCATATTGGCAGACATTTTCCTGTTCATGTCCCTTAGTCAACCCAGTCTACTACTATCATTCCAGAGCGTTGCCGTCTTCTTTCAGATCATTTTCAGTTGCTTGTTGCTTTGGACTGTATCATCAGATCAATACCTTCAGTATGCCGTTGCCGCTGCTTCATTGGTCTTTGCTGCCATTTTCCTGACCATGACGGCTTCAAGCGGGTTTGAACAGTTCATACCCCTACTTGTCAAATTTGGATTCGCACTGATCTTCGTTTTCACCATTCTAGTGCTTTTCTCCATCCAACAGAACCTTTCAAGACACCTGAATTCCATTCCAGGTTTTTGGATCGCCGCAGGAATACTTTTCGAATTTGGAGTACTCACTTTACTATTGATCATTGATCAGAACATAAGGCCAGGAACCATCCGCACCGATAACAACCTAGATTCAATTCTGCTGATCATTTCATTGGTGAAACATGCTTTCTTTTGCGTGGGTATCTGGCAAAACAAAAAACCTCTCCTGGGTAAATCACCACGGAAAATTTGAACACGCATAATTGATACGTATTTTCCAGCTCAATCGTCATGAGTCTAGATACCTTACATTGCCTAAAAAATCAGAAAGGAATATATTATCACTTAGTGTGGAAAGAACGAAGGATACCCTTGACATCCAGAGTTTGCCTTTTGTGATCCATTCTATTCGCCATGACCGGATTCAACTTTTCCATCTTGGAATAGGCGTCGACGATCATGTTTTCTATACGCGAAGCCGCAGCATCAGACAAACCCGTCTCAATGGCAATATTCTCAGAACCATCCTGCAAGTCAGAACGGATGTCTTCCAGGTCGTCAGTGATCAGGTAGAATGTGATCAATGCATACCATGCATCGATGAGGTCCTGTGCCAGTTGGGGACTAAAGTCTAGCGCACAGAGTGCGCATAAATAAGCATCGGCCCTGTTCAGGGAACGGAAAGGAGTTCCTAATTCCAATTCTGTTTTCTGCGAGTCTTTCTGGAAATAATGGGACAGGTTCCCCAGTAAAAAAGGATTAACGGATCCCTTCTGGGCCAATTCAAGACTTTCTTCAAAGTGCTGCTGCAATGGCCTGCCTTCGAATTCCTGAACGGCTGCACTATGCATGATGGCTTCAGCCAGTCCTATGAATGACTCCTTCAAGAGATCCTTTTTGGGAATGCCGCACCGGAAAAGCAGATCCGTGTATATGGGCATGAATATATAAGCGGGCATGGTATTCACATAAAGCTTCCTGCCTTTCCAATAGGCATTCCCCTCAGGCACCTTCCTGTCCACATAGAATCCCGCGATCTCCAGATCGATGCCGAATGCCAGTTTCAGATCATCTTTGCTAAGGAACATATCAAAAAAGCTTATTGAGGAGGCAGTTTGATTGCAGGCAGAATCGGTTTTTTATGGTCTATCTTGTCTTGATAACGCTGATTACCCGCATAGATCGAATCCATGATCAATTTGAAAAAAGCAGGACGGGTTTTATAAAATCTATAACTCTTCATGAAATTCTCCTTGGTCACCTTATGAATGGCCAACACTTTGTCTACCTCACTGGCGATAGCAGAATCACGAGGTTCATTCGATTTTATAGGGGAGAAATTTTCTACGAAACTCTCCGCCAGCAGAATGTCGGTCAGCACTTTTGACATCTCTTTTTGGGACAATACATCAGCAGGTACTGTTGATCGGTCTCCGCAGGAAACCATCAGAAAAAAAAAGAAACAGGTACCTGCCAAAATCCTCATCGGAGTTCCTGTTTATACTTGGAAGCGTTGGTGATATCCAATTTCTGCAGGATCTCTGCTGCACGGACCCTGTCCTGTACCGGAGCTTTACGAAAAACATTTATGATTTCATCTGATTTACCCTGAAAAAAGAAAGGAATGATCATGATGTTCGGATTCTCAGTATGCAGGGTATTGAGCATATTCAGACAATTGAACAACTGTTGTCTGGCCTCAGTCTCATTCTCATACATCTTGTCCATGGCAAGGCGATAAAAGCTGTAATAAGCATCATGGATGAGTGAATACCTGCTGTTGGTCAAATTCTCCATCAACCAATATCTGTTGCGCTGGCCGTCAAAGGCCTTCCAGCCACTGATATTCCTGCCCTCTGGAGCTGCATTCACAATGGCCATGGCCTTGACGAAATAGGGGTCACCCCCTTTGGGGCTGAAAGAATCGTAATCGAGCCCTATGATCAGGTTCACATAAAATGCGATGACAGCGGTCAAGTTAGCAGCAAGTGGCTCCGTTCCGGAAACACGATTCTCATTGAATTCGAGAGGTTGGAATTCAACATATCGAAAGGTGAAATCATTGTCCTGAAAATTGATGAGTGGTGAAAGGTATGAGGAGTTATATACCGGTCTGGCGGACTGTACCGTCATAGTGGCCTTATAGACACCCGTCTCCACGGATTGCTGAAGGTTTATCAGAAAACTGCAACTGATCCTTTCATTGGCAGCAAAAACATCGGATGTCCATTTACGCTTGTTGACGAAATCCATGAGGGCGGTTTGTAGGGTCTGGAACACTTTTTTGTCCACCGCTGTACCAATCTGGCCAGCCACCACATTAACTCTAGCATTGATCTCTTGGGAACGGGAACTGCTGACGAACAGTAAAGCCATCAGGATCACAAGGGGGATGGAACGTAATTCACGCATAAAGAAGACGGATTATGTGTTCAGCGATATCTTTAGCCACTGCATCCTTGGATTTCAATTCATATTCAAATTCACCACCTTCCCTATCCAGGATGGTGACTTTATTCGTATCCTGCCCGAAACCCGCTCCTTCGTCTCGCAGTGAATTCAAGACCATAAGGTCAGCATTTTTATTGTTCAGTTTATCCCGGGCATTTGACCTTTCGTTTTCGGTTTCCAATGCGAACCCTACGAGGATCTGACCTTTTCTTTTTCTTTCACCCAGACTCTTGAGTATGTCCTTTGTCCTTTGAAGGCCGAGAGACCACTCCAAATCATTTTTCTTGATCTTCTGATCGGCAATGGCACTTGGAGTATAGTCTGCTACCGCTGCTGACATGACCGCAATATCCGTATCCGGAAATGCGGCGATACAGCATTCAAACATTTCTGCAGCGGTTTGCACCTTAATGATCTCCACCCCGGGGATATTCACCGGAACTTGTATGGGGCCAAGGACCAATTTCACCTCAGCACCCTTCGCGCGAAGAGCCGTTGCAATGGAAATCCCCATTTTCCCCGAGGAATGGTTACCTATGAATCTTACCGGATCGATCGGTTCATAAGTAGGGCCAGCCGTAACCAAGGCTTTTTTCCCCTGAAGAATGGCTCCGGAACCCAATACCATTCCAACCTGTTCCAGAATGGACTCTGGCTCAGCCATTCTACCATCCCCTACAAGTCCACTGGCCAGTTCACCATGTTCGACCGGAATGATAAAGTTCCCCCACGAACGGATCATTTCCAAGTTCCTGCGGGTAGTGGGATGCTTCCACATATCCTCGTCCATCGCAGGCGCAACCATTACCGGACAGGTAGCAGAAAGATATACTGCCAACAACAGGTTATCACATTGGCCATGTGCCATTTTGGAGAGCGTATTGCAACTCAACGGTGCGATCAACATCAGATCGGCCCATCGACCTAAATGCACATGATCCGCCCATTGATCATCGGCAGACATGCTTGACAGAACCGGATTCTTGGAAAGAGTGGACAAGGTTAATGGCGTGATGAAATCCGCTGCAGAAGGAGTCATGATCACTTTTACAGTCGCGCCTGCTTTTACAAGCAAGCGGACCAGCGGGGCGGATTTATATGCGGCGATGCTTCCGCTGACGCCGAGAAGGATTTTTTTACCTTTCAACATAATGAATTGACATTCAAGATGGCGATCAAGAGCCAAGCCCTTGTAACAAAGTAACAAAAAAGGCGGCAATTCATGTCATTGCCGCCTTTTCCAACATATCCTTTAGATCTTAACTAAAAAGATCAGTTTCATTTTTACGATGATAGACCTTGTCGTCCAAAAACTCTTGGCAGGCAAGGAGAGCCGGATTAGGCATTTTTTCATACGCCTTGGAGATCTCGATCTGCTCCTTGTTTTCATGAATTTCTTCCAAGCTATCCGTATGTGACGCGAATTCTTCCAGTTTATTATGGAGTTCCTCCTTGAGAGCGATATTGATCTGATTGGCTCTCTTTGAGATCACGGCAATGGATTCATACAAGTTGCCCGTTTTTCTCTTGATCAAGGAGATATCCTTGGTTTCAACCACATTGCTCAGGCTATTGCCTACTTGCCTACGTAATCTGCTCATTTTGACAATGATTTTAAGTTAGTCTGGGACAAAGTTAAATAACGTTCGGCGTCTTTCAATAATTTACTTTCCGGGTACCTGTCCTGAAAATCCTGTATTTCAGTGATGACCTTCTCATAACGCCCCTGCTGCTTTTCTGGAACAGAAAGGCTAGCATATTTATAATAAGACTTGATAATCAAAAGTTTATACTCATCCGCCTTTTTTGAATCCGGAAAGTCGTTGATCAAACTGGTGAATGCGATCGCTGCTGCCCGGTATTGGCCCACGTTATAGTATAGTTCAGCAGCCTGATACTCTTTATTCTCCAATTTATCTTGGCAAAGTTCAATGATCTTCTCTGCATCTTTATTCTTTCCTGAGCCTGGGTGAGTATTGATGAAAGTTTGCATCATGCCCATGGCCTTAAAGGTGTTGGTCTGGTCCAACTCGGTCTTGGGCGACTCGCGATAAAAGCTATAGGCTTGCATGTATTCAACATCATCGGCACGTGGGCTGCTGGGGAACACTTCCAGATAACCTTTGAACAGATTTTCTGCCCCCGGGTAATCCTTTGTCAAATAATGGCAATAAGCATATTTGTAATAGAGGTCTTCGAATTGAGGTGTTCCCTTGTAAATAGTGAAAAGCTCCTCATATAAGGTCTGGGCTTGCCGGTATTTTTTCTTATCATAATACTCGTTGGCCATCTTTAGCTTGTAATCATAGTCATTGCTTTTCAAAATCTTGGAGAATTTCGAGCAGGATAGGGAGCTGATGAGGCCAAGAAAAAGAATGATGTGTCTGAATTTCATAAAGGCCTGCAAAATAAATGAAAATAAGTAGACCTTGTTAAAAATAAGCCCGACTACCGGTATTACCCGTTAAGGTAATGGTAAAAATAAACCCTCCGGGTGGAGGGTCTATGATGAAGGAATTTTTATGATTATTTCTTCTTGCTCAAGTTAGGATGGGGCGCAGGAACCGTGTTGGGGCCTTCATCACCATCAACTGCAGAGCGTATATCTATAGTATTAGGATCGCCTCCGGATTCACCGAATCGGAAGATGAATCTTTCACGGCTGATACCTTGTTTATCGACGAGGTAGTTGATCACCGCATTAACCCTATCCCAGCTCAATTGCTGGCTGGCCTTTGAAGCTTCGCCATAACCAGTGACAACCACTTTGCAGTTGGGGTTGTTCCTGAGTTTATCTGCTACACTGGAAAGAGCTGCTTCATTATCCTTATTGATCTTGGTTGTTCCAGATTTGAAAGAAACACTCGGTAGATCCCCAATAGCACAGACGGGCTTAGCGGGCGGGGGTATGTTCTTGCAGCATTCAGGATCTGGACACTTACCAACGCCATCGGCATTCACGGGCTGACATTCTGTTGGAGTGATTAGTTGCTTGTCCTTGCAGTCAGCTACACCATCACCGTCAGTGTCCTTGCTTACGCCATGTGAATCCACAGGGCATCCGGCAGGAGTGTTGGGCTCATTGTCGAATTGGTCAGTTATGCCATCGCCATCCGCATCATCAAGAACGGGTTTGGGCATTTTCATATGCTTTGGAGCATTCAATTCATTGTATGAATACTCGAGGGGGTTGAGCCAATAAAGCGGTTCAACTGACTTTCCTTTTTTCTGTGCACTGGCGTTGTTTACAAAGGCAAGGGCCAGGAACAGCGCTATGGTGATTTTTAAGATCTTCATATCCGTCAGGTTAATGTAGTTAGAATAAGTTAATGTTCAAGCCCAGAGAGGCGAAATTATATGAGTCGAAATTGCGGGTCAATACAGGCTCTCCGGTTGCATGTTCCTGCCAGCGCTGACCATCGAGAAGATCATCCTTAACGAAAGTAAGTCTGTCTTCGAGTGCTATATTCAACCTTCTGCTGATCCTGAAAGCGAGACCAACACCCACGGTTCCACTAAGACGTGCACTTTTGCCGAACATCTTCCATTTACGGTCGCCTTCTGTTTCAGCTGCAGTTTCATAAGAACCATCCATCATGGATTTCAGGGCTTCTTTCACTGATTTCCTGTCGGGATAATTCGCATTGACATTGATAGAGTTGAAATCATATTTCTGACCATTGGCGTTCAATGCATTTACATTGGTCTGATACCATAGCACACCAACTCCGAGGATGGCATACAATCCAACCTTAGTCTGGGCATGATGGAATCTGATGTTTGAAAAAGTGAAAAGAGTCTGCAGGCTCAGGTCGTTGACCTTGGATTTATAGTTATAATAGACAACATCTTTTGCGGGAATCTGAGCCCCGGTAACAGGATCCACCTTTTGAGCCTGGTATGTTGGATACCAAGCGTTATTCAAAAGGTAATTCTTTGCAGGCCTCCAATTCAAGCCGCTAGGACCTCCATGCACATACTCGGCACGGAGTGAAACGGTATATCCAAGAGCTTTGCGGACGTGCAGGCCCCATCCGAAATTCAGATTGGAAGAAACATCACCGCTGATGGATGCCAAACCACCCTTAACACCCACTTCCCACATGTTCCTGGGCTTCGGAGGGTAAGCATATTGGTTGTTCATAAACTCATTATACTGGGGGAGTCGGCTCGTGGGATAATAGGAAGAATCCCTCCAGATATTCTGAACAACGTTCTGTCCTACCACAGAGGTTGAGCATATCAGGGCGATCAACCCCAATAAAAAACCGAACTTTTTGCTTGCCATAATGTTAGAATTGATTAGATATGAATGTGTTAGCGCATGTTCTAGACACACGCACCCCTGCAATTGCACAAAAATATGGAACAAGAGCCACTTCCCAAATTTTTTCCCACACTAATTTTGTCCCTAAAAATCAGCATTAAAATCAACTGTAGCCCCTTCCATAAGCCAGTTCAGGGTATTTATGCTTAAGTTCGCAGGCTCAATATGGGCTTTTCCACTGATATCATAACCGAGGAGCTTAAAATTTTTGATCGCGTTTTCCGCGAATCAGTGAAGAGTAATGTCCCCTTGCTGGACAGAATCATGAAATACGTCGTAAAGACCAAAGGCAAGCAACTCAGGCCCATGTTCGTGCTTCTCAGTGCCAAAATGGCCGGTCAGATCTCAACCGCTACCTATCGGGCCGCTTCCCTGGTAGAACTGTTGCATACTGCTACCCTTGTCCATGACGATGTTGTCGATGAGTCACAAGAAAGACGAGGATTCTTCTCCGTTTATGCACTTTGGAAGACCAAAGTATCCGTACTTGTAGGTGACTACCTTCTGGCAAAAGGCATGCTGCTTGCACTTGATCACGACGACTACCCTGTACTCCAGATCCTCTCGAGGGCCATCAAGCAGATGAGTGAAGGGGAATTACAACAAATGGAAAGATCCCGCTCACTGGATATGGATGAGGCTAGTTATTTCAGCATCATTCAGGGCAAAACAGCTTCCCTATTGGCTTCCGCATGCTCGGCTGGTGCTTGGACAGCCACCCAGGATGCATTGGTCACAGAGAAGATGCGTCAATTCGGAGAATGGGTGGGCATCGCTTTTCAGATCAAAGACGATCTCTTTGACTATGGCACGGACGATGTCGGGAAGCCAACAGGCAATGACATCAAGGAAAAAAAACTTACCCTGCCGTTAATTTACACACTGCAGAAAGTCGACCGTTCAACAAAAAGGGAGTTGATTTACATCATCAAAAATCAGAACCGGATCAAGGCAAAGGTTGACCGGATCATCACTCTTGTCAAAGAGTCCGGGGGGATCGCCTACACCGAACAAAAAATGTTTGAATACAGGGACAAGGCATTGGCGCTACTAGCTGAATTCCCCGAAAGCCCTTCTCGTTCGGCATTGAATGAACTAGTCCGGTACACTACTGACAGGAAAAAATAAGTTGAAGTCCACATGGAGAAAAGATGGCGCATCTTAGAAGCTGATGAACGCCAGGTTTCCGATTTGGCGGATAGCCTGAAGATTGAACCTGCCGTGTCCAAAATGCTCGTTTGCAGAGGTATTCATACTTATGAAGCAGCCCGATCGTATTTCCAACCCCGGCTCGATGACCTGCATTCACCTTGGCAGATGAAGGACATGGACAAGGCCGTTGACAGGGTCATAGCGGCCCTCAGAAATGGGGAAAGAATACTTGTTTATGGTGATTATGACGTGGATGGTACCACTGCCGTTGCCTGCATGTTCCGATTCCTGAACGGACTGGCCAAAATGGGGCAGGTTGATTTTTATATCCCCCACCGCTACAAAGAAGGATATGGCATATCAAGGGCCGGGGTGGAGTTCGCCAGAGATCATAGTTTCACATTGGTCATTGCTCTGGACTGTGGTATCAAATCCACCGAACTGATCTCTCTCGCAGCCAGTTGGAGCATCGATTTCATAGTTTGCGATCACCACATTCCCGGCCATGATCTCCCACCCGCATACGCCATTCTCAATCCGAAACAAAAAGACTGCCCCTACCCATTCAAGGAACTTTGTGGCTGCGGAGTGGGATTCAAATTGATCACTGCCATTGCAGAAAGAGCGGGTCTTCCCGCTGATCACCCTTATCAGTTCCTGGATCTCGTAGCAACAGCCATCGCTGCGGATATTGTACCCATCACTGGCGAGAATCGGATAATTGCACATTTTGGACTTCTGAAGGTCAATGAAACCCCTTGCCAGGGAATCCGGTCTCTGATAGAACAAAGTGGTTCTTCCAAAAAACTAAACATAACGAATCTGGTTTTCATGATCGCACCAAGGGTGAATGCAGCAGGCCGTATGGACGATGCCCGAAAAGCGGTCCAACTATTCGTAGAAGATGATGCGGCCAAAGCGAAGGCGTGGGCCGAGCAGTTACAATCCGATAATACGGAACGGAAAGAGGCCGATTCTTCTATCACAGAGGAAGCTCTGGCATTGATACAGGGTGACGATAAGCTTCTAGCCCGACGCAGCACGGTGCTTTTTCAACCTCATTGGCACAAAGGAGTAGTCGGCATAGTAGCGAGCCGACTGATTGAACAATATTACCGCCCGACCATCATCCTAACCGGAAACGGAGAAGTCATCTCCGGAAGCGCGAGAAGTATTCCCGGCTTCAACATCCATGAAGGACTGGACCAATGCAAGGATCTCCTCATAGGCTTTGGAGGACATTATTTCGCGGCGGGCATGACCTTACAGAAGGAAAATTTCACAGCTTTTTCAGAAAGATTCGAGCAGATCGTCGCTTCAACTGTTCCGCCCGAATTATTCACACCCGAGATCGAGATCGATGACGAGATCAATTTCGATGAGATATCACCCAAACTACACCGTATCATCAGCCGGATGGAACCTTTTGGTCCGGGAAACCCCAAACCCCATTTCATTGCCCGTAAGGTTATGGATACCGGTAGATCCCGGATCGTAAAATCTGACCACATCAAGTTCGAACTGAGCCAAGGTTCTACCCAATACAAGGGCATAGGATTCGGCCTGGCCCGTAAATTCAGTTTGATGGATCACCTGCAGCCCGTGGACATCACCTTTCATATCGAGGAAAATGTATGGCGCGAAACACGAAGTCTGCAACTCCAGATTTCAGACATCAAAATATCATCATGAAAATTTTCCCGATCGATTTTGGGTAATGATGATTGACCAAGGAGCAAAACCTCAGGTTTCGTTCGCTCCCTTAGCCTTTCAACAACTCAACACTCCGGTTGATGAACGCGGTAAGGTAGTTCCCTTTCAAAAGACCTTGAGCCAAAAGAGCCAGATCAGCCAGATTGCGAGCTACTTTTTGTTGTTTATCCTCGTCAGTCAGTTTCAGTAGTTCACCAAATATGGTATGGTTTCCGTTTATGGTTAGGGTGACCTCATCGGGCATGGCTGCATAGAAACCTCCCATGGAACCATTGACCGCCGCCATGTCCTTCATGCGTCGCATGAATTCAGGTCGAGTTGCCACTACCGGTGCTGCGTCTGAACTGAGGCCCTTGACCTCAACATTCAGCTGCATTTCGGGTATGTTCAGTCCGAAGAGCTCCTTCAAACGGGCATTCTCTTTTTCAGAAAGCACGGAATCGACATCCTCTACCTTGTCGATCAGATTGTCCGGAATGTCTGAATCCACTCTGACGAAATGGACATTCTCCCACTTGAGTTCCATCTGGTTCAGGAATGCTGAATCAACCAAGGTCTCCATCCGGACCACCGTGTATCCTTTACTTGCTGCAGATCGAACATAAGCGTCCTGTTGCACCGGATCGGTGGTATACAGGATAACTACTTTGCCATCTTTGTTCGTCTGGATTGCGGATACCTTGCTGCGATACTCTTCGAGTGTATAAAAATTCTTTTCCAGAGCATCCTGAAAAACATGAAAATGGTCGGCCTTCTCCCGGAATTTATCATCCGTCATCATGCCATATTTGACGAAAAGCCCCAGACTCTCCCACTTCTCCTCAAACTCACTTCTGTTATTGCGGAAGATCTCATCCAATTTATCCGCCACTTTTCGAGTAATGTGATTGTTGATCTTGCGGACATTCGGATCGCCTTGCAGGTAGCTTCTGCTGACGTTAAGAGGTATGTCGGGCGAATCGATCACGCCATGCAACAACATCAGGAATTCAGGAACGATATCTTTCACCTCGTCGGTTACGAAGACCTGATTGCAATACAACTGTATCTTGTCCTTCTGTATCTCGTAGCTCTGCTTGATCTTGGGGAAATAAAGTACTCCTGTCAGATTGAATGGATAATCCACATTCAGGTGTATCCAGAACAAAGGGGTTTCATGAAAAGGATAAAGCTCTTTATAGAAATCCTGATAATCCTGTGCGGTTAATTCCGCCGGCTTTCTTGTCCAGATCGGGGATGTATTGTTCACCTGCTGACCTTCGAAGAAAATGGATATGGGCAGAAAGCGGCAAAACCTGTCGAGAACGGACTTTACCCTTCCGGATTCAAGGAATTCCTTACTCTCCGCATTCAAATGCAGCACGATGCGGGTACCTCTTTCTTCTTTTACGGTATCCTCCAGAATATACTCAGGACTGCCATCGCATTCCCACCGTACGGCCTGACTATTCTCCCTATAGGAACGGGTATATATCTCCACCTTTTCACTCACCATAAAGGCGCTGTAAAAGCCCAATCCAAAATGACCTATCACTGAAGCCTCTTGCTGTCCCTTGTATTTCTCCAGAAACTCCTCCGCACTCGAAAAAGCCACTTGATTTATATACTTGTCCACCTCTTCTGCATTCATGCCTATGCCACGGTCTTCAATGGTCAGTGTACCGGCTTCGCTATCTATTGAAACGTCTATCTTGATTTCGCCGAGTTCACCTTTTGCTTCCCCGGAGGAGGAATAGACCTTCAGTTTATTGGAGGCATCCACCGCATTGGAGATCAGTTCGCGAAGGAAAATGTCATGATCGCTGTAAAGGAATTTCTTGATGATGGGAAAGATGTTCTCCGTATGAACCCGTATCTGACCTTTTTGCATGTTCTTGGAATTTTGTCAACATTATGTCAAATGGGATGCCAGTACCTATCCACTGACAGGATGACAACATTCCACCCGAACCGGCCAATATGAGCACCATCTATGAACTGCGTCCAACCCAATGCCACCAAAATAAGGGTGAGTGACAATGCCCCTTCCCTGATTTTTGGAAATAATTAATTGATAATCAAATTTTTATCAAAAATTAAGTGACTGAAATATTCTCCGTCCGTGCTGCTCATTTACTGGTGAAAATGGCTTAGCTTTGCGTCCCATTAATTAAATCACCAAATACAGGGAAAATGCAGAATTACGAAATGATGGTGATTTTTACCCCTGTTCTGAGCGACGATGATTACAAATCGTCTCAGAAAAAATATGTCGATTTCATCAAATCCAATGGTGGAGAGATCGTACATCTGAATCCCTGGGGGTTGAAATCACTGGCGTATCCCATCCAAAAGAAGACCACCGGTCTCTATTGGGTGATGGAATATAAAGCGCCATCCGACATTAATGAGAAGCTGAAGATCCAGCTTCTTCGTGACGAGCAGGTGCTCCGTCAAATGGTTGTCAAACTCGATAAATACGCTGTCGAGTACAACCTTAAAAAGAGAAGTGGCGTAAAAACCGGTATCGAAAAAGCAGTGGAGGGCTAAATCATGGCAAAATCGAACGAGATCAAGTACCTGACAGCTATCAAGACCGAGAAGCCCAGGAAAAAATACTGCCGCTTCAAGAAGTTGGGCATCCGGTACATTGATTATAAGGATGCTGAGTTCCTCAAGAAATTCTTGAACGAGCAGGGCAAACTCCTTCCGCGCCGAATCACCGGAAACTCGCTGAAATATCAGCGTAAGGTTTCTGAAGCGGTGAAGAAGGCCCGCCAAATGGCAATACTGCCTTATGTAACAGACCTGATGAAGTAGAGCCCCACCCTAACCCCTTCCGCTATGCTTCGGAATGGGAGACAGTCCGCCGGCGGCGGATTGGGGGCCGGTAACACTAAAAAAAGGATAATCATGCAGATCATTTTAATTCAAGACGTCAACAATCTAGGTGGAGCAAATGAAGTGGTCACCGTGAAAAACGGTTATGCCAGGAATTTCCTCATCCCCAGTAAAATGGCCATTGAAGCCTCTCCCTCCAATATGAAACAACTGGAGGAAAGGCTGAAGCAGATCAAGAAAAAGGAAGATGCCATGCTGGCACAGATAAACAAGGTCATCGAAGTGCTCAAGGAATCTCCGGTCAAGGTCGCAGCCAAAGTGGGCACCTCGGGTAAGATCTTCGGTAGCGTGACCACGGTCCAAATCGCTCGTGCGATCCGCGATCAGAAAGGTTTTGAGATCGACCGCCGCAAGATCAACCTGCTGGATGAGATCAAAGAGTTGGGCACATTTAAGGCTAAAGTCGATTTCGGAGGCGGAAACGAGGCCGATTTTGATGTTGAGGTCGGTGCTGAGTAATCAGACTAACGAACCGTTACAAATTCACCTCCCGGAAGTTCCGGGAGGTTTTTTTATTCATTAATTTCAGTGACAAACCTACACCATGCCCACAAAAATACTTCTGATCGCCCTCCTTGGCATCATTCCACTACTTCACTCCTGCCAACCTCAACCCTCTGGCAAGACGACTAATAATGATACCATCCCACCTGCAGAACTTGTCGTAACAGATGCTTCCATCCCTGGCAACTTCAGTGGCCAACAAAAACTGCATTTCGACAGTATCAGGATTGATGGTTTCCTCAAAACTTACCCGGAGTTCAACTCTTATAAAGACGAACTGAACCGTTTCTACAGGGCCAGGAAATTCTCCTACGCATGGTATGATGATCAAGGAATGATCGAATCCTCACAAGACCTATTCAATCGGGTCAGCAATATCACCGATGAAGGTATACCTTTCAAGGTTCCCTACTTTGATACCTACAAAAGCATGATCGAGGTCAAGGACAGTCTGATGACGAATGGCCCAAATCCTGAAGCTGAAATCATGTTGACAGCGCAGTATTTCAACTATGCCCACGTGGTATGGAAGGGTTTACCCGAGTCCTCTTCCTATAAGTCTGAATGGTACGTTCCCAGGAAAAAACTCACTTATGATCAATTGTTGGATTCCATGCTGCAGGCGAAATCGAATGGCAACAAAGTCAGGGAACCTGTTTACCACCAATATACCTTACTCAAGGAATATCTTCAACTTTTCCGCCAATGGGAAAAGGAAGGTAAATGGATGACCATACCTGCCCAGAAAAGATCGTACCGCACCGGTGATACGGCAGAAGTACTAACAACCATCAGAAAACAACTATTCCATTCCCAGGATCTTGAAAAGGATAATGGCAGCAATGTTTTTGACACGACTTTAGCGATAGGGGTTCGCAGTTTCCAGCATAGGTTCGGATTGAAGGAAGATGGAGTGATAGGCCCCAATCTGGTGAAGCAGATGGGAGCACCATTGAGCGATAGGATAAGGCAGATCATCGTGAACATGGAAAGATGTCGGTGGATACCCGACGACCCAAAAGGGGATTTCCTATTGGTGAACATACCTGAGTTCAAACTGCATGTATTCGCATCTGACACACTTGCCTGGTCCTGCAATGTCGTGGTCGGCAAGGATGTAAACAAGACGGTTATTTTCAGCGGCGACCTGAAGTATGTCGTATTAAGCCCTTATTGGAATGTGCCCCCGAGCATTTACACGAAGGAGATAGCACCAGCCATGAAACGTAACCCGAACTACTTGGCATCCCACAATATGGAATGGAATGGCAATCAGATCCGGGAAAAACCAGGTCCCCGAAATTCACTGGGGCTGGTGAAATTCCTATTCCCCAACAGTTATAATATTTATTTGCATGACAGCCCGGCGAAATCCTTGTTCACTGAGGAGAAACGAGCCTTTAGCCATGGCTGCATACGCGTTAGTGAACCCAAACGGCTTGCCATCCACCTTTTGCGCAATGACCCATCCTGGGATGAAGAGAAGATCACTGCTGCCATGAGTAAGCCGGTTGAACAAACGGTAACCCTCAAAAAATCAATACCCGTAAGTATCGTTTATTTCACGGCCTGGGTGGATGCTCAAGGAAAACTCAACTTGAGGGACGATATCTACAAGAGGGATGCCAGCCTTATGGACCAGATTTTCGAAAATTCCGGGAAAACCGGGCAATAATTCAAATGAAAATCTGTTATCTTTAATTTGGTGAGAACGCAGTTGGTCCCCTTTGTCCTGAAAAGGAACTGGTAATCAAACCTTAACAGCAGCATCTGGTAGCCGATCGTTTCACTTGTTTTTTCATCAATTTTTAAAAAAATGAACATTTACGTAGGCAACATGCACTTTGGCCTCACCAACGAGGACCTGTTCAACATGTTCTCGCAATTCGGCGAAGTGGCTTCGGCCAAGATCATCAATGACCGTGAAACGGGACGTAGCAAAGGTTTTGGATTCGTGGAAATGGACAACGATGAAGAAGGACGTACGGCGATCTCCAACCTCAATGAGAGCGAGGTTCAAGGCAGGAAACTGATCGTGAACGAAGCTCGGCCCCAACAACCCAGGACTGGCGGCGGCGGCGGTGGTGGATACCGCGGCGGCGGTGGGGGTTCACGAGGCGGCGGCGGCGGTGGCGGTGGCTACCGTGGCGGTGGTGGTGGTGGTGGTTACCGCGGCGGTGGCGGCGGTGGTTCACGTGACCGGTTCAATGAATATTGATCTCCCACGAACATATAAGCTTGAATCCCGGGTAACAACCTGGGATTTTTTATTTTTACCGGAAATACCTGATTTTGAATTCATCCCTGAGACACTCTTCCCTGATCGCCGGCTGCATGAACTGGGGCCATTGGGGGGCAAGGTTCGACACCTCCCAATACCTCTCGATGATCAACGACTGCATTCAGGAAGGTGTGACCACATTCGACCATGCAGATATCTATGGGCATTACACGACAGAGGAGGAATTTGGCAGAGCCCTGAAAGAAGCCCCTTCCCTTCGAGACAAGATGCAATTGATCACCAAATGTGGCATTAGAATGGTGTCTCCCAATCGTCCGGAACATCAGATAAAATCCTATGACACTTCAGCAGGACATATTAGTACATCTGTAGAAAGGTCTTTGAAGAACCTACATACAGATCACTTGGATCTGTTGCTCATACACAGACCCGATCCATTGATGGATCCGAATGAGATTGCAGAAACCGTCGACGGATTAAAACAATCAGGAAAAATCCTGCATTTTGGAGTCTCCAATTTCACCCCCGCACAGGTACAACTTATCAACCATCACATCCCCGTCGAATACCATCAATTTGAATTTTCCGTTCGACACACACAACCATTCATTGATGGCACACTCGATTTGTGTTTGCGAGAAGGGATTCAGGCACAAGCCTGGTCTCCGTTAGGTGGGGGAAAGCTGACCGCTGAAGCCGAAGAAGAACAAAGCAGGAAGATAGTGGCCGCTGCAGAAATACTGGGTCATAAATACGGAGCAGAATTCGATCAGATCCTACTTTCCTGGCTTCTACAGCACCCTGCCAGGATCACACCGGTTTTAGGAACCACCAGAATCGAACGTATACGCAAAGCTGTTCAGGCCACATCAGTCAAATTGACCCGTGAGGAATGGTTCATGCTCCTGCGTGCAGCAACAGGAAAGGATGTTGCATGACGGACGTCAGATGAAAAAGCAGGACAGCCCATGTCAGGAAATCAAACTCAACCATCACAAATGGTATTTGCTGTGTGCGCAGTTCGTGCCATGAGCATTCAGCAACCAAGTATACTTTTCTGAACCGAACTTCACGTGAGATCACAAATCGATTTTGGAACAAACTCGGTCCTTCAAAAAAATTACAGCAACCTCGTTTCGGTAGATTTGGGATATCGCTTTGCTCGGAAGAAGTTCCAACCTAATTGTACTACTTGCAAAGAAAGCCAAACCAAGAAAAATATTTAAAGAAAGGCTGCAATTCGTCGAGCTTAATATTCATAGAAACTATTCCCAATATCAAATAAGCCAGAAAAATGTTCCCCATAAGTGATGACAATTCGGACCGCCACCTTACCCCAGTAGTGAACTACGTAATCATCGTGATCAACGTTCTCGTTTTCATTCTCCTACAGGGAATGGGGCACAATCTGGGATTCACCTATGCATTTTCCACAGTACCTCAAGAGATCCTCACCGGCACCGATGTGATCACACAAGGACAGATGCTGACCGATCCAGCCACCGGACAGACATTACAGATACCAGGACTTCAAGCCACGCCAATACCCGTTTACCTCACCATGATCACCTCCATGTTCATGCATGGCGGCTGGGGCCACCTGCTTGGAAACATGCTTTTCCTTTGGATCTTTGGTGACAATATCGAAAATCGATTGGGACATTCACGCTATCTGGCATTCTACCTAATCTGCGGTGTTATTGCATCACTGGCGCACGTATTCACCACTGCCATGGCAGGCCACAGTTTGCTTGTACCCAGCTTAGGGGCATCCGGTGCCATATCGGGAGTCATGGGTGCATATCTTATACTTTTCCCACATCGTAAAGTCAGGGTACTTCTACTTCGTTTCATTACACAAGTACCAGCCATAGTTGCACTCGGAATGTGGATCCTATTACAAGTGATCAGTGGAATGGGTGCTTTGGGAGGGAACGGTGGCGGTGGGGTCGCTTACATGGCACATATTGGCGGCTTTGCAGCAGGAATGCTTCTGATCAAGTTCTTCGACAAAGGCCAAAGTTGGGTGGATCAGAATCTCCAAGATAAAAAAAGGCAAAGATCACCCTATTGAGTCTACTAGGTCGGTGCCGTAACGGAACATGTATTTGCCGGGCATGATCCGAACCTCAAATCGTTTGGATTGCATCAGTTCTCCATCAAGTTGGGCATTGAGCATTTCTGCAGAAGTTATGGATATCTGTTGTGCGTGTGAGAAATCAATGAACGGAAGGCCAATATGCTTTCCCTTCTCTATCACAGGCAGGAAACGCAACCTCTGCATTATGGAGATCCTCTTCACGATGATCATGTCGAATTTACCGTCGTCACATTTTGCCGAAGGGGCTATTTTGAACCCTCCGCCTGTACGAGGGCCATTAGCCAAAAAGACCATGAAGGTTTCCTGATCCCGGATGTGTCCGTCCCATTCCATACGCATGATTTTCTCCCTGTAAGTAAAAATTTTTTTAATGACGACAATCAAATATTTCAAGTGGCCGTTCAACCATTTCACCTTGGGGATCTCCAAAGCCACTTCGCCATCAAATCCCATGCCCATCCCGTTCAGAAAGATCCTGCCATTGCAAATGCCCGCATCTACCTTATGCAGTGTGCCGTTGAGAGCACTCCGATACTGACTATCCAGATCATTACTCGGTAAAAAGCCCTGAGCGAGGTCGTTGCCTGAGCCGGCCGGAATTATTCCGATTGGGATCTCAATATCCCCGAAATGGTTCATCAAGTGATTAACCGTTCCATCTCCACCGATGATCAAAATTCCTGTAAAATCATCCAGATCCTTGGGCAATTCAAGTTGAAAGGACCGGTATTTCTTTTCGTCCCTGTCCAGCATATGTCTGACCCGGCTCCAGATCTGGAGTGATCTGCCACGACCTGCAAGGGGATTGATGAATACGGCTAACAAAATTTGATGATTGGTGTTTACTGATAAGAGAGTATGGATCCACAATTAATGACAAAAAACTCCTCAGGAAAAGCAAAAGGCATATTCAAAATTATATCCATTCATGTTAACAACGACTTTGCATTCCAGAATCAGATTAAGGAATTTATGTGAATATGGATAATGGACCTATAGTTTAGAAAAACCTGCCGTAGCTGTATCCCTCACTATTCCCTTACTATCTTGATAGATAAAATGGGCCCTGATCTCAGGGTGTCGGGATAACAATTCGAATGATTTATTCAAACCAAGCACCATTAAAGCATCATCCCAGGCATCGGCATCCATGGCATTGATGGCCATGACGGTAACCGAGATAAGTCCGTTCTCCACTGGCCTGCCGGTTCTGGGATCGATGACATGGGAGAAATGATGTCCCCAACATCCGCTTTCTCTGAATTTCCGGTAATTGCCCGCGGTGGTGATTCCTCCTGAAACAGGTTGAAATTCGATATCCACGGGATGTTCTCCATTAAGGTCCGATATGGCACTTTCAATCCCGATCTTCCAAGGTTTGCCTTCTTGATTAAGACCAAGTATTCGTATTTCCCCACCGAGTTCCACCAAGTAATCTTTGATCCCGTGGACCTCCAGGAATGAGGCGATCACATCGACGGAGTAACCTTGTGCAATGCCATTGCAATCGATCTGAACGCATTTTTTTGATTTGTATAATTTTTTGCCGTTAACCTTCAAAAATGGTATGCCCGTGCATTGAAGTACATCAATCAATTTTTTATCAGAGGGAAATGAACTACCTTTTTTGACACCGAAACCCCAGGCATCGACCAGTCTTTTCACGGTGATGTCGAAGGTTCCTTGGGAAGAATCGGCGATCTCCATGGCGCGTGATACAACCGATTTCATATGGTCATCCATTTCGATGCCGTGTGTAGATCTGTTGAATCGGTTTATGAGAGAATGGGGTTGCCAAAGGGAAAGTGATCGGTCGATCTGTAGAAGAATACTATCCACCTGAGATCTGGTAACCTCAGCAACTGCTTTTCGGTACTTCACCTGATAAGTTGTACCCTGTGCGGTTCCGGAGAAGGAAACGTAAGAGACATCAGGAAGTGCGAGACGAATAAATATTATAAGAAAGGGGATGATCACTGACATAAGTTACGTGCAATATCCGTGTCGAGGATCCAGTTGATGATGCGGGGCATAAAAAAACCCCATGGTTTACACCACGGGGTTTAAAGAATATGGCACCTACCTACTCTCCCAGGGACAAGCCCAAGTACCATCGGCCATAAGGGGCTTAACTACTCTGTTCGGAATGGGAAGAGGTGAACACCCTTGGAAAAAGCACCATAAGATCTTAATATGATCGGGGCGATTCTGTGGGATTTGGAATTTGCCAGATACACAGTGCGCTTAGGACCATAAATAATGTCATATTGGGAGTTGTAAACCAAAGAAGTTAAAAAAATTAAAGCTTACGGGCAATTAGTACTACTCGGCTTTAGTGTTACCACTTTTACACCTGTAGCCTATCAACGTCATAGTCTCTGACGACCCTTAAAAGGAAACTCATCTTGAGGAAGGTTTCACGCTTAGATGCTTTCAGCGTTTATCCTGCCTGTACGTAGCTACTCTGCATTGCACCTGGCGGCACAACAGATACACCAGCGGTACATACGACCCGGTCCTCTCGTACTAAGGTCATGTCCTCTCAATTTCCTAGCGCCCACCACAGATAGGGACCGAACTGTCTTGCGACGTTCTGAACCCAGTTCACGTGCCACTTTAATCGGCGAACAGCCGAACCCTTGGGACCTTCTCCAGCCCCAGGATGTGACGAA
>CAIKEH010000017.1 GCA_903826405.1 uncultured bacterium
GGCCGTTACCCCGCCAACTACCTAATCAACCGCACGCCCATCCGTTACCGATGAATCTTTGATATGAACCAGATGCCTGATCCATATAATATGGGGTATTAATCCAAGTTTCCCTGGGCTATTCCCCAGTAACGGGAAGGTTGCGTACGTGTTACGCACCCGTTTGCCGGTCGCCATCAGTGTATTGCTACACCATGCTGCCCCTCGACTTGCATGTATTAAGCCTGCCGCTAGCGTTCATCCTGAGCCAGGATCAAACTCTCCATTGTAAATGTTTTAGAATTGACGATTTCTCGTTCAATCAATGTATGCGACTTACCTTACCTCTGAAATTACTTCCAGAGTGTTACTGTTTCCAATCTTTCAAAGATCTTTCAGCGTTTACCCGCTGCCCGTGTTTTAAACGGGAGTGCAAAGGTATCGGCTTTAATCTATTCCGCAAAATTTTCTTTGGGTTTATTTCACCTCCAACGATCATTTCAGGATTTCGAAGAACTACGCTTTTTTGAAGCGGGTTGCAAATATAGGATTAGATCGCCATTCTACCCAAATAATTATGGTTCACAGTTATGCACATTCAGACAAACCCGCCCCCACAAAGCATTCCAACCTCAACTTTTATACGCAAGGACCTCAGCCGGAAAGGTAACCCTCTTCAATATCAGGCCTTTCGCAGGTGCCGAAAAATCAGCCTGACTCAGTTCCCTCCCCAACATCAACCCCTCGAATTCCAATGCTGACATGTTTCCCCGCCCGACTTTCAACATGGTTCCCACTAAACCTCGAACCATCCCCCTCAAAAAACGATTCCCTGACACCCTGTATTCCCACCCAAAATTCCGTTCCTGCCACCCACTGCTTGTGATAGTACAAATCCTTGTCTTGACCTGTGTGTTCCGCTTTGAAAATGCACTGAAATCCCAAGTCCCGATTATGGAACCTGCAACCTCTTGCATTCTTTGAATATTCAAAGCAAAAGGGTAAAACCACGCTCGATCTTCCAAAAAAGGATCTTTATCCTTGTAAATCAGATAACTATACTCCCTACTTATGGCATTGAATCTACAATGTGCCTCAGGCCCAACTTCATGCAGCGCACGAACAACGATATCTGCCGGCAATATGGCGTTGATATTATACAGAAAGCGTTCCGGAATAGCGCCTTCATGGTCAAAATGAAAATAGTTCTGCTCAGCATGCACTCCGGCATCAGTCCTGCTTGAGCCTGTCAAAGCCATATCAGTACGCAAATAGATCGCCAATGCCTTTTGCACTTCTGATTGAATGGTCACCGCATTTTCCTGAACCTGGAAGCCGCTGTACCGTGTGCCTTTGTAAGAAAGCTCTATAAAGTATCGGGGCATTTTGTTTGATCGATTCTTTTCCTAATGTTCGGATCCTATCCGATCAAGGCTTTTTAAAAGGATGTACCAGCGCCTGAAAACGGTGAATGAAATAGGGGTCCTTGAGCAGCGTCTCCAAATCGGTGAAATTGCCCGGATCGAAAACCAGTGAATAGGTTGCATCCATGAGTTTGTACCGACCCTCCTCTCTACCAAAGGCCTCACAAAGACTTTTGACCTGTTTGGAAGTATGACATTTTGCCTTGCAACTCTTCAAAGCCAATGCAACTTTAGCATCTTCATCGACAACCCCTCCCATTTTTTTTATGAGACCAACAACCTCATTATCGTTTGCCAATCCCTTACAATCGGTTCTGACATTTGATATTTGCATTTCCTTACCCGCAGCCTTCACAGTCGCCTGCAGTTCCGGATCCTTTATTGATGGTTTGGTTGGAGTTTTTGCATTCTCTTGCAATTGATTTGATGCTTTTCCGGATTCCCGGTTCAATTCCATACTGCTCGTTGTCTTGATCTGCGCTGGCATACCCTTACTCTCATTGGGGATCCATACCTTGACCGTATCACCAAGATTTTTACCTGACGCATCCACGTAGACAACCTCTTGACCGTTATTTCCCTTCAAATCAGAGATCTGTACTGGTTTCTCAAAGCGCCGTGAAGGGCTCTGATCAGGGGTTGTTACCGCACTAACGGCATTTTTCTGCATCATTCCAACTTCTTTTATATTCTGGCCAAGAGACGAACTTGGAACCGATGCTGGACCAGCTGAAGTTTTTGGCTGAACCGTTGCCAAACTCTGCTCACTTCCGCTTGTCTTCAGTGTTGGCCTGGGGCCTATCTCCGCATTTTTGTTGCTGGATTTTCCACTTGTATTTGTAGATGTTGGCGCCTTTACATTACTTGTCGATGACTGAGTGCCAGGTTCATCGGGGCGGGAAGATGATTTGGGGATTTCACCATTATGAACAACTCCTTTATTTTGTTCAGGTTTTTTATTCAAGGATAACTGCTCGTCCTTCTTCACCAACTCGGTCTTTGTCAACTGTGGATCTGAAATAGCAAGCGCCAAAGAATTGGTGAATGCATCGCCAGTTACCTGACCACCATCGGAAACTGCGATCGCCTTCTTCTGTTCCTGTTGGATTCCGACCAAAAGATCTCCACTTCGAAAATCGGTCAAGGTGATCTGCTCCTCCTTATTCCTGAGAATGAACCCATGATCCTTATGTTCGAGTGCTACTGAGAACACGGCTCCAGGACGTGCGCTCTTTGCCGTTCCCATGATGAAACTGTAAGTAGAATCTGAAAGTCTAGGTACTATGGCATACCCATTCGCCGAGGAAGAGATGACCTCTTGTCCGTACCTTATGTAGAATGGCTGTTGATCTTCCGTCTGCACATAAATATAATGATGCTGTGCTTCCGTTAAAACAGATAGCAAAACTAAGCCCAGCAGGAAGACAAAATAACGCATGTGTGAACGATGGATGGATGAAACTCCAAAACTACGAAAATCAGCGCTATCACTTGGGAGTGAAGTCTTGCATTCCCCTCACTTTAATTCAGGCAGCACTCCAAACACAAAGCCCGGAATCCCGGGCTTTGTGGAGCTTAAAATCGATTAATATGAAGTCGTGAGTTACCAACTTCCTCCTGCGCCTCCGCCACCAAAACTACCACCACCAAAACCGCCGAAGCCTCCGCCCCCACTTCCACCGCTCCACCCTCCTCCACCGCCTGTCCAGCCGCCTGTAGGAAAAATAACAGGTCCATTCCAATTCCTATAACCACGACGACTCATAAAAGCTCCCCCGGATCCGCCACCCCCTTTACGCGAGATCAGCCAGAGGAAAAAGATAACAATGAAAATGATCAGGATCGGGGGAATACCCCTGGGTCTGCCACGGTTTGCATAATCTTCCGGGGCAGTGTATTCACCTCGGGCAGCATCCATGATCGCATCCGTTCCATAATCTATCCCCCTGTAAAAATCATTAGCCTTGAAATTGGGAAGGACTTCATTCTGGATGATCCGATTCACAGTAATGTCGGGTATTGCACCTTCCAAACCGTATCCCGGAGCTATGAAAACTTTACGATCGTTCTTGGCAATGAGGAATACGACACCATTATTATTTTTTTTGTTCCCTATACCCCATTTCCTGCCCAATGCAAAAGCATAGTCGGAAATATCATAATCACCCGTGGAAGGAACGATGATGACAGCGATCTGGTTTGATGTTGAATCATCATATGCGACCAGTTTCCTTTCCATGGTCTCTTTCTGGTCAGGCGATAAGGTACCTGTCAGATCGGTGACCAAACGTGGTGGATTAGGCTGAGCAGGCAACACCTTTTCTATCTGTGACCAGGCGTTCACAGTGGCAAGGAGCAGCAAGGAAAGGAAAATCTTCTTCATCTGGATCATTGACCGAATACGATCTCGTCCGGCAATTCATTCTTATCCCCATGTTCCCAAGGGAACTTTACAGAAAGTACCTCACCGATGTCCCCTATGACCGCGATGAGCCCCTCCACGAAATCATTCTCCCTGAAATGTCCGAGCATCTTTACCACTCCTTTATTCCAGAATTCCTTACCCACACGATCGTGTATCTCCACGTCACCGAAGATTGCAGCTTGCCGGTCTTTATGCGCTACATAGACCAGCACTGCATTACGATCCCGGGTACGTTCCATCTGGAGTCCATAGAAGACCTCCGCGGCACGGTCAAGGGAGTCCACGTACCGGCATTTGGATTCAATGAAAACCCTGATCTCACCGCTGGTTTTTTTTTCCGCGACTCGAATGGCTTCCACGACCCTATTCTCCTCTTGGAGAATGAGGAATTTCCTTTTACCTGAAATGGATTGTCCAGACAATGTGGTGGCTTTGATCATTTAGTGTTGAAGTCGACCGTTGGTGACTTTTCAGATCCGGGATCGGCTGCGAAATAACCCTTCTCCTTGAATCCGAACATATTAGCGAAGATGTTGTTCGGGAATGAGCGGACAGTAGTATTGTAGGACTGAACAGAACCATTGAAATCGTTACGGGATACCTTTATCCTGTTTTCCGTTCCTTCCAATTGCTTTTGCAGATCCATGAAATTCTGGTTTGCCTTCAACTCAGGGTATTTTTCAACTGTTACCAACAGCCTGCTCAGGGAACTGGAAAGTTCTCCCTGCGCCTGTTGGAATTTGGCAATATTCTCCGGGGTAAGGTTGGAAGGGTCAATGGTGGTTTGTGTAGCCTTGGCACGTGCCTCGATTACTTTGGTCAGGGTTTCCTGCTCAAAATTGGCGGCACCTTTGACCGTATTGACCAGGTTGGGGATGAGGTCGGAACGACGCTGATATTCACTTTGGACGTTGCCCCATTTAGCTTTGACGTCCTGATCCTGTTTGACCATGTTATTATAACCACTGCAACCGCAACCGCCCAGCAATAAGATAGCACCTAAAATGACGATCAGCGTTAGATTTTTGGAGTTCATGACTGATGTTTTATAGTATTTGACGTGAATAAACAGATTTGATGATTCGCCTCCCCCGACCGGGGATAATGGCGTAAAAACCATGATACGGACAAATATATGGATTAACCCTTCTTGACCGCTGCAATCCCGGGTAGTTCTTTGCCCTCAAAAAATTCCAACATGGCGCCTCCTCCGGTGGATACGTAGCTGACCTTTTGAGAATAGCCGAATTGGTTGACTGCGGCAACACTGTCGCCACCCCCTACGAGTGAAAAAGCCCCCTTTTCAGTAGCATCTGCCACCGCCATCGCTATGGTACGCGTTCCATGCTGGAACTTCACCATCTCAAAGACGCCCATAGGACCATTCCACAGTATAGTCTTGCTACGATGGATGACATTAGTGAATTGCTGACAGGCCATGGGGCCGATGTCCAATCCCATCCACCCCTCCGGTATATGATTACTGGGTGCTACAGAAACATTTGCAGATGCATCGAACTTGTCCGCAATGCATGAGTCGGAGGGTAGGTGTATGTTGACACCCTTCGATTCGGCTTTCTTCATGATTTCCAGCGCCAAATCAAGTCGGTCTGCCTCACAGAGCGAGTTGCCGATCAATCCGCCCATTGCCTTCATAAAAGTATATGCCATACCACCCCCTATGATGATATCTGTCGCCTTATCAAGCAGGTTCTCAATGATCAGGATCTTGTCGGAGACCTTGGCTCCTCCAATGATCGCTGTGAAAGGCTTTTCCGATTGGTGCAGCACTTTCTCTGCACTGGCGACCTCAGCCTCCATGAGAAGCCCGAACATTTTTTTGTCTTTTGGAAAGAAATCGGCCATGATGGCCGTTGAGGCATGGGCCCGATGGGCCGTACCAAAGGCGTCGTTCACATAGACATCCCCTAGACTCGCCAGTTTTCCAGCAAAGTCCCTATCCCCATTTTCTTCTTCCTTGTAAAAGCGGAGATTCTCAAGTAATAGTACTTCGCCGGGCCTGAGCATGCCTGCGGTGAGTATAGCCTGTTCTCCTATGCAGTCTTGGACAAAAAGGACGGTCCTTCCACCAAGTAGTTGCATGATATGCGCAAGCAGATGCTTTAATGAAAATTTGTCTGAAGGCCCATCCTTCGGCCTTCCCAGGTGGCTCATCAGTATCACAGCTCCTCCTTCGTCAAGAATTTTCAGAAGGGTGGGTATGGCTGCACGGATACGAGTATCGTCGGTGATCTCGAATTTGTCGTTCAGAGGGACGTTGAAGTCTACTCGGACAAGCGCCTTATGGCCGGAAAAATCGAATGAAGTAAAAGTGGACATGTCAATAGTTGGGTTTTCTATTTCAAATCTATGAAAAAAAAATGCCGGGTGCAGACCCGGCATGACAAGATTTTGTACTCAATCTTACTTGGCTATGAGTTGTGCAAAATAATGGACCGTGCGAACGAGCTGGCTGACATAACTCATCTCGTTATCGTACCAACTAACCGTCCTGACCAGTTGGGTCTCTCCTACTGTCTGTACTTTGGTCTGGGTGGCATCGAAGAGAGAGCCGAACCTAATACCTATGACATCACTGCTGACGATCTCATCCTCTGTGTACCCAAAGCTTTCGTTGGCGGCTGCTTTCATGGCTGCATTGATCTCTTCCGCGGTTACTTTTTTACCTAAAACGGTCGTCAGTTCAGTCAGGGAGCCAGTGAGTGTGGGCACGCGTTGTGCGTTTCCATCAAGCTTCCCCTTCAGGCCGGGAAGAACCAATCCTATGGCTTTCGCAGCACCGGTACTGTTCGGCACGATGTTCTGTGCAGCAGCGCGAGCACGACGCAAATCACCCTTGGGATGAGGTGCATCTTGTGTATTTTGATCATTGGTATATGCGTGGACAGTAGTCATGAGACCAGCAATGATGCCGTATTTGTCGTCCAGAACTTTGGCCATCGGTGCAAGGCAATTGGTGGTACATGATGCACAACTGATCACGGTCTCCGTACCATCCAGCTGGTCGTGATTGACATTGAACACAATGGTCTTCAGATCCCCGGTCGCAGGGGCGGAGATGACCACTTTACGAGCCCCTGCTGTCAGGTGGGCAGATGCCTTATCCTTATCTGTGAAAAATCCCGTGCACTCGAGTACTACATCAACCTGATGTGCGCCCCAAGGAATCTGCGCAGGATCTTTCTGTGCATAAATCTTAACTTCTTCGCCATTGACAAGAATGGAATTATCCGTTGCGCTCACTTCAGCATCAAATCGGCCCTGTGCAGTATCATACTTGAGCAGATGTGCAAGTACTTTGGGGCTGGTCAGGTCGTTGATAGCGACGATTTCAATGCCCTTCATGTTGTAGATCTGACGATACACCAATCTTCCTATGCGTCCGAATCCATTGATCGCGACTTTAACTGTACTCATGATAAAGAGGTTTATCTTGTGAAATAGACCGCGAATGTACTGATTTGATGGAACTTGCCGTTCGTGAAATTTTAATGAAATGACTTCCAAGGCAGTTCTCCATCCTGTTTTTGAATGATTTTCAAGAAATCTTCGGGGTGAATCCGCATTTCATTGGACTCTAGTTACCGTCATCATTATTTTTTTGTAAAAAAATACTACCATCACTATCTTTGCCCACCCAAAAACAAGGAGGCCCGTTGGTCAAGGGGTTAAGACGCCTCCCTTTCACGGAGGAATCACGAGTTCGAATCTCGTACGGGCTACATTCACCCGCGGATATTACCGCGGGTTTTTTCATGATCTCCGTTTATGTCATAGAATCATCGTCCGATCAAACCTGGTACACGGGTATGGCCATCGATCCCATTAAACGACTCGCTGAACACA
>CAIKEH010000018.1 GCA_903826405.1 uncultured bacterium
CAGATACTCTAAGACATAAAAATAGCCCTGACATACAGGTCTTTAAGGACGTTTTATGCCGGATTGATGTCGAATTGTTTTGTGTCGGTCACTTTCCGATACAGAACTTGCTGAAAATATAATCCAACTGATCCTCGTTGGTAACCTCGCCAGTGATCTCCCCGAGGAAGTGCATGGCGCGTCGGATGTCCAATGCAAGCAGATCACCTGGAATTCTATCGCCCATGCCTTTCTGCACATCGTCCAAGGTCAGGGCCACTGAACGAAGCGCCTCATAATGTCGGGCGTTGGTGACCAACATACTTTCCATATTCATTTTCCCCTGCAAAACCTTTTCGACCAATCGTTGCTTGAGTACATCAATTTGATGCTTGGTTTTTGCAGAAATGAAAAGCACATCATTGCCGGCAAAAATTGCAGACACTTCGCTCACATCCATGACATCGGACTTGTTCCCAACGACCAGGCAGTTAGGATTCGTATCCCGCAATTCTGCGATGATCGCATCTAGTGATCTTGCCGTTTCCTGCTGAACATCAAAAAGATAAAGTACGATATCAGCCGACCTCATTTTCTCTAAACTACGCTCGATGCCAAATCCCTCGATCTCATCTTCGCTTTGCCTGATGCCGGCGGTGTCGATCAGCCTGAAAATGATACCGTCGATGTTGATGAGCTCCTCGATCGTATCCCTGGTTGTTCCGGGTATCTCGCTGACGATCGCTCGATTCTCGTTGAGTAAAGAATTCAGCAAGGTGCTTTTCCCAGCATTGGGCTTTCCTACAATGGCCACACTGACTCCATTCCTGATCACGTTGCCCAGCCGAAAAGAATCAAGCAGGTCACGAACACGAACCTGAATAGTATGGATGAGCTCCCTTAATTGACCTCTGTCGGCGAATTCCACGTCTTCCTGTGAGAAATCCAATTCCAGTTCGATGAGTGCGGAAAACCGGATCAGTTCATCGCGAAGTGATTTTAAGATGCTGGAGAAACCGCCGCGAATGTTGTGCAGTGCTTGATGGTGAGAAGCTTTTGTATTGGAGGCGATCAAGTCAGCAACAGCTTCGGCCTGCGTAAGGTCGAGTTTGCCTTTCAGGTAAGCCCTTTGTGTGTATTCGCCGGGCTGTGCCAATCGGGCCCCATTGGCCATGCAAGACTTGAGGATACGTTCTTCTATGAAAGGAGAACCATGGCAGGAGATCTCCACGACATCCTCTCCAGTATAGGATCGTGGTGCACGGAACAGGGACAGGACCACTTCGTCCAAAACTTCATCGTTATCCAGCAGCAACCCGACATGAATGGTATTGCCGGCCTGTTCCATCAGATCCTTCGAGGGGAACATGGCGTCCGCAATGGATATGGCGTTCTTGCCGGAAAGACGGATAACACCGATGGCGCTCACTCCATGTGGGGTCGCCAAAGCTACGATCGTATCGTCCCAATGTGCATATGAAGCCATTCTGCAAAGGTAAGGGAGCAGGGGCAGAGGGGAACTTAGATTCAGTTCATTCGCGAGATGTAAAGTCGATATGAGTGGGATTCAGAAATTCCAATATCCATAACTGGATTTGAATGTGAGCACAAAAAAAAGGCTGCCACTGTTGGCAACCTTTAATAAGATGTATCGGGTAACTAATTATTGCTCTTCGAGCTTGAACTTGACCGGTTGACGACGATACGCTTTCACGTTGCGGCCGTTCTGTACGGCTGGTTTCCATTTAGGACCCTTGCGGATCGCGTTTACGGCAATCTCAGCCAATTTAGAACCGGGACCGAGGCAATCAGGAACACCAGATTCGGAGCAGGGCAAAGCGCGTACATCACTCACTGCACCTTCCTTGTCTACGATGAACAAGATCACTGCAGTACCTGACTTACCATCCTCCTGCAGTTCATCGATATTCCTTTCGATCTCGCGGGTCACGTAACGAGTCCAACCCTGATTACCTCCGGGAAACTCGGCATCTATCTCCACTTTCTGGAAAACCTTGTCTTCATCGTCCTGCTTGGGAGCTTCTACAACTCCGCCTTTATCTTCAACGGGAGGAGCCACGATACCTTCGTCCTTTTTACCTTCCTGGTTGACATTTCCGATCTTGGTATCTTCCAGTTTTTCGACCTCCGGTGGCTTCTCATCTTCCTTGACCTCTTCATCCTTCACCACCTTGGGAGGGGTGAATTTGGCCATTTCCACTTTGGGTGGTTCTGGGGGTTTGGGTGGCGGAGGAGGTGGTGGCTCGTTCTTGTCTTCTTTTATCTCGGCCAGTTGCACTTCCTTGACATCAACCTTTCCCTTGTTGGGATCTTTGGTGAGGTTGGAGATGAAAGAGCCGAGGATGATAAGCAAAGCAAGTGAAGCCGTGATCAGCAGGGCTCTGGTGAGTCTGCTGTTGTAAGACCTGCGGAGCTCATAAGCACCGTACTCCTTATTCCTTCCCTCAAACACGAGGTCAAGAAGATCGGTAGTCAGTATTTTGTTTACATCCATGATGAATGATTTTGTCTTTGATGCATCTCGGAATTTTTCTCCTTTGATGCTTTTGCAGATTATTTGATTCCGTTCGCAGCCTCGGTGGCTTTCACCAACTGATATTCCCCGGAGGAAATGTCCACCATGGCGTAGCGCTTGATCTCACTGATCGTCATTTCATCCAGAATATCCACCGTATTCTTATAAGTGGCTTCTTCAGATGGTTTGATGATTATGACAAGGTCTTCAGGATTGGTGCTCTGCTTCTTCTTGATGATCTCATCACGAATCCCCTTGAAATTAGTGGCTTGCAACTTGGTCGGATCGAGTCCTTCATAATAATAAACCTGATCGTTACTTCCCAAGAGGATGGTGAATGCTCCCGATTCCTTTACCTTGTTCTGTTCTTCAGGCTTGTCCACATCCTTGGGCAGATAAAGCTTCATGGCTGTAGGCTGGGCCATGGTGGTTGTGAAAATGAAGAAGGTGATCAACAGGAATCCAAGATCGACCATCGGAGTCATGTCCACGCGTGTGGAGAGCCTTTTGGCTTTTTTGACCCCAGGTCCCTTTTTGTGACCGCTATCACCACCGCCGGTATCTAAACTTGCCATAACTTTTAGTTTAAATGAAGATTCTTATTGCTTCGGTGCAGCCGCCTGCTTGGCCCGAGTGACATAAAGTGCTGTTCCTGCCGGCGCATCTTCCGGGGCGGTGATCAGCATGAACTTGTTCTGGTCGTTTTTCTTGAACGCAGTAAGCACGTTCTTGAAACCCGGGTATTTGGTATTGTTATCGGCTTTGATCAGCAGGTTGAGTTTTCTTCCTGAATAGGCCACCAGGGCATCCCTCACCCAATAGTAAAGCTCACCTCCGGTGGAATCCGCACAGGGAATTCCAGGCTGCTTGAACTTCTTGAGATTTTCAGGGTCCATGGCCAATGCGGATTTCAACTGGCTGAAAGGAACCCCCATTGCCGAAGCATTGATGAAGTTCTTCATTTCAGCCGGCGTAAGTCCCAGGCTGCGGGTATTGTTCAGATTCTCGATGAGCGTCTTCCTGAATTGGGCATTGTCCATGGTGACGAACACCCGGGAATCCTTGTCGACGAGTACCGTGAACACGTCCTTTTCAGGAACGGCGTCCGCAGAGACCGAATTGGGGAATTTGACTTCCACCTGCTCATCCGGCTTGAATTTGGTCACCATCATGAAGAAGGAAAGGATCAGGAATGCGATGTCCACGAAGGGGGTCATGTCATTGTCCGTACTCTTCTTCGGTATTTTAACACTGGGCATTTTACTTCGTTTAGTGATTAAGATTCAATGCATGCTTTATTCCATAAAATAAAGCGGCATTTTTACTTGTACTGGGAAGCAAAACTTTGTGTCAGCGTGAAACCGGACTCATCTATACCATAGGTGATGGAGTCGATCTTGGTGGTGAAGATGTTGTACATGATCAGGGCCACTGAAGATGTACCGATACCGAGGGCTGTATTGTACAGAGCCTCAGAGATACCCACGGCCAATTCGCTGGCAGCACCTGCACCGCCTTCTTCACCGAGTGAGGCAAAGGAACGGATCATACCCATTACCGTACCCAGCAGGGCCACAAGTGTACCCAGGGATACGATCGTGGAGAGGAACACCAGATTCTTCTGCATCATGGGCAATTCGAGTGCGGTTGCTTCTTCGACCTCAGCCTGAATGGCCAGAACTTTCTGGTCGGTGCTCACATCAGAAACTCCGATCATCTCGCGGTATTTGCGGAGACCGGCCTTCATAACGTTGGCAACGGAGCCTTTTTGCTTATCACATTCTGCCATGGCAGCATCTACATTCTTGTTGGCGAGGTGGAACTGCACCTTACGGATGAAGTCAGATACATTACCTGTACCGGAAGCTTTGCGGATGGTAAGGTACCTTTCAATGGAAAAAGTAACCACCATCAGGAAAAGGCCCATCAGAAGAGGAACGATGATACCACCTTCATACATGCGGTACCACGCACCTTTAGGCCCCTTGTGAGCAGGCCAGAAACCACCGTTCAAGTCTGGCTTGGTGAAATTTCCTGAATCCCCGAGAATGAATCTCCAGATCACATAACCAGCGATGATACAGATGATGGGGGCCAGATAAGAGATCGCATTGCTGCTTTTCTTCGGTTGTACGGAAGTAGTCGCCTTAGCAGTTGCAGTTGGTCTTGTTTCAGCCATGACTTTTGATTTTAAAATTTACAATGTACGTTTTGGTTGATGGTAATATAAAAAAAAGCAATTCTAAGCAAAATTCGATTTAGTTGGATATGGGATTGCGCATTTTCTGCGACAAGGTTGGAAAGATAGTAAAATATTTAATTCGCGCACCGGAGTGTATTTTTTTTTACAATTCCTTCAAACAAGTATTGAAATTTGATCAAATCCAGTACTGGACTGCATTCCGGCGATCGGCAATGGCTCAGGTGAAGGCCGGAGGATCGATTCTTTGCATCAAAAAAAAACATAATCCATAACGCTTCAAAAATAGATTATGAACAACTTTTTTTTGAGAAATGACGGAAAATTAATCCGGATCCATAAAATCATTATGCAGGGAACATAGTACGCATGTACACTTGTCCCATCTGATTATCAAGCATTATTTAGCCTGTAAATACGTGGGGGATACAGGATCTTGGCAGGGTTCAGCCCATTAAGTGGAAGTTTGAGCGCAGGGGATCATTCATAACGGAGTGCCACTATGGGATCGAGGCGGGAGGCCTTCCATGCAGGGTAAAGTCCAGCCGCCAATCCTACCAATGAGCAAATGAGAATGCCCGCACCGATAACCTTCCAGGGTATGAAGAATGGGGTGTTCAGCAACTGACCGACCAGGTTTCCGACGAGCACTCCCAAAAGTATGCCTATGACGGCACCCATCAGGGAGATCATGATGGATTCGAACAGGAATTGTCGACGGATAGCCTTTTTCCTGCCTCCCAAAGCCTTGATCAATCCCACCTCCTTGGTTCTTTCCGTCACTGCCACGAGCATGATGTTCATGAGTCCAATGGCGGCGCCTACCAGGGTGATGAAACCGATGGCTCCAGCCGCAGCGGAAATGGTGCCGAGCAGTTTGATGAAAGTCTCGGCGATACTGTCACTCTTATCTATGTAGAAATTATTCTCTTCCGAAACATCCAATCCCCGAATGGGGCGAAAAGTGCCTTCAGCCTCGCCGATGGCATCATCCAACTGCCCAACATCATTGACCATGATGGCCACATTGAAAGACTGGTTGCTGTTGGTGAAGGACCTGCGGACATTCTTGTAGGTGGTGAAGACAAAATTGTCTGCCTGCAGGAATGCACTGGCCCCTTTCTCTTTAGTTACACCGATGACCCGATATTTTTTTCCTCCAACACGGATGACCTTGTCCAACGCACGCTCTTGTTTGTCTCCGAAAAGTTTGACCACCACATCCTTACCGATCACGGCCACAGCCCGACCACTTTCCTCATCCAACTTGTTGAAGTTTCTGCCCAAAGCGATCTCATAACCGTTCAAGGCCAGATAATTTTCATCTCCGCCGTATATGGTGACTGTGGGATTGGTCTTGTTATTATCAAAAAAAGCAGTCTGGCTTCTGGGTCCATTGATCCCGATGCTCACCTTGGCTGGATATTGATACCTTTCTTTGAATGCCCTTGCCTGCTGATAAGTAATGATCTTGCCCGTACTGGACTTCTTCACTTTTCGCATGCTCCTCTTATCCGTCTTCACCACTTCGTTATCCGGGCCGAAGTTCATGCGACGTTCCCTGAATCGGATGCTAAAGGCGTTGGCTCCCATTGTAGAGAAGCTTTCCCTGAGGGAATTGTTCATGGCTTCTATCGCTGTGATGATACCCACCAATGCCATGATGCCGAAGGCTATGATGGCCACGGTAATCCCTGTCCTGAGTTTGTTGCTCCGGACGGTACGAAAAGCGAGTGCCAGAACGTCCCTGATCTTCATGGCTTAAAAATAATCAAACGCCGCCTTCGGCAATGAAAAGAATGATGAACGGCCGAACCCGAAAGGCCTCAATAATTGAAAAGCCTGAGCAGCCAATCTGGATGGATGCCGAGTAGAATCAAGATCAGGCTGTTGGCCAAAAGCACCGCCTTGAAACCGTCGCTGAATCGGGATGTTGACCCTGCCGTTCCTTCGCGGAAATACATGGCCTGGACAACCCGGAAATAATAATAGACACTGATAGCCGCACAGAGTACTGCCAGAATGACCAGTCCGATCATATGTCCTGTTCTCAAAGTAGCCAACAACATATAGTATTTCGCAAAAAAACCTGCCGTCAGCGGGATACCTGCCAGTGAAAGCAGGCAAACGGTCAGGCTAAAGGCTACGAGTGGTTGCTGACGGGAAAGGCCGGTGAACCCCTCAAATGTATAATCCTTCATCCTGGTCAATACTGCGAATACCCCAATGGTAGCCAGACTGTAGGCTGTTGCATAAAGCAGCAGCCCTTGCTTACCGGTCTGGTTTAGTGCAAAAACTGCCAGCAACATGAATCCGGCCTGAGCGATGCTCGAATAGGCCATCATACGTTTGACACTCTGCTGAAAAACCGCAGTTATGTTCCCGATGAGAAGGGTGGCAGCGGTGATGATGGCGAGTAACATTCTCCATTCGTCCTGCATCTTGCCAAATGCCTGATCGAAAAGTCTGAGGAACGCAAAAAATGCGCCAGCCTTAACTACCGTGGCCATGAAGGAAGTGAATACAGTTGGTGCTCCATCATAAACATCGGGTGTCCAGAAATGGAAGGGAGCAGCGGACACTTTGAATGCCATGGAGATCATCATAAGCACCAACCCGATGGCGATCATGGGAGGCAACTTGCCCAATCCCATGTTCAATCCATCAACCTGGAAGGTGCCTGACGATCCATAAAGTAGTGTGATGCCCATGAGCATAAGCCCCGTCGAGAAGGCACCCATCAGGAAGTATTTCAGCGCAGCTTCGTTACTCTTGAGATTCCTCTTGTCGCTGCCCGCCAGGATATACAATGGAATGGAAATGATCTCGATCCCAAGGAACAACATGAGCAGGGTCTTGAACGCAGTGACGATGGATATGCCACAGAGGACGAAAAAGATCAAGGCGAAATAGTCTGATGTATTCCCTCCCACATCCTCGAAATCATGTCCGGAAAGGAGAAAGTAGATCAGGGTTGAAAAAAAGGTGACCTCATTGAAAAGTAAGCCGAAGTTACCGGGCTCCAGCATTCCCTTCGAGTCGATGGGGAAGAGTGTAAGTCCGACCAATTCAAGCCAGTTGGTGATGAGCAGGAGCAGGATACCAGCGATGGCCATGTAGACCCGTGCCTTTCTGCGGTGGACGAAAACGCCCACATACATCATCACCACACCCCATATTGCCGTTAGAATGATCGCATTCATAATGATCCTTTCAAAATATTATTTAACAGTCGTTTTCAAAAAAAGGGTTTCCGTACCCTGTTTCAAAAGGTCGAACATCGGTCCAGGAAAAACACCCATCATGAAGATCAGCACCACGATTATGGCAAGCATGACCCTCACTTGTAATCCTGCCTCCACCATATTTGCCGTCAGGACGTTGGTTTCTCCGTAAAACACGTTCTTGATCATGTTGAGGGTATACACTGCGGAAAGGATGATGCTGAGTCCGGCAACAGCGGCATAAATAGGGCTGAACCCGTAAAGACCGCTGAACATGAGGAATTCCCCAACGAAGGCATTGGTAAGTGGCAATGCCACATTGGCCAATGCGATGATGACCAGCAAAATGGTGAGCACCGGTGCTCGCCATGCGATTCCACCGAGTTCAGAGATCTTTCTGACACCGGTCTGCTGCTCGATCTGATCAACCACAATCCACATTCCAATGATGTTGATCCCATGATTGAACATCTGTATCATAACCCCTTGCGTGCCTATGTTACTCTGCGCGAACAAGGTCGCACACATCAATCCTATATGTGCAATGGAAGAGTAGGCCACCAGCTTTTTCAGGTTATCCTGCCTAGTGGCAATGATGGAGGCATATACCATACCCGTAACGGACAGGCCGATGACCAGTTTGTCCACATGCTTCACCGCTTCGGGGAACATGGGCAAAAGCCACCTCAAAACCGCAAAAACACCCATCTTCACCATGACTCCGCTGAGGACCATGGTCACTGCAGGTGAAGTCTGATCATAAGCATCGGGCTGCCAGGTATGAAAGGGGAAAACAGGCATCTTTATCGCGAAAGCGATGAAAAAAAGCCAGAAAAGCCAGCCTTGCTCTCCCGAGGTAAGTTGTGCATGAAAAAAGGAAGCCATGGAGAAGGACTGCTCCGGCGTACGCAGGTAAACAAAAATGATGCCCACCAGCATGAGTAGGGATCCGAGAAAGGTATAAATGAAGAATTTGAAGGCCGCCTGTATCCTGCGCTCACCTCCCCACTGGGAAGCCAGGAAATACACAGGGACCAAGGCCAACTCCCAGAAGAAATAAAAGACCAGCATGTCGGTAGCCATGAAAACCCCCATAAGTCCACATTGCGTCAATAGCAACAGGCCATAGTATGCATTCGCATTGGAAATTGGGTTCTTCCAGGTGGCGGTGATGATGATAGGAAAAGATATCGCCGTCAGAAGGCACAGCATTCGGGAAAGTCCATCGAGGGACAGGGCGAAGCTACTACCGAGATCTTTCAGCCAGTAATAACTCACGGTCTGCAATTCCACATGTTCGTTTCCGGTGTAGTGTAGGCTCAACGCCATAACCGCCAAAGTGATGATGGAAGAGAACAGCGCCCAGCTGCGTACTTTGGTTCCATCCTTGAGCATAAAAGCCACCAAGCCTCCTATGAGCGGGAGCCAAATGAGCAATGCAGGGAAATTATCAAATGCCGTAAACATATTCTTGTTTCCGATTCAGGTTTAGAATTTCCAGAACAGCTGGAGGATAAAAAACAATACAGTGGCTATGACCATGATCAGGATGTAAGAACCGACCTGTCCACTTTGCAGCAATCGAAATTGTCGGCTTCCATATTGCACAACACGCCCCACCCCATTGACGATACCGTCAATGCCGGAACGTTCGACCACATCGTCTAAGAATATAGACAAGGATTTGAGTGGCCTACTGACGACCGCATCATAAATCTCATCCACATACCATTTATCCTGAAGCACTTTGCCGAGGCCGGTCTCAGCAGCATCACTTTTTTCATATCGGGAATACGTCCTCCATGCCCAAACGATGACCAAAGCTATTGCGGCGACCACCCCGAACATCAGGGCAAGTTCAGTGCCATGCCCCATCTCCATCGACGGACCTGCGATCTGCATGGAGTCTTCGAAAATTGGAGACAGGAAATGATGCAGCCAGTGTGCGTCCGGAGCAAAGATTTCAGGGACCCCGAGGAATCCGCTGACCGCAGCCAAAATGGCGAGTACGATCAAAGGAACCGTCATAGCAGAAGGGCTTTCCTTCAGGTGATGTTCCTGATCATGCGTACCACGGAACTTACCCCGGAAAGTGAGTGCATACAACCTGAACATGTAAAAAGCGGTCATCAGTGCGCCGATGACACCGAAAACATAATAAAGTGGACTTTTCACCAACGCGGCTGCCAATATCTCATCCTTGGAGAAAAATCCGGAAAAAGGCGGAATCCCGGCGATGGCAAGGCATCCGATCAGAAAAGTAAGGTGTGTCACAGGGAGGTATCTCCGCAGGCCGCCCATGTTACGGATATCCTGTTCGTGGTGCATGGCATGGATCACACTCCCCGCGCCCAAAAAGAGGAGGGCCTTGAAGAAGGCATGTGTCATAACATGGAACACGGCACCAGTGTAGGCCCCTACGCCGAGTCCGAGGAACATATATCCTAATTGGCTCACGGTGGAATAGGCCAGTACTTTCTTGATGTCATTCTGCTTCAGAGCTATGGTTGCAGCGAACAAGGCGGTCACCAGACCAACTACGGCGACCACATGCTGTGATAACGGCGCCAGGGTGAAAAGGATGTTACTTCGGGCGATCATATAAATGCCCGCAGTGACCATCGTGGCGGCATGGATGAGGGCAGATACGGGAGTAGGTCCCGCCATCGCGTCGGGAAGCCAGGTATATAAAGGAATCTGTGCAGATTTGCCCGTAGCTCCTATGAATAGTAAAAGAGTGATGCCGGTGACCACTGTCAAGGAAGTTTCGGGTGCCCGGGAGAAGACATCCGAGAAATTCACGCTTCCATACTGGCCGATCATCCAGAAGATCGCAAGCAGAAATCCCAGATCACCGATGCGGTTCATGATAAATGCTTTCTTAGCCGCATCATTGTACTCCCCATTTTTGAACCAATAACCGATCAGCAGATAAGAACAGAGACCCACACCTTCCCAACCCATGAACATGACCACGTAGTTTGAACCCAACACCAACAGCAACATGGAGAATACGAACAGGTTCAGGTAGGCGAAATAGCGAGCATAATGAGGCCCTTCCTCCTCCTTCATGTATGCAGTGGAATAAATATGGATCAGCGTACCTACACCCGTGATGATGAGGAGGAATAGAACAGATAGCTGGTCCACCAAAAAGGAAAAAGAAATATTCAGGTTTCCTGCACGGATGAAGGGGAAAAGCTCAAAGGGATGAGCTTGGAAGCCAGGGGCTTTAACCTCAAGGAAGATCAAAATACTTATGAGAAAAGATACAAGAACCGTTCCGCAGCCGATCAAGGACACCGCGGACTTTGAAAGTTTACGCCTTCCCATCCCGTTGACGAGAAACCCCAATAAAGGCAGCAGCGGAACCCAGTAGATCAGTTTCATCATATCAAGTCAGTTGGTTGCCTGTGTAAAAGGCTTGAGCCATGTCCACAGGATTTCAATGTTTCAGTCGATTCAGAAAGTTTACATCAACGGAATGAATATTCCGGTACATCATCACGATGATAGCTAATCCAACGCTCACTTCAGCTGCCGCAACGACCATAATGAAGAATACGAATAATTGAGCATCCGTTCCCACCGTTGTCTGTGCATCCGTTGCCAGTGCCCTGAGATGATGCATCTTCGAAAAGGCTACGAGCAGGAGGTTCACTGCATTCAGCATGAGCTCCACGCACATGAAGATCACGATCGCATTCCTGCGCGTGAGCACACCCATGATACCTATGCAGAACAACGCTGCAGACAGGAATATGTAATAATTAACCGGCATGACACTTCATTTGCGGATCCCGGTTCCCGAACTCAGCACTCGGTGAACCACACCCATTTTAAATGTATAATTTTCAGAACTCGGAATTCGGAGTTCGGAATTCATTTCTTCCCGATGATCACCGCACCAACCATCGCACTCAGGAACAACACACTACTGATCTCAAATGGCACGACATAATCCTTGAAAAGTACCATTCCGAGGTGGTGTATGAGCCCAATCTGACCTTCTTTCATTTGGACCAACTGACGTTGTGTACCCGTATCCTTCAATGCGGCGACGAGCACCAACATCAAAGTGCCACCGGAAATGATTCCCGCCAATGTCATCCATTGATTCTTACGTGGCTCAGAGTCGCCTTCCATGTTCATCAGCATGATGACGAACAGGAAAAGTACCATGATGGCACCAGCATAAACAATAAGATTGACGATGAATAGGAACTGGGCATTCATCAGCAGATAATGACCCGAAATGGTGAAAAATACCAGGATGAGCCAAAGCACGCTGTGCACGGGATTCTTGCTGAACACCATCATCAGTGCGCTGAAAACCGCCACCGCGGTCAGGAACCAGAAAATCACTTCCGTCGTACCCATTTCTACTTAAGCATTTTAAGTTTATCGGACTTTCTCCTTGTGCGCCTTTATTCCTCCCTGTGCCTTGGCGAAGGCTTCAGGCTCCTTTGTAGGATCGGGTATCAGCAGGTCGGGCTTACCATAGATGAAACTCTTCCGGGAATAATTGGCCGGTGCAAAGGTCTCGGTCAGATAGATTGCATCTTTAGGACAGGCTTCCTCACAAAGTCCGCAGAATATGCAACGGAGCATATTGATCTCATACTTGGCGGCATACTTCTCTTCCCGATAAAGGCCTTCCTCTCCCTTTTGACGTTCTGCCGATTCCATGGTGATGGCTTCTGCGGGGCAAGACACGGCACATAGTCCACAAGCGGTGCAGCGCTCCCGACCCTCTTCATCCCGATTGAGTATATGCAGACCACGGAAAACGGGGCTGAAAGGACGCTTTTGCTCGGGATAGTTGATCGTGGCTTTTTTCTTGAACAGATGGCTGAATGTGATCAACATACCACTGAAAATAGCTGGAAGATAAAGTCTCTCCTTAAAAGTCAACGGTTTCTGATCCAACACTTTCACCCTGTTCGTCAATGCTTGCATATACAGATATTTTCAAAATTCGCGATTAGGAACCCGGCATTCGAGATCCAGAATTCTATTTATTCAACCATAACACGATTGCTCCGGTGATCACCATGTTTGCCAATGCCAGTGGGATCATCTTCTTCCAGCCCAGATCCATCAACTGATCATACCGGAATCGGGGTATGGTCCAACGCACCCAGATGAACACGAACAGGAAGAGAAAACTCTTGATCAGGAGACAGACCGTACCCAGCAGCGCAACGATATTGGGACCCCAGTGGTTTGCAAGATTCGCCTCATTGACGAAGGGTATGTCATAACCACCGAAAAACAGCGTTGCCATGACGGTGCTGCTGATGAACATGTTAATGTATTCTGCAAAAAGATAGAACCCCAATTTCATAGAGGAATATTCCTGATGATAACCGAAGTTGAGTTCGTTCTCCGCTTCAGGCAGGTCGAAAGGTGTACGGTTGCACTCCGCAAAGGCACAGATCAGGAATAGCAGAAATCCCAGAGGTTGGTAGATGATGTTCCATCCCAAAAATCCACCCCAGCCACCCTGCATCTGCTGTTCGACGATCGTTTTCATGCTGAGGCTGCCTGTGAGCATGAGCAGTGCTATGAGCGACAGGCCCATGGCCAACTCGTATGAAATGATCTGCGACGCACCCCGGATGGCTGCAAGGAGCGAAAATTTGTTATTGGAAGCCCACCCCCCGATCATGATGCCGTAAACACCCATGCTGACAACCCCGAATATGAAAAGGATGCCGATGTTTATATCAGCGATCTGCAGACTAACCACTTTCTCACCGATCTTCAATGCACTGCCCCAAGGGATCACCGCACCGGTCATCACGGCCGTTAGCATGGCCAGTCCAGGACCCATGATGAAAAGCCATTTACTGGAGGATGTGGGAATGATGTCCTCCTTCATGAACAATTTCAAACCATCTGCCAGAGGCTGCAGGATGCCAAAGGGACCGGCACGATTAGGACCACGACGATCTTGCAAAAAACCAGCGATCCGTCTTTCAGCATACGTGGTGTACATGGCCACGACCAGTGATCCCGTGACCACAACGATGATCAGCAGCAGCTTCTCGAAAAGGAGTGCGAAGTCAATGGACAAATATGGCAGCAAGTTCAAATGGTTTGTCATGATTTTTCTTTGTTGAACACGGCTGACGTGGCAGGACCAGGCAATGCTCCCAGATCCACATCCGGTTTGTTCACCTCACTCACACTGTGTATATCCATTAACAGTTTGGGAGCTCTGCCACCCATAACTTCACTGATGGTCTCTTTCGGTTTGCGCATGCCCACATAATGTCCCTGAGATATCACGGAGTGACGGTTCACCTGAGTAGGTCCTTCTATGATCCAATCCGAAGCCTTCTTATGAACGAAACGGCAGTCGTCACAGATCCAGTCTTCCACTTCTCCCCATTGGTCCTTTCGGGCAGTCACACGAAGTACATCTTCACCCCTCTGCCAAAGGGTAACCTTCCCGCAACATTTGTCACAGTGGCGATGTGCATCCGAAGGCTTGGTGAACCACACCCTGTTCTTGAAACGGAAAGTCTTGTCAGTTAGCGCTCCAACCGGACAAACATCAATGACATTGCCGATGAAGTCGCTGTCCAGTGATTTCTCTATATAAGTCGCGATCTCCGAGTGATCCCCGCGGGAAAGGATGCCGTGTGCCCTTCCTTCACTGACCTGATCCGCAACATAAACACAACGGTAGCAGAGAATGCAGCGGGTCATATGCAATTGGATATGAGGGCCGAGATCATGCTTCTCAAAAGTGCGTTTGCCGAATTCATATCGAGTGGCTTCTTTGCCGTGTTCATAACTGAGGTCCTGCAAGTGACATTCCCCGGCCTGATCGCATATGGGGCAATCCAATGGATGATTCAATAACAGAAACTCGACAACACCATTCCGGGCATCAATCACACGGGGACTGGTGATGTTCTTCACCTCCATGCCTTCCATTACCGTGGTGCGGCAACTGGCAACCAGTTTGGGCATGGGTCTTGGGTCAGCGGTACTTCCTTTGCTCACCTCCACCAGGCATGTGCGGCATTTACCTCCGCTGCCCTTCAGTTTGGTGTAGTAGCACATAGCAGGTGGCGCCACCTCTCCTCCTATCAGCCTCGCGGCCTGCAGGATGGTGGTACCCGGCTCCACATCCACCGGGATGTTATCGACGATGACCCTGAATAATTTTTTTTCTTCTGCCATATGATCCAATGTCTTCTTTGCAAAAAATTAAAATTCCGAATTCCGGATTAGTTGACTAGACCAATACTGCATCGCGGACATCGGCATAGTTAGCCAGCCCATAGTTACGCTTTTGCGCTTCTTCAGGATGGTTGATATGCCATTCGAATTCATCGCGGAAATGCCGGATAGCCGCCGCTACAGGCCAAGCTGCAGCATCGCCGAGCGGACAGATGGTATTGCCCTCTATCCTTCGCTGGATGTCCCAGAGCAGATCAATGTCACTCATCTTCCCCTTTCCATATTCGATATTCATCAGGATCTTCTCCATCCATCCCGTTCCTTCCCGGCATGGAGAGCACTGCCCGCAACTTTCGTGTCTATAAAAACGGGCAAGGCTCATCGTATGTCGCACGACACATTGATCCTCGTCCAGTACAATGAATCCTCCAGATCCCATGGATGATCCCGTGGCGAATCCACCATCGGCAAGACTTTCATAGTTCATGAGCCTGCTCTCCCCTTTTGCCGTCTTCAGCAACAGATTTGCCGGTAGTATGGGAACAGAGGAACCGCCCGGTATGCAGGCTTTCAAGCGCTTCCCATTAGCGATTCCACCACAATATTCGTCGCTGAATATGAATTCCTCAACGGAGATGGTCATGTCGATCTCGTAAACACCGGGCTTGTTGATGTTGCCGCAAGCAGAAATGAGTTTTGTGCCGGTGGACTTGCCCACGCCGATGGACGCATAGGCTTCACCTCCTAGATTGATGATCGGCACAACAGCTGCAATGGTCTCCACATTGTTTACAACCGTAGGACAATCCCAAAGTCCTTTTACGGCGGGAAATGGAGGTTTGATGCGTGGGTTGCCGCGTTTCCCTTCTAGAGATTCGAGCAGGGCCGTTTCTTCACCGCAGATATATGCACCGGCTCCCCTCTGGACATAGATCTGGCAATCGAATCCACTTCCTTGTATGTTCTTCCCCAACCATCCGTTGGCATGTGCCTCGGCGATTGCCTGTTCGAGTATGTCGACGATCCATGCATATTCACCGCGGATATAGATATATGTTCGATTGCTGCCCAATGCGAAGGAGGAAACCACCAAACCCTCAATGAGGAGGTGAGGAATGAATTCCATCAGATAGCGATCCTTGAATGTACCGGGTTCACTTTCATCCGCATTGCAGACCAGATAACGAGGGACTCCTTCAGGCTTAGCCATGAAGCTCCACTTCATTCCGGCTGGGAATCCCGCTCCACCTCTTCCACGCAGACCGCTTTTCTTGACTTCTTCCACAATGGCCTCGGGAGTCATTTTCAGCGCCTTTTCCACAGCGGAATAGCCGCCACGATCCCTATACACGCCATAGGAGCGGATGTTCTCAACATGAGCATTCTCCAGTAATAGTTTCTTAGCCATATCGTCCTTTCTTCCCAAACTCCTGAGGTCTTCAGGGTCATGGGGTCATTTATTTACTTGTTTTCTCTCATTCTTCCTAGAGTTGCCTGGAGCTCTGCCGCATCACCAACTTCCATCCGTTCTTTTCTCGAGTCCATAACTGCAGAACGAAAAGGTCCATTTTGAACTCCCCGCCTTTACCCTTTCCCGTGGATGTTTGAAATTCCTTGACCACTGCAGTTTTCCCTCTCAAATCCACAAGAATGGACTTCTGTTGTATGGAATTGTAGGTCAGATCTCCTCCGGAAAGCGCATCTATCAGGTCACGCCTTGATTGTACCAAGCCGTTGGAATGTCCAAAAGCGACATCCTCCAACATCAATGCTTTCAGCGCCATCGTATCCTTCTCGATGATCGCCTTCTCCATTCGTGCCACCGAAGTCACTACCGCTGTAGTGTCCTGGGCATGCGCTGTGGACAAGAAGGCCAAGCAGAAAATCGGTATGATGATGCTGTTGCGCATAGTATTCTTTTTTCAGATTCAAGTCAGGCCTTCCTGCACTCTTCGAGGATCTCATCTACCCGTTGCCGAGTAAGGTGTTCACGGTAATGCTTGCCCAATTGCATCATTGGAGCATAGCCGCAAGCACCAAGGCATTCCACGGGTTTGAGTGTCACCAATCCGTCGGCCGAAGTGCCGCCAGGCTTGATATTGAGTCTCTCCCCGATATAGCTGATGATATCGTCGCTACCTTTCAACATGCAAGGACCTGTCTGGCAAACCTCAAAGACATATCTGCCTGGTTTTTCCAGGTGGAACATGCTGTAAAAGGTGGCGACCTCATAAACTTCGATCGGATCCAACTGCAGCAAGGAGGCCACATGATCCATGATGCCCGCACTAAGCCAGCCTTCCTGCTCCTGTGCCAGGTGCAGAACGGGGATCAACGCACTTTTCTGCTTTCCTTCCGGAAAGTGTGCTATGATCTCCTGCACTTTTTTTAACCTGTCTTCAGTTAATGTTACCATGGTCAAGTCTGAATACCGGATCACTTTTTCCGGATTACGTATGTTAGTACAAATTTAAATTTCGCATTTGCCAACCTCGTCCGAGACGAGGCAAGCCATCAACTGATCATGCATCCATCTCTCCCGCGATCAGGTTCAATGAACTCAAGGTGATGATAGCATCACTGAGCATACTTCCTTGAACGATTTCAGGATAAGCCTGATAATAGATGAAGCAGGGTCTCCTGAAATGCAAGCGGTAAGGGGTACGACCTCCATCACTCACCAGATAGTATCCAACTTCACCGTTCCCGCCCTCCACACTCATGTATACTTCACCTTTGGGGATCTCCGTTTCACCCATGACGATCTTGAAATGCCAGATCAGGGCTTCCATCTTGTTATAAACATCCTGTTTCTCCGGAAGATAATATTCCGGGACATCGGCATGGAAGACCTCGGATTCAGCACCTTTGAATGCTTCCACTTTCTGCAGAGCCTGGCGGATGATCGAAAGGGATTGCCACATCTCGTGATTGCGTACCATGAAACGATCATAATTATCGCCAGAGGTCCCCACAGCGATCGTGAAATCAAAATCCTCATAAGAGGAATAGGGTGTGTGGACACGCACATCATAATCCACTCCGGTTGCCCGTAAGTTCGGGCCAGTGAACCCATAGTTCAATGCCCGTTCCGCGGAGATCCCTCCGGTTCCCCTGGTGCGGTCCATGAAAATGCGGTTGCGATTGAACAATTTTTCAAATTCCTTGAGAACCGATGGATATTCATCAAGGAACTTATGGATCTTGCGGAAAGCTGTTTCATTGAAGTTCCTCTCGAAACCCCCTACTCGTCCGATATTGGTGGTCAGCCTGGAACCACAAACCTCTTCGTAAATCTCATAGATCAGTTCACGGTATTGCATCACGTAGAGAAATCCGGTGAATGCACCGCTATCAACACCTACGATGGAATTACATATCAGGTGATCGGATATGCGTGCCAGTTCCATGATGATCACCCTCAGATAATCTACACGCTTCGGCGTTTTGACGCCAAGCAGTTTCTCGAAAGTCAGGTGCCAGCCCATATTATTGATAGGCGCGGAACAGTAATTCAGCCGGTCCGTAAGGGGAGTGATCTGATAATATGGTCTTCTCTCTGCAATTTTCTCAAAAGCACGGTGAATATACCCTACTGTAGGTTCCGTTTTCACGATACGTTCTCCATCCATCTCCATGATATTCTGGAAAACCCCATGCGTAGCTGGGTGGGTAGGACCAAGATTGATGGTCGTGGTCATCTTCTCTATGGAACCTTCCGGGAGTCTTATGTTATGGTGGTCTGACATGTTCTGAATTCAAAGACGAAAATCAATGAGTAAAGTTTGAATGAGACGATCCTTCATGATGCCGGATAATCCCGTATTTTTTAACATCGACTTTCAATCTTGATCTTAATTTGTTTTTTTGTTATTCATCTATTTCATCCGGGGCTCCATCGCATTCACGATCAATCACCTTCCGAACATATCATCATCTTTGTCCACCCTCGACTGATCTTCCAGTGGGAATTCCTTACGCAATGGGAAGTAGTCCATCTCGTCCACATTCAGTATCCGTTTCAGATTGGGGTGGCCGACAAAATTGACGCCGTAAAAATCGTAGGTTTCCCTCTCCATCCAGTTGGCCGAAGAAAAAAGACCGGTTGCTGTATAAATATCTGGCTTGGCAACGGGCGAAAACACCTTCATCCTCAACCTGATATTATCTACGAGATTGTGCATGTGATATACCACACCCAGCTCTTCATCCTTACGGTCCGGGTAGTGTATACCGGTCAAGTCGGTCAGAAATCTGAATTTCAAGTTATCATCGTCAAATAGGAAGCCGAGTATTTTTAGATTGTCTTCACGAGGTGCCGTAAAGGTGAGTATACCGTCGGGCTCAGCCCACTCCGATATGCGCTCACCGAATTTTTCCGTGAGTCTGTTCCTGATGATGTCGTTGGTCAATTGCATCCTATTTTAAAAAAGGAACAGTTCGTGTATTTCTGTCCCATGATTGTCATTGTATGCCGTAGCTTTCGAGCAATGCCTTGTACTGGTTACCGTTCCTCCTTCGTAGGGATTCGTTATGGACCAATTCCTGGACCTTCATGAATCCGTCTATGATAGCCTCGGGTCGGGGTGGACAGCCTGGTACATAGACGTCGACCGGAACCACCTGGTCAATTCCTTGCAACACGGAATAGGTATCGAATATGCCTCCGCTTGAAGCACAAGCCCCCACAGCCATTACCCAACGAGGTTCCGCCATCTGCAGATAAACCTGTTTAACGACGGGGCCCATCTTTTTGGCGATCGTACCCATGACCATGAGCAGATCGCATTGACGAGGCGAAAAGCCCACACGTTCCGCTCCAAATCTGGCGAGGTCATAGTGTGAAGCCATGGTCGACATAAATTCAATGCCACAACAGGAAGTTGCAAAAGGGAGTGGCCAGATGGAATTCTTTCTGGCCAGACCTACTACCTTGTCCAGTGAAGTGGCAAAGAAACCTTCCCCCATATGTCCCTGAGGGGCTTCAACGACATTGACACCCAGATCTGCAGTTGATTTTTCCGTGATATTAAAACGTACGGGACGTGACATGTTTTGATATTTATAGGCCCTGATTCCTTGTCAACCGCAGGGCCATCGGATGATCTGATCATATACTACACTGATCCTCAGTCTTCCCAGGTTAAAGCACCTTTCTTGATGATGTAAATGAACCCCGCCAGGAAAAAACCCACGAATAGCAGGACCGCGCCGAAACCTTCCCAGCCCAGCTTGCGGAAATTAACCGCATAGGGATAGAAAAAAATAACCTCCACATCAAAAAGAACGAAAAGTATCGCTACCAGAAAATATTTGATAGCCATCGGACGACGAGCATTCCCCTGACTTTCTATACCACTTTCGAAAGTCTCCAACTTGTCCAAAGTATTCCTCTTTGGACCCAAAAAATGGGATAAAGTGATCAATCCGGAAACCAGTAGTGCCGCAAATATAAATTGGACAGCAATGGGGAAATAGTTGAAGGCACTATTCAGGTCACTGACGGATTGTAATTGAGGGGATTGCAATAAGAATGAAGGAATCATGCTCTTTGCGTTGCTGCGCTGCAAAAATAGGTGAACTAAGGGTAAAAACCATGTATATAGATAATTTTAAAGCCAGTCAATCTAAGGAAGAAGGATCCATTGACCAGCCAGGTAAATAGTCATTAAGATGCCGGCCTGCTTTATTCGTCGGTTTTGTTTTATTTCAAAAAAGATCTTGTGGGATCAACCAAAAAGAACGGCCCATAAATGGGCCGTTAAGGAAATAAAATTCAAGAGCGGATATTATTGTCCGCCGGGCTTGCCTCCGGACTTGGCTCCACCTTTTGCTGCTGCCTTTTGCAGGATATCCCTGTTCTTGGACGCATCGGCATTGGTCGGATCCAATTCCAGGATCTTATCCAGAAAAGTGATCGCTGTCGGGAAATCTTTCTTGATGTTTGCATTGTACCCAGCCATATAGCCATAGGCGGTGATCAGGGTGTTCTTGTTCTTTACCTTGTCCTTTTCAGCGATGGCAATGAAGTTGTTGCAATCCGCAACGGCCAGACCCGCTTCCATGGTGGAGTCTATTACAGATCGGGACCGGAATGCCCAATAATGGCCATATACTTCATCCGGGAACTTTTGTTTGTACAAACCAAAAATGCTGTCTGCCCGATTATAATTGGTAGCCTTGAAATTCTCGAACCCCGCATTGTAAAGGTCCACTTTGCCCGGATTGGGGTTAAGGCCCAATGCACGGGTCATCCATTCGGCGGACTTATCCTGATTCCCGGCCTTCTTGAAGAAATCAGATGCTTTGCGTGCATAATCGATCTGGTTCTTACGGACTGTATCAGCCAGGATGGCCTTGTTGATGTACTCATCCACAGTAGCTTGACGCTGGGGTAATTTAGCCGCACTGTAGGCCATCAACACATAGTTGTCAGGAATGATCTGATCGGGACGGGCCTTGGAGAAAAAAGCCTCCATATTCTTCACGGCATTTACGGAGTCGCCGAGTTTGTCGTAGCAGTACCCTTTGAGGCGGTAGCTTCGAGCATCCGCATTGGCACCCTGAGTCGCTATCAGCTGATCTGCCTTTACTATGGCACCTTGGAAATCTCCGGATGCGAAAAGAAGGCTTGCCTCTTCATAATCGAGGGCCGGCCCCCGGTCTGCATTCATTTTGTATTTGTTGAAATTATCCTTGGCCTTGTTCACATCCCTGTTGAAGTAAAAGGTGTAGAGGTCATAATTTACAGGAACGAAATTGGGGTCGGAGGCCAATGCATCATTGAAATTCTTTTCGATGATGTCCTTCTGCTCCACACCTTGGGTCAGATAAACTTTACCGATCTTATAATTGGCCTCGGCATATCTGGGATCGATCTCGAGGGCTTTCTGGTAGGCGGTAACTGACTGACCCCCATCGCCAAGGTCACGGTAACAATCCCCCATATTGATATAGACATCAGGCTCCTTGAAACCCTTTATCAGTGTGGCTAACTTGAGCTTTTCAATGCCATAATTAGCATCGCCGTTTTTATCTGCACTCGCGCGACCAATGGCGTTTAGTACGCCTACATCCTTAGCCTTGGAGAGGCTGATCGCTGTCTCATAACGAAGTCGGGCATCCGTGGCCTTGCCTTCCACTTGCTCCACATGCCCCATACCCACCAGCAAAAGTGGATTGCTGCCATTGGCGCCTTCCATATTTTTCCTGAACAGTTCCTTCGCTCCGGATACATCTCCCTGCTTGATCAGGGTCTGACCCAGCCAATAAACTGCTTCGGGATTGCCCGGAGTGGCAGCCAGAACTTTCTCCAATGTCTCCTTGGCACTTTGGTAACGTTGGTAATAAATGAACTTCCTGCCTTCCTGCACGGTTTGTGCAGAAATCACCTGGCTTACCAGCATCACAGCAGCAAAAAGGCCGAGTTTGAACTTCCTCATCGTGATCGTTGATTAAAGGTTTGAAGTTAAGATAATATCAAAAACTGTTGTTTTCAAGTTTTACCGGTCTCACTTCCATGGACATCCGGGAAGGCACCAGATAGGCCCGACGGAAGATGAGTTGTCCCTTTTCCTGAGTGAGGAAATTGACGAATCCCTTTCCTAAACCTTGATACTCAGAGTTCTCCTTCAGGACATAGTACAATCCCCTCATCATCGGGTAGCGCTTCAAAGCCATGTTGGCCTGAAAGGGTTTCACATACACCTCTTTTTCACAGTTCCGGCACTGAAGGGCTGCGATGTTCACTTTTTTCAAAAAACTGAGCTGCGCGCTGTCTTCCTTGTTTCCGATCCAACTTACCCCGACGAATCCTATGGCATTGGGATTCCCGGCCACATAGTTGATCACTTCCTCGCTGCTCTGAGCTGCCTTCACATCTCCCTTCATAGGTTGACCTTTCAACACAGAATCGAGCATGAACCTAACCGTACTTGTTGCTTTCAGGCCATCCATCACCAACTCATATTTATAACCACTGGTCCCGTTGAGCATGGAACGGATATCACCCATGGAAAAAATGGAATCCTTTGATTTGTTGTTCACGACCACCGCTATAGCATCAGATGCGATTTTCCCGAAAAGGGGTGCAAATTCCAGAGTGTCCTGATAGTATTTAACTTCCTCTTCACTCAGGCCACGAGTGATGATGACCATGCGGATACTATCGTTCAAAAAATCCTTAAGACATTCTGCCTCAGGCTTATAATGAGCAATGATGTGGGCGTCCGGGTGCTGAGATAGGAAAACCCGGATCTGGGAATCAACCACCGGGCTGAACGACTCATCTGCACTGATATGTATGGTTCCAGAATTCAGGTTATCGTTTCCGGGAAGTACCTGCCTGCGTTGTTTTTTACTGTTGCAGCCAGCCGTGAGCATGATCACCCCGATCAATAAGGCGGGGAGACATTTGACCGTATATGTGAAAAATCGTAGGGCCCTCATCATTTCTGTGTATAGCTTTTGTATCCCCTGTAAACCCGGAAAAGGCCATAAAAAATGCAGACACCTCCAAAGATGTTAGCCAACAAATTATCGAAATTGAGGGTCACCCCGAATTTCTCATGCAAAAGCAGGAAAATCCCTACAGCGGTCCAGAGTAAACCCATGCCCAGATCATAGATCGTTCTGGTTAGGTTATTCTGTCTTGTCCTTTGCCTGTTGAAATCCTGCCTGTCCATACTCACATTTTAGAGGACGGGCAAGGTAACTAAAACCGTCCTAAAACTGGTAAAAATTAGTCTCGAATTGACGCAAAGATAACCGTCGATCCTAGAGGGGCGATTCGTCATTCCGTTGATCTTCCCTCATGAAGCTAAGATGCATAACACGGGAAATTGCATAAACCTGCGCTTTGACCTCGTTAACCTGCAACTGAAGTATGAATCTTATCTTTGGACAGATTCGGAACAAGATGAAGATCCTCATGGTCTGCCTGGGAAATATCTGCAGAAGCCCCCTCGCCGAAGGCATTCTGCAGGACAGGGCCTGGAAAGCCGGACTGAAATGGAGCGTGGAAAGTGCAGGAACCAATGGTTACCACAATGGAGAGGCCCCTCATCGGCACTCCCAGAAAGTAGCCAGACGTAATGGCATAGACATCAGTTCTCAACGATCAAGGATGTTCTCCAAGGAGGATTTCAGGAATTTCGACCTGATCTTTGCCATGGCTCCTGATGTGATCGAAGAAATGAAATGGATTGCCGGTAAGGACTATGACCCCTCAAAAGTGGATCTCCTCCTTAACGTGGTCGCTCCCGGACGCGATCTCTCGGTTCCAGACCCATGGTATGGTCCGGAATCGGGATTCCATGAGACTTTCCAAATCATCGACGAGGCCTGCATCGCCCTGATCGAAAAGCATAACAAATGATGAAAGATCGGCCTGCAAAACGGCATCAACGCTAACGATTCATGTCAAAACCAAGTCTACCTCAGGGCACCCGTGATTTTGCTCCGGACGTTGTCCGCAAGAGGCAATACATTTTTCAGACGATCCGTTCCGTATTCGAGCGGCATGGTTTCCTTCCTCTGGAGACTCCTGCCATGGAGAATCTGGAGACGCTTATGGGGAAATATGGCGATGAAGGGGACAGGCTCATCTTCAAAGTACTCAACAACGGGCTGGACAATCCAGCAAAGCGGGAACAGGTCCTTTCCGATTTCGATAGAGTGCTCGAGGGGAAAAATAGCAAAGGCATCACCGAACGGGCACTTCGCTATGACCTAACCATCCCCTTCGCCAGATTCGTGGCTATGAACCATGGAACACTCAGTTTCCCATTCAAAAGATATCAGATACAACCCGTATGGAGGGCTGACCGGCCACAAAAGGGACGGTACCGTGAATTCTATCAATGTGATGCAGATGTTGTGGGTAGTCGCTCCATATGGAACGAGGTGGAATTGGCTCATATCTATTCAACGGTCTTCCGTGAACTGGGGATTCCGGTGGATATCCGGATCAATCACCGGAAAGTCTTGGCTGCCCTTGCCGAAACCTGTGGAGGCGCGGAATGGACAACGCCGATCACCGTAGCCATCGACAAACTGGACAAGATCGGTCTAGAAAAAGTGAAGGATGAATTGAGGGAACGCGGTCTTGATGAAGGTCAGGTGTCCAGAATCGAAGAATACCTGGGCATATCGGGCTCTTTCTCCGAGCAACTCGAAGCCGTACAACGCCTTCTCGGCCATCTCCCTTCTGCTCAGCAAGGTATATTCGAATTGAAGTCGGTCTATGAACTCTACCAAGGTGAAGTCTGGGACCAGAAGGATGACAGCGACCTGAAGATCGACCTCACGCTGGCAAGAGGATTGAACTACTACACCGGCATCATCTTTGAAGTTAAAGCCATGAACATCCAGATCGGAAGCATCGGTGGAGGTGGTCGCTACGATGACCTCACTGGCCTTTTCGGCGTACCCGACATTCCGGGCGTGGGCATCTCATTCGGTGTTGATCGTATATATGATGTCATGGAGGAGAAGAAGCTTTTTCCGGCCAACCTGGAAAGATCCACCGATATCCTTTTCTTCAATTTGGGGGACGATGAAAGCAGACGCTCATTCACCTTGATGCAAAAACTACGTTCCCAAGGCGTCTCCTGTGAACTTTTCCACGAAAAGGCCAAATTCGACAAACAGTTCAAATATGCCGAGAAAAAACGCATACCCGTTGCTGTTATCATCGGCGGATCCGAATTGACCGCAGGAACCTGCGTGGTTCGGGATCTGAACACAGGCGAACAGCGGACGATCGAACAGGAACAGTTGTTGAAAGAATATTTCAAGCTCTGACCCCCGCTTGATGATGCATTCAAACCAAGGACTTCGCCCATGGCCAACTCCACCCAATGACCCTACCACTCCGGATTATACACATCGGATCCAGCGTATGATGCTTAACAACAATCCTCTATGGAGTAGAATCAGCGGTGACGGGATGCTGTTGGATTTACATTCCGCTCTCCAGACAGGAGTTGGTGCATGATAGGATTTATCGAACCTCAGTAACTCTGGTTCTGTAGCAGCTCTGGTCCGCCAGACACCGATGAAATTAATCGTACCTTCGTGTCATGAACGCCAAGGGACCCCGCAATATCCGGCACCTGAGTCAGGATGATCTCAAAGTTTATTTTGAGCAGAGGGGGGAGAAAAAATTCAGGGTGGCCCAGGTTTGGGAATGGCTATGGCAGAAACATGCCTTCAGTTTTGGGGACATGACCAATCTTTCCAAAGAATTGAGGATCAGTTTGGGCGATGATTTCACCTTGCCATCACTTACCGTCGACGCCACGCAATACAGCGCAGACGGCACCATCAAATCCCGATTCCGGACACATGACGGACACCACATCGAAGGGGTGCTCATTCCTACAACAGATCGTTTGACCGCCTGCGTTTCATCGCAGATTGGATGCAGCCTGAGCTGTAAATTCTGTGCGACCGGATATATGGAACGGGAGCGAAACCTCACTTTCGACGAGATCTATGATGAAGTGGTACTGATCAACCAGCAAGCCGAGCGCATCCACAACAGGAAACTAACCAACATCGTCTTCATGGGTATGGGTGAACCCTTGCTCAACTACAAACATGTACTCAAGGCCATTGAAAGGATAACAGCAGCTGACGGACTAGCCATGAGCCCGAGGCGCATCACCGTGTCCACCGCCGGTGTAGCCAAACAGATCCGCCAGTTGGGGGACGATAAAGTCAAATTCAAACTGGCGCTTTCCCTTCACGCCGCAAATGATAAAAAACGGCGTGAAATCATGCCCATCAATGAGACGAACGACCTGAAGTCACTCATAGATGCTTTGAACTATTTCTACAAACAGACCGGTAACGAGATCACTTTCGAATACATCCTTTTCGATCAGTTCAACGATTCTGAGAAAGATGCCGACGAACTGATCAAGATCTACAGACAGGTTCCCGCAGACCTAGTCAACATCATCGAATATAACCCGATCGACAGGGCCAAATTCAAAAAGCCTTCTGAAGAACGTACCCAGGCATTCATGGCATACCTGGAAAAAAACAGGGTCAACGCCAGATTGCGGAAAAGCAGAGGGAAGGACATAGACGCTGCCTGCGGGCAGTTGGCCAACAAAGAAGGTATCCTCTGACTTCATCAGTGGGCGAACAAGAACAAGCCGATCCGCGTAAATACCAGTTGAATAATACTGTTGTAAAACAGCAAATATGAAAAAGAACTCCGCATTCGAAAAATTCCTTCCTAAAAAGAAGAACTCCGTCATCAAGGAAGAGGCTCGTCAAGTTAAAAAGAAATGGAAGAAGGAACGTGCAGAAGGCATTGAAAAACGAAAAGCTGAGGTTCGTACCCAGTTCGCCTTGCAAAAAGAGCAACGCGGAACCAATCCGAACCAAGCCCCCATATCAAAGCCGGTGATCATCAAAGCCGACAATTCCGGCATCATGCCCCTTAACAAATTCATCGCCCATTGTGGCATTACTGCCCGTCGCGACGCAGCTCAACTGGTGAAAGATGGCAAGGTCAAAGTGAATGGGGAAGTAGTGACGGAACCCGGCTTCAAAGTGAGTGCCAAAGATGATGTCAAAGTGGCGGGTAAGAAGATCTTCCTCGCAAAAAATCTGGTATACATACTGATCAACAAACCCAAGGACTATATCACTACAGTGGAAGATCCACAGGGCCGTCGGACCGTGCTTGACCTGATCAGAGGTGCCACACCAGAGCGCGTCTTTCCAGTTGGCAGGCTGGACAGGAATACGACTGGCGTACTGCTGCTTACCAACGATGGCGAACTCACACAAAAGTTAACCCACCCTTCTTTCGAAGTGAAGAAGATATATGAAGTGACGCTGGACAAACCCCTGACTAAATTCGATTTCGAAAAAATACTCTCGGGAATGGAGTTGGAAGATGGCTTCATACGTGCCGATGCCCTTGCTTACTCGGACAAGAACGACAAAACCAGCGTTGGCATCGAGATCCACAGCGGCAGGAACCGCATCGTACGCAGGATGTTCGAAGCCATGGGTTACGATGTGAAAAATCTGGACCGGGTCATGTTCGCCAACCTCACGAAAAAAAATGTGGAACGTGGAAAATGGCGTTTCCTCAATGAAAAGGAGGTACGTCTGCTCAAGTTCATGAACAGTTCCTTTATCCGCAAGAACAAGGATGAAAAAAAGACCTGGGCCAGCGTAGAAAATGAAGTAGAGGATCCGGAATCCGACATACAGGAAAAACCCGCAAAAAAAACGATCAGGAGTAAAGGGAAAATAACCGAACGTCAGGTTTTGGAAAGACCATTTCCGAAAAAAGATCGAGCCGTATCCGACCGTGACCCAAGAAGATCTTTCCCGAAAAAGGAGGAAGGAGACTCCATGAGGGGTGAAAGAAAATCCTATTCCAAAAGAGAAAGTAAACCATTCGCACAGGGAACAAGAAGTTCCTTTTCAGGTAAAGAATCACGATCATTCGACAGGGAGCCAAGGAAACCTCATATCAATAAAGAGAGACCCCCCTTCGAACGTGGCGAACGAAAATCCGTACCGAGAAAAGATGAAAACCGGTTAGACAAAAAAGACTTGAAGCCACGAGAGGAAAAATCGTTCCGCCCCGCCACACGGATGGACCGAAATCCGATCAAGTTACAGATCGCAAAAGGACCGGTAAAGAGGATCATGAAAAAAAGAGCCAACCGCCCCTGATCCCATAATCGTATGACCACGACAGAGATCATCTTCGAGAACGACGACTTTATTGTTGTGAACAAGCCATCTGGGCTCCTGACCGTGCCTGATCGGTTCGACCCCAACCTGCCATCATTGAAATCATCGCTCAAAAAAAAATACGGTGAGATCTTTGTCGTGCATCGCTTGGACCGTGACACCAGTGGCATCATCGTCTTTGCAAAAAATGCCGTGACCCATCAGCACCTATCCGGACTATTCGAAAGTAGACAGGTAGATAAGGAATATCTTGGCTTAGTGCTCGGCACCCCTGTTCCTGCAGAAGGCACCATTGATCAATCGGTTTCGCCCGATCCGCGAAATCCAGGTAAAATGTGGATGCATGCCAAGGGGAAACATGCGATCACTCATTATCAGGTACAGGAATCTTTCGGGCCATGGGCCTGGGTATCGTTTCACATCGAGACCGGACGTACACATCAGATCAGAGTCCATCTGCAACATTTGGGGCATGCTCTCGTTGCCGACCCCCTTTACGGTGATGGCAAAGGAGTATTCCTCTCCCAACTGAAGAAAAAATTCAAACTTTCGAAATACGTCGAAGAGGAAAGACCACTACTTGGTCGTTTGGCCCTGCATGCCCATCAGCTCCAGTTCAGGGACATGTCAGGAAAAGAATATGTGCTTACAGCCCCATTGCCGAAGGACATGGAAGTCACATTGAAGCAATTGAGGAAGTGGAAATAGACAGTTGCTTTGCAAGTTGGATATCTGGCTTCAATTCGTTTTGTGAAAAAATCCTACATAAAAAATTATTGGCTCTTTTAAAGTCATCAGATTTCAGTGATGCAATCCACATTACTACTGAGACTGCTCCCACCACCACCTTCCTGCACGGTTGTTGTCCCCGGGAGCGATGGCACGAGTGCAAGGGGCACAGCCCATACTGATGAATCCTTTCTCGTCTAGCGAATTATAGGGCACCTGATCTAGCTTGAGATAAGAAAGAACCTCGACATAGTTCCAATTGACCAACGGATTGAATGTATATAACCCACTTATATCATGCCAATCCAACAAAGAGGTGAGCCTGCGATTTTGGGATAGCTCCGAGCGAAGGCCGCTGATCCATACGGTGACGCCCTGCAAAGCCCGGTCCAGTGGCTCACCCTTGCGAATATGGCAACATTCCTTTCTGTTTTCAACTGATTCATAGAAACTAGTGAACCCTTTGATCCGGGTGAGTGCCTCTACCCTGTTGGTCTCCGGAAAAAAACCTCAAGATCTATTTTATATCGTGACCGGGGGTATCGATCAGTTCGTAGGTCTCGTTGAAAAGTCGCCCAGTATCGTGGGTTAAAAACCTGAACGGCAGTTGATCAAATGCAAAGATGTCCGTGAGTACCTGGTTTTCTTGCCCGAAAGAGGGGGGAGAATACCACCTGTCCTGGGAAACTCTGAGTAAGTAAATGAACCTGATCGGAAATATATAAATTCTGAAGTGCTTCCAAAAGATGTTAATAGAACATGTGGATTCTATAGCAATACGGCCCCGCCCAAGTTTGCGGGCAGGGCCATATCATATGATTTAGTATTGCAAGAATCCGATCAAATATTGGGTTGGGGTGTGAACCGGAGATAAGGCTTCACCACATTCACCCCTTTGGGAAACTTCTTTATGGCATCTTCAGTGGAAACCGCCGGCACTACGATTACATCCTGACCGGCCTCCCAGTTGGCAGGTGTCGCTACACTATAATTCGCTGTCAATTGGAGTGAGTCGATCACACGGAGCACCTCATGGAAGTTGCGTCCTGTGGAAGCGGGATAAGTAATGAAAAGCTTGACTTTCTTGTCCGGGCCGATGATGAACAGTGAACGAACAGTGAATTTCTCCGATGCATTCGGATGGATCATGTCATACAGTGTGGCCACAGTCCGGTCTTCATCAGCAATGATCGGAAAATTCACATCACAATGCTGTGTTTCATTGATGTCCTTGATCCAGTTCTGGTGATCGACGATGGGATCCACACTCAGCGCAAGAACCTTTACATTACGTTTGCGAAATTCGTCCGCAAGAAGAGCTGTACGACCCAACTCGGTTGTACACACCGGGGTGTAATCTGCCGGGTGCGAGAAAAGTATACCCCAGCTATCTCCCAGGAATTCGTAAAAATCGATCTTCCCTGCTGTTGTCTCCGCTTGAAAATTGGGAGCGGCATCCCCTAATCGTAATGACATGATGATTGATTTATGTGTTATGGAAGCCAAATATACGGGGTTTCAATTACCCGACAAATTAGGTAGACTACTCATTTGCCTCCTAATGCCCCTCCCTTCGTGAGGCTTTTCTTTCCGAACCGGTACCTTACTCCGTCGATCGCCTGATAAAGTACCGATTTTTTCTCTGCATCACTGAAAAGATTGGTCTGCTTCGCTTCGCCCGTCAACTCACTCAATCTGACACCCAATAATCTGACTTTCATTCCTTTACGATAAAGCTTATGAAACAGATCCTTGGCAACTGGGATTAGCTCATCGTCATAAAAGCTATAGGGAATCGATGTTTGGCGTTGGGTGGTCTCGAAATCCGGATATCGGATTTTGACGGATAGGCATCCCGCCATTTTATTGTCTTTTCGGAGTTCAGAAGCGATTTTTTCAGTCATCCTCACCAATTCACGCATCAGAAAATCCATATCATCGGTGTTCTCCCCGAAAGTGTTTTCGGTGGAAACCGATTTGGCCTCATGGTACGGTGCCACTTCGCTACCCATATGCATCCCTCTGGATTTTTCTGAAAGTTCGAGCCCATAATTACCCAAGCGTTGTTCCAATAGAGCTGGCGGATACTCTGCAATGTCACGGATCAGGCGCAAGCCCATGTCCTTCAGCAGGGATGCGGTATGCTCACCCACTCCCGGGATCTTGTCGATTTTCAACGGAGCCAAAAAAGCAGCTTCTTTGCCAGGTGGGATCTGCAGGTAACCGTTCGGCTTGGCCTCATTGGTCGCCATCTTGGCCACCATCTTACTGGTCGCCATCCCGAAAGAAATGGGCAATCCCGTTTTCACCATGATCTCCTCCCGGAGAGCGACTGTCCATTCGAAAGGTTTGAAGAATCGGTCCATACCCGTCAGATCCAGGTAGAACTCATCTATGGATGCTTTCTCGAACAATGGTGCTTTGGCTGAGATGATATCCGTAACCCATCGGGAATACTTGCTGTATTCTCCGCGTGAACCGGGCAGGATCAAAGCCTGTGGGCAGAGTTGGACTGCTCTCTTCATCGGCATGGCACTATGCACGCCATACTTCCGGGCCTCATAACTGCAGGTGGTCACCACTCCCCTTTCCCGGGAGCCGCCTACAATGAGTGGCTTTCCTCTTAAGTCAGGTCGTGATAGGATCTCCACCTCGACAAAAAAAGCATCAAGGTCAAAATGGACGATGGTACGTGATGGAGGCATGGTTGATTCCATTTGAGTATGATGGATCACGTATCTATGAATTCGTAGAGAGCTTCCCTATACAACTGATCATTCATTGACCGTTTTCCTGCTCCAGCTTTCCAGGATATCTTTTTGCAAGGCGTCCGGATTAGGCAGTAAAGTGATTTTATATGGGGCCTCCCATTTCTTGACGAGTTTCAGGGAAACATCTTTCCTTCCTTCCGGTCCGATGGCAGAAAGGAATATGTTATCGCCTGCTTTACTCGCAGCGCATTCTGAATTGAATAAAGTGAAAGTTGCTTTCTTCCCATTAATAGTGATGATCTTCATGCCTCCATGCAGGCCGATCTCCGATGCCGGTGAAGACATGTCTGCAGAAGTGATAACCAAGGTGTCTTTGTCCATGCGCAGGTTCAGACCAGAATATACTCGAGGCAATTCACGGCGGGTCGTATCAATGTCCAGACCACCATATTGGAAGTATTTCTTATAATCAGGTTCTTTCACCGTGTTTACATACAGGAAAACTTCACCCAGAGAGCCTCCGGCCACGATCTCACAAGCCTTCTGGAATTCCTTTTCCGTGAATCCACGCTGCCTCTTCTGATAATACTCCTTGTAAAGCAGACGCATAGCATCATCAAGAGATTTTTTATTGCCGCTTTGGTGACGTATGGCGAAATCGAGCATCAGCCCGACAACAGGTCCTTTTTCATAATAGGATATCGATCGATTGATGAGATCATCGGTCTTCAATGTTCCTGTGGCTGACTGATTGTTCGCCCCCTCCGTCCAAGTATCCAGACTCGCTGCCGCCAAGGACTGGTATAGGTGGCCTGATTCCACCTGATAGTTCAGTATATTTAGTCGGAGAGCATCCAGCATTTCCTCCAACGTGCTGATACCTGCACGCTTCACCAGCAGATATTCATAATAAACATTCACCCCTTCGGATATCCACAGTTGCCTGGTTCTGCTTCCATTTTCATAATCAAATGGACCCAGTTCCAGTGGCCTAATCCGCTTCACATTATAATGATGGAAATACTCGTGGCCGAGAAAATGTAACATCCGCACCTTCCCCTCACGCGTCTTGAGGTCATCGCCCTCGAAACTGACAGCAGTTGAATTGAGATGTTCTATTCCGCCCTGACCAGGTCCGATACCGATAAAGGTGTACCGATTATAGGGAATGTCACCAATGATCTGAGTGCCCGCCAATACCACTTTCCGGAGGTCGATCATGAAGGAACGGGAGTCGAAACTACCGGGTTTGTAGGCCAGAAACCGATGAGGAATGCCGTTGATGGTGAAAGCCGGGAATTCCTCAAGTGGTCCTGAGAGAATGGGAGAATCGTATAGAATATCCATGTCCGCTGCACGAAAAGCATCACGCCTACCCGGAAGACTGTCCAGACCGGTTGCGATCCGAGTCCAGTTCGTCTTTGTTTTGAGTTCGATGGTAGCCGGTGCACTTAACTTTCCCTTGATGAACATGCAGGTTGATGCCGGTATGATGAATGCACGATCGGCACCCAGATAAGAAAATCCGACGAAGGAACGACTACCGGAAACGCGTACTCGATAAGTAAGCTGGATACGGGATCCGTTGTTGGCGACACGCCAGGCATGGCGGCCACGACGAACCCAACCAAGAACCTGTCCTTTGTCATTCTTCGCAGAAAAGGATTCCACGCTATCCGCAAAATTCAGGAATTGATAATAACCCGGACTCCAGGAGGGCATCACGAATTCCGCAGTATCACCTGTGAAACCAGAAACCTGCAGTGTCACATTCACCTTATGGCTAGTAATATCACGCAGATCAAGCGAGAAATTGATGGTCTGCGCTCGACCAGTCACGCACATGAGTAATAAGGCGCAGATGAAGAATGAGGCACAACGACCGGCACCTTGGCGTTTGAAACAATTCATCCCCTAAATTATTCCATTTTCCGACGTCAGAGGCCTTGAAACTGATCAGTATGCAATGAAATCTTCCTGATAATAAGATCAATTCTTTACGGATTCAGGAGTAGACGTCCAGCAGACCATCGGGCAAAATCACCAGGACACGTCGGTTTTTATGATCTATGCTATCCAGTGTCTCCGCATGGATCGGGATGTACACCTCTTTTCCCTTGTACTGCAGCCGCAAAAGGACTTGTAGAGGCTGTTCAATAACCTCCAGAACTTCGCCGAGTGCCTCTTTACCTTGGTAGACCGTATAACCTAATAAGGAGAGGGGTGCAGAAGCTGCCGTTAGCTTCCGGGCAACCTTTTCAGGCAGCCATACGAGTTTCCTGATCAATGGTTTGGTGGCCTCCGGCGTATCCACACCTTCTAATTTGATTAGCGTCTCCGTAATTGATCTTGATTTGGCGGATTCAGGAAAATAAGGCAGCATTTCCCCGGGCCGCATTTCCACGAAAATGGCCTCCAATCCTTTCAGATCACTTTTCTTTCCGAGATCATGTACGAGGATGATCTCTCCCTGTAAGCCGAAAGTGGCGGCGAGTTTACCTATGCGCAGGTAATTTTCCATCTAAAACGAAATATAAATAAAAAGCCCCGTTAATCCGGGGCTTTTATATTGATTTTCAATCATTTATTCTGGACTTGCTTCGGCGGCAGGCGCGTCAGACTGTGGTGCAGGCCTCCTTTCTGGACGGCGAGGGGCAGGGCCACGACCTGAACGATTACCCCTGCGGGCACGGGCAGCGTCGTCCTGACGCTGACGGATCTTGGCATCGTGCTCCTCATGCCACTTTTGGAATTTGGTCATTGCCGTAGCCTCGTCGAAAAGGCCAAGAGTAACGCCACGAAGCAAGTGTTTGAGGTACAATACTCCCTTGTAGGAAAGTATACGACGCACAGTATCAGTTGGTTGGGCACCTTTATGGAGCCATTCCAGTGATTTTTGGCGATCGATCTGTACGGTCGCAGGAACGGTCAGGGGATTGTAGGTTCCGATCTTTTGGATGAATTTACCATCTCTCGGCGCACGGGCATCGGCAACCACAATGAAATAAAAGGGTCTTTTTTTGCTCCCGTGACGCTGTAATCTGATTTTGACAGCCATAAAAAATAGAAATTTTTTGTGGGTGGTGAAAAAATGTGTTACAACTTGAATCCGCGAAGATAGGGCAAACACCCTGATCTTCAAAAGAAAATTAACGCTGGTGAAGACATTTTATGATGTTGAAAGTCAAGTAATGTTCAGCGACGCCCGCCCATGCCCATCTTGCCACCCATAGGCATCTTGTTCATATTCTTCATCATGTCCCGCATCTGGTCGAATTGTTTCATGAACTGATTCACCTCACCTACGTCCTTTCCACTACCGATGGCTATTCGCTTCTTCCTGTTCAGGTCGATACTGTCCGGATTGGCGCGTTCGTAAGGGGTCATTGAACTGATGATGGCTTCCACACCTTTGAATGCATCATCACTGATGTCTATGTCCTTCATGGCCTTACCCACACCTGGAATCATGGACATCAGGTCCTTCAGGGATCCCATCTTTTTGATCTGCTGCAATTGGTCATGGAAATCTTGAAAATCGAACTGATTCTTACGGATCTTCTTTCCCAATTTGCGCGCCTGTTCCTCATCGAACTGACCCTGTGCCTTCTCCACGAGCGAAGTGATGTCACCCATGCCCAGGATACGCTGTGCCATTCGGTCGGGATAGAAAACATCCAGTGTTTCCATCTTCTCTCCACTCGATACGAATTTTATGGGCTTGTTCACGGTATAACGGACAGTAAGAGCAGCTCCACCCCTGGTATCACCATCCAACTTGGTAAGCACGACACCACTGAAATCAAGACGGTCGTTGAAAGCTTTTGCAGTATTTACAGCATCCTGTCCGGTCATGCTATCCACCACGAAAAGGATTTCCTGTGGTTTTACCGCATTCTTGACATCCGAAACCTCCTGCATCATGGCTTCATCCACTGCAAGGCGGCCTGCCGTGTCGATGATGATCACATTCTTGTTGCGGGTGCGGGCTTCCTTGATCGCCTGTTGGGCGATGGAAACGGCATTCTTGTTCTCAGGGTCGCTGTACACATCTACACCGATCTGCTCCCCAAGTACTTTCAACTGATCTATCGCCGCGGGGCGATAGATATCAGCGGCCACCAGCAAGGGGCTCTTACCCTTCTTGGTTTTGAGGTAATTCGCCAGCTTCCCGCAGAAAGTGGTTTTTCCCGAGCCTTGTAGCCCGGCTACCAGAATGATGGCAGGATTGCCGTTGATCTCGAAACCGCTTTCACTACCTCCCATGAGTTCGGTCAATTCATCCTGCACCACTTTGACCATGAGCTGGCCGGGGCTCACCGCAGTGAGCACCTTCAGGCCCAACGCCTTCTCCTTAACCCGGTCCGTGAATTCCTTGGCTATCTTGTAATTGACATCGGCGTCGATCAGCGCCTTTCGTATATCCTTGACCGTATTGGCCACGTTGAGTTCCGTAATCCTGCCTTCCCCTTTCAGTTGCTTGAAGGCCGACTCGAGCCGTTCACTGAGATTATCGAACATGGTGCGAAGTTTACTGTTTGTGGCAAAAAAAGAAGTGAACATACAATGATGTTCACTTCCGACGCTAAGTTACGTATTGTTGCCTTACCATCACTGCCCCATGAATGTCTTGAGCGTTTTACTTCGTGATGTGGTCCGGAGTTTGGTGAGTGCCTTGTCCTTGATCTGTCGGACCCTTTCGCGGGTCAGGCCGAATCTTTCCCCTATGTCCTCCAGGCTCATCGGATGATCCACACCAAGACCGAAGAAGAAACGAAGGACCTCTTGCTGTCTATCGGTCAACGTATTCAAGGATCTTTCTATCTCATATTGCAAGGAATCGACATTGCCGATCTGCTCGTCTGCCATCTCTGCATTGGGATTGATCAGGACATCAAGCAATGTACTTTCCTCACCATCGGAAAGTGGGGAATCAGTGCTCAGGTGACGGAAGTTGGTGGAAAGGGATGCCCTAACCTCTTCTATGTCCATCTCGAGCGCTTCAGCAAGTTCCTCAACTGATGGCTCCCGCTCAAACTCCTGCTCCAGTTTCTGGAAAGTTTTGTTGATGCGATTGGTGAGTCCCACTTTGTTCAGGGGAAGTCTTACGATGCGGGATTGCTCTGCCAACGCCTGCATGATACTTTGCCTGATCCACCATACAGCATAAGAGATGAATTTGAATCCCCGCGTCTCATCGAAACGCTGTGCGGCTTTGATCAATCCAAAGTTTCCTTCATTGATCAGGTCGGGGAGTGACAAGCCCTGATTCTGATATTGCTTCGCAACAGAAACAACAAAACGGAGGTTTGCTTTTGTCAGGCGATCCAATGCTTTGAGATCACCGAGCTTGATCTGCTTCGCAAGCTGCACCTCTTCCTCGGCAGAGATGAGCTCGACCTTGCCTATCTCCTGGAGATACTTTTCAAGACTTTGTGATTCACGGTTGGTGATCGATTTAGTGATCTTGAGTTGACGCATACTCATACGCAAATAGGGGTTAATGGGTTAAGTAGCCGCCAAATGACGGGTACGGACGGATCGAGAATAGAACGTATCGCTCACGCGGTTATTGTTAAAAACAATATAAGATTTACACCGGGGAGCAACTGCACGCACCATTTATAAACTATTGACTTATAGACATTTGAAGATGCCGATAAGACCGGTATCCACCTCTCGAGGACCCGAATCGGGGTACGGTCGTAAAAATTATATTTTGCCGATAGGGATAAAATTCTATAATTGCACGACTGGCTGATTGTCAGATTGACACAATGAAAAACTGGAGATGAGTAAACAACTGTATACCCTAGAATATCCTTTGAGATGCTCCGCTTCGATCCTCTATGAATTCCTTTCCACCCCCGCAGGGCTTCAGGAATGGTTCGCAGATAAAGTGGACGAAAGAGATCATGTTTTCAGTTTCACCTGGGATGGCAATACAGACCGTGCAGAGATGCTGGAAATGGAGGAGAACAAATTCATCAGGTACCACTGGCTGCACGCACCCAAGAACGAATATTTTGAATTCGCGATAGAGAAATCCGAGGTCACCAACATGACCATTCTGCTCATCAAGGATTTCGCCGAGAAAAAAGAAGTCAACGACCAGAAAAGGTTGTGGGATTTTCAGGTGAACGAGTTATTTCACCGCTTGGGGAATTAAACCGCGTACAATCTATTAATTCTATTCATGGAGAAAGAAGGCTTCGTGTGCTTTCCTTGGTAATTTTGTGCCTCAAATTTTTAACACCCGCCTGATCTCCGCGAAAGCTGCCCCCATCTTTTCCAGTGAATCATTCCATTCTGCCACAGGCCACTTGATAGCTAATTTGGTAAAACTCCTTGCTGCATAAAGTTCCTCCCAGGAATCTGATCCAAGGCTTTCAAGGGGTATATAATTGTCCACTCCGAAATGATGCTCCCACTCGTCTTCCGAAATGCATACATGAAAGCCAGTAGCTGCCATGCTACGTAATCCCTCAGTGAGCTGGGCTCGGAAATGCTCCCTATAATTACCCTTGAGATGAAGGGTCATGCTGAGGAAATTTCCCCACCAGAACATGGTCCGAACCGCAAAAACATCATGCTCCCTAAAATATCGGGGAAAATCAAGGATGACATATGGCAACCCGAGATAATTTTCACCACGGGAGATCTTTGGACCGGCTTCGATGGCATCCGTAATGACACGATCATGGCTTTGAAGTTCATGCTGGATGTGTGCGGACAAGTCTCCCAACAACTCACCCGCCTTTGACATGACGATGTTCTTGGTCAACAGGATGTATGCGTCGGAGGCGAGTTCCAGTTCCTCTTCCGAAAGCCGTATTTTTGTGCCTTCCATGATCTAAATATATTATTCATTCTCTTCATGCGGAACAGGTGATCAAAAAACTGGACCAACTTATTCTAAAGTCCTTTATCGGGCCTTTCATCGCCACGTTCTTCATCTCCCTTTTCGTGCTGGTGATGCAATTCGTCTGGAAATACATAGACGATATGGTGGGCAAGGGGTTGGATTTCTGGAGCGTGGCCAAATTGATGGGCTATGTTGCGGCTACAGCACTGCCTCTGGCCCTGCCCCTGGCCATATTGCTGTCTTCCATCATGACTTTCGGCAACTTGGGGGAAAGCTTTGAACTCGTGGCCATCAAATCAGCCGGCATCCCCCTTCTGCGTTTCATGCGTCCATTGTTCGGGGTCACAGCGATCCTCTGCTGCGTAGCATTCCTTTTCGCCAATTATGTCATACCGGTGGCCAATCTGAAATTCACCACCATGCTTTATGATATCCGTGTTGCCAAACCGGCCTTTGACATCAAAGCAGGAATCTTCTACGACAAATTACCCGGCTTCGCGATCAAAGTGGGCAAAAAGGACAAGGACGGGAATACTATCCATGATATCATCATCTATGAGAACCAGTATTCCATGCAGGACAACATCATAGTTGCCAAAGACGGCAGGATGGACATCAGCCCGGACCGCAAATTCCTGGAATTCTATCTCAAGGACGGATGGCGATATATGGAGAAGGGGCCATTCAATACCCCTATGACAGATTATTACAGGCTCGGTTTCAAGGAATATAAGAAATCCTTCGATCTGAGCGGCTTCAAAGTACTCAAAACACCCGACAGCGTTTTCAAGGGGAATTATCAGATGCTCAATATCAGCCAACTTAACCGTTCCGTCGATACCCTGGAAAAGGGATTGAGGGAGAACGACACATACCGCGTGAAAAAAGAGATGTACGGCTACTTTCTCTTCGGAAGATACCTCGACAGCGGTTGGGTCTCCCACCCCATCGGGGCAGCGCCGCAAGTCAGTTCCTATATCGACATGTTGCCGGATTCGACCAAAACATTGACCTATTCCCGGGCCGTGGACAAGATAACCTTGATGGATAACTCGATCGCCATCATTGCAGCCGATTATCTAAACAAGGAAAAGGAGGTCCGCATGCACCTGATCGAATGGCACCGGAAGTTCGCCCTTTCTTTCGCCTGCTTCGTGCTCTTCCTAATTGGTGCACCGTTGGGCTCGATCATTAGAAAAGGCGGTCTTGGCCTCCCGCTGGTGTTTGCCGTGATCTTCTTCCTGATCTTCCACCTGTTGAACATGTTCGGAGAAAAATTCGTAAGGCAAGGCGTGCTGACGCCACTAGTGGGCATGTGGTTGTCCTCCTTTTCACTCGTCCCCATCGGGATCTTCCTGACCTACAAAGCCATGAGGGATTCCCAACTCCTGAATAAGGAATTCTACTTTCGTACATTTCGAAAATTGCGTTCCTACTTACCCGACCGTAAAGCCTAACTTAAAGATTCATGACCTGCACAAGGGTTCCCTTTTCGCATTAACTTTATCCAAAAATCTCCATCATGTCCCATCCATCCTCGCGGAGAACCTTTCTGCGGCATTCACTTCAGGGAGGGATTGCCCTCACCGCAGCATCGACCATAACAGGGATGATCAGTTCCTGCGCAACACCTAAAAAGACCACGGCCAACAACTGGCCATTCAAGACACCTTTCAACCAGCAACCGCTCGGTTACCCCTACAGTGCCTTGGAACCCATGATCGACGCCATGACCATGGATATTCACTATAATAAGCATGCAGCAGCCTATTCTAAAAATCTCAAGGATGCAGCTCAAGCTGAAGGCATAGCCTCCGACAGTTCAGTGGAAGCCGTACTCTCGAATGTTTCCAAGTACTCGTCCAAGATCCGAAACAATGCAGGGGGCCATTACAACCACGAGCTATTCTGGAAGTCGATGAAACCGAATGCTGAACAGCAACCCTCAGGCAAGTTGCTCAGCGCGATTGAATCCGGTTTCAATTCCTTTGGGAATTTCAAGATGAAGTTCAACGAGGCGGCCATGTCCCGCTTCGGAAGCGGCTGGGCTTGGCTTTACATTGACAACTCCAAAGCTTTACATATTGGCTCTACTCCAAACCAGGACAATCCGCTGATGGACATCGCCGAATTCAAGGGACTACCGATACTAGGTCTGGATGTCTGGGAACATGCTTATTACCTGAAATACCAGAATCGTCGTGCCGACTATGTTGATGGATGGTGGAAAGTTGTGGACTGGGCCAGCGTGCAAAAAAGGTACGAATCAGTCATCTGATAGAGGTCAACACTAACCGAATGACCAATATCAAGATATACATGACCCTGCTTTCTGGGACAATCTTTCTATTCCTGCTTCTTAGAATACAGGGTGCCAAGCTGGTTAACGAACAACATGCTCCAATGGGGATCGTCTCACTCGAACTGGCACCCACACCAGAAAAAGCAAAGGATCTGGTTAATTTCTGGCAGCAAGAAGGGCTAATAGGCAAGGCATACAGGAACATCCTTTGGGACTACTTATTCATTCCCTTTTACATGTTGTTTTTTTATTCCCTCTGCGGCAGCATATCCGTCCGGTTGAAAGGCCCCGGTGCTAAATGGGGTGTACTACTCGCATTCGGGGCATTGATGGCCGGTATCTTGGATGTATTGGAGAATTGCCTGATGCTCCTCACACTCTCCAAAACACCAAACACCTATATCACCATTCTGACATCCATTTTCGCGTCAGCCAAATTCCTGCTGCTTGCACTTTGCTTCCTATATGTTATTCCACTCGGAGCACGACTCCTGCTTTTGAAAATGAAAAACTGAATGAAACCGAAAGGGTCAAATGAGGGTGAACAACAAGCTACCCTTAAAATAGGCTCAGCCTTTGTCAAAACCTTCCACACAAAGTTGGTCGGACTGACAAAGGCTGAAAATTATGGCAAGCAATAACCTTACAAATATAGTAGCTAATAATTCTGAATGATAATTAAATCGATAAAAAATAAATGTGTAGTTTGAACATATTAAGGCTGCATTTAATTGCAAGGCAGATCTAACCAAGCAAATATATTACGCGGGGTGAAAGAGATTTGACAAAGTCGCCTAACGCTCCAAACCAGTCAAAAAGAACTAATTTCATTTCCCCAAATTCAAAATATAAAAGTATGCAGGTCTGGAAAACATATCAGGAAGAAAACAAGCAACGTTTCCTTGACGAACTACTCCAATTGCTCAGAATACCTTCTATCAGTGCACGAACGGAGAACAAAGCTGATATGTTCGTTTGTGCTGAAGCCGTGAAAGATAGCCTGATCAAGGCCGGAGCTGACAGCGCGGAAGTGATCCCAACCGAGGGGCACCCCATTGTCTTTGGAGAAAAGCTCGTAGACCCTGCAAAACCTACGGTACTCGTCTACGGCCATTATGATGTGCAGCCAGCAGACCCGCTTGAACTTTGGCATAGCGGACCTTTCGAGCCAGTGGTCAGGGATGGCAAAATATACGCTAGAGGCTCCTGTGACGACAAGGGGCAATTTTATATGCATGTGAAGGCACTCGAGACCATGGTGAGAACAAACACCCTTTCTACCAACATAAAGTTCTGCATTGAAGGGGAAGAGGAAGTCGGTTCGCCCAATCTCGCAAAATTCGTCAAAGCCAACCGGGACAAGTTGAAAGCGGATGTGATCATCATCAGCGATACGGCAATGCTGAGCATGGATACGCCCTCGATCGATATCGGAGTAAGGGGTCTCAGTTACATTGAAGTAGAAGTGACCGGTGCTAACCGTGACCTGCATAGTGGTGTTTATGGAGGTGCAGTGGCAAACCCCATAACCATTCTCGCCAAAATGATCGCCAGTTGCCACGATGCAGATAATCACATCACCATACCTGGATTCTATGACGATGTTGTGGAATCAACATCAGAGGAAAGGAAAAAGATGGGGCAGGCTCCATTCGACGAAGCGTCATACAAAAAGGATCTGGGGATACAGTCCGTGTGGGGTGAAAAAGGGTACAGTACGCATGAACGGACGGGTATCAGGCCAACCCTTGAACTGAATGGTATCTGGGGTGGATATACCGGTGAAGGTTCAAAGACAGTACTGCCCTCCAAGGCATTCGCCAAGATCAGCGCGCGCTTGGTCCCAGATCAATCATCCGTTAAGATCACCGCTAAACTGATCGAATATTTCAGGAGCATAGCCCCCAATGGTGTCACCGTGAATGTCATAGAGCACCACGGTGGAGAGCCTTATATGACTCCAATGGATTCGGTAGCTTACCAGGCAGCAGCTGCTGCCATCAGAGATGGTTTTGGAAAAGAACCGATCCCCGTCCGCGGAGGGGGGAGTATTCCCATCTGCTCTCTTTTCGAAAGTGAACTGGGGCTAAAGATAGTCTTCATGGGTTTCGGACTGGATAGCGACAATCTCCATTCCCCCAACGAAAAGTTCGACCTATTCAACTTCTACAAAGGCATTGAAACAATACCCTTTTTCCACCGGCATTTTGCAGAAATGTCAAAATGACTCTGAATAAGAAAGCCTCCATCAAAACACAAAACATTACTGGTACATTCTAAGGATGTCTTGACAACATGCCCTTGAAGCAAGGGGCTTTACACGAAATCAGTTCTCTTCTCAGCGTTCTTCACCAATGTTTGTTACCTGGCACCCGGGGGGCAATTTTCCCTCAGGAATTCGGTGTACAGACTCTGCAAATGCAACGTGGTACCTTCTCCTTCCCGTATGGAATGCGAACGGTTTGGATAAGCCATGAAGCGGAAAGACTTGTTGTATTTGATCAATTCGTTCAATAGCATCTCCGCATTTTGATAATGTACATTGTCGTCGCCGGTACCATGGATGTAGAGTAGTTTGCCCCGAAGATTTTTGGCATACGTTATGGGGGATCCATTCACGAAATCCTCCCTGTTCTCTTGAGGCAATCCCATGTAACGTTCCTGATAGATGTTGTCATACGTGAGTTGATTGCCCACCGCCGCGATGGATATACCGACCTTATAGATGTCTGGATATTGAAACATCAGATTCAAGGTAGCTGATCCACCTCCACTCCAGCCCCAGACGGCAACGCGCGAAGTGTCAATAAATGGCATGCGGCCGAATAACTCCTTCGCACCCATCGCCTGATCACGGATATTTACATTACCGATCTTTCGATAGATAGCCTTGCGCCAGGCCCTGCCTTTTGCTGCTGGCGTACCCCGATTGTCCATGGAAGCATAGATATAGCCGTCTTCCCTCATATCACCCCTGTACAATCGATCTTCAGCCATACCATAAACATCCTTCACGGTCTGACCAGCTGGTTCGGAGTAGACATAAAATACGATGGGATACTTCTTCGATGGATCGAAATTCTTTGGCTTCACCATCCAACCATCCATCTCAGTACCATCGACCGTTTTCACTTTCAGGAATTCCACTTTAGATGGTGAAGCGGATGATTTTGCTATCGCATCACGTGCCAGTTCCTTACCATACATCCCTTTGTGATCAGGCAAAGTGACCCATTCCGTCACAGGCGGCGTGGAGGCATTAGAGAAACCATGCTTGGCGAATTTTGCGTTGGGAGATATATCGTAATTATGGGAGCCCGGTTGAGTAGCAGGCGTCAACCGTTCTGCATTACCCTTCCCATCGAGCCGTGCCCGGAAGAGGTACTCCTGTGTCGCATTTTCAGGTGATGCTGCGAAATAAACGAAACCGCCTTTCTCATCCACTTGGACAACCTGCATCACATCATAATTGCCATTGGTGATCAGTACTTCTTTCTTACCGTCAGCAGAGACTTTGTACAAGTGCCTCCAGCCATCTTTCTCGCTTGCCCACAAGAAGGATTCCCCATTGGCAAGCCAGTCCCAGCCACCATAAGAATAACCCCTGTCCCATGAAGACATGAAATCGATCCAGGCTTCATCCTTTTCAAAATAGATCTGCTTTGCCGAACCGTCCGGAACACTGCAGGAGAAAATCGATGATTCGTTCTGCTTTCGGTTCAACTGCTGCACAATGAGACTTTTCCCATCCGGCTTCCATTCCATGCGCGGCAGATAATGTTGTCTGGCATCGCCGGGGATCTGCATCCATTGGGTTTTTGCGCTGGAAATGTCCACTACCCCGATGCGCACCGACGAAGGAGATTGACCCACTTTCGGGTATTCTACCGGTATGACCTTGGGATAGATGGAATCCGTATAATCGATCATATGATAATCAGGCGTTCCTTCGGCATCCACTTGCCAGTATGCGATGCTGCTTCCGTCGGGATTCCAGCGAAAACCATCTCGGCAATCCAATTCTTCCTCATAAACCCAATCGAAAGTTCCGTTGATTAGTTTGCGTGTTCCATCCTTAGTCAATGCCTTTTCGACACCGGTATTCAGATCCTCCACATACAGATTCCTCTCACTCACATAAGCGACCTTACTGCCGTCGGGAGAGAGTTTCGCGAACATGAGCGTCTGAGCAGGACGGGACTTACCGATCTGCTTCCAATTGCCAGACTTCCTGTCCAGTAGCCAATAGTCACCTCTCGTGTTGTACCGCCAGACCCTGGCGGAATTCGCGAAAAGAAGCATCTTGCCCTGGTCCTTGCTGAAAGCGTATCCGTCAGGCAAAGTGGAGGAAGCACCATTATACTTCAGCTGGTCGGCTGAAACCAATACGGTCTCTTTACCTGAAGCAATATCGGTTTGCACGATCTGTTCCTTCTTATATTCGACCATGGTGTTCCCATCATCGCTCCATCTGATGGAATTCAGTCGCTGCGCTTGCAGCATGCTGGCAAGAAAAAGAGGGATCGCGGTGGCTATGAGTACGATTAGGCGACGCATGTGAGGAATTTTTTGACATCTAAAATAAGCCAAAGAGCTTCAGTCCGATGAATTAATTTTACACCATGGATAAGTTGAGGCTGGACAAATACCTTTGGGCCATCCGAGTTTTCAAAACCAGAAGTGCTGCTGCCGAAGCCTGTGAGAAGGGGAAGGTGAAATGGGAAGGCGTTTCAGTAAAAGCCGCTAAACCCGTCAGGATAGGAGAACAATACGATATCCGGACCGACTCCCGTCGATGGGTTGTAAAAGTAATCGACTTGCTGGAGAAAAGGGTCCAATACACCGAGGCGATCAAATTTTACGAGGATCTGACCCCGGTCGAGGAGAAGGAAAGACTGAATTTTCAGGCTGCGATCTTTCACACCGGCAAGCGTCAGACCAAGATCGGCAGGCCGACCAAAAAGCAACGTCGTGACATCGGGGGATTCATGGATGACGAAACGGAACAAACCGAACCATAAACATGCGCATCGACATCATAAGCATCCTTCCTGAATTGCTGGAAAGCCCCTTCTCTCATTCCATGATGAAAAGGGCTCAGACCAAGGGCCTGCTGGAGATCCATCTGCATCAACTCCGGCAGTGGGCGGTGAATGAATATGGCCAAGTGGATGACTATCAATTTGGTGGTGGTGCCGGTCTTGTCATGATGTGCGAACCACTAGTGAAAGGGATCGAACAGCTTTCTCACGATCGAACTTATGACGAAGTAATCTACTTCACTCCCGATGGCAAAACTTTCGATCAGGGTCTGGCCAATCGCCTATCGATGAAGCAGAACCTGATCATGATATGCGGACACTATAAAGGGATCGACCAGCGTGTCCGGGACAAATTTGTAACTATGGAGATCTCCATAGGCGATTATGTGCTCAGTGGCGGCGAATTAGCAGCCGCTGTAGTTACCGATGCCATCGGACGACTACTGCCAGGTGTATTGAACGATGAGACCTCCGCACTTTTCGATTCTTTCCAAGACGACATGCTGGCGCCACCTGTATACACCAGACCCGAGGATTTCCGGGGCTGGAAAGTCCCTGAAGTGCTCTTGAGCGGAAACCACCGACTCATCGATGAATGGCGACAGGAACAAGCGATGAAAAGAACACAAGAAAAGAGACCTGATCTGCTGGGGGATTAGTGAATTGATGAATGAACGGGTTAATACATTTAGCTATTCGTATCCTGCCCAAATCGCCAACCTCGACCTCAGTGATGAAATGAATCTTGCTTTTTCCGGTTCGCCCTTTTCAAGTTTCTTCCAATTCCATCTTGCTCTGACCACCTCATATTCTTCCCACCAAAAAATAGCAAAAAAGGCAAGTAGCGGTGCGGTCAGAATAAGTATCCGAAAGTATGTGTTGCCCAACATCGCAGCTAGGGTCCATATTAGGATCCACCAGATCAAATAGGAGAATCCACCCGCAGCAGCAACAACGCTGGTATAAAAATCTCCCCGAGTGACCGTTTGGTCCGCCAACCATTTTGATGAATACATGGGTATGGCATTAAGCACCCATCCTGCGACCGCAAATGGCAAACCCAACAAAAGCAGAATTAAGATCAGGTTCATGTTCGACACTCTTCCGCTCACGACCCTATCCTGTAATCCGTAACGGCTCAGTAGTTGTAAGTAGGTCTCCCCATCAGTGGTCATCATAGCTGAAGTGGGGTCATCCCAACCACTCAATGTTTCGCATAATGACTTTTCATGCAGGAATTGAACCTTTTCATAAGACCTATTGCCCAACTTATCATTCCTCATCATCCTGATGAGCTGACCCAAGAGTTCCGACCGATCAGGTTGTTTCACGGCAAGGATGGTTCGATTGAATTTACTTTCCAGATCTGCTGTTAATTTATTCACCGCCTTCGCGGGCTCCAAGGAATATAGCTCGCCGTAAGTATCCACTCTTGTCGCCTCACCATAGCAGAGCAGAACTTCTGACCGGAAAGCATGTGAACTATAATTGATACCCACGGGTATCACCTGCAAGCCTGCTTTGAAGGAAGAAAAGGCCTCAGTCTGCAACGCCACTCGTGCGGCGCCTTTCTTGAGAGGAAGAATCACCCTTTCCAACCGACTGACCCCTTCTGGAAATATCAGTAATGTACCTCTGCGTCTTAGTATTCTTTCCCCTACATCAAAGCTTTTACGATTACGCAACATGTTCGCCTTGCCATGATCGGGTGTGAAAATGGGAACCATGTTGAGCAAAGAGAGGACACGCGAAACCCAGATATTTCGGAAGACATCACCACGTGCATAGAAATGAACAGGGCGATCGGTCTCCACGGCTATGAGCATGGCATCCAGGAAAGACGCGGAGTGGTTGGAAATCAATATCAGGGGTATGCCTTTGGGCACCTTGGAAGAACCCGTGACATGGATCCTCCGGAAAAAAAAATGGAGGGTGGGCCACATGACCAATTTGGCGAATCTGTATAGCACGCCATAAGTTAAGGCCAATGCGCAGAATGGCAAAAAAGACTAGGTGCCGGTCAGAACATGATCAGATTCGCCTGACCCACTTACATCATATTCCCTATCTTTAATTCCAACCCAAATTTCAGCCATATGAACTCAAACAGAAGGAAATTCCTGAGGAACGTCACCCTCAGTGCCGGAGCCTTGGCAACACAGGTTACGGTAAAAGCCGACGAGCAAGACAGAAACCATTCGCAATCCGGAATCCGAAATCCGGAATTCAATATGTGCGGTTATGCTGCCCCCAAATTGAACACGGTGCGTGTCGGGATCATCGGCTTGGGCGGACGTGGGACGGGAGCTGTTGATCGCCTCAGTTATATTGATGGACTGGAGATCGTTGCCCTGTGTGACAAACGTCCTGACCGAGTGGAAAACGCACAGGGAATCCTGAAAAAAGTAGGAAGACCGGCCGCACGCAGTTACAGTGGTGAGGAAGGATGGAAAGCGCTTTGTGACAGCAAGGATATAGATCTGGTCTATACTCCCACACCTTGGTCTCTGCATACTCCAATCGCCGTATATGCCATGGAGCATGGCAAGCACGTCTGCACGGAAGTTCCCGCCGCTCAGAGTATTGAACAATGCTGGCAGTTGGTGGATACTTCTGAGAAGACCCGAAAGCACTGCATGATGTTAGAGAATTGCTGCTACGACTTCTTCGAACTCCTCACACTCAATATGGTCAGGAACGGACTTTTCGGAGAACTCATACATGCTGAAGGGGCATATATTCATAACCTCAGCACGGACTACCTGTTCAAAAAGGATGGCTACTCCGACATGTGGAGGTTGAAGGAAAATGCAAACCGTAACGGCAACCTGTACCCAACACATGGCCTCGGCCCCATCGCCCAATGCCTGAACATAAACCGGGGCGACCGAATGGACCATCTGGTGAGCATGAGCACCAACGATTTCACGCTAGGTGCATTGGCCAAAGAAATGGCGACGACGGATGATTTCTTCAAACCTTATGTCGGCAAGCCATACCGCGGTAATATGAACACGACGCTCGTCAGGACAGTAAATGGCAAGAGTATCATGGTCCAGCACGATGTATCATCACCACGTCCTTATTCTCGCATTCACCTGCTCAGTGGCACCAAGGGCATGGCCAGCAAATGGCCGGCTCCGGAACGTATTGCCTTCGGACATGAAGAGGTGAAACCAGAAGAGCTGAAGGATCTTTATGAAAAATACTCGCCGCCCATCGTAAAACACATAGGCAATATCGCCAAGGAAGTGGGCGGACATGGAGGTATGGATTTCATCATGGATTGGCGTACGATCGATTGCCTGCGCAATGGTCTTCCTCTCGACCAGGATGTTTATGATGCTGCCACCTGGAGTGCCGTCGGATTGCTCTCTGAACAATCCGTCGCCAACAGGTCACGCACCGTGGATGTTCCTGATTTCACTCGAGGCAACTGGAAAAACAACAAACCGCACGACCTGACATTGAATGGAGGAGGTAATACTGGAGTGAGAAAAGTAAAAAGTTCGTGATCAAAAACCGATACGGCAAGAGGCCCGTTTCCTGAAGGAACGGGCCTCTTTGATTAATAAGTCTTGAATCTCCTTCAAGTCTGGATGATACGGATATCAATCTTTCTTTCTTCCAAATACAGGCAGATCGCTATCCTTCACCATTTTATTCAGTTTCGGTATCTCCTCGATTTCGATTCTTTTGAATTCTGCCAGGGCTTTATCAGCCTCCACCGCAAGTTCGGCATAAGCATCTTTGGATTGTCGGGAAGGAGCCGCCTTTCCTGCACTGGCCACACCATAGATGCCGGATATCTTATCATCCAGCCGGATCGGGAAATTCAACACGTCCTGACCACTTTTCGCCTTTGTCTGATGCAAGGTCTCCTCCACTGCGGTTAGCTGTTTCTGTATCGTGTCCACCTGTGACTTGACTGCAGGCGTCAACCCTTTTCCCTGCCTTGCGGTGAAGTCACTTAGCTGTCCTTTCAACTCCTTACTACCTTTCATCGTTTTCATGATATCATTGTATTTGCCCTGTACGGTCATGAGGAATTGGAATTGATCGTCATAATCCGCCTGAGTGGCTCGGGAGTTAGGATCAGCAACTATCGTGAAAGGCCTTTCCATGGAATCTTTGCCACTTTTGAATTTCGCATAGTAACTCCCCGGGGGAGCTGCCGGAGAACCATACATGCCATTCCAAAGAATGAGCCCATCGGATTTCTCCGATTCAGGGTAAAATCCATTCCAGATGAACTGGTTGAATCCTTTCCGTGGATCTAATGGATTGTCGCCCTCACCGGATTTCAGGCTGGTGATCTTTTTATGATCCTTGTCTGAAACTTCTACGGTCAACACGGTAGAATCATTCACCTCTTTCATATAATAGGGTATCACCACCCCTTTGGGCGGATTTTGTCCGGCATTTGAAGTAGTCGCCATGGCTCCCCTACGCCCAACGGATCGGGAACCACTCCCCATCACGGAAGGTCGGGCTGGATAGACATAAAGCGGCTTATCCACGACATCCTCAGATCTTTCCTGTAGCAAGCTCAGATCATCCAGAATCCAAATGGCACGTCCCTGAGTAGCCACGATGAGGTCGTTATCACGGATGAGCAGATCCGTTATCGGGACCATGGGTAGATTGAGTTGGAATTTTTTCCAATTTTCTCCGCCATCGATGGAAATGTACATGCCGAACTCTGTACCTGCATAAAGCAACCCCTTTCTTTTGGGATCCGAACGAACCACACGTGTGAAATGAAGTGGGTCGATACCATTGGTGATCTGCTTCCACGTTTTGCCGTAATCTTCTGTACGGTAGATATAAGGCCGGAAATCATCCATTTTATATCGGGTCCCGACAAATATGGCAGCGCCTTTTTGAAATGGATCGGGCTCAACAGAATTCCACATCATCCACTGTGGGCAATCTTTGGGCGTCACATTTGTCCAATTTTTGCCACCATCACGGGTTACATGTATAAGTCCATCATCGCTCCCTGTCCAAAGTAGGTCCTTTTCATAAGGCGATTCCGTGGCTGTGAAGATGGTGCAATAATATTCTACGCCGGTATTATCCTGCGTGATGGGGCCACCGCTGGAGGCTTGCCTTTTTTTGTCATTTGTCGTCAGGTCAGGAGAGATCTTTTCCCAACTGGCGCCTTCATTCTCGGTAGCGAACAAGTTATTCCCCGCCGCGTAAAGTCGTTTGGGATTGTGTGGTGAGAAGAACATCGGATAGTTCCATTGGAAGCGGTATTTCTGTACATCGGCACCTGCACCCATGGGATTATCTGGCCACACATTGATCAACCTGAATTCCTCCGTCTTATGGTCGATACGCATCAAGAAACCACCGTAACTACCTCCATAAACGACATCCGGATTCAAGGGGTCCGCTACGATGAAACCGGATTCACCACCAGCCGTCTCTTGCCAATCACTTGTCGTTATGGCCGCACCCTTGCTGCGATGAAGGATCCTCAGCGCGCTATTGTCCTGCTGAGCGCCCAATATGCGATAGGGAACGTGACTATCCGTACTCAGTCTGTATATCTGTGATGTTGGCTGGTTCATATAGGTGCTCCATTTCCCACCACCATCATAACTGACCTGTGCTCCACCATCGTCTGCAACGATCATCCGCTTACCATCTGCAGGGTCGATCCAGAGATCGTGGTGATCCCCATGTGGCGTATCGAATTCCGGGCTGAAGGTTTTACCTCCATCATGGCTCACCATGAATTCCACGTTGGGACAATAAACCAGATTCTCATTGGCAGGGTCAACGAATACCCGCGAATAATACCAAGCGCGTTGGCGTATGTTGTTGTCACTTGTCTGCAGGGTCCATGTCTCACCCCCGTCCGCACTCATATATAGACCACCATTCACATTCTCGATCAAGGCATAGATCTTATCGGTATGTGAAGCTGCCACGGCAACGCCAACAACACCCCAGATGCCCTTGGGCATACCTTTTTTAGACTTGAGTGAGATCCAGGTTTCGCCTCCATCCGTACTTTTCCATAGACCACTGCCCTCACCTCCGCTTTCGAGGCTATAAGGTGTGCGCATGAGCCGCCAGGTACCGGCATACAGCACTTGTGGGTTCCCCGACTCCATCACCAAGGAACATGCACCGGTCTGATCATTGACATAGAGTACTTTCTTCCAGGTCTTGCCTCCATCGATCGTCTTGTAAACACCTCGCTCCGAATTAGGGCCAAAGAGGTGCCCCATCACGGCTGCCCATACGATATCCGGATTACGGGGATGGATGACGATACCAACTACGTGCCGGGAATCTTTCAGGCCCAGATTTTTCCAAGTCTTTCCAGCATCATCAGATCTCCATATCCCACCTATGCCTTCGCTGACATTACCCCGCATGGTACCTTCCCCCTCACCGGCATAGACTATGTTGTCATCGGAAGGCGCCACAGAAACGGACCCTATGCTCCCTCCGAAATATTTATCGGAAACATTGCTCCAGTTGCTTCCCCCATCCACTGTCTTCCAAACACCACCTCCGGTGCTACCGAAATAGAAGGCTTGTCGATTATGCGTACTGCCACTTACAGCGCCGGAACGCCCTCCACGGAATGGGCCCACCAGCCTGAAACGGACTTGGGCATTCAGCAGGGAATCGCTATAACTCAACCTATAAGATGGGGGCGATGGCTTCTTTTGAGCGAAAAGGACACTGGATAGAAAAAAGGCAATAATGAGAGCAATTGACTTTCGCATAAGATGATTTGAGGCAATAATTTACGAACTATCCTGCCATTTACAGCTTTCGACATTCATGAAAGCAAGATACCGGGCTAATTGAAGGGTGTGACAAAGAAAAATCCCCGCCGTGGCGGGGATCGAATGAGTTGAGACCGTTCCAGAAGCAGAGGCACTTTGTGGTTAGAGGCATCCGGGTTTCAGTCCGGTCTCGTAGTTTTCAGGGTTGCCCGATGGTACGGATAAAAACGGGCGGGTCGAACTAAAAGGGACAGAGGCAAGTACTTGAAGCATATCGCTTCATCTTTTATGGTGATACAAAGATGGTCGACATAAAACCGTGGAATGAATTTCTTCGACCAATGGCATATAATCTTCGACGAATAGACCTGTTTCATCGATAAACTGTTTTTTTGCCGAGAGTCCGATTGACTCAAGCCCGCACAGGGGGGATTTCTCCTGAAGGGGTACAGAATGATAAACCGGATTGATAAAATGAAAAATGTCCACCTCTATTGAAGGGACATGAAATAAAAATAGCTATGCTGATCAGTAAGAGGGATTCAGAAGGGAATTTTACACCACTTTGATCTTTTGCATGAATCTGCTTTTGTGCGCTTTGGACACCGGAATGTTGGCTCCTCGTATGTACAGGCAATTCTCTTGGATATCGTCGATACGGGCGAGATTCACTATGAAAGAACGATGTACTTTCAGGAATCGTTGCGGGTCAACCTTGGCTTCCAAATTCTTGATGGTATTATGGGTGATGTATTTCTTGGCTTCAGTGACGAATTTGACATAATCCCCCATGCTTTCTATGTACAGGATGTCTTCATTCTCCAGCCTGATGAGTTTACCATCTGCCTTGATGAAGATATGGTCAGTGCCCGTCTCTGCATCCTGTTCATCTTTTCTGACCTGTACTTTCTGAATGGCCTCCAGAAAACGTTGATAAGTGAACGGCTTCTTCAGGTAATCGGTGACATTATACTGAAAAGCATCGTAAGCATATTCCGTCTTGGAAGTGGTCAGAATGACCTGTGGATTATAGACGAGCCGATCCATGAGTTCGAAGCCCGAAGCGCCGGGCATCTCCACGTCCAAGAAGATCAGATCGACCACGTTCTCCGACAGATAAACTAGTGCGTCTTCGGCATTCAGGTAATGTCCCTGAACATCAATGATGCCACTGCGTTCGCAGAATTTCTTCAGAAAATCCGCTGCAGCCTGGAGGTCCTCCACGATGATGCTGCTGTATCTCATGCCCTTTTGTTGTTGAATGTCCTTAATTTGATCTGCTCCTCCCGAATGAGGTAAACGGCATCCAGTACCACTTCATTGATCTGATTGAAAGAGAAGAGTAAGTCACTGGTCCCGGCGGTCTGCGTACATTCCTCTTCGAATTGCTGCACGAATTCCTGAACCGATAACAGACCCACATATCCGAAAAGGGGTTTGATCTTATGGTAAACCTTGCGAACCCCTTCCACGTTGCCTTGATCGAATAGTACGGAGGCAACGGACAGTTCCGAACTGATGGTTCGGATGGAAGACAAAAATATCTCTTCGGCAGCCCGCAGGTCACCGTCATAAAGGTCCTCAAGATAAAGCTGGTGGAAATGATCTGAGAATACGAACTCAGTGCGTGGTTCTTGGAGCATATTGGGCAATTTTCAAGGTACGGAATACGTTAGGTCAATGTTATTTCCATATTTATTCTTCTGAAAACCACTGACCGCGAGATGAAAACGAACATGCTGGACGATATAGTATCTTTCCCCAAAACAATTTTGGAAAGCGGAATCAGGGAATACACTTCCCTGGAACGCCAGAAGAACATACTGAGGCTCAATCTCTTCCTGTCTTTTGTGCTCGGGCTTGTCCTGATCAGCCTTTCCTTCAATTTCTTTAACGAGCTCTATATCAGCGCCTGTGTGAATCTTGGAGGTGCTCTTTTGCTCTCCATTGCTTTTTTCCTGAACAAAGACGGCCATTACAAGGCTTCCAAGGTCTTGGGCATCTTCACGACCGACCTCTACCTTTTCGCCATCAGTTATGTGGAAGGATTGAAATCCGGCCAATATCTCCTGTTTTTCCCCATTCTGCTGGCACTCATTTTCATGCTCGACATCAGAAGAAATCAGGCCGAGGTCATATTCACGGCTGTGATCACCATGTTCACTACGGCCATGATATTCATTTTGGCGCCGTATCAGAATAAAATGCAGAAAATTGCACCCGAATTGTTCAGCGGGCTTTTCAGCACGAACCTGTCCCTCTCACTTTTACTAACCTCGGTATTCGCCTATCTAATCCTGAAAACGCTGGAGAAACATGAGAACAAAATCATGGAGGAAAAACAACTTTCCGACACCATATATGATACCTCCCTCGATGCCGTATTCATTGTCAATGCCTCTTCCCTGCAGATCATAGATTGCAACAAGCGGGCACTGGAGGTATTTGGCAAATCTGCAAAACAGGAGATAAATGGACTGGCAGTAGAATCCCTGCTCGGCAAACAGGTTCAGGAACATGTCCTGAGTGCGAACAAGAATAGCTTCACCAGAAATTCCCCATGGTACGGTAATATGGATTTCGTCCGTAACGACGAGGTCATTTTCTTTGCATACGTGAACATCGTACCCTTCCATCATCGCCATAATCTATACTGCAAGATCAGCATCCTGGATATCACGGAGATCAAGATCGCAGAATTCGAGATCCTGAAAGCAAAGGAGAAGGCTGAGAAAGCGGCCCAGGTGAAATCGAGGTTCCTGAGCAATATGAGCCATGAACTGCGCACACCCCTCAACGCCATCATCGGCACCAGCAACATCCTCTTACAAGAGGAATATCTCCCGGAACAACGCCAGTATTTCGATGTGCTTCGGCATTCATCCGGCCACATGTTGAACCTGATCAATGACATACTGGATTTCAGCAAGCTGGAAGCCAGAAAGATGGAAATGGGAAACACCTCTTTCAACCTGAAGAAATTCATGACGAATGCCTTGAACCCATTCATGGCCGGATCCTCCCAAGGGCAAGTTGCATTCATACTGGATGTGGACGATTCGTTGGATCAGGAGACGATCGGTGACGAAATGCGTCTGAATCAGGTGATCAACAACCTGCTTTCCAACGCGAAAAAATTCACAGAGCAGGGTTCCATTACCATATCTGCAAGGGAAGAGATGCGCAACGGGGATAATCTACAGATCCGATTTTCAGTACGAGATACCGGCATAGGAATTCCCGGGAACAAAGTCAGGCAGATCTTTGAGAGTTTTGAACAGGCAGACACGGAGACCACTCGGAAATATGGAGGTACCGGATTGGGGTTGGCCATCTCCAAGGCGATCGTAAGCCGTATGGGAGGGGAACTCAAAGTGACCAGCGAACCCGGTAAGGGAAGCGAGTTCTTTTTTACCATTGAGATGAAAGTCAGTCATAACCAAAGATCCTACGTGAATGAGGAAAGTCTGAAAGTATTGAAGGACTTGGATGGCACCCGCATTCTCATGGCAGAGGACAATCCCATCAACATGCTCGTGGCGAAACGTTTCCTCATGAAGTGGAAAGTCGAGGTGGACGAAGCACTCAACGGCGTTCAAGCCCTGGAAATGTTCAGCAGGAATACATATGACTTACTGCTGATTGATCTCGAAATGCCTGAAATGGATGGGACCCAGGCGGTCGCCGAGATCAGAAAGACGGACACAGACATTCCGATCATCGCTTTCACCGCCGCCGTTTATGACAACATGCACGAAGACCTTCTTAAGAAAGGATTCACTGATTTCATGCCTAAACCTTTCCGCCCCGAGGAATTGCATAAAAAAATCCTGCAATTGACGATGTACGATCAGCTCCAGAAATTCAAATACGGTTGATCAATAGCCTGCGAAACCAAAAAATACAGACCATTCTGGGTTGATTGATATTGATAGGAAAAGATCGAGCCAGTACGAAATGATCTGATGAATGAGTCTCGTCCAAGCCCTAACCAATCTCCAATAGGTTGGCTCACTTCATACATGAGGTCGAGTTAGATCAACTTTTCAATGGATCACCCTGACTTCTACATCGACCCATCCATCAGGTGCCTCATAATTAGGTAATGAGTTGGGAACGACAGAATGGCAATCACCTTCGGGGATATACTGACCCGCAATACTTTCCAGAAGGTATTGTTGTAGCATTTGTGGAAAGATCACAAGCCTCTTTTTTGCTACAGCGGAAGCCTGAAAATATCCCAAGGCCAGATCATTTGAATCAGATACATTATGAATGTTGCCGATCAATGGTGCCGGTAACGGATCCAGATTACTGCCGGTCCTCTCGGTTTGCTCCTGATATTTCTTCCAAAAACCATAAATCTCCGGACTCAGTGAATATTGTTTAACCTCTATATAATGCTTGCCGAACCAATAAACAGGGGAATAATATGCCGTCCTGTGAAAGCTGTTCCCGTCGATCAACTGATCCGAAAGGATATTTATCCCATGATCCACCGTCAATTGCTCGCAAAGTGCATTACAATTGCACATGTAGGGATTCAGGCAAGGCGGATCGAAAGGGCTGCATGGTGTACCCCATGACTTCCGTGGCGCGTACCCCGATGCCGTCCACCGATAGAAGTTTTTCTGCTGTGCAGGATCACTTGTATTCGTGGCAATGATCATCCGGGTAGGACTTACTTCAACATTCAGGCTTCCTTCATAGACCACGGATAAGCTGTCAATCGGTGGCACCGGTCTGATACTCTCGGGATGAGAAACATAAACCTTCCCATCGGAAAGATGAATTTCAAGGATATATGATCTACCGATCGTGCCCAGGAAAAGACCAGGGGAACTGCGGTAAAGGCCGGGAGAGACCAATTGTAACATGCTCGAATCTCCAGCATCATCCCGGATGATCACTTCAGCATCATTGATCAGGATCCTGCTCGAATCCACTGAAAGAAAAGCATTCGTGAATTGACCGCTGTAACTCAATGAAACGAAATACGGGGTCGTATCGTTTGTAATCATCCCTTCGACGACCAGTCTCGGGCTCGACCGCTGTATCGGCGGCGGTATCTGTTTGATGCATGCGGTTGTGATGAATACACAGCAGCACAAATAACCCATTTTCTTCAATCTCATTTCCTTGGATCTTTCAGAAAAAATAATATAACGTGACCGAGGGTACAATGGTACCGAGTATGGACAATTGGTATGCATTCAGCATGTTGCCGTCCCTTTGGAAAAAAATGGAATACGGATTCTTTCGTGCGTAGACATTATACACCGAAAAGTTCAGGATGGTATACCTCTTTTGATCCGGGAAGCGTCTCGAATCGTGAGAAAGTGAAATGTCCAATCTATTGTAAGAAGGCAATCGCCCCCCATTTCGCACTGTATAATCTGTCACTACAGTATTGTTGATGACATATGTGGCAGCCGGATATGTCGCCGGTCTGCCACTTACATATACGAAATTGCTATTCAGATCCCACCCATGACCGAACCTGAATCCACCGGTGAGGCTCAAATTGGAAGGTCGATCGTAATTAGAGGGATAATACTCGCCCCCATTTACCCTTTCCACCGCGAATGAAGTGACGTCCCTGATGAAAGATCGTGACCATGTATAGGCGAACTGGCCATAAATTTTCCCTTTTGTTTTCCTGACATTCACCTCCAATCCATATGACCTTCCTTGCGCTTCAAGTAAATCCGCATCAAGGTAGGGATTCATGGAAAGGAAAGCTCCGTTCTTGTAATCCAGGAGATGTTCGGTCGTTTTGTAGAAACCTTCTATCGAGGTCTCAAAAACATCATCTTTGAAATTCCGGAAAAGTCCTGCAGCGAATTGGTTACCGATAGCAGGCTTGATCTGGACATCACTTAGTTTCCAATAATCAACCGGCGTGATCGCTATCGTATTCGAAATGAGTTGTAGATATTGATAGGACTTGTCATAGCTGAATTTCAACGAAGTCTTTTTCCCCAAACCTATCTTCAAAGACAATCTGGGCTCCCAACCATCATATGTTTTTATCGTCTTCCCCTTGTCGTAGGAAATGCTGTCGGTGATCGTTAATTGGGATCTAGGCTTCCCTTCAGCATATTCATAAATGGTGTGAGGGCCCCTGTAAGAAAAGGACGAATGTCGGATCCCCAGCTCAAAGGAAATGAAATCGTTTACTTCCATACGGTCAAGGGCAAATAAAGAAATCTCGTTTCCATGCTCGGTCTGCAACGCGATATTTTTGATGCTGGACCCGGATGATGCAGGCTTCAGAAGCCCCGGATTGATCCCATAGTTCACGAAATCGCTCCCTGCTTCAAGATTGTTTCCCTCCCAAAGCTGAATTCCAAAACTCCCTTTCACCTGCCGGTGCAAAATGGAATTCCGCAATTGGAATTGATAATCTGGTTCTGACCCATTGATGTCCGATCTGAAATAACTGTAATTGGCATTCAACCGGAAAAAAACTTTCTTGCTCAAATCGGAACGCCAGTTCAGGGATGCCATGTTCGACCCCCACGCATAAGCGGTATCTCCCTGGAACTTATACTCATCATAACTTCTGTATAAAGACAAGGTGACCCGGTTATTCTGGTTCACGTGATAACTCAACTTCATTGTCCCATCATAGAAAAACGCATTGCTGTTCCCCACCTTGCCGGGGAATGCACTGAGCATCATCTTTGGATACGCTACCCTAAATCCCGCCAAAAAAGTCAACTTTTCAGATAGAGGTCCATCCGCAAAAACGTGTGCACTTACAGGTCCCACTCCGGTGTTGAACCGAATATGCTGTTCGTTTCCGGTCTTCATGCTAATACTTGCCAAGGAAGAGAGCCGTCCTCCGTAGGATGCAGGGATGGAACCTTTATATAAGTTCAAACTCTGAACGGCATCTGAACTGATCGCGGAATAAAACCCCAAAAGGTGAGACACATTGAAGATCGGGGCGCCATCAAGCAGCATGAGGTTCTGATCCACACTACCACCCCTGACATTGTACCCACTGGCCCCCTCACCAACCGTGGTGATCCCTGCCTGAAGCGTCAAAGCCCTGATGATGTCCGCCTCCCCGAAAACCATGGGGACTTTTCTCAATTGTGCCACATTGATGTTCACCGTACTCATCCTCCCATCTGCGACATTGGCATCCTTCCTCCTAGACTCCACGACCACCTCACTCAGTTCAGTCGGAGGCTGTTTCTTCAACTCAAAAAGGATATACCTACTATCGAGCAGATAAGCCATTCTCGTGGATGACTGAAAACCGATTGCGGTACAGGTGATCTCATAGCTGTTCACGGGTAGGAGTATACTGAATTTTCCCTGTTCGTTGGAAATCGTGGATCGGGTGGTTTTTTTAATAAGTAACGTCGCCCCTTTGATGGGCTCCTTGTTATCAAAATCACGGACATCGCCTTGTAATTCCTCCTGCTGTCCAAAAATTCGAGGCGAAATCATGAACAGGAAAAGAAAAATGAACCCGGAGATCAATCTCCTTCTCTTCCCTTTGAAAATAAAGAGGGCAGAATACAGATCTTTCCCAGTCATGAGAGGAAACTGGTTCCCGGGATCTGATTTCATTGGACAACGTAGCTCTGTCATGTATTCGGGGTGAATATATCCAAAGTACCGGAATCGGCAGGTTAATAGCCTTCCAGTATGATAGACGGCCATATGCCAAATGATGAATGGCAATCATATTCAGCCAAAAAAAACCGGCCATTCAGACCGGTCGTATGGAAAGAAATTGATCTTATTGGGCAGGCTTGAACAGGGATTCAGAAAGGGTAGGGTTCACCGTCACCTTGTTGATGTTGATGGGCGCAGGTACCATTCCATTCTCCATAGTCATCGGCATCGTAATGCCTTCGGGTAATTTGGTGAAGTTGCTCAACTTCATGACCTGCTGGATCTCCTGACCATTCATACTGACCTTGCTTTGCTCCTGGATACAATAGTAAGTTTTGGAATCGATGCAATAAACGGTCTCTCTGCCACTCTTGCGCGTCAATTTAAGCTTGTAGCATGAAGCGCCATCAATGTCTTCTTTCCCCAGAAGCGTCACAGTGTGGCCTTTGGAGGCGTAATCAAGAAGATCCCCCTGAAGGTCGAGACCATCCTGAGCGGCTTTGATCTCATCAGCCGACATGGCCTCGGCTTTGCTTTGACCCTGCATGGGGTTGAAACTCCATCCACCCTCGTTGGTGATGATCGTGTATCCCGTCATGCTCATCACGGTGAATTCCTGCCTCATGGCTTTGTTGTTCACCCGGCTGATGGTTACCGGTATGTCCATCCCCCCGGTACTGATCCCAGCTTCCATGACCAGTGAATTGACTTTTTTCCAATTGTCCGCTCCTCCGATCGCCTCGATATGCTTGGACACGATCTCATCCACTGTTTGTGCGCTCAGGTTCGTCTGCATGAATATACCGGCCGCAACAAGGATAAATAGTTTGAATGCTTTCATGATTGTTGAATTGTGTTTTATTGTTGTGTTTTGGGCATGTTGAATTCTGGATTGATACAAATCCCGAAAGGAGACTTCCTACTGTTCAGGGCGGAAGAGCTTAGCATCAGCTGGCTTGTTCACTTCGATCTTTTCGAAATTCGTTGTGCCGCCCATCCCGACGACCGTAGTGGCGAATGGGAATATATAGCCGTCATCAGTTTTCCGGAAATCAGAGTAGTCTATGCTCACTTCCTGGTCGGGGTTACCACCACCACGGCGCATACCCATTCCTTTGGACTTCATCCGCACCATGTACCAAGTTTTCGGGTCTATGTAAAATGTGGCATCCTTCCCGGAGGCATATGTCACTTTGATTTTATAGCAATTGGCACCGTTCACATCTTCCTGGCCCTGCATTTCCAATTTATGCCCCTTTATAGCATAGTCCACCAGCGGCCCGGCCAGGTCCAGTTCATTCTGCTGGCCAGCCACCATTTCCGGGGCCATGGCTTCGAACTTACCCCCATTCTGCGGATTCGTCCGCCATCCCTCCTTGTCGTTCAGTATCATCGTAAAACTGAACATGCCCGAATTCACCTCACGGCGCATCTGCTTCCTGTTTTCCTTCCATAACTTGCTGTTGACCTCGTTTCCATTTCCCATTACGGAGACCCCTTCCATATAGACGGACTGGATGGAATTGAGCTTATCCTTTCCTCCCATAGCTTTGGTATAATTACCCAGGACCTCATCAAGGGTCTGTGCCCTCATTGAGCCGAAAGTCAGGAGCAGCAGAAGAAGAAAAAATGAATTTTTCATAACTGATAATTAGGTTGGTCAAATATAAGATAGTAGAATCACCCGTTAGTCCCGTTTATACTTTAACTTATCGATTTTATATAAAATTTGCATTATATCCCCTATGCGTATTACCGGTATGCTGGCCGACTGGCAGAACAGAAGGATTTTCCCAGCGGAATTGACCTTTGAAAAGGATAGGATCACTGATATTCAGGAGCTTACTGGGCAAGCTCTGCCCCCTGCCCTGCCTTACCTCTTACCCGGATTCATAGATGCTCATGTTCACATTGAGAGCTCGCTGCTTGTCCCTTCGGAATTCGCTCGACTGGCAGTTGTCCATGGCACCGTGGCCACCGTCAGTGACCCGCATGAAATAGCCAATGTCTGTGGAATCGAAGGCATCGAGTTCATGATCACAGATGGGAAAAGGACACCCTTCAAATTCAACTTCGGTGCGCCCAGTTGCGTTCCCGCAACCGCTTATGAAACGGCCGGCGACACCCTCGATAGCGGTGCCGTTGAAAGGCTGTTGGACAGACCGGAGATTCGATACCTGAGTGAGATGATGAATTTCCCGGGAGCGTTGCATGGCGACCCCGAAGTGTTGGCCAAGATAGAAGCGGCACATCAGAGAGGAAAGCCTGTGGACGGACATGCACCTGGACTGAGAGGAGATGATGCCCGGAAATATATTGAAAGAGGGATCAGCACGGACCATGAATGCTTCACTCGTGAAGAGGCAATGGATAAACTGAACTTCGGGATGAAGATCCTAATCCGCGAAGGGAGCGCCGCGAAAAATTTCGATGAGTTGATCGGTCTGCTCCCCGACCATTCAGCAAACATGATGTTTTGCAGTGACGACAAACATCCGGATAGTTTGGTCGATGGGCACATCAATGTTTTATGTGCTCGTGCCGCAGCCAAAGGAATCGACCCCTTCGATATCATCATGGCTGCCTGCGTCAATCCGGTATTGCATTATAATCTTGACGTGGGTCTGCTAAAAAAAGATGACCCCGCTGACTTCATACTCGTTGAGGATCTATCCTCATTCCAAGTCTTGCAGACCTGGATAAATGGTGAACTGGTTGCTGAGCAAGGCAGATCAAGTTTAGCAGTCACGGCATCCCCAGCAATTGACAAAGCGATAGAACAAGAAAAGACAGTAAATCGATTCTCTTGCACTCGTAAAAAGATCATAGATCTGCAATACCAGATCGGAAACATCCAAACATTGTCGATGCCGGTCATTGAGGCTATGGATGGCCAACTCATCACCAATAAACTGCAGTGGTCCGTCCCCTCCCAAAATGGTAGCCTCGTTTCCGATCTCGAGAGGGACATCCTCAAAATCGTCGTGGTGAATCGATACAAGGATGCCCCGATCGCAAAAGCCTTTGTACATGGTTTTGGCCTCAAGCAGGGTGCGTTGGGCTCGTCCGTCGCGCATGATTCACACAATATAGTTGCCGTGGGTGTTGATGACGAAAGCATATGCAAGGCCATCAACCTGATCATCGATAAAAAAGGCGGCCTTTCTTGTGTTCAGGAGGATTTGGGAATGACCCTGCCCCTTCCCGTTGGCGGGCTGATGAGCATGGAAGACGGATATCAGGTGGCGAAACAATATGTGTCCCTCGATGCGGCGGTAAAAAAAATGGGCACGACACTTTCTTCCCCCTATATGACATTGTCCTTTATGGCATTGCTCGTGATCCCCCATCTGAAACTGAGCGACCTAGGACTTTTCGACGTAGACAGCTTCTCGTTTGTAAGCAGTTGAACATCTTGGGATTTTTTTTCATTAAACCAGACGGGAAAATCGGGCTTGAGAAGCCGGGAAGTCCACCCCCATGGAAAAAAACATGAAGATGCCGAAGAGTAGTGAGGGCACTACGGTTTTGGGATCGAATGAGGGAGGGACATATACCCTATCCACATGAATACAGGTCATCCCCACTCCAGCGAACAAGGCTGTCAAGGCGGTCCACTGGTAAAGACGCAAACCCCATTTCACCGGAGTCTGTACTTCACCCCGGTATGCCTCTTCCACGAATCTTCCTAGGCTGGTGAGAATGAGATAAACACCGAAAAGGAAAGGATAAGCTGCGCCGGTAGTCCATAATCTGAGCAAGAGGGTTCCGGAAAAACATAGCCAGAGGAGGGAGTAAGTCTGCGTGGGATGAATCAACTGACCTTTCAGGTGACTTATACCGCATACGCGAGTGCGGGGATGTTCGTACCGGATCCCGGTAAGCGGATCATTGACCCGTGAACCATGACAACATCCATTGACCAGACATCCCAATCTGCCCAGACCCTGACCAAAAGTAGCCATGACAGAAGCCAAAGCAATGATCATCCAAACATCTGCATGCATCAGGCGAAGAATGGATGCAGAAACGACAACTCCCAAAAGTCCGCCATAATAACCGAATGGTCGTTTCAGCTTGTCAGAACCTTCGATCAACTGAGCCCAAAGCGCACCACAGATGACGCAGATGGTTCCGAATAGCAATAGATACCAAGCTACCCCTTGGCCACCCAGGTAACCTCCGAGCATGGAAATAGCTGCAGCGGTAAACCCCACATATAATCCCCGATTGAGGACACGCACCGGCCCGAAACTCCATTCCTTCCAAGAATTGGCGAGTTTTTCGGATCGGGAACGAACGAATTCCCATATTGATCCAAGATTGCTGCTGAATAAGTAAACGGAGATTCCCGCGATCCAATAACCTGCAGGGGAGGAGGAATTCAGTGATGCAGCAATCGCCATGACTCCATACCCCGTTCTCAACACATATCTGAATACAGGGAAAGAACTCTCGAGAACGAATGCGGATGGCAAAAGCAAGAAAACAGGAGCAGAAGTAAAGATCCAAATGAGCTCTTGCTCACTTCGCAAGTTCCTATTCGGGATCAATGGCAGGAAACTTGCAGTAACATATGGCATCATAACCAGGATCCAACATGCGGTTGCCAAGCCGACCAGGGATTGCACCGTCCATTTCCGGAGCATGTCCTGTCGTTTCAAAAAAAATGGCGTGACCGTGATTGAAAAAAAAGAAACCAATCCACCTGACAAAGGATCGAAATCAGGAAACAGATGCCCGGAATTAATATTGGTTCCGATACCGAATATGTAGAGGGCGAACTTAACGAGGAGGTACCAACATGCCATAACGAATGCAAGTGAGATGGACATCTGCAACAGGGAAGGTTTCTCCACACTTTTTTGAGGGAGTTCAAGCAACACGTCGTGGGTAATACCGGGGAAACGTTTTTTGAGGTCAATCGATTCATGGCCCAGCAGCAAGGAGAGGATGCATAGTGCCAGAAAAGGAAATTCCAGCCAAAATGCGACAGAGGAACCTGACCAAATTGCAATACCCAGGAAGGCAACCAGAAATCCCCAATATATAGGATGTCGTACCAGATGATAAGGTCCTGAAGCCACGAAAACAGGAGGAGGGTAAGCATTCATGGGTAGTCCTTTTCCTCTTCGGATCAATACCAGCATCGACCAGCAAAGGAATGATACCCCTATGACGAACAATGTCATCCCCGTTTTAGGCGCATGCACAGGATCAAGAGTCAAATTAGGAGAAGCCCAATAACTCCATTGAAATAGAAGCCAGGGCAGTACGACCAGGAAAAGGGAACCATACACCCATTTACCCAAGGTTTCAGAGCCATGGATGAATTTCCAGGGGTGCGCCATTTTATACCAATTTTGCAAAAGGTAATCTGGATAAAGCCTCTTGGAAAAGAACACAATAGGTCAAATGGATGATCGTCGTCATATGAACCTCTTCAGGAAGCTGGGTTGAGTTTTTTTGCTTTCCCAGAATCGGATTAATTTAGACCAAACAACCCCATGCCCAAAAGAGTATGTGTAATCGGTGCCGGCCCATCCGGTATCACTGCCGCCAAGAATCTGTTGGATGAAGGGCATGAAGTCATCGTTTACGACTTAGGTAGGGAGGTAGGCGGAAACTGGGTTTTCACAGAAGAGCAGGGACATAGTTCCGTTTTCGAAACCACCCATATCATCTCTTCGAAAGCCTACAGCCAATACGATGATTATCCCATGCCGGATGATTATCCGGATTACCCCTCTCACATACAACTCAAAAACTATTTTCAAGGTTACGCACGTCATTTCAATCTGCTTCCGCACATACGGTTCGGCACCCTCGTGAAAAGTTGCCTGAGGAACAAGGATGGTCAATGGGAAGTGCTTACGGAAAAAGAAGGAATAGAAAGCAGCTCTACATTCGATGCCATTGCGGTATGCAACGGACACCACTGGCAACCCCGGATCCCGACCTACACAGGCAGTTTCGATGGCGTTTTCATGCACTCACACCACGTGAAAAGATTCTCCGCATTCAAGGATAGGAAAGTTCTGGTCATCGGAGGCGGTAACTCGGCATGCGATGTTGCCGTCGAAGCCAGTCGTGTGGCAAATCGGGTGGATATGAGTTGGAGACGCGGATACTGGGTGGCGCCCAAGTTCATCATGGGAAGACCTGCAGACGTTTTCAGCCACAAGATCGACTGGTTGCCAAGATGGCTGTGGAGGCGAATAGCGGGAATATCCCTGAAATTCAGAAATGGCAGCAATAAACTCTACGGCCTGCCCGAACCTGATGGCCCCATCGGATCACATCATCCAACGATCAACGAAGATCTCTTTTTCACGATACGCCATGGAAAGATCCATCCCAGGCCAGAGGTTGAAAGTTTGCACGGCAGATCAGTGAAATTCAAGGATGGCAGCTCCACAGAGTATGATATGATAGTAGCCTGTACGGGATATGTCATCAGTCATCCCTTCTTCGACAAAAACCTGATCGATTATAGTGAAGGCGAAGTCCCTCTATGGCTACGGATGATCCATCCGACCATCCCCGATATTTTTTTCATAGGCCTTTTCCAACCTCTCGGTTGCATATGGCCCGGTTCCGAATTGCAAAGCAAGATCATGGCTCGAGAACTTTCCGGAAAATGGAAACGACCCAGGAACATATCCGAACTGATTGACAGGGAAATGAAGCACCCCGATTTCCATCAGATCAATACGCCACGTCATACCATCACCGTGGATTATCACCGCTTCAGGAAAAGATTGCTGGATCAATTGGAAAATACACACCGATAATAACCGCACATGGAATTGGAGATACTGCAGCGCAAGGCAACAACTGAAAAATCCAAAGGGAAGATACTGTTCCTTCATGGTGCTTGCATGGGAGCCTGGTGCTGGACCGACAACTTGTTACCATGGTTCGCAACCCAGGGCTATGATGCCTTCGCACTGAGTCTGAGGAATCATGGTAACAGTCCGAACAGGGGCAGGACAACTTTCAGGACTATAAAGGAGTATGTTCAGGATCTATCGGATACCCTCGCCAATATTCCGGGGGAAGTGCATGTCGTGGGTCATTCCATGGGTGGATTCGTCCTGCAGCACTATCTCAAGAATCCGGCCAACAAGGTGGGTAAAGGCATATTACTCTGCTCCGCGGCATCGCATGGCGCAGGAACACTCGTTAAAAAACTTGTCAAGGATTTTCCTATCGGCTTCCTGAAATCCAACCTCACCCTCAGTTGGCTTCCCATACTGGCGGACAAGAGACATGCAAGAAAAGTCATGTTCCGTCAGGATATCACGGACGTCAGGATGGATGCGATCCTGAGTAATATGAAAGACGAATCATTCCTCGTATTCCTGGAACTCTTCTTCATGAACCTCCCCGATCCGAAAAAAGTCAAAAAGCCCATCATGGTCATAGGCGCGGAAAAGGATTATTTGATACCGGAAAAGGATACCCGAAAAATGGCGGCCGCATATGGCGTGGACCCATTCATCATCCCGGAGGCATCACACAACTTCTTTCTAGAGGATGAATGGGAATACGTTGCTGAGAATATGTTGGCCTTCCTGGAAAAATGAGGATAGGCTCAGACTCTGTCTCCCGCTTCGAAAACTGCCTGAAACCTATCGCTGTCCAGATAAAAAACGGGCTTCAGTCCATCCAGTCCCAAACGGCGAAGATCCGCCGCCATCGGATGATCAGAATCGCCAACTTTCAAGCGGATGTTCTGAAAAGGATGATAGCGTAGAGCACCCCTGATCTTCACGGGTGTCCGCAACAGATTACCCTCCAGAAAGGAATAGGTCAATAGTTGCAGAGTGGGCATGGGGAATCCGGGTCCCACATCTCCCGTACAGTTCATGATGAGCCTGCCCTGTCCATCCGTTACAGAAGAATGCACTTTCCCATCCATAAAATCGTGCGCGATAGGAAGAACGGTTTTAGGATAACCCCAACATTCCGACCCCGCCATGCGAGACCTTTCGGTAGTGACCGGAATATGGATGATATGCATGCCCGTTCGCAATTTTCGGGTGGAATGCAATAAATCCAACCAGTTCTTCCATCCCGCGGATCCTTTTATCCTGACTGATGGAATGGCTATGATGACCTCGTCGTAGGCCCCGAGATCGGAATCCTGGTAGCGTATCAGTCCTAAGGTGACGATATTTTTCCCCCACCAGGGAAGCGCTGCCTGTAGCCCTTTGCCTTCGAGAGTTCGGGAAACGGCAGAGCTTTCTGCTGCAAACATGGCAACGGCAAAATGCACTTTACGGAAATGACAGGGCAGAGGCATGACACCTGATGAAAGTGGAAAAAGTCCCTGGCTGCCAAAAAAATCATCCGTTGTTTTGAAAATGGACATGTTGCGGCATTGAAGGTGCTATGTGGGGAGTCCTTGGAAATGGTATCGATTTGATCCGGATCATTTATACTCCAATGTACCTGGATGAAAAGTTTTCCAGGAATGCCAGAATTCTTGATAGGCGGGCACAGGATCGAGTGAGCGATCGCCCACGCCAACCTTTCCCTTCAAGTCCCACGACATACCACCACCCCGCAGGCTGTCTCCCGAGCGGGATAAGAGTACACCGGGATCCGGCCTGCGGAAAGCAAAGAAGCTTGTCCCATCCCCTCCCATAACAATGACCACGGGGACATCGTCGACGATATCTTGTACTACACCATCCTTTTTCAAACGATTCCAGTCATAGGCTTTCGCTTTCCCCTTGACGATTATGCCGACCACCCAGGACTTGTCTTTCCAGGACGAAGTGTCGGTACGGGTCAGAGAACCTTTGCTGAACCCACTGTCGTATAGGGCAAGTTTACCGTACTGTTCAGCAAATACCGTGTCCGGCTGCATGATCCTGCTGTCCGGATACAACCTTAGCCATTGTTTCAAGCTGGTCTGACGGGAAAAATATTCAGGTAACGCCTTCCCTTTACTTCCTCCGGTGATGGCCTCACCAGTGGCTTGACGCCACCAACTGCCTGTGCGTGTATCTTCGAACATGGCGTTGAAATGATCCATTCCCACCAACCGAAAAGTCTCGGGCCTGCCATCGACCAGTGGTTCGAAAACCCTTCCGGTGCGGCAGACCGAACAATATGTGACCATCAGTGGTTTTCCCCCGACAGTATCCAATACCTGATGATGATAGGCGATGAGTTGGATCGGGTACGCCCGAGCGTCTGTACCTTGGACGACACCTATGACCAGCTTTTCCTCACCTATCCGGTTTTCAGTTACTGTAGCCATTTGCTTGCTGCCAGGTTGGTAAAACATATGATCAGCAGCCATTTGGAAATTCACATACCAGATTACCGATCCTACAAGCAATACAAGGAAAATGGTCAGCCAACGGTGTGACCTGAAGGCAGGTAACAGGCCCAACAGCATCAGGAAAAGGAAAACGAACCGGAAATTCCATCTCGACCTGTAGAGAAAATAAGCCAAGTCTATGGAAGGTTGCCGCTGGCTGCCCGGGAAGGGCATGATGAAATAAACATTCATCGCTTCGAAAAGGATCAGGAAAATGACCCCCACATAAAAGAATTTCCTCATGAACGGATGAGTTGATTTTAGCAAGTGAATTTCCGACCAATTGTAAGTTAAAGAACTTTCAAAGGAATTGGAGGGTACAAACCTTTTCAGGATGGATGAATTCCACTAATTTTATACGGATGGCGTGTCTCAATAATTTAAAGCTCTTGAAAAATTAAAAGAATTCTCTCATGCCCACAATCCAATTAAAGGTCAACGGACAGGACCACACGGTGGATGCAGACCCTCAAATGCCCTTGCTGTGGGTGTTACGGGACCTGATAGGACTCAAAGGAACCAAATTCGGCTGCGGTATGGCCCTATGTGGCGCATGCACGGTTCACCTTGAAGGCAATCCAATCCGATCATGCAGTTTCCCCGTTTCTGCAGCCGCGGGTAAAAAGATCACCACGATCGAAGGAATTTCAGCCAATACGGACCATGCCGTTCAGAAAGCGTGGATCGAATTACAGGTTCCTCAGTGCGGATATTGCCAGTCAGGACAGATCATGAGTGCCGTAGCCTTGCTGAAGAGCAACCCCAAGCCGACCGATGAGGACATCGACACGGCCATGAATGGCAATCTCTGCCGATGTGGCACCTATCAACGCATCAAACAAGCCATCCATCGTGCATCCGAGATCATGCAGTCCTGAATAGATCAATCAAGCCTATCGGTTCACCTTCCATTCCTACACTCAAAAAAAAAGATATGTCCACATCTTCCATCGATCGCAGGAAATTCATCCAGATCACCGGGATCACCGGTACGGGGTTCCTTCTGGGATTGCAACAACGCGGCTACGGTAAAACCGCCGTGGCATCGTTCACCAACGAGGCTGCAGGATACAACCTCAGCCCGTATATACTCATCGAGAAGAGCGGTGGCATCACCATATTTAATACAAGGCCTGAGATAGGGCAAGGAACCGCCCAATCCATTCCTGCGCTGATCTGTGAAGAACTCGAAGTCCCATTGGAACAGGTGACCATAAAACAGAGTGGTGGTGAAAAACAGTTCGGTGCCTTTCAGGGTGTGGGTGGCAGCTATTCCGTTAGAGGTAGTTATATGGAATTACGCAAGGTTGGCGCATCGGCACGAGAAATGCTTCTTACGGCCGCGAGTCAGCAATGGAGTGTTCCGGTAACAGAATGCCGTGCTGAAGCGGGCAAGGTCATTCATGCATCTTCAGGGAAAAGCCTCACTTATGGTGAACTTGCCGAAGCCGCCTCCAAACTGCAAGTGCCCAAGAAGCCCGTCTTGAAAGATCCCAAGGATTTCAAGATCCTTGGAAAGGCCGCACCGCGCCCGGATGTACCTCTGAAATCCTCGGGCAAGGCCGTTTTTGGCATTGATGCAGATGTTCCGGGAATGGTATATGCCTCCGTTGAATTCTGTCCCGTGATCGGCGGCAAACTGATCAGTGTGGATGATGCCAAATCGAAAGCGGTCACAGGTGTTTCCCAGGTGGAAAAATGCGAACGTATTGTCGGCATATACCGTCATGATGGGGTGGCCGTAATCGCAGATACTTATTGGGCCGCACTGCAAGGAAGAAAAGCGCTGAACATCAAATGGGATAAAGCAGATAAGGAAGCTTTCAGTTCCCTTGCCTATAACCAAAAAATGCGTAATCTGGCTAAGGAAGAAGGTAAGCCGGATAATAAAAACACCGGGGATGATACCGCGCTGTATGCGGCACCTGTATTAGTGGAGGCTTTCTACGAAACTCCCTTCGTATCCCACTCTCCGATAGAACCCATGAATTGTACGGCTCATTGGAAAGATGACGGGGTGGAGATATGGACCTCCACTCAGGTGCCGAGTGAGTTGGTCAGTGAGGTTTCACGGGAATTTGGATTACCTGCCGAAAAGGTCAAATTGAACGTGCCGTACAGCGGTGGTGCTTTCGGCAGAAGGCTGATCAATGATTATGTGCTCACGTCTGTGGCATTGTCCAAAAAAATCGGGAAACCGGTCAAGCAGATCTGGACTCGGGAAGACGATACTCGTTTAGGGCCTTTCCGCCCACCCACCTTCTCTCTCCTCAAGGCCGGTCTGGGCAGGAACGGTATGCCGATGGCTTTCCGCCACAAAGTGATAAGCCCTTCCATTGAAGCTTCCATGGACAAGAGATACGACAAAGGCAAAATGGACAAGGGAATGACCGAAGGTATCAGCGATCAGGATTACTTGTTCCCGAACATGAAGAACAGCTATGTCTTTGCGGACGTAGACATCCCACTTCTATATTGGCGTGCGGTGACCAGCACTACATTGGCATTTGCACATGAATGTTTCATCGATGAGATGGCAGTCAAAGCTGGAAAGGACCCTCTCGGTTACCGTCTCAGCCTGTTGAAGGAAAATTCCTCCACCTATAGATTGTTGCAAAAGCTCAAGGAAGTTTCAGGATGGGAAAAGCCTCTTCAAAAAGGGAAAGGACGTGGTGTGGCTCAATACAAATTTTTTGCTGGACAATGTGGACATGTTGTTGAAGTCACCCGAAAAGGAGACGGTGTAACCATAGATAAGGTATGGTCGGTGATCGACATGGGCACTGTGGTGAACCCCGATACGGTAAAAGCACAGGTGGAAGGCGCAGTGGTCATGGCCATCACAGCAGCCATAAAGAATGGAATCACCTTCGACAAGGGACAAACCGTCCAGTCCAATTTCAACAATAACCCCATATTGAGGATCAGCGAGATGCCGGACATTGAGGTTCACATATTGACCGATCAAACTGGCCAGATATTCGGCGCCGGTGAACCTGGGCTTCCACCTCTGGCTCCGGCCTTGTGCAACGCCGTATTTGCTGCCACGGGTAAACGCATCAGAAAACTACCTTTCGACGTCAATAAAATTGCCTGAGATCAAATTTCGGATGGCATCATTTTGAGCGAATGGGAAAGTTCGATATTTGTTTTTTCTTACCTTATGCCCCATTGATCATTATATTTTAAACCCCCGAATTATGTCAATCTCCAGAAGAACCTTCATCAGGAATGGCGCGCTGACCATTGCCGGAGGCACATTATTGTCCGATCAACTCATGGCCTCTATGCGTCGTACCAAAGGTGAATTGACCGGCATCCAACTCTATTCCATCCGCGAGGACATGAAAGTGGACCCCATGGGGACGCTGAAGGCATTATCGGAGATGGGATACAAGAATGTAGAACATGCCAATTATGTCAATAGAAAATTCTACGGCTGGTCAGCAAAGGAATTCAAGAAGATTCTGGACGACCTGGGAATGAAAATGCCGAGTGGACATACCGTCATGACCTCACAGCATTGGGATGAGTCCAAAAAAGATTTCACCGATTCCTGGAAGGCAACAGTCGAAGATGCAGCCATTGCAGGACAGCAACTTGTCATTAGCCCTTGGCTAGAGGAAGGCAAACGCAAGAACTACGATGACCTCATTCGATATCTGGATGTTTTCAATAAATCCGGGGAACTCTGTAACAAGTCGGGCATGAAATTCGGATATCACAATCACGATTTCGAATTCAGTCAGACACTTAATGGCAAACAGATATTCGACATCATACTCAACAACACCGACCCCAAACTGGTCGCACAGCAATTAGACATGGGTAACATGTATAATGGGGGAGCCAAAGCCCTCGATATCATGAACAAATATCCCGGCCGTTTCCTCTCCATGCATGTGAAGGACGAGATCATAGCGACGGAAGGAAACGAGAAATATGAAAGTGCCATTCTGGGTACGGGCATCGTCCCCGTCAAAGAAGTGATCGACCTCGGAAGAAAATTCGGGACAAAGCATTTCATCATCGAACAGGAATCCTATCAAGGGAAGAAACCACTGGAAACGGCGAAAGAGGATCTGGCGATCATGAAGAAGTGGGGCTATTGATCGGTCAGCAACCAACATTTTTACAAACGCAGGGCACTACCCCTGCGTTTTTTAATTCCTGGAAATTTCAGGTTAAGATCAACCTGTTCAGGAAAATCCTGTTCAGCAGCTGGTTGATTAAGGAACAGATTCATCCGAAAATGAGAAACCCAATCCAAAAAATGGAAGAAATCGATATGGAACAAAAACACTTCTTCATTCATTCTTTTGTGGTTCTATTGTAACCTGCTGTTCCATAGACAACTAAGAAAATCGAATTTTAAAAATCAACAGTAATGGGCAATTGGTATCAGGTTTGCAAACAATGCTATGTTCCCGAGAGATACCGTGATCAACGCATTTGAGGGAACGCGCCGCAAGGCAAATAAACAAGGTCAGTCAGAAGCATTATATATTTATTCAGTAGAGGATTCATGAAAAAGTCCCGCCTTTCCAAGCGGGACTTTTTTATTTATCAAAACAGGAAGATACACTGATATAGCTTTGCGAACCCTTGACTTATGACCAGAATCCTTCCTGAAACTGATAAGGATCAAGGATATAAGTACTATTTTAAATTCTCGTAATCAAATGTTTCTGCTAACTTAAAGCATGGCATGGATAACGAGGAATAGGTTAAAGTCAATTCTATCTGGCAAACAGCTGGGGCCTGGATTGGTTGCCGGAGCCAGTGACGACGACCCATCAGGTATAGCAACCTATTCTCAGGCTGGTGCTGCGTTCGGACTGAATACGTTATGGACGGCGATCATAACCTATCCTTTGATGGCCAATATTCAGGAGATGTGCGCACGTATCGGCCTGGTCACTGGGGAGGGGCTCACTGGAGTCATCAAACGAAACTATTCCAGGAAACTGCTTTGGCTGATGATCGTGGTCAGTTTCCCGGCGATCACGTTGAACATCGGGGCCGATCTGGCGGGGATGGGAGCGGTAAGCAACCTCCTCATGCCAAAAATATCGGCCAACCTTTTTTCCCTTTTTTACGGGATGTTGTTGTTGTTCAACATCATTGCTCTTTCGTATTCAAAGATCGCAAGAGTGCTCAAATGGCTTTGTATGACATTGTTGTGCTACCTGGTCGTACCCTTTCTCGTCAAGCAGGATTGGTGGGCCATATTGAGGAACACCTTCATACCAACCTTAACCTGGGATAAGCAATACCTCGCAATCATAGTGGGTATTTTCGGCACTACAATTTCCCCTTACCTTTTCTTCTGGCAGGCATCGGTGGAAGTTGAGGAAATGAAAGCCAAAAAACTCGTTGTGGACAAACGGATCATCCAAGGAATGCAGAAAGATGTTCGTACAGGGATATTCTTTTCAAACCTCGTTTTCTATTTCATCATATTATCAACGGGTACTGTACTGCACAATGCCGGACTCACCCAGATCGATACAGTGGAGCAGGCTGCACAAGCCCTCAGACCTCTGGCAGGAGAGCTCTCGTATCTGATGTTCGCGATCGGCGTGGTGGGTACTGGATTACTGGCGATCCCGGTTCTTTCCGGCGCTCTGTCATACATGATCAGTGAAGCCATGGGATGGCCGGAAGGACTGGATAAGAAATTCCATGAAGCAAAAGGATTTTATCTGGTGGTCATCGTTTCCATCCTGGCCGCACTTTCCATCAATTACATGGGTATCTCTCCTGTCAGGGCCTTGATCATAACTGCTATTATTTATGGTGTCACCGCACCATTACTTATAGGTATCATCCTGCACATCTGCAACAATAGAACAATTATGGGTGAGCATGTCAACAAACGCATGTCCAATGTGCTCGGCATCTTCGGATTGGTCATGATGACCATATCGGCCATAGTGCTCGGCTGGCTTTACCTCATGAAATGAGCGTTGCATTTTATCAGTGAGACCCCATCCAAAGTGCCCCTCCGATGCTGCCCCGAATGGCACCAGTTACACTGGCGAGCACCGTTTCTTCCTCGCGCCAGCGTAGTACACCCAGCAATGCCATAACCACCGCCTCTTTGTAGTTCACGATGAGCGGTTCTGCTACTTCCACTTCCATACTCAGTGAAGACAACTCCTGCCTGATCCGACCGACCAGCGTTGAATGAAATGCACCTCCTCCTGTTACCAGCATTCTTCCTCCAGGTTCAATGGAGTTTTCGGTTCCCTTGCGCATCCGAATAACAGCCAGGCCAACCTGCCTGGCGATGTGTGCAACCATAGTGGCCAGGGAATCCTCCACAGACAATCCGGCATCCCTGATCATCGGGTAAACGGTATCCGTGCCGAATTCATTAGCCAGAGATTTCGGGTATTCCTTACCGTAATAACCTAGTCCGTTGAGTCTATCGAGAAGGGCTGCATTTACCATGCCAGACGCAGCAAGCTTTCCATCCTCATCATAGGCCATTCCTTTCAACCCGGCCAGCATGTTCAATACACGGTTCGCAGGGCATACATCGAATGCTATGTATCGGCCGGATAGATGTCCGGTTATATTGGCGATCCCTCCAATGTTCAGGAAATTCGAATAGGTGGGCCAAAGCAATTTTTCACCCATGGGGACGATCGGCGCGCCCTGCCCTCCCAAAGCCACATCCGCAGCACGAAGATCGCAGACCACGGGAAGTCCGGTTTCCGCTGCGATGGAAGCGCCATCACCCAATTGTGCGGTCATTCGTCCGGGTACATGAAAACTAGTGTGTCCGTGAGATGAGATCAATCCAACCTTGTATTGCAGACCCATCTCTTCCATGAACTGAACCGTCTCCTTTCCGAGCCAATGCCCATAATCAGCATGGAGAAGCTGGTAATCCAGGGCATGGAGCCGACTTGCCCCTCCCAATCTTTGGAGCCATTCCTCGGGATATGGCCTGCAAGCGGCCGCTGGTATGGTGAAAGTCCATTTCCCTCCCGATTCCTCCAGTTCCACATAAGCTATGTCCAATCCATCCAAGGAACTCCCGCTCATCAAACCGATAACCCTATAGACCATTGATCGCGATTTTTTATGAAATGATCCATGCCCCCCAAAAATCAACCCCATTGATAGGATTTGCTGAGCAAAGGAGTTAGTTTTGATAAAGGGTCTGTCCCTGAAAGTCTAAATTAGAAAATTTGTATGGTCAATAACCTCTCCGAAAAACATTCCCTGATCAGTAACTGGATCAGTGAGCTAAGAGATCTCGAAGTCCAGTCTGATAGGATGCGTTTTCGTCGCAATCTGGAAAGGATCGGTGAGGCCATGGCATATGAGGTCAGTAAAGTACTCCCATTCAAGGAAAAAGAAGTCAATACACCCCTAGGCATGTCCACCGGGAAAGTGATGTCGGAGCAACCTGTATTGGCCACGATACTGCGGGCAGGACTTCCCATGCACCAGGGATTACTCAACTTCTTTGATCAGGCAGACAACGCCTTTATATCGGCATACCGTAAACACCATAGGGACGGCAGCTTTGAGATCAATTTGGAGTATATGACCTGTCCGCCTTTAGAGGATCGCATACTCATTCTTTGCGACCCCATGTTAGCGACGGGGAGTTCGTTGGTCAAATCCCTGCAATATCTTCGTACTAAGGGCAGGCCTAAGGAGATACATGTGGTTGTAGCCATTGCATGCACCGTTGGTATTGAATACATTAGAAGAGAAGAACCTTCCGTCAAACTCTGGTGCGGGGCCATTGACGATGAATTGACCGCCAAGGGTTATATTGTGCCGGGTTTAGGTGACGCCGGTGACCTTGCTTACGGGTCCAAGTTACAATCGTGAGCATACGCTTTATTGTCAGCCACTTGCATATTGTGAAAACGGGTTGTATTTTGTCCCGTTATTCTGAACCACCATGAAAAGGCTCTTGATCGCTTATCTTTTTTTGCTCTTTTGCACCCAATCCTGGGCGCAGGATCCCCATTTTTCCCAGTTCTTTTCCTCTCCATTGACCCTGAATCCGGCATATACAGGCAAATTCGATGGCAATTTCAGGCTGGCTGCCAACTACCGCAGTCAATGGCCTACTATAAATAACGCTTTCAGGACATCTACGGCCTCTGTTGATTTCCCCGTTCTCAGTAAAAGATTACCCGAATTCGATACCTGGGGGGTTGGTATCCTGATGCTCAATGACCAGAGTGGCAACAAAATCCTGAACAACAACTTTTTGGCGATCTCCACTGCATACCATAAAGGCCTCGACGAAAATGGTTTCCACACACTTACGATCGGCTTTCAGGGCAGTTTCGCTGCCAAGAGGCTAGACATTTCTCGGGCTGATTTTGAAGACGAGCTCACTGCACTGGGTTTTACAGGTGTAACATCTGAAGTGTTCAATAACCAGCAGGTGGCCATCAACTATTTTGACCTGAACACGGGCATCATGTATAGCGGCAGCACCAATGGATACAACAATTTCTATTTCGGCGCCTCGCTTTATCATCTCAACAGACCCAAAGAAAGCTTCCAAGGGGGCAACTTCACCCTGAATCCCAGACTGACACTTCATGGGGGAGGCTATGTACCCGTTGGCAATGGCAAGACCTTACATGCCAGTTTCATACACCAGCGCCAAGGTGGGGCATCAGAAACAGTCCTCGGAGGAGCCATGGCTTTTGACATAAATGGTGATGAGACCAACCCGATCAACCTGTATACGGGTATGTGGTATCGTGTCAATGATGCATTCATCCCTTATCTTGGTCTCGAGGTGGGTGGCTTCCGTTTCGGCTTCTCCTACGACCTGAACAATTCTTCCCTGAACACCGCTTCGAATACCAGAGGGGGTACGGAGATCTCACTCATATATATACGCCGACCGGCCGATCCAGGAAGAAGAAGACTGAAATGCCCATCGTTCTGAGAACCTGGATCCAGGTTTCAGTTGAAATTTCTGCCCCGATCTGAATAAAAATCCCAAATCATTTCAGGTACAAAAAGTGCGGGAGTATCACGGAACAGAAGAACGTGATCAGTATGATACTGATCAGGTTCATCATCAAACCCACTTTCGTCATATCCTTGATTTTCAGGTAGCCGCTCGCAAAAACGATGGCATTGGGTGGAGTGCCCATAGGTAGCATGGAAGCACAGCTCGCCGCAAGAACCATGGGCATGCCCAACAGGAATGGATTCATACCCAGTGCATCCGCAATTCCGCTGATCACCGGAGCAAAAACGATGACCTGCGCCACGTTGCTCATCACCTCACTGAGAAAAATCGAAACTGTGGTGATCACCAGGATGACCACAAATACATTGGAGCCTGAAAATCCGGCGATCCATCTTCCTACCATGGCAATGACACCGGCTTTTTCCAGAGCGTTGGCCAATGTAATACCACCACCGAAAAGCAGCAAGATACCCCAGGCCATTTTCTTGGTATCATCCCAGTTTAGTAGGCGGCTTTCAGATTTATTTACTTCACCTGATGGCACCATAAACAGCAGGATGGCACCAAACACGGCTATCATGTTGTCATCAAGTTTCAACAAGCCGGTCCGATTGATCAGTTCCCGGAATATCCAAAGACAGGCTGTTAACAGAAAAATGAACAAGACCCTCTTCTCGGGTTTGCGCAGCGGACCCAACTCTTCCAACTCTGCACGAACCATCCGATGAACCTCCGGACTGGTACCAATACGGTTCGGATAAAGCCATTTCACCATCACGAAATAAAGCGAAAAAAGGAGCATCAAGGAAACAGGCAGGCATATCACCATCCAATTCAGGAATGATATGTCATAATGATACCTTTTATTCATGAAGGAGGCATAAGCCACATTCGGTGGCGTACCGATCAGTGTTGCTATCCCTCCGAAGTTTGACGCGTAGGCGATTGCGAGCATGATCCCCAGAGAGAAATTCGAACTCTTATCGGTTTCCGGATGTGCACGTTGCATGACCGCAATGACTGAAAGTGCTATGGGATACATCATCATCGTCGTGGCTGTATTGCTCAGCCACATGCTGATGAGACCGGTGGATATGATGAACCCCAATATGATCCTGTCCCCACTTGTTCCAGTGACGTTGACAATCGACAGGGCGATGCGCTTATGCAGGTTCCACTTTTCTATGGCAAGACCGATCAGGAACCCTCCCATGAAAAGGAAGATGACCTCATTGGCATAGGGTGCCGCTGTTTCCGATATACTGGAGATGCCCAACAAAGGAAACATCACCAGAGGTATCAGTGCCACTACCGGCATCGGTAAGGCTTCGGTGATCCACCAGGTGATCATGAGTACCGCTACTGCCAGTACCTTGACCGCTTTAGGGTCAACTCCAAAAGGATTGACCATCCAAATAAACAGGAACAATAAAATTCCCAGAAGAAAGAATAAATGATCACGGGATCGGGAAAGGTCAAAAAATTTCATCATATGACGACCAATTTGTGTCTGATCTGAAGTTTCCTTATCGGCAGGAAAACCCGCTTTATTCGATGTGGAACGCACTTTCAGTTCCATCATTCCAAAAAATGATGGGATTCCCCTCACTTGAATTTATGAAGAGCACCCACCCCTGGATTTCCCAGGATGATGAATCTATTTAGCCAGAGTGAGTCTTCACCTGCATATTCCACACCGATCCTTGGGGTCGCCTTGATGGAGGAATCCGGAATGCGCACACCATCATCCGCAATATACAAACAGGAGCTGTTCAATGGCAATCCGTTATGGCCCCTGAAGATAGCCATGGCTTTGGTCATATTTCCCGGCCCGGATGTCATGGAACATTTAACGGTTTTTTTTTGGATCGAGTGATCAAATGAGTGATCCCCTGGACAGGTTCAATGGTGCGTATAAGAAATGCATCTGGTTGATCCTTTATATTGGTGACCACATTGAAGAGGTGATGAATGCCGTAACATATGGAGACGTACGACACCCCTACCTCTTCATACATGAACTCTTTCCGTGGTGTCAGTCAGCTACCCCATGCATGGGATGCCCTATCGTTGACCCCTTCATACGCCTCGGCATCCGTGATCCGACCAGCCGTCAGGACACCACCCGTTTTCACGAAAAGGACCTTTCCCAGTAAGCTGGCTGCTAAATCCACCACATCCTCTCCGCGATAATAAGATAAAGGCAGCTTATACATGGTTAGTTTTGCGGCTAAAAAGCTTAAGTTTGAAATACTGATCATCGTGGTGAAACACCACGTTTGCAAACTTAATCCAAATCAGACGCTTGCTCAAAGAGATCGTCATAGCAGTTGACTCCTACTTCAAGGCGCACCGATTCATCAGCCGGCACCGACTTTGGAAGTGGATCATCATACCCGGGTTGATCTACGCAATGCTTTTCGCAATCAGCATGTACTTTTTCGGGAAATCTGCCACTGGTGTGATCGAATACCTGACCGATGCAAGTGGACTCCGTAACTGGGTGCAGAAGATGCAGAACAGTTGGCTCGGCTTCCTTTTCACTCTGGCCGGTGTCATCATCTGGATCATCCTGATGTTCTTCTACTTCTCCCTGTTCAAGTACATCTGGCTGATAGTTGGTTCACCCATTTTTGCCTACCTGAGCGAGAAGACAGCAGCCATCATCGATGGTAAGCAACATAAGGCTGATGCTAAACAGATCCTCCAGGATATGGCAAGGGGTATTCGAATAGCCATCCGCAATGCCGGATGGCAAACCTTGTATACCCTGTCCATACTGGTCCTCTCCTTCATACCACTCATTGGCTGGGCCACACCCATCCTCGCACTTTTTGTGGAATGCTACTATTACGGCTTCTCCATGCTGGATTATAGTTGTGAACGAAGGAGGCTTTCACCTGCAGAAAGTATTGCCTACATCCGCAGGCATCGTGGCCTCGCGATCGGCAACGGGATCGTTTTCTACCTCATGCATTTTGTCATCATCATCGGTTGGGTATTGGCTCCCGCTTATGCGGTTGTTGCGGCTACCATCAGCATGTACGAGATCAGAGAATGAAACCAGTAGTCATCTATCCTCATCATTTCGTAGTTTAACATTATGAACAAAGGCACCGTATATCTCATTCCTTGCGTTCTGGATGAGGAGGGCTTTGATGCCATCCCAGCATATGTTACAGAAGCGATACTTTCCTGCACGGCATTTTTTGCAGAGAATGAAAGGACGGCACGTCGTTATTTCAAGAAAATGAAAAAGGAAATCGTGATCGATGATCATCGCTGGTATACGATTCATAAGGCGGAGGGAGAGGTAATGGATGCTTTTATAAAGGAACTGAAGAATAGTCAGACAATAGGTATCGTGAGTGAAGCCGGCCTGCCAGGCATTGCGGATCCGGGTCAATTATTGGTAGCCAAGGCACAGGACATGGGAGCTATCGTTCGCCCACTTTGTGGGCCCAGTTCCCTTTTCCTTGCCTTGATGTCCAGCGGGTTGAACGGGCAACAATTCAGTTTCAATGGATACCTCCCAGTAGATAATGCTCAAAAAACAAAGGCTATACAGGAACTGGAACTGCGTTCCGCAAAAGAAGGTTCCTCACAACTTTTCATGGAGACACCATACCGGAACAATAGCCTGCTTGAATCCCTTTTGAAAACCTGTAGAACCGGAACGCGTTTATGCATCGCTTCGGAAATGACCTCGCCGCGGGAATGGGTGCGTACGCGAACAATCGGTGAGTGGCGCAAGGAGAAACCTGATCTTCACAAGAAGGCAGTGATGTTCATACTACAAAGCTGAAATCACCGAAAACATGTGTCATGCATGGGTCGGGTGAACCATACATCATGACTGCCTAATTGATCATAGTCCGTTTTCACTTACGATATAGAGTATCGCTGCCATGCCGAAGGCACCTAAATGCAATTCACGTGGGCTGACCGATTCCAGCACATCGGTCTCTGCATGATGGACCTCAAAATAACGTTGGGAATCCGGATTGAGGCTGGACATTACTGTACCGACAGAACGCAAGGGTCCAATGTCAGCACCTCCACCGCCTTCTGAAAATTCAATGGCATATGGTTTGAACAGACGTTCGAAAGACCAGAGCTTCGCTTTCTGCGCGGCATTGAGGGACAATCCTATACTGCGCGGAACGAAACCGCCAGCATCGCTCTCAATCGCAAACACGAATTTCCTGCCATCTTTTTTTGCCATTTCAGCATATTTCTCTCCTCCCCTTCCTCCGTTCTCTTCATTCATGAACATGACCGACTGTATGGTCCTCTTGGGCCTGATCCCTAAAGCTTTGAACGCCCGAATCACCTCTATGCTTTGCATGCATCCAGCTCCATCATCATGAGCGCCTTCAGCAAGGTCCCAACTATCGAGATGTCCCCCTACGGTCAGTACTTCATCCGGCAGTTCGGAACCCCGGAGGACACCGATCACGTTATATGACTTTTCATCAGGCAACATCTTACAACTGGTCTTGAAGTAGACCTGACTGACCATACGCATGCGCAGGGCATTACTCAGGTATTCAGCATCGTTGGTGCTTATGGCTATGGCTGGTATCTTAGGCATGGAATCATTGTATACAGTAGCTCCCGTATGTGGATGGTCGTCCTTGTTGGAGGCCATTGACCGGACGATGACACCAACGGCACCATATTTGGCCGCCATGGAAGGGCCACGACCACGATAGGGGACCGCATCGCCATAAGCCATGAATGTTTTGATGAAGGTGGGATCCATCGGATGATTATAAAATACAATGTTCCCTTTGATGTTTCCTGCAGTACCCAATTTTTCCAATTCAGCGAAATTCCGGACCTCGATGACATTTGCCTTCAACCCAGCGGTTGGGGTTCCTACAGAATTCCCTAATGCAGCCACTTTGAGTGCATATTCCTTGCCATTGGCAAAGATCAGTTTGGCGGACTCCTTGGCACCCCTGACCCAATGGGGGACCATGCATTCCTGAAGTATGACCGTATCTGCACCAGCTTCCCTCATCATGCGTGCCGTTGCCAAAACAGCGGATCCCGCTTGTGGAGAGCCAGAAAGACGGGGGCCGACTTTCTTGGTGAGAAACCGAAGGTTTTCATACGCATTACCATTGGAAAGAATCTCATTGGCCATTCGTCGCAGGAGAACCGAATCTTCCGTCGTTTGGCCATACAGGATATTTGCGATGAATATCACCGCCAGAAGGGATATGCTCTTTTTCATGCTGCCGATTGAATGATCAACGATTTATCTCGGTCACCGAGATGATACTGTCCACTACATACTTACTATAGCCCCTCCAGGGAAGCGAACCAATATATTCTTTGTAATGTAGGTTGAATATCTTGCCTTCACTGGAGAGCAGTTTGGCCGCAACGGATTCATCTGTGACAGAGAAATCGAAGTCGAAGGACTGGATGGTATTCGGACCCTTTGAACGCAGTCCTGACTGAATCAGTTTCCCTTCATAGGTTTTGAATACATAGCCTTTTTTCACCAGATAATTGAGCTCCCCTGCTTTAGCACCTTCACCAAATACGAAATAGAATTTCCAGTAGAAGAATGCTGCACCGGCGATGAGCAAAACGAAGATTATCGTCCAAATGAATTTGGCCATAGTAGTATATTTATATGGTCCAAATTAATGAAACTGACCCAAAACACGCAAATCCGTTATCAAAGCGTACAAATCGGCATTTACGGGATCATGCGTTCCGGGACAGCCCTTTACCCCCACAGGATGAACAGTAATATGGTTAACTTTGTAGTTCATTGAAATTTCCGGACATGAAAATCGGTATCGTTTGTTATCCCACCTTCGGCGGAAGTGGTGTTTTGGCCACTGAACTGGGCAAAGCCTTGGCGGACAAAGGCCATATCGTGCATTTCATAACCTATCAGCAACCGGTAAGGCTGACGGGGTTCCAAACCAACCTTTTCTTTCATGAGGTAAGGGTGCCCACCTACCCACTTTTCGACTATCCTCCTTATGAAACCGCCTTGGCGAGTACCATGGTGGACGTTATTCGAAATCACCATCTGGATCTGCTGCACGTTCATTATGCCATCCCCCATGCCGCCGCCGCTTACATGGCAAAAAAGATCCTGGAACAGGAAGGTCGTCATATACCCGTCATCACCACTCTCCATGGAACCGATATCACTCTTGTGGGCAAGGACAAAACCTATGCACCTGTAGTTACTTTTTCCATCAACCAAAGTGATGCCATTACGGCGGTATCACAGAATTTGAAGGAAGAGACCTATTTGAATTTCGATATCCAAAAGGATATTGAGGTCATACACAACTTCGTTGACGTAGAGAGATTCAGTAAGAAACCGATTGATGCATTCCGAAAGGTCATTGCACCCAACGGCGAGCGTATCCTCATGCACGCATCCAATTTCAGGAAGATAAAGCGCGTAGCCGATGTCATTTATGTCTTCAACAAAGTTCGGAAGCAGATCCCAGCGAAGTTGCTGCTGGTGGGGGACGGACCGGAAAGGAACATGTGCGAGCAACTCACTCGTGAATTAGGCTTGGATGACGAAATCCGTTTCGTCGGCAAACAACAGGATATGGAGGAGATTTATACCATTGCAGATCTCTTTTTACTTCCCTCGGAATATGAAAGTTTCGGTCTTGCAGCGCTTGAAGCGATGGCAGGTGGTGCGCCTGTTGTCAGTTCAAATTCTGGAGGGTTACCAGAGATCATCACCGACGGCGATAACGGCTTTATGTCCGACGTTGGCGATGTGGATAGCATGAGCAGAAATGCTTTGGCCATACTTATGGATGATGTGATACTGAACCAGTTCAAAAAGCATGCACGGAATACCGCGAATCGATTCGATATCCAAAACATCGTTCCTAAATACGAAGCGTTATATGAGAGATGCCTGACCGAATGGAAGGCTCCATGATCTCCTCTTTCATCGGGATTTGAGCCAGTTCTCCGGATCGACGAAACGGCTTTCGACATTCACCACGAAGAGTATCTCGCCCTCACCATCATCATTGGTACCGGCCTTACCAATTACCTGCCCCATCTTGACATCCTGACCCTTGCTAACGGATACTGAAGACAGGTTATAATATGTGGTGAAGTATTTACCATGTTTAATGGTGACGGTCTGGCTGCCCGCCACATCAAATACCGAGGATATCGTTCCTTCAAAGACCGCTTTGACAGGCCCTCCCACCTGAGTTGCGATGGTTACGCCAATATTGTCTTCAATCAGGGTAGTTCCCTCGATCTTTCGCTTGCCGAAGGGTGCAGTTATCTGGGCCTTATCCACCGGCCACGGGAGATTGTGCAGATTCTTCTCAAAACTGATGGATACCTTGGTCACCTCTGGAGTATTTTCAAGGGTAGCCGCTTTTCTGGCTGTTGGAGCGGCTTTCTCCACGACAGCGGCAGGAGTATTGGGAGGTCTGGTCGCATTTGCAGCAGCCAGTTTTTTCGCGTCATCATCTGCTTTCTTTCTAGCCGCGAGTATCTCCCGCTGAATGACCGCCGCGATAGCATTCTGCAGGTTCCTTTCCAATCTCTTTTTGGCCGCCATGTCCTTCTCCAATTCCTTCTCCCTGGCTTTCAATTTGGAAACAAAAGCACTCTGTTCCTGCTTTTCCGACTCCAAATTTTTCATCTGCTTCGTCTGCTCTTGCAGCACTTCATTTTTTTCTTTTTTATTCTGGGCGAGGACGTTGATCTTACCCATGAGTTGTTGGCTGGTCTTCCGGATATTGGCGACCTGCTCGTCGCGATAGTTCCGGTAACTCTTCAAGTAAGACACCCTCCGTATGGCATCATTGAAACTGGAAGCGGAGAAAATGAAATTGAGCATATCGTAGTTGCTCCTGTTCTTGTAAGCATACTCGATAGTCTTCCCATATTGTAGCCTCAGGGTATCCAACTGTTTTTTGAATCGGTAGATCTCCCTGTTGTTGCTGAATATGTTCTTGTCGATCATCCCCACTTGTTCATTGATATTGGATATGACCGCATTCCTTTTCTTGAGTTTACTTTGGATCAGCGTGAGTTGACCAAGACCTGCCTTCTTGTCTTTTCGGATGGCATTCTGTGCCTGCTGCAGTTCTTCGATCTCAAGTTGTATCTCCTTCCTCTTTTTTTCCAATTCCTCCCGGCTCTGGGCACTGGCATCCATTGCCAAAGCGGCCAGAAAAAAGGAAGAGAACAAGACTATGAGAAATTTCCGCATGTTATGGTTTTAGAGGGTGGGCATTCAGGCGGGTTGATCTTCTCGTATTAACCCAGATCAGCAGGTTCATTGAAAATCATTTCAATTTATAATTCTTGGGTATATTGAATGGGAAGTCCACTTCGGTATCGAATTGGACCTGCTTGAATTCCATGTCGATATCCAATTTATTCTTCTCCGTGATCGAGATCTGGCGAACCCCGGAAAAATTCCATTTTCCTGCCATGGCATAATTGTCATAGGACAGATTGGCCGTTCGACTCCGGGTAAGATCCACGTCATCCAGCTTGCTGTTACGCAGATTGTAATCACGCCCACTCACCGTCACATAGTTCTTGAAGAAACTGCCCAACATGGACATGGATATGACCTCAGGCTCCTGTTTGTAGGAGACGATGTTGCTGTCCATATATACTGGATTACCGATGATGAGGTCCTGAATGGTACGGAAATCTATAGGAAGATTAGCGATCTCCTGGATATAGGATAATTTCTTGAATGTGACCGTATTCTTGAGCTTATCCAGGATCTTCACACTGTCGGGGGTGATGATCGCCCGTATTGCTTCAATGCCCAGCGCAGCGATGATGGATATCCAGATGGCACTGTCCTTTCTGATCCTGATGAAAGCATTGAAATCATATTTCTGGTCTCTGGAGTCAGCATATCCCACTTTGACCTTGGCGGAAAAAGTACGGAAATCGATGTGGTTCGCTTCGATGCGACTAAGAGTCTGCTTGACCATCTTCACGGAGTCATTCTCCACCGGGAGGACGACGGCCATGGCACTATCCTTATTGCTGATCGCCTGAGAGAGGTTCTTGGCAGACCTGCAACTCGAAAAGAGGGAAGCCACACACAATATGATGAACAGGTTCCTCATGTTAGGAATGAATTTATTGTTTGCCGGTGTGTCCGAATCCGCCCTCGTTCCGGACCGTCGCATTCAGCTCTTCCACCTTACTCCATTCCGCACGTTCCACTTTTTGAACAATCAGTTGTGCGATACGGTCACCGGGATGGACCTCCTGAACTTCACCGGAAAGATTCACGAGTATGACCTTGACCTCGCCACGATAGTCAGAATCTATGGTTCCCGGAGTATTCAGACAGGTCAGACCCTGTTTGATGGCAAGCCCGCTCCTGGGCCGGACCTGCACTTCAAATCCTTCAGGAATCTCCATGAACAGTCCAGTGGGGATCAACTTCCTTTCCATGGGCATCAAAACGACCGTACTGGAAAGATCAGCACGAACATCCATTCCGGATGCACCGGAGGTGGCATATTCCGGAAGTGAGTTGGCAGATCTGTTGACGACGCGAATGATAACAGAAGGCATGAGCGCAAAATTAACGGGAATCGATGGAAGGCAGTACAGGCAATGTAAAATATTAACCTCTTCTTTCAAGCTTTCGAAAGTTCAATTTATTTGGTTCGACTTCCTTGTGGTATTGATCATGACTTCTCCAACAATACTGTCGCATAAGCCATCAAACCTTCCTCTCTTCCTACGAAACCCATCTTCTCCGTTGTAGTAGCCTTGATGGAAACATCTTCCAGGGATATGCCCAGGATGCCGCTGATGGCTTCCTGCATGGACTGTACATAGGGCTTGATCTTGGGGGTTTCCAGGCAGAGGGTGCTGTCGATATTCACCACCCGATATCCTTTGGCGACAACGAGGGCATGGGTCCTGCGTAAGAGGATCTTGCTGTCTATTCCTTTGAATTCATCACTGGTGTCCGGAAAATGAAGTCCGATATCCCCCAGAGCGAGTGCACCCAGTAGGGCATCACAGATGGCATGTAATAGCACGTCGGCATCACTGTGGCCCTTGGCGCCGGCATGATGTGGTATCCTTACGCCACCGATCCAGAATTCACGACCTTCTTCGAGCTGGTGAAAATCAACACCTGATCCTATTCGGTAAGACATGAATGATTGAATTGAGTGGGAAAGATAGGGAATTCGGTCTTCAATGGATGCTCTTGTAAATGGAAATACGATCGTCGCAATTCATGGATATAAAAAAAACCGGCCATGTAGCCGGTTTGTAATTTGATGAAGAATTTTTCATTTGATGGTCTGTATTCCCCCTTCGCCGGTATCATCACCACCCAGATCGAAGATCAGGCTGAAGCGAAGCGTGTTGGAAAGTGGGTTTCTGTTCACACCACTTCCCGAAGGGATGAGATAGGAAAAGTTCAACCCGAATATGTTGTATTTGATCCCGGCGCCAAGAGTGAAATACTGGCGGTTGCCTTTCGTCTTGTCCTCATAAAAATAACCTGCACGAACAGCAAACTGGTTATTGTACCAGTATTCAGCGCCCAAGGAAAAATAAAACTCCTTCAATTCTTCCTTGAAGCCTCCGGGTGCATCAGCGAAAGATGTGAACCAACTCTCCACGACACCAGTGCTACGATACTTGGCTAGACCTGCGGAATCTCCAAGGGCGGGCGGAGTGGGAACCAGCAATTTGTGTATGTCGAGTCCGAAGGATAGCTTATTGACTTCCTGGAATGTCTTGTTATAGACTGCACCCAGACTCAGGTTGGCTGGAATGAAATCCTTCTGCGTGGCGTCTGTGGTATAGCCGATCTTGGATCCGAGGTTGGTCAAGGCTACTCCGAAATTCCATCCGGAACTCTGATCTGGTGTCTTGGTATAAAATAGACCCACATCGCCTGCCACCGCACTACCAGCCTTATACGATACTCCGTTTATGGCCTGCCCACCGGCAAGATTGGAATTGATGTAGCGTAAGGCAACACCCAAAGATAGATTATCCGATAATTTACGGGAGTACCCTCCGTCGATAGCGAATTCCCTGGGTCGGAAAGAATTCAGGTCGTTCCCGAAATTGTCTGTGAACTGGATATTACCCAGACTGAAATAGCGCAACGAGCCGGAGATGGCTTGTGTCTCATCGAGTTTGTAATAGCCGGATAGCGTGGCCAGGTAAACATCGTTCAAACCCAGATCTTTCAACCAGGGTGTATACGTTAGCGCTACAGAACCTTTGCTTGTAGCGAATGGATACTTGGCCAGATTATAAAATTGGGAATTGGCATCAGGAGAAGTTGCAACGCCCAGATCTCCCATTCCACCCGCGCGGGCATCCGGCGAGATCCTGAGGAAAGGAACGGCAGTGGTCACGACGTTTATGGGTTCGGTAGATTGGGCATTCGTCCCCACGGCAAAAAACAGACCAGCTGCTAGTGCAGTAAGTTTTCCAATGTTAGATTTCATGAAAGGAATTTATGGCTTGTCCTAAAAAAAAGATCAGGTAGAATTTTATGCCATTTGGACGTTTTGGGGACCTAAAAATAATAAATAATTGACAGTCATTACAAAATATACATTTTGCCTACCTCTTCCACATGCTGTCCGTCTGCCGTAGCAACTCGAATCCGGTAGATATACACCCCACGTGCCAGTTTCGCTCCATAATCATCCCGACCATCCCACTCTGTCTCTTCTGAACGATTTCCGGGGGTAAATATTGTTTTTGCAATGGTTTTCACGAGTTTACCCGTCACGGTCATAACCTGTACTTGCACCCTCAGTTCCTCTCCGGGTCGATTATGCTCGAACCAGAATTTTGTGCTTGAAGTAAATGGATTAGGGTAGTTCAAAACATGGCGTAATTCCAATTTTTCTTTTCGTAAAACTCTGAATTCCAATATATAATCGGCCGAATTGTTAAAAACATCCCATGCCTTCATGGTCAATGTATGAGGCCCCTCTTCCAATTTTGGCAGCTGAAATCTGACCTGTCCACGCTGGTAGCTATCGGTTTCAGATTCGTAGTAGTCGTTTAGTACCCAGGAATTTCGGCTATCCCCATCCAAAACCGCCGTCATGCTGTGTCCTATACCCGTACCGACAGTATTGATTCCTGAAGAATCTGATAACCGCATAATCAGAATGGGAGATTCATTGCTCAACCCTCCGTTAACGAACTTTTCATCATTTAGATAGGCTTTGATCTGTGGACCGGTCCGGTCGTCGATCACACCGTTACCCAGACCGCCGATGACCACATTCGATGTATACCCGGAAGCATCCGAGGAAGAGCCTGCTGCATAATAGCTGAGACGGCCTTCACCAAACGCATAACTGATGTCTTTGGGAACGATGAAAGTGAAAGAGAATTTCCCATTGACCGCCTGGACTTTTCCATTGTAGATCGGTGAGTTCCGGACTTTAAAACTGGTGACCGGGCTTGAGGCGTCATTTCCCAGGGTGCTGACTACTTGTTCTTTATCAAATAAAGTGGGGTAGACAGTACCGTTGAATCCCTGCTGCCATATACCATTATGATCTGTGACCAATCCATTGATGGTATAGCGGTCGAGGGCCCTGATCGTATCCGGGACCACTCCAATAGGCCTGCCATTGATATGTGTGGTAAGCACCTTCAAATTGGGCAAAGCCAAAGTGAGCGCAGGGTCTCCAAGTAAAGTGAATTTCCGGTTGTTCGCAACATCCCCTGCTGTCTGGTAAGTAAAATTTTTAGCGCGCCTCAGGGATTCACCGAGAGTCAGGAAACCACCATTGGCTTGCCGTTCCAGGGCAATGCGCAGGTAGTTTGCATTTATGATCCGATTGCTGTAGGCGTAAACTGGTCTTGTAGTGGTCAACAATGCGATTCCACCTGTTCTCTCCCTAAGCAGGATATTGCTCCCCAAAGCATCAATGGAAGGATCGTCATAAGGGGCGAAATCACAAGTAGCTGTGATGAAGAGTGGCAGTTTACCGGCATTATTCCACCCATCCACCATGTCCCGGTCAAGAATATCTTCTTCCGCAAGCCTTGTGCTCCCGCCGTGACCATTGTAATTCCAGATCAGGGTTCCACCATATATTCGACTGTTGATGGCCGAGTTTACCGCAGGATAACGGCTCCCACCCGCACTGCTTTCCTGTTTGAATGCATCGAGATAAGTCTTGCCGATGTTTAGCTGTGGGGCCATGGAAGCAGCGATTCCACTTATGTATTCTGCATCTTGGAGATGCAGGTTCGCGTCCTCGTCATCTGCAGTGAAACTGGCCTGGTTTCGCCAGGGTCCCATGGAAGCCGAAGCAGTATAGCTGTCCAACTTTGAGGCCACTGCTTTTGCTGCGGCTGCATCCTTGGCAGGAATGCGCCCGACACCTATATCCAGTAAACCTGCTGGACTAATGGCATTCACATCATCAGCATCATCCAATAAAGCGAAGAAATCATCCGATACATAGGTTGAAAGCGGGTCAAGGGATTCCGTGCTTTCGAAGGATGGCACCCCACTAATGCCCTGTCCTGCCTTATTTCGTGGATCAAAGGTTGCAGCTCCCAGAAGAAGAAGATACTCCGGGCGTCGGGAACTGTCCTTGCCTGCCCGGTCACGATACATTTTTACATAGTCCCGCAAGGCTACAGGATCGGCAATGCCGGAGGAGAATTCATGATATACCTGAGAGACATTAGTAACGGTGACATCCAAATTGTCCCTTTTCCGATGATGATCTGCAATCTGGTTGGCCGCGTCCAGCAAAGGAGTTGTCGTCAGGATGATGAATTGGGTCTGAATCGAGCCATGGAGATCCTGACTGGCCAATTTCCCTATGGACTTTGGCCTAAAGGCAGATGCTGGTTCGAAAGCAATGAATTCGTGAAGGGTGGATGCATCCTGAATGAAATGCAGTTCATTTCCCTGCAATGTGGTTGACATCTGGATCGGATGATAATTATCGCTGATATCCCATACTTGCGTACTACTTGAAGTTCCTTTTATGGTGAATGATGCGGCATTACCTGGTGCCATGCTCATCCAATCTCGGAATGCAAGTTGACCTGAACCACTCATGTCGAGCATTCGGCGGAAAAATACTTCGAACCAGTTCAGCCAACCCTGACCGTTAACGCTTCCCGGGGTGAAATTGTATTGAAGGACGATCGATGGCTTGTTCAGACTTACTGACCCGGCGAGAACCGAGGGTTGTGCTATAGGTTCATTTGAAATTCCGGAAACTGGAGCGACCACTTGTTGGAATAGGGGTTGATCGTTTAGGCGTAAGTCGAATCGGCTGACCTGCCCGATGCTTCGGGCGATCACTGAACTATTCACGGTCACCGGATAGGTAGGGTCAATGTTTGGTAAATCGATGGTGAAACTACGGGATGCCGGACGGCCCGGAATGGCACTGAATTCTTCGCCATACCATCCTTTGCCACTGTTGAGAAAATTAATAGTGTCCAACTCGTGAGCAAAGCGCTCGTCGAATGTGTTAACGGGATTCCCGGAAATGGGTATATTAATCTGCTGCTGGACCGAAAGACCGGTGCCCTGGATACTTATATAATAATAGGAAACTTCGCTGTATAAGTTCTTTTGATGGCTGAACCGGCGATTTCCCATGTCCGAGGACCAGGTATCGGGACCATCCGCATAAAAAAGAAAATAGTCCTTGCCGTCGAACTGTCCGTCGCCTCCGTCCAGGACCTGGATGGCATTTTCCAGAAGGTCATCCGGTCTGGCAACTGAATTTGCTTCAGGGAGCATTTTACCTCCGTTCCCAAATAGTCTGAGGGAGGCTGAGGGGATGGGAAGTTGTATGCCGAGTGCAGTCAGAAAATTGGCGTCCACCCTATAAACGCCAGGGTCCTTGATGCTGATCTGATACCAGTTTCCGGAAGAGAGTACGGAATGGTCAGCGTAATGAGGCTGTGCCCGGAGGTGAAGAACCAGGTGGATCACAAACAGGAATATCAGGGAAACTTTGGGCATTGAATAGTCAATCCCTTCAAAATTAGCATTTAATAAACGTTTCATACCCCTGGTCTGAAGCAGGGAATCCGTAAAATCCTATAATTTTGCCATTCACGGCCTTGGAATGCCAAGATGAGCTGCATTCGGGTACAATATTTTGTAAAACAACTCGTTTTCATATAGCTAAATCCAGCAAAATGCAAAAGTCAAGCATGAAAAACCTGATTATCGTACTCGCCGGGGCCGTCCTGTTCTCCTCTTGTAAGAACGGCCTGTTCGGCAAAAAGAAGATGGAAAAATCCTCCACTACCGGATGGAACTACAATGACAAGAACATGGGCGGCTATAGCGTCTCCAAGGAGAAGGAGCAGAAGACCGGACCCGGCCTCGTTTTCGTCCAAGGTGGCACCTTTACCATGGGTGCAACCCAGGAAGATGTCATGAGTGATTGGAACAACATCCCCCGCAGGGTGACTGTCTCTTCATTCTATATCGACCGTAGCGAAGTGGCGAATGTCCATTATAGGGAATACCTGTATTGGCTGGAAAACGCCTTTGATGATGAACAATACTCAAAAGTTCTGGAGGCGGCAAAGCCGGACACACTGGTCTGGCGGAGTGAGTTGGCTGCCAACGAACCCCTCGTGGAATATTATTTCCGCCACCCATCCTACAATAATTATCCTGTGGTGGGTGTGAACTGGAAGCAGGCAAATGACTACTGTGTATGGAGGAGCAACCGGGTCAACGAACTGATATTGGTCGAGAAGGGCTATATCAACAAATCCCAGTTGAAGTCCATCCAAGGGCAGGCTGAAGAAAACTTCACCACCAAATCCTATTTGATGGGCCTTTATTCGCCGCAGCCAGGTAAGCCTAAGAAGAATCCACTATTGGATGCCAACGGCAAACCTCGCAACTACGTGAAATTCGAAGATGGATATCTGCTGCCCGACTATCGTTTACCGACGGAAGCTGAATGGGAATATGCTGCACTTGGATTGGTCAATCAAAACCCCAAGCCCAAGAAGAAAGAAGGGCAGCGCGGCGAGGAACTGATCACCAACAGGCAGGTTTATTCATGGAGCCAGAACGTCAATGGTATTCGGGATACAAGACATGGCAGCTGGCAGGGTAAATTCTTGGCCAACTTCAAAAGGGGTAATGGCGATAACATGGGTGTGGCAGGTGGCTTGAACGACAATGCCTCCATACCTGGCCCGATCGATGCATTCTTCCCGAATGGTTTCGGTCTGTACAACATGTCTGGCAACGTGAACGAATGGGTTTCCGATATCTACCGCCCTCTCTCCAACTTGGATGTTGACGGTCTGAACCCTTACCGCGGTAACGTCTTCAAGAAATACTACAAAAATGCCAACGGTGAATTTGAAAAAGATAGTCTGGGCAATGTGAAAATGGTCAATGTGACCGATGAGGAAAGCAAGAACCGTCGCAACTATCAGCGTGGCAATGTGGTAAACTACCTTGATGGTGACACCCTTTCACAGGTTGCATATAATTACGGTAAATCCACCCTTGTCAGCGATAAATCAAGAGTGTACAAAGGTGGCAGCTGGGACGATCGCGCTTATTGGCTGAGCCCCAGCACCCGCAGATTCCTGGAAGAAGATCAGGCAAGCTCCACGATAGGATTCCGTTGTGCCATGGACAGAGTGGGAAGTCAGGAAGGCAATGGCTTCAAGAACGGCAATCAGTTCAGCAAAACCAGACAGAATAGCCGCAAATGATCTGACCGAAGATCATCCATGAATAATATGCTAAACCCCTGCCATTCGCAGGGGTTTAGCGTTTGAATGGGGGCATGAAGAATTCACAAAAACGTGACCATTCATGCACGGCTCTTCGCTAAATTTGACCTATGAAAGACATCGAAAAACTCTATACAGCATACCTCGCCCATCCTCATGTACAAACAGATACTAGAAAGATCGCCGAAGGGGAGATCTTCTTTGCCCTCAAAGGGCCCAACTTCAACGGAAACAATTTCGTTAAGCAGGCACTGGATGCAGGCGCATCTTTGGTCGTGATCGATGAGGGAGAATCACTTAACGACCCTCGTATCTTCAAAACGGAAAACACACTACTTGCGCTGCAGGAACTTGCACTACATCACCGGAAACAACTTCATATACCGTTCATCGCGATAACAGGCAGCAATGGAAAAACTACAACGAAAGAGCTCATACATGCCGTTCTCTCAGCACAATTCCGAACCAGCACCACAAAAGGCAATCTAAATAATCATATAGGGGTACCGCTTACCATACTTGATATCAGAACAGATGCAGAAATCGCTGTCATCGAGATGGGCGCCAACCACCGGACGGAGATCGCCAGCTATTGCAGATATGCGCTACCCACCCACGGCATCATTACTAACTGTGGTAAAGCCCATCTGGAAGGTTTTGGCGGAACGGAAGGCGTGCGTCAAGGCAAGGGTGAACTTTACGATCACCTTCGACCGACTGGAGGCACTGCATTCGTGATGACCGATTACGATTATCTGAAAGAGATGAGCAAAGGGCTTCATCATGTTGTTTCCTATGGAACCAGGGATGCACAGGTCACTGGTATGGTCGCACAAAGTTCACCGTTCCTTGAAGTGCAGATGACGGGCGGTACTATGTTGAACAGGATCCCGACCTTGTTGGTCGGCGACTATAACCTTCCCAATGTGCTGGTTGCTGTTGCTGTCGGTGAATATTTCGGGGTCCCATCCGAAAAGATACAAGAAGCCATCATCAATTACGTGCCCTCGAACAGCCGATCGCAATTGGTACATCGGGGAAGCAATCGTATCATCTTGGATGCTTACAATGCGAATCCTTCCAGCATGCGTGCAGCCATTGAGAATTTCGCCCGACAGCACGATGAGTCCAAGATCATCGTCATAGGAGCCATGGCTGAATTGGGCTTGGAAAGTGTCCATGAACATCGGGAAATAGTTGAACTCATCAGGAAATATAATTGGAAAGATGTGATCCTCGTCGGGGGGGATTTCAGTAAAGTGGATCACCCTTACCGGTATTTTTCGGACGCAACTTTGGCCAAGGACTGGATCAAAGAGCAAAACCTTTTAGAAGCAGTGATTTTGATAAAAGGATCAAGAAGCATGCGGATGGAAATGGTCATGGAAGCCTTTGATGAATGACTTTTGCAGAGTCGAGCTCCCTCCTTTTCCCTTACTTTGCAAAAATTCCCGCATGGATGCCGTCCCACCCAAACCTGGCTACCTGATCAGTGTCTTTGGCAACAGGTGCCCCCGGTGCCGAAGAGGCCATATCTATTCTTCCGGCAATCCCTATGACCTTTCCAATACCGTCAAGATGAAGCAGGAATGCCCTGTCTGTGGTCAGCCTACGGAAATAGAAGTTGGATTCTACTATGGTACAGGTTATGTGAGCTATGCCTTGTCCGTAGCCTTCACCATATTCAGTTTTCTGCTTTGGTGGCTGATCATCGGGTTTTCTCTAGATGACAAACGTTTTTTCTGGTGGATTGGAGTCAATTCTTTTCTCCTCATTGCTCTCCAACCGCCGCTTATGCGTATTTCCCGAACCCTATGGCTTTCCTGGTTCGTCAAATACGATCCCAACTGGCCCACGAACAAGATTGAAACTCCAGAAAGACTGAACAAAGACCAGGGTAATAATTGGTGACACTAATGCCCATCAGGTTAAAAAACTTCACCAAGATTCACGAAAAGGCCCTTTGACCCGTCCAAACCAAATCCGTAGTCGATGGCGATATTTGTTCCTGATTTTTTATTGAGTTTGATACGGAGGCCCGCTCCTCCTCCCGGATTTATATTCGTGAATTTTTCATCTGGCCAGTTCGTGAATCCATGTGCATTCCCGAAAACTACAGCACCAAATAGCCCATTTCGGGAAATGTCAAAACGGTATTCCGCCTCGGCGTAAATCATTTGCTTTCCCATGAATCTGCTTTGTATATACCCTCTACCGGTATTGTTATTGCCATCCCATCCCAGACTCGGCAGGTCCAGGTAAGGTGGTTGGCCGGATAGCGTGAACCAGTTGTAACTCCAGAATGCAAGTACTTGCTTGCCTCCGTGTAAGGGAAGATATTTACGGAGATCAAGCAATAAGGATGACCAGTTGACATCGCTTCCCATCCATGTGGGATTTGTCCGGATCACCAGTTTTGCATATGCCCCTTTACGTGAGCTGATGGGATTGTCCCGGTCATCAATGAGCAGATTGAAGGAAAGGCCTGAAGAGAGGGAATGTCTGGAAAATCCATAAAGATCATAATCCGTTTCACCAGAACCCGGAATCTTTTTTTGGCTGACGCCCCAATGATAATCGAGGCGATATCCTATACCCCCATAAATCCCAAATCCCAGTTTTCGGAGTGCATCAGCATATAGTCGTAAATAGGCATAATCCAACATGTATTTCCCTTGGGTCGGCGTGGAACTGCCCATTCCATACGTATACTGCGGGTATTTCATGAGACGAAGTTCGCCAGGGAAATTATACAGATTTCGCTTGCCCCATACTGACCATTGTGACATCCAGATGAGTTGATTGTACTGCGTGTAGGTGATGGCTGAAGTGACCGCAGATACTTTCTGCTCCGGAAATTTCGGTGAATGCCAAGTCACATTCCCTGAAAGCATGACTGCAAGTCCGGTTTGAAGTGTATAGCCTGCTGCAGGAATAACCGACCAACTGAGATCGTCCTCGATGGTTGTATCCGTCCGCTCTTTGACTTTCTTTCCTTTGATTAATTTACCAAAAACATCCAGAAGATCTTTTTGAGGATACAGCTGTTCATTGATCTGCTGTGCCTGTGCCGAGTTGGCCAGATTGAGGCATAAAATGCAAAGAAGGATCAGGATTCTGTTCAATCAAAGAATTTCAGCAGCAAAAGTAAGAAAGACCTCTGAGATGAAACAGAGCATAAGTGTTAAAAAAGACCGTTCAGAAAGTGGAAGCATGCAGGATCACCGAGCCACGATAAATTGTTTTTTCAGACGTCTTCCATTGACATCGATTACCAATATATACATACCGGTCTTCCACTCCGGGATCCGCCATCCCATGGAACCGAAACTAACCATGTTTCTTCCTTTCGGCCGAATTCCACCCGATACGTTTCCTGCCATGCGACCCTGCATGTCGTAGGCAGTGACGTTCACCTTACCACTGGCAGGAAGATCGAATATCACTTCTGCATCTGAATTCACGGGATCGGGATAGATCATTATGCTCTTATCGCCATATCCAGGCCTGATATCTGCGAGTGCGGTCACCACAAGATTACCCAGATCCCGGTTCGTATAGACATGATACTCACCGGGCTGAAGGTTGATCGATTGCGCCGTCCCGGTGGAAGTAAATACCGTACCGGAAAGTAGATCGTACCAAGTGCCTGCAGTTGGGAAGGTAAGATCCGAGGATTGGGCAACAACATCAAAATTACCGATGACCGCTATTTTGAGGGAATCATCGGACAATTGCATTTTTTTGAATCCACCCGAAAAATTCCAGGACACATTCCCTGATGTGAAGGTGGAGAGGAAATTGGATGTATTCCGGAGATTCAGCAACCTGCTATACACGGAATAAAGGGCCTTTCTGGCTGGCACGGACTGATAATCCCAATGAAGGGGTTTGCTATCCAGCCTACATTGGCTACTCGGATACGGCTGCGGCAAGCTCCCGTCCTGGCAAGAGGTTATGGATTGGTCATATCCCAATTCGCCAAACTGCCAGAGCATTTTAGGTCCCGGCATCATCGCCCAGAAACAGGCGGCCATCTCATTACGCTTCAATGCCGTTGCCAGATCCCTTGTATTGTAGGTAGCATTGGATGTATTCCCAAAGGTCAGGTTTTTGAACATGAGCCGCTCTTCATCATGGCTCTCTTGATAGGCTACAAGATGAGTTTTTGACCAACCTCTTTTCTGGGACAAGGCCGATTCGAAATTAGAAGTGCCCACATAACCCATGGTAGCTTCATTGAAATTATAATTCGAGTTGCCCCAGAGTAACATACCATATGAGGAGAGTTCTGTTTCCTCTGAATTATCTGCAAAATGCTCCAGGATGCAATAGCTTTCCGGGGAAATGGATTGCATCTTATCGTATATGCGCTTCCAGATGGCGATACGAGAAGCGTCATATGCACCCCAAGCGTTCACATTATTCGGATTGTTCGTCTGAGTAAATCCCTTCGACAAATCCCATCGGAAACCGTCTATTTTGTAATTCGTAAGCCAGTGTTCCACCACACGATCGACGAAGTCTTTTGTAGCCTGACTTTCGTGGTTGAAGTCATATCCCACATTGTATGGATGTTTGGGATCGGCATTGAACCAAGGACTGTTCATGGCCGGCTTACCACTTACCGCGTCAAAGTAAAGTTGTACCATAGGAGATCGCCCAAAGGAATGATTCATGGCAATGTCCATCACCACCGCCATTCCTGAACGGTGGCATTCGTCGACGAAACGACGTAATGCAGATTCAGTGCCATAGAATTTGTCAGGAGCGAAATAGAAATCCGGGTTGTACCCCCAACTGTCATTGCCTTCGAACTCATTGAAGGGCATGACCTCAATCGTATTCACGCCCAACCTTTTTAGATAAGATAACGTATCCGTCAGAGTGGACCAGTTCTGTTTACCAACAAAATCCCTGATCAGGAGTTCGTATATCAACAGGTTCCGTTTATCTGGTCTTTTGAAAGCCCCCACCTGCCAGCCATATGCAGGTTTGGCCATTTGCAAAGTGCCTACTATACCGGTAGTTTTTCCGCTGGGATAGGCTTTCAAGTTGGGATAAGTCACTTGTGGTATTCCCAGATCAAAATCTGGATCGAGCACCTTCTCAGTGTAATAATCGGCGATCCTCAAATTGCCATCGACAAGGTATTGATAAGCATATTCCATACCCGGCTTCAGTCCGGTCACCCGAAGCCAGTAACGGTTACTATCCGGGGTAACAGTCATCTGATATGAAGTGGACTGCTGCCAATCGTTGAAATCGCCGAGGATGAAGGCCGAACTCTTGTGTGGTGCAAAAAGAACAAGAACAACCGAAGTGTCACCCGGTTCGTAGTTGATACCATCCCGAACACCGGCAGGAAGCGGTGCTACCTGAGGGCCCCCGGAAATGAAGAAGGTGACAGAATCCTTTTTTGTATTGACACCATCAAAAGCCTCGGCAAGGATCACCTGCCTACCTCCAGTATTGAGCATAGCGGTGGAGTTGATGGCAGTACCCGTGGCCGAATTCAGCAGATCACCGTTCAGGATAAGTTTCAATGTGGAAGATGGATTACCCTTAGCCGTTATCGTAATGGCGTCCCCTGCATTTTTAATGATGGGTTCGGGGGAATCATCATAAACGGGTTGACGAAAAGGTTGATCGATTCGAACATTCAGTCCATTGTCATACACCGGGACGAACATATCCGTACCGTTCACGTTAGCCAGTTTTTTTTGACCATTGCCGCTTCTGAAAAGTATGGCGATCTTCAGTATATGCTCGCTTGCATTACTGATATTGAAAAAAGAGCGGAGCCCCCCAGAGATGGTAAATTTCCATGTATTCACACCCGTGCTCGTTGCTTTGGCGGCAGCAGGGGTTGTGCCCCAAGTGAAAGGAACGTATTTCCAGTCCGTAGGTCCGTTGCTCAGGTTCGTGATGACGCCGATATGAACATAAACATCCGTAGCCGTGTAATCCTTGAGACCCTGATTGCCCCTGGTCGCATCACAGGTAATGTCCACCGTGGAGGAATTCTCCTGGATGAAATCTGGAGACCAGATGAGCAGTTGGGCCTGCAAAGAACCTGCCAAGAAAAAGTTTATATATAGAAAAAGGCATTTTAAATTCATGAGAACCGGAGCTTTATGGTATGGTCTTAAGTGTTGAAAATACACAATAACTGGATGATTTGATGCAGGAGTTTTACTTAAAATCCAACAGGTTTTTTGAGGTTAAGGACTGTTGGAATTACCAGAATTTCGGAAATGATCAGAGATGCGTTGCAGGAAGCTCGATGGCAGGAGAAAATGCACAAAGCATGAAACGAATGTCTAGAGTCAAATGAGGCATAATCAGGCTTGGGCTTGATGCGCAACTAAAAGATCATGAGAGTTATTTCGGGCGCATTTTACGGAGGTTGCAGGTCATGACAAGCCGGTACAAGATACTCGCATTTGCTTTTGGCTTTTCCCTTTTCTTTGCAGCACATTCGATCACCAAAAAATAAAGATATGAACAGCAAGCTCTCTCTTATTCTGCTTCTCGCCATTGGGACGGGTTCCTGCCATTCGACGAAGCCTGTAGCCTCTCTGAATAAAGGACTGACCGGCACTTACTGGAAGTTGATTGAACTGAATGGAAGACCAATCAACTCACCTGCAGGCACGAATGGATATTACATCATGATGAACAAGGATGACAATCGAGTAAGTGCTTTTGCCGGCTGCAATCAGATCATGGGTGAATTTGCAGCCCCCGATGCATTCCGACTCAGTTTTTCAAAAATGGCCAGTACCAGGAAAGCATGTCCGGACATGTCTCTGGAAACCGAATTGACCAATGTTCTTCAGTCGGTGGACAATTATGCCATTGCTGAAAACACCTTATCCTTGAACAAGTCAAGAATGGCACCTTTGGCAAAGTTCGTCGCGTCTGCCCAGCCTAAATGAAAGGCCCTGCATAGACAGAGAAACCGGCTTTCGATGCCGGTTTTTTTGTGCCTGTATCTGAGTGGAGTGGTATCGGTCATATCATATGAACCTGATGTGTTAACAATTTGAAAGCCAATTCATACTTACCTTCATGTGGACTCTACTGAAAACCAGCACAGCATGAGGAAATTGAAATTCTACATACTTTGCCTTACCACTACCCTATCCTGCCATACTATGGCTCAGGATGGGTTGCATCTCTCGATTTTGGATTCAGGCAGCAGGCAACCGGTCTCAGGAGCATCCGTCCGACTGAAACCATCCTCCAAGGCTGGCGTGACTGACAGCATGGGCAGGATGAGGATAGGCGAACTTACCCTCGGATCCCAGCAACTAACGATCACTGCGATCAACTATCAGGAAAAAACGATCAATATCACTTTACCTTATTCTGGCGTACTTGAAATCTTGCTCATTCCCATATCCAAAACCATGGAGGATGTTGTCATCGTCTCCTCAACGAGAACCAATACACGAATGGAGAATTCTCCAATGAAAGTGGAAGTTCTGGGTCAGGAGGAGATGAATGAGGAAAATCAGATCAAACCTGGCAACATAGCCAGTATTCTGGGAGATGTCAGTGGCATACAGATCCAACAATCCAGTGCGGTATCTGGAAATGCCAATGTGCGCATACAAGGACTAGACGGCCGGTATACACAGATCTTACGGGATGGTATGCCTTTGTTCGAGGGATTCTCCGGTGGCTTCGGTATCCTCCAGATCCCACCACTGGATCTTAAACAAGTTGAATTGATCAAGGGGTCCGCATCCACCTTGTACGGCGGCGGTGCAATCGGTGGCCTCATCAATCTGATCTCCAAAAAACCTAAAATGGAGCAGGAGGCTATGCTCACACTCAACCAGACCTCTCTCAAGGAAAGCAACATCAACACCTATATCGCAAAAAGATGGAAGACATTCGGCTACAGTTTCTTTGGCGGATACACTCGACAGAAAGCTTCAGATGTGAACGGCGATGGATTGAGTGACCTGCCGGATATCGGCTACTATATCCTGCATCCTAAACTTTTCTTTTATCCTACCACACATACGACCATCTCCCTTGGATTTACCCACACTGCAGAAACCAGGAATGGCGGGGACATGCAAGTGCTGAATGGCAAGGTCAGTTCAGCACACAGCTACTTTGAGAAAAATACTACCGGTCGAGACACCTGGGAATTTCAGGCGGAACATAAGCTTGGAGCGGTACGGTTGACATTAAAGGCCATGTATAGTGATTTTGAGAGACGTATTCAAGAATCAACTCTCGATTTCAAGGGTAGACAACGCAATTATTATACTGAACTTTCTGGCTTCGTCCCTTTTCATAAGGCAGACCTGGTGGCAGGGATCAATTTCACTGGAGACTCCTTCACCAAACTACCCTCGGATCCCATACCGGTGAACGAATATCGGAATAACATTTTCGGTGTCTTCGGCCAATACACCTGGCACATCAAAGACGAGACCTTGCTTGAAGCAGGACTTCGATACGATCACCATGCGCAATATGGCAACTTCCTGCTCCCGCGTATCGCCCTCTTCCATCGTTTCAATGATGCCTGGGCTACTCGATGGGGTGTGGGTTGGGGCTATAAGACCCCAAATCCCTTGGCTCCGCAAAACGTTGAGTATCCCATTGAGAAGATTCAGCCGATCGGGCCCCACGTCGTACCTGAACATTCTTTAGGTGTCAATGCGGAGCTCAACTGGCGCAAGAATTGGAGCAAAGGCAATAAGATCTTCATCAATCTGGCCTTCTTCCTGACCAACCTGTCCAAGCCGATCATAGCCTCGCAATCCACTTTCAACGGCGATGTCAATTTCTCCAATTGGGACGGTCCGGTGGTGAGCGCCGGAGCCGACATGTACGTCAACGCCACGGTGCAGGAATGGGAACTCTATGTGGGCTATACATATACTGACGCCCGTAGACATTACCTTCCCGGGAACCCTTTCGTTGTTCTGACGCCCCGCAACCGTATGGCATTTGTGATCGGCCGAAACATAGGAGAGAATTGGCTTCTGGGACTCGAAGGTTCATATAACGGAACTCAATACCGTGACGGAGATGTCAATACACCCGGATATATGTTCATGGCAGCCATGATCAGACGTAAAATTGGAGAGCATGTGACACTCGTTCTTAATGGTGAGAATCTGCTGAATTACCGCCAATCCGATCATGAGGCTCTCTTCACAGGCCCTATTACACAGCCTGTATTCAAGCCACTTTGGGCACCAATTGATGGCAGGAGCATCAACTTGAGTCTTAGGATCGGTTTATGAGTATGAAGCAATTAAAAATTCATTCCCATGCATCGGGCATGATCCTTTTCAATACAAACTTTTTCAACACCTCAGCAACGAAAAGGTAAAGAGCAAGAAGTACTACGATCAGGACAACGATCTTAGATGATATGGGCTGGAAACCGATCTTCGATGCAAAGGGCATATAAGGAAGTGTCCAACCAAAAGCAAGAAATGCCAGCGCACTCCAAGTCAGATATTTTCCTGGCTTACTTTTCCAAAAAGGCACGACCGATGTTCGGATGATGAATATCACCAGGATCTGGGTTGCCAGTGACTCCATGAACCATCCTGTCCTGAACTGGGCCGTGGTCACAGGGAATGCCCGGTACAAGAGCCAGAATGTGGCCATATCGAAAACGGAACTCGTCAGGCCAAATAGAATCATGTAGTTACGGATCATCCTCATATTCCAGCGTCTAGGTTTTTGTACATATTTATCATCAACATTGTCCAAGGGTATGGCGATCTGAGAGGAATCATAAAGGAAGTTATTGATCAGGATCTGCACCGGCAGCATGGGTAGGAAAGGAAGGAATAGAGTAGCCGCGGCAACAGAAAACATGTTACCGAAATTGGAGCTCAAATCCATGTATATGTACTTCATCGTGTTTGCAAATGTCTTCCTTCCCTCCAGTATGCCGTCTCGGAGTATCAACAAATCCTTTCGCGTCAGGATGATATCCGCTGCATCACGAGCTACATCTGAGGCGCTGCTGACCGATATGCCGACATCGGCAGCACGTAGTGATGGTGCATCATTGATGCCATCGCCCAGATATCCCACCGCATGATGTACGGATCGCAACGCCAGAATGACCCTTTTTTTCTGCTCGGGAGAACAGCGGGCGAAAACAGTTGTCACTGCAGATTTTATGGCTAGTTCATCATCACTCATTTTTTCCAATTCCTGACCAAGGATTGTACCCTTGACTTTAAGTCCGATCTCAGTACAAACTTTATGAGTTACCAATGAGTTGTCTCCGGTGATGATCTTAACCTCGACACCTATACCTTGGAGCTCCTTTATCACTTCAGCAGCATCTTGCTTAGGAGGATCTAAGAAAGCGATGAAACCTTTGAGATCAAGCATCACCTCATCTTCCCTGCCATATTCACTTTTATCCAAAGGGTGGCCGACAGCGATGCAGAGTACGCGGAATCCGTCCATACTCAAAGAAGCATAGATAGCCTGAGCATGTGCTAATGATGCGGGATCATCTTTGGCCACGGCCATGACTTCTTCCGGAGCACCCTTGCAGATGAGCGTAACGATGCCCTCTCTCCTGACTATGACGCTCATACGTTTTCTCGTGAAATCAAATGGCACTTCTCCGATCTTTTCATAGCCAAGGACCTTGTGTGTAGCGTATCGGATGACGGCATCATCGAGAGGATTAGGCATTCCGCTCTGCAGATAGGCATTAAGGTAGGCGTAGGCTAGCACTTCATCAGAATCCATCCCGCTGGCGTCCACACATTTGACCATCTCGATCCTGTCTTGTGTGATCGTTCCGGTTTTATCAGTGCATAGTACGTCCATGCTCCCAAAATTGGGTATGGCCATTACTTTTTTGACCACAGCTCCCTTTTTTGCCATCCGGAGTGAACCCCTCGACATGGTGACGGACATCACCATCGGAAGCATTTCCGGGGTGATGCCTACAGCAACGGCCAAGCTGAACAGCAAGGACTCCAACAAGTCATGACGCAACACTGCATTAACGGCAAAAATGAACACTACCAAAATCACGGTGATCTTCATGACCAGCACCCCGAATTGTTTCATCCCTTTAGTAAAATCGGAAGTGCTTTGACCCTCTTGCAATTGGCGACCCACCTTACCAAATTCAGTCAACGCACCGGTTCTGACCACTACCGCTTTGGCTGTTCCGCTTTGAATGGAGGATCCCATGAAAAGAATATTATCCATGCTACTGATGTCGGATTCATCACAATGGATAGCTCCTGCATGTTTATTTATAGGAATGGATTCTCCTGTTAGAAAGGATTGATTGACAAAAAGTTGATTGCCTTCGAAAATTCGGGCATCTGCAGAAACCATGCTTCCTGCACTCAACAAGATTATGTCACCAGGGCAAAGTTGATCTGTGGTGATTTCAGATTCCATTCCATCACGATAAACCCGTGCACATGGCTGAACCGTTTTACGCAGTGCATCCGCGGCATTACGTGCATCCCTTTCTAGAAAATAATCGATGAATACACTGAGGAGAACGGCGCCTGCAATGATCCCTCCACTCATGGTCTCTCCAAGAAAAAAGGAAAGTGATGACGCGAACATGAGGATGATGAGCAATGGACTTTTGAAATGCTTGAGCAATTCTTTCCACTCACTTGCTTTTCTCAGATGGATGGGGAGATTCGGACCGTATTGCTTGAGACGCAATGCAACCTCGGCAGAAGTTAGTCCCCTGTGGGGATCCACAGAAAGCATACTGAACAGCAGATTGTCGTCCAAGGTGCAAAAGAGACCCAACCCCTGGTGGTTCAGTTCAGATTTAGAATCAGGAATCACCCATTGAAATTAAACCAGGGGATAAATGGAAAACATGATAAAACTTCAGGATCCGCCAATTATCATCATCATTTTTGGAGGAATCCACTAAAAAAGAACCGTATATGAAAAAAGCCGGCATTAAGCCGGCTTATGGTTATGATAGAAGATCCATTATCAAATATCAGTGAGTGAACCGAGGTAATTACTGTTTACCCTTATTTTCCTTGAACCTTTTGTCAGGTGTACCATCCTTCTTCAGGTTCTTGTTCTCTTTGTAACGGCGATCGGGAGTACCGTCAGCCTTGAGTTTTTTGTCGGCATCACCGGCAGCTTTGCCAACTTGATTTTTGGCTTGGTCTCCGGATTTCTTTCCCCTATCCAAAACGCCGTCATTTCCCGGGGTCACGGCTTTGGCAGCTTTTGTAGCAACAGCCTTGGTGGCAGCAACTTGGGAGAACCCAGCGTAAGAGAGCATAAGTCCGAGTGCGAGGATCAAGATTTTTTTCATTTTCGTAGCTATTTTATTAGAAAGTAAGATCGAAAGAAAGGTTGAAATGGGCAAAAGAAACTTGTTCATTAACATCAGCTTTACCAGCAATTTCCCACCCTCCAAGGGTGGACCCTTGGAGGGTGGGAAGAAATTTTTCAGTCACACAGCTTTAGAAAGGGTTTTGAAAGTGGTTGATATCCAGATTTTTCTGTTTTGAAACATTTTTTCGTGGACTCTTGGAGGGTGGACTCTTGGAGGGTGGGTCGGTATTCGGTAAATTGAAGAGAGCCAGCTCAAGTTTATCACTATTAAAACAACTCCCAATGGCCCGTTCAGTAGAAGATCGCATCTTAAAATATAACGAAGGCAGACTCACTCCCCTTTTAGATCTGAAATACAAAGCCATATCGGAGAATCCATTCCGCTTCTATAGAGGAACCGACCACCTTTTCTATGAAGATATCGCGAAAAACCCTCCGTTAAAGGACAAAACCCGGATCTGGGCTTGTGGCGACCTACACCTAGAGAACTTTGGAAGTTACCGTGCAAATAATGGTCAGGTATATTTCGATATCAACGATTTCGATGAGGCTGCATTGGCACCAACAAGTTGGGAGATCATTCGTTTCCTTGTAAGTATTTATGCAGCTTCTGAATATTGGGCTATCTCCTCGACTCAAGCTGCTGCGCTGTGCGCAGCATTCACTGATCAATACAAAAAAAGAATCATCGCCGGTAAGGCATATGCCATTGAAAAAGCCACGACATCGCCACTGATCCAAACTTTCATCGAACAAGTGGAAAAACGATCCGAGTTGGATCTACTAAAAAAAAGAATACTGTTGAAACCTCTTGGCATTATAATAAATAATGAAAAAGCCTTGCCTGCAGCCCAAAAAGAAAAAGAACGAATAAAAATTCTTTTCTCTTCTTATCTTAAAATGCATCACCCCGAATTTCAAATTCAAGATATCGCCATTCGGATTTCCGGCACAGGCAGTTTGGGGTTGAAGAGATACATCATTCTGGTACAACACAAGGTGAAAAAAGAATTCACTTTGTTTGATCTGAAAATGGCACAACCATCGGTATTGGCAGAATCGAGCCCGGTAAAACAACCATCCTGGAAAAGTGAAGCAGAGCGTATCGTCACCATACAGAAACTCGTGCCCTATGCCATCCCCAGATATCTTGACTTCATAGTCGATGGCAAGGACAGCTACATTTTCCGTCAGCTCCAACCTGCAGCAGACAAATTCGATCAGAAATTGTGCAAAGGGAAAACCTCACAAATGGAAGTACTCATCAGGCAAATGGCATCCGCTGTGGCATCCGCCCAGATCAGAAGTGCCTCAAGACATGGATCAAGCAGTGTAGACGAACTGATAGAATTTGCAGAAAATCAGGGATGGCAGAAAAAGTTGCTTTCCTATGCGGTCGATTATCACAAAAAACTATTAAAAGACTTTGAAAGCTATAGGAAATCGTATGCCAAAGGCACCATCAAAGCATCATCGAAATAATTGCGCATATTTTAAAATATATTTATCATAGCTCAGGAGTTCAGCCAGTTTGAAACAAATTCAATAATCCTCATCTTCCCCGCTCCCATCCTTCAATTTCCTATTGATCCACCTGTCTGTATTTTTCAGCACCCCATTGATGAACATGATGAGTAATGTGCAAAAGAATGCCTCAAGGTAATAACCAGCACCTGCCATACAACCAACTGCAGAACTGCACCAAATGGTAGCTGAAGTGGTCAGCCCCATTACATTCAATCCCTGTTGCATGATCACACCAGCGCACAGAAACCCAACGCCGGTGACCACCTGACCTATGATTCTGGTTACATCTCCTCCATATATGGAAATGAGTTTGAAGGATAGAACCACAAAAACAGCAGAGCCCAATGCAACCAAACTGTTGGTGCGGATCCCTGCCTTTTTCCTATGCCATTGCCTTTCAAGACCAATAAGCAGTCCGCAGGTTGTTGCAGCAATAATTCGAATAATGAATTGATTGACATCCATGCTAGGTCAAATTTTTAAATTTGGTTGTGATCCTGAAAAGGTATACAAAAAACCATTGCGAGCAAAGGTGTAAACCTTTAACCCCACCTTAACTAAAAACTTCAGTCGTAGCCCTTTTCAGGCATTCCATTTGAACTTTCTTGGTCATACAGATCACCAAAAATTAGAAAATGAAAAAATTAACCTATCATCTATTTTTAATGGTCGTTTTGGCCAGCATAATTTTGGGAGGCTGCGCTAGTTCTTCCCATATCGAGAAAGCCGATGATATTCATTTCGGCAGGTATAGGACATTCGGTTGGAACCAAATGGATGAAACCCATCAGAAACATGGGAATAGCATCATCGATGCTCATATCCGAAAAGCCATTGCAGAGGAGATGGAAAAGAAAGGCCTACGTATGTCCACTAATGATCCGGATCTGCTTCTTGACTACTCCATGAATGTAGAAAAAGAATCAAAACGCGAAAGCAACCCCATTTATTCGACTCCATATAATCAGCCTTTTTATAATCCGAACACTCGTCGTATCGGCAACTTTTACATGCCTTCCCAGATCATGGGCTATGACAGTTACAATCGCAGCGTTAAAACAGGAACACTGACCATTAATATTTATGATGCCCGTCAACAAATATTGATATGGCAAGGATGGACACAAAATGAGTTGTACAAAGGCAACTTCACATCAAATGATGTCAGGAGTAATGTGCGCTCAATACTCAAAAAAATAGATGAGAGGAGTTGAATGTAAAGAAGAGAATAGCTGCCATTATATCACTAAATTAAAGGGATGCAGATGAACGATCATCCGCATGTTTATCTTTGTACATGAATATCGTTGGGGCACAAATCTAGTCAGGGAAAATATCAGATCGAAAATCGTTCTCTCAACCCTTCGGAGAGTAGTGCATAACCCTTTATCAGATCTGGCTTTGTCACTCCTATTCCAATCCGGATATGGCCATCCATCCCATAAACATCCCCTGCAACGATGAAAACACCTTTCTTGATTCGGAACCAATCGGAAAGTTCAGTTGAATTAACGGGAAAATGATATTTCATGAAAACCATACCTCCGGCCTTTGGTGGCACAAATTCCAGTAAATCCCTATAAGACTTAGCCCATTCGATAGTTGCAGCGAGATTTTCATTCAACATGGATATACTCCGAGATAGTACTTTCTTTCGCATGAAAGGCTCCAGTACGATCTCGGCGACCTTATGGCTCAAAACACTTGCGGTAATAGATGTATAATCATGGTATGACCATGTATCGTAAATCAGAGAGGACGGTCCAGCCAGCCAACCCAGACGTAATCCCGGTAATGCATAGGCTTTTGAAAGACCACCGTTCACCAAAACCTTTTCATACATGCCCAAAAAACTCTCTTTTTCCACTCCATCCAGATCGGCACCACGATATACCTCATCACTGTAAATCCAGCATCCATTTTTAGAAGCAATGGAAACGATCTCGCGCATTTCCGCCGGTGTGAGAACATAACCGGTCGGGTTGTTGGGATTGCAGATTGCGATCATTTTGGTCTTGGGACCCACCATAGATGCAAGTTCTTCCAGATCAGGCTTCCAACCCTTATCCTCTCTTAAGTGAAAAGCTCTTGGCACACACCCCATTTCTTCTACTATTCCCCATATCTGCATATAATTCGGGACCATCATGAGCACCTCATCACCCTTTTCCAGTAAAGTATGACAAGCAATGAAATTTGCCTCTGATGAACCATTCGTGACCAAGACGTTTTCCTCCGTACAGGCCGGATATAGACCTGCTATAACCTGTCTCAATAAAATGGAACCATTGGTCTGCCCATACCCGAGAGTCAGGTTGACAACTTCATCCAATTGAGATGCAGACAGTAATTCATGAAGTGAATAGGGATGAAATCCACTCTCAGTCAGATTTACTGGGACTGTATTCTCATAAAGTGATTGTATTCGTTCCAATTCAAATGTTCGGATGTTCATTTTGTTGTCTTGGATTACAAGTGTGTATTGAAAATATTTTCTAGTAGTATGTAGATTATTGAGTTTGCGAACACATATGATTCAATATTCTAATATAGTTTCAAAATATTATGATCAACTGTAAGTCTGAATCGTCACGAAAATAGTGAAGTAGGTGGAAATTGAAATTATTCCAGGGATTTCAGTTATCTGCGTGAAAGAAAGTCATAAAGTAATTGGTTGAAATCAATTCTATTTTCCATATTGGCCATATGTGCCGTCCCCGGGATTACAGCTCTCCTCGAATCGACAATGGAAAAGGCTAATGAATCGGCAATGTCATGAGTGATTGTATTATCAAGACCTCCTGTCACCACCAGCACTGGGATCTTCAGGTCTTTTAGTCGTGCCCTAACCGGTGTGACGTCAAAACGAAGGACTCTAGATAAACTTGATCTTGCATTATCCATGGCCATCTGCAGAGCCCTTGCCCTTTCCTCCTTCACCGTTTCCATAGGATGTCGATAAGGTCCGTCAAACCAAGATCGTATGAAGTATTCAGCGAATGCTGCAGTATCCTTCTTTTTGGTGAGAAATTCACCCATTAGTTTGCGATTCTTCCTTAATACAGAATCGTTGGGTTGCTCTGTCTTCCAATCACGATCGCCGGGGGAATAAAGGATGAGCTTTTTCACACGTCCAGGATCTTTCAGTGCAAAATCCAAAGCGACAACGGCACCACTTGAATGTCCTACCAGTTCAACGGGCCCAAGATGGAGACTGTCCTGCAGCACCTTGATGGCTTCGGTTAAGACAAAACCACTATCACTATATTCACTAAAAGAAGAATTTGGCAGATCACAAGTCACTACCTGATGATTGGTCGAAAAGAATTGCTTTTGATGCTCCCACATGCGATGGTCCATGAATTCACCATGAAGAAACAAAAGAGGTTTTCCCTTGCCAGTTGATTCATAGTAAACTTTGGAATCTGCTACCCTGATATATCCCTGAACCGATTCCAACTGCATTCCGGATTCATGATGTGATAAGAATGCAGACAACATCAAAGTAAAACTACTCAAATAGAGGAATAAGAAACCATTTCTTGGCATAAGCATTCACTTTGATCTGTTCATCCATGAATAAATCTCCTTATGAATCCCGACTGTTAGGAAATAAAGGCTGCAATGCCGACTATTCTTGAATATATTTTATTACGAATTTCGTCAAAGAAGCGCAAACATTCAAATTATATCTAAATAAAGAATAAAGAAAAGTAGGTTCAGAAATAGATCCACTTGAGCTAGCTTGTGAAAATATATAATTTTTCAAACCACGTTTTGCAGAAGCATACAGAGCAATATCACTTTGAAGAATATTCTATACACTGCGCTTTTGAGGCGCCATATGCATGATAAAAGGATTGAAATGAATATATAGAGATCATTCAATGAATAGAAACGAACCTGGTATGAACACAGATTAAACACTTACCCACAGCAGAAGTCGCATATTCGCCTTACGGTGGTGTTACCAATTATAATGTGAATGGACATAATCTTTCAGTCATGCATTGTACAACATCGGATAATTTCATACTCGCAACAATCAGATTGCAACTGAAAAAAAGAATAGTGAAACAGTCGTGTCGATGATTCCTGAGAAAACAACTTCAAAAGGGATCCTGCAGATCATCATCAGGAAAAGGACATTCAAGCAGCTACAGATGAAATCGGTTTTCAGGAAGACATTGTGATGAAAATGAGAGCCGATCCAAAAAATACCCAGCGTGAAGAATTTAATAACATAGATCAATAATTCCGGCAAAATGTAGTCCAAGAAGTATTTCTGCAATTCTATGGAACCCATTCCAGAAGGCGTCTTGATCTCCAAGATTAGTATGGTCAATGTAACTGCGAAAATAGAATCCGCCAAAGGCTGAATTCTCTTTATATCAAGATGCGTACTTGCTTGTACATATTTTCAGATCCACATTTACGGTTTTTCCATTACTCATTATTTGCATCTGATTCTGGGGAACGGATAAGTTTTTGCCATAAAAAAGACCTTGTCCAGAGAGTTGCGAGTATCCTGTATATCGGGTAGGTCGCGTGGAACATCACTTAATATAAATCAAATTAATGGAATCGTCTTGTTTTGATCAAGCAATACACTATTGATGTTAACCGCTTTTGACGCGAAACGAGGGAATGAAGTCATATGGGATTTTCATAAACAGCTTTTCCGCATCAACCAGTCTGCTTGCGGGTCATTGCCCAACATAAAGTCATGAGTACCAAAAATGGAGAAACCGTTCCGAATATAGAATCTCAGCGCTTTCTCATTCTTCTGCCATACACCCAACCATAGATAATTAGATCTGGCTTCTTTAGCCTTTAGGAATGAATAATCGAGAAGAGATGCACCATATCCATTCCCTTGATGTTCTTTTAATACATAGATCCTCTCCAATTCCAAACTCAGGGGATCGTTCAGGTCGGTCTGCATACCCGCCGAGTTCAAGCGTATATAACCAACCGCTACGGCATCAACTATTGCAAAAAAATAGGAAACCCGTACGTCCTGGATTTCAGATAATAACCTATCCGGACTAAAAACCGTTTCTTCATGCTGCTGCATATCCTCAACAGTATTGAAGTCAGCGTAGGTGTCCCTGAATGTCCGAATACTGATATCCCGTAACAAATTGATATCCGATGGCGTGACCTTCATGAAATCCAATGGAAATGGGTTTTTTGATATAAGAATCATAGCATATTTTATGATACCTGGGAATGAAACCGGAAAAAGGATTTATGCATACCCCTGATATGACAAAGGTATGAATAGCCCAATCTTTTATCCTACAGAAATCTAAAGTAATACAGATTTGAAGCAATGGAAACTTACTTCAATTTGCAAAGAGGATTATTTGCCTAGATACACGATTATTACAAATTGACCTAGGTGGTCTTCAAATAAATGATATTTCAGCCAGTGGAACATTGAAATTTCAGTGGCCGGCAGTGGTCAAACTTATTTTCTACTTTCTCTTCTCCACGATATACCCAGAGAAGGAGATATTATCCTTGCTGGTACCCAGAACCAGAAGATCGGCCGATCCATTGTCGTATATGGTCAGTTGCATGCCTCTGGGCTCGGTCACCTCCCTGGGTTTTATGTTGACATCCCACCCACCTTTAGCTCGTTCGGACTTGAAATAATCAAAATTGGTGGTGGTGAAATCCAAACTATTCTGTGAGGAGTTGATCGGCGCTGAGGTGGCATTCCCGTAATATGGAAGATAGGAAACGATCTTGTCCGGATAAACTTCTAGATCGAAACCCGAGGACACTTGGATCGAACGTCCCCTCAAAGGCAGAGCGGTCTGTGGCATGAAGACGTAACTCTGCGCATTGACCAATTGGCGGATCTTCTCAGACTGAGCCTGGGTAGCGGCAGGGGAGGATGATTTACAGGATGCGCATACTACGATGAAGAAAAATACAGCCAGGCTTCGAATGGATCTGATAGTCATTTTTTCGTTTTTATTGATGAATCATGAAGTAGTAATAGCTGTTCTACTAGCGAGTTCTATTAAATAGAAATTCCTTTACTCCAAATTGATTTTTCAGATGAATTATACCTTAATAAATATCTGTAATATTTTTTCCTGTTCAATTTTATCCATTGCGAATTTGTTCACAAAAATAATCTCCACTGTCGAATAAAATTATTCATGGAAATGATTTAGGGTGTCATTCTCAGAAAATAATGGAGGAGAGTAATGTTTCCCATTCCCTGTTCCATACCACCCTGGTTCCTGCCATACTAGAAAGCGGCATTAAGGACATTGTCATATCTACTGATGCAGTTGCCATAGTGAATTGCTGGAATATGTCAGAGGACCCGCAGTCGGCAGTGATGGATGTCATGAAGAAGCGAATCACAGATGATCGAGTTTTCATTTCGCCGATAGGTGGTAACAGGGATGCTACTCCATTCGCGGACATCAATGGTACTGCATTCAAAAAGGTGGAGGAGGTAGCCATGAAGGTGATGCTGGAAGTGATCCCAGTTCCTTTCCTGCTCATGACAGGAACGGACAGCAGGAATTCCAATGTCTTATCCCGCGGAGTGATCAAATGCATTGCCATTTTGGATCTTAAAAGAGAATATGCAATAGTTGAACACCTGACCCTCGAAGACATGAACAGGATGATTTTTTTCTACTCCCAACTGATCCGGCATTCAGGCAAATGAGAACCCGGCGAAAAAAGTTTTGGTGAAAGGAAAAATAAATACCGGTCCTCCCTTTTAATATTTCATCCGAGTATCCTGGACATGAGGTCGGAATGAACATTGATCTTGAAGAATGCCAATAAACCGAAAAGTATGCCGATCAAGCCAACGGCAGAAGAGAAATACAATAACCATTTTTTTTGGGTGAGGGAGGTTATACCCAACATGGCTATCGAAATGGTCAACATGGCTTCTGTAAGGTCGAACTGATCATCGAACCGATTCAAATCATCATATTCTTTTTCGTAGGATTCCGCTTTTTTCTTGATTTCATTTTTTTCCTGCTCATAGCGTTCGATCCTGGAATGATACATGTTGACCAAGGTATCTTTCCCTGATCTACCCAGAAACATCTCCAATTCCAATGCGTTTTCCGTTATATTCTGCTTAGTGCTTTTGGCCTCAAAAAATGACCACGCATCAAGTGCATGTGCTTGCGCCTGCGACATGGCCTGAACTATATTTCCATCCTTGACATTGCATAAGGCCATGGTAGTCGCAATGATCGCCACAAAGAGAGCAACCCTATTGTTGATCCAGTTCTTATCCCGATCCACTTGTTCCGTATTGATGACTTCGGAAATTCCATCCATAAGTATGTGATGGGTATTTAAATAAAGAATTTCTAAAAAAGATGAAGTCCTAGATCAGAAAATAAAAGATGCCTTGGATCAAAGAATGATTTGAAAATCCATAGCCGCTCCCTAATGAATTCGGAGTCCAAAAAATCAAAAAACTCTTCGTCTACTTTATGACCCTACTCCGCCTAGAAGCAAGGAATTTTCAAAAAGGGTCTTGCCGTATATCATACTCACACCCCAGACTCATATCCTCTAAACACCAAGGCTCCACCCATCTCGATATTGGCGCCTGACAAACTGGTTGGCCTCCTCGAAGTTGGTGATCTTCATGTTGGGACCGTCCCAGAGCAACTTGATGTTTCGACCCGGATAGGTGAAATCATCAGTCCCTTTGGGATGCCGAATGTCATAACTGCGAATGGCCAGATTACCCATGAGTACGCTCTCAGTCAATGGACCAGCAATATCAAAATGGGAACTCAGGTTCTTTGCTTTATCGCTACCATACCCGGCAATGGATGCCTCCACCCACGCGGCATAATGCCCATCCTCACCATCTTTTACTCGGGCAATTGTTTGGGGCACCTTTACTTGATTAGTTTTGGATGTAGGCAGCAGTTGAGGATTGACACCATAGGTGCCGGCCATCATCTTGCCTTTCGTTCCCATGAAAATAACACCGTTGCCCCCATCACCCATGATCTCGTTCGCACCCAATTCAACTGGACGAGTGGGCTGGATACCGCCGTCCATCCAGTGCAGTTCAACATCAGGCTTTCCTTTTTTCCCTTTAAAATTAAGGGTGATATGCGAAGCGATGGGACCGCTTTCCGGATAATAGTCTTTGTTCCAATTCTCAATATATTTTGTAGCTACACTGCATTCTGCACTTTGGGGATAGCCGAGATCGAGTACTGCAAACGCAGGAGCCATGATATGGCAGGCCATATCACCCAAAGCTCCTGTACCATAATCCCACCAGCCACGCCAATTGAATGGCAGCATGCCTTCAAAATAATCCCGCTTGGGGGCTGTCCCCAACCACAGATCGAAATCCAATTCAGGTGGAATGGGGGAACTATTCCCGGGTCTGCCTACACCTTGTGGCCAGATGGGACGATCGGTATAACAGTAGATCGTGTGCACATCGCCGATTGTACCCGCACGATACCAGTCCTGAAGCATCCTGACCCCATCACCGGAAGAACCCTGATTACCCATTTGCGTGACCACCTTATATCGGTGCGCAGCCTGAGTGAGCATACGGGCTTCATAAATGTCGTGGGTGAGTGGCTTTTGGACGTATACATGCTTATTCAACTGCATGGCTGCCATGGCAGCAACGGCATGCGTATGGTCCGGAGTGGATACCGAAACCGCGTCGATGGACTTCCCTTCCTTGCTCAGCATCTCGCGGAAGTCCTTGTAATATTTCGCTTTGGGAAAAGCTTTACGGGAGTCCACACTCTGGCGGTCATCGACATCGCAGAGGAAGCCGATTTCCGCTTTTCCGCTCTTGTAAAAATGGCTGATATCATCCCCACCCTTGCCGCCGGCACCGATGCCTGCAACGACAAGTTTGTCACTGGGAGCCACGAATCCGCGACCCAGCACATGGCGCGGAACGATGAAGAATCCGCCTGCGGCCATGGCCGTATTACGGATGAACAGACGACGGGATTCAGTTGACTTGGATTTTTTCATGACCATCTAATATTTGATGTAAGGATTTTCTTTGTCACACAAATTAAATCAAACTAGACAAACTTCATCATTCATGGGTGTCCTTAACAACATTCATGAGGAAGGACATATTTTGCGGTCAAAATCCATTCAAATACGATATTTTGAAGTCCATTCAACCCACATCGCTATCATATGGATGATCAGAAGAATAAGATCGGTCTTTGGACCAGTACGTCTCTGGTAGTGGGAAACATGATCGGTGCAGGGATCTTCCTCATGCCAGCCACTCTTGCCACCTACGGGAGCATCAGTCTTTTGGGCTGGGTATTCTCTTCATTGGGGGCATTCGTACTCGCTAAGATTTTCGCCAATCTCAGTAAATACATGCCCATAGCAGACGGGGGGCCTTATGCCTATTCCCAAAAGGGATTGGGGGATTTTGCAGGATTCCTGGTAGCCTGGGGCTACTGGATCTCAGTCTGGACTGCGAATGCGGCTATAACCGTTTCATTGATCAGCGCATTGAGCACTTTTTTCCCCGTTCTGGCCACCAACCCGGTCGCTGCGGCAATTACGGGTCTAGCAGCCATTTGGGTATTGACCTGGATAAACAATCTGGGTATCGTCATATCTGGTAAAATTCAACTCATCACTACTATTGGGAAGATCCTCCCTCTGATGACGGTGGCCATCGCCGGTCTTTTCTACATCAAGTTTGAAAATTTTCAGCCCTTCAATTCCACGGGTACCAGCACTTGGTCCGCCATCACGGCAACCACCACGTTGACCTTTTATTCCTATTTGGGCATCGAATGTGCAACCATACCCTCCAGCAGTGTTTCCAATCCGGAAAAGACCATTTCCCGGGCGACACTGCTGGGAACAGGGATCGCAGCACTAATTTATATCTTAAGCAGCATCAGCGCCATGGGTATGATGCCTGCTGAAACGCTGAAGAATTCAGTAACACCTTTCGCTGATGCGGCCGCAATGATCTGGGGCAATGGCGCGCGGTACTGGGTAAGTGCTGGTGTAGCCATCGCCGCTTTCGGCGCTCTGAACGGATGGATATTGATTCAAGGACAGGTACCTTATGCCATTGGCAAGGATAAACTATTTCCCGCCATCTTCACCAGGGTGAACAAGAGGAACGTACCCGTAATGGGAGTCGCCATATCCAGTGCATTGATCTCCATCCTGACACTAATGAATTATACGAAGGGCCTCGTGGAGCAGTTCAAATTCCTGATCTTACTTGCCACTATGACCGTTCTTCTGCCCTACCTGTTCTCTTCCGTTGCTTATGTCTTGATCCGTTCGGATTTCAGCAAAGCCAAAAAAGGAGGATGGATATCCGCCATCACCCTATCCACATTGGGCTTCATCTTTTCCCTTTGGGCCATCGGCGGCTCTGGCATGGAAACGGTATATTGGGGCTTCATCCTCCTGCTTTGCGGGATACCACTATATGCCTGGACCCTATGGGACAAAAAGAGGGAAGTAACAAAGAAGGATTCGAACAGACCAACAATGCCAGAATAAGAAAATTCATGAAACATTGAACCCCTGAACAGAAAGCATGAGAACCGCACATTCCGAAACTGGAAATATCAAAAAGCTCTTCATCAAAAGTGCCGAATCCGCATTCATCAGTGATCAGCACATGGCGGAGCACTGGTATCACCTCAACTACTTGGGGAAACCCGATATGAAAGAAGCGCTGGCGGAATATGCCGCATTTGAATCCATCCTCAAAGAACACGGTGCCGAGGTGATGTATTTTCCTGAAGATACCGATGTGAACATGGATTCCATTTATTGCCGCGATGCCTCCATTGCCACGGACAGAGGAATGATCATCTGTAACATGGGTAAAGAAGGCAGGAAAAAAGAACCAGCAGCCAAGAAGAAGGCTTTTGAAGCCCATGGCATTCCCGTGCTCGGAGTCATTAAGGCGCCGGGCACCCTTGAGGGTGGAGATGTGGCCTGGCTGGATGACAAGACGCTTGCAGTTGGTCATACGTACAGGACAAATCCTGAAGGGATCAAACAACTTACAGCATGGGTACGGCCAATGGGGGTGGAAGTGATCACTGTTCCGCTTCCTCATTACAAAGGTCCCTCCGATGTCTTCCACCTCATGTCCATACTCAGCCCCGTGGACAGTGATCTGGCCGTGGTCTATTCCCCGCTCATGCCCATCGTTTTCCGACAATTGCTGATCGATAGAGGTTACCAATTGGTGGAAGTCCCCGATGCGGAATTCGAAAGCATGGGGTGCAATGTACTCGCAATGGGTCCCAGAAATTGCCTGATGGTTTCTGGCAACCCGCAAACCAAGGCCGGACTGTTGGCAGCTGGGTGCCAGGTGACCGAATACAAGGGAAATGAGATCAGCGTTAAGGGCGGCGGCGGCCCCACTTGCCTGACACGTCCGGTCTCCAGGCAGGCCGCAGGTCATCTTGTTCTTTAAAAATCATCTACAAACATACCGTAATCATTTTATGCGGAGTCATAGGTCTACACTCTCATTGGCCGTACTGATTTCAATGCTTTTGTCAGCAAGCCTGCTGCTGGAATACTGCAGACCCTCGGGACAGAAAGACAAAATCATAATTGAAGAAAACAAGGCTGCAACCTTTGTTGGTGATCAATCTTGCCGATCTTGCCACGCCCAGGAATATGCTCTCTGGAAAGAATCCGACCACTTCAAAGCCATGATGCCGGCCAACGACAGCACGGTACTGGGAGATTTCAATGACAAGACCTTCACGGCAGATGGAGTGACAAGCCATTTCTTCAAAAAAAATGGGAGATTTTTTATCAGCACGGATGGAGAAGATGGAAGCCCACATGATTTCGAAGTGCTTCATACTTTTGGATACAAACCGCTCCAACAGTATCTGGTTGCATTCCCCGACGGTCGCCTGCAGGTCCCCCGAGTGAGTTGGGACACGCAAAAGAAAAGATGGTTCAATCAATATGCAGGTCAAAAAATAGACCACCGGGACTGGTTACACTGGACACGCGGTGGGCAGAACTGGAATACGATGTGTGCCTCCTGCCATTCCACTGACCTGCAGAAGAACTATTACCCGGAAGCCGACAGTTTCCATACCACCTATGCCGTGATGACCGTCAGCTGTGAGAGCTGCCATGGTCCAGGAAGCAACCACATCCTGGCGGCACAATCGGGTGAATATGCAAAAGGTAACAAGATGCCACGCACCTTCCTTCGTGCGATGGACAGCACCAATATCAGCCAGATCAATACCTGTGCGCCATGCCATGCCCGTAAGACGGACATCACCGGGAAGATCGGCACCTCTGGACAACTCATGGACGACCTGATTCCTGAGGTCCCCACCAATGAACACTTTCATGCAGACGGGCAGATGAATGATGAGGATTACATCTTCACTTCATTCCTGCAGAGCAAAATGTTCCATCGCAATGTCAAGTGTACGAATTGCCATGATCCTCATTCTGGGAAAAGATTACTTAGTGCCAACCAACTTTGTCTGCAATGTCATGAGAAAAAATACGACGAGTTCGAGCATCAGCGACATGACATTGCTTCTGGGCAAGTGACCTGCGTAAGTTGTCATATGCCCGGTAAATTTTACATGGGGGTAGACTTGAGACACGACCACAGTTTTCGTGTGCCCAGACCGGATCTTTCGGTCAAATACGGCACACCGAATGCATGCAACAGTTGCCATCAAGACAAAAATGCGGCTTGGGCATCAGCTGCCGTGGTGAAATGGTTCGGTCCCACCCGGAAGTACCATTTCTCAGAAGACCTTATCCCAGGTAGTCAACTTGATGCGCATTCGGAGCAGCATCTCACAAGACTTCTTTCCGACACCGCGATCCCTTCCATTGTAAAAGCAGCGGCTGCAAGTTATCTTCACGAATTACCAACCAGGAACAGTCTAAACGTACTGATCAAAGCGTTAATGGATGAAGATCCGCAGGTGAGATATCGTGCTCTTCAATCCCTTTCTGAGTTTCCATCCACTGAATGGCAGGATGCAGCCGGCCCACTGCTTCAGGATAAAGTGCGTGCCGTCAGGATAGCGGCGGCGAACGCCTTTACCCAGATATCTGTAGACAAAATACCGGTTGCATTCCGACAATCTTTCACTACCGCCAGGCAGGAACTGTCCACCTACCTCAACAACCAACTGGATTTTCCCGTTGGCAACATCATGCTGGCTGATTTTTTCTATAGGCAACAAGACCTTTTTCAAGCAGAGAAATACTATTTGCGGGGATTACGTAAGGACAGCCTGATGAATTATGCCCGATTCAATCTATCCAGTCTTTATAATGCTCGGGGTAAGAATACGGAAGCCCTGAAAGTGCTTAAAGATGCAGAACGGACAGACCCTAAAAATGACAGGGTCCAATATAACCTGGCACTACTTTACTCTGAATTGAAGGATATGGACATGGCAGGCATAGCCTTCCGAAAAGCAGCTCAACTGGGAAGTACAGATCCCCGGCTTTATCTGAATTACGGCATCTTTCAGCAACAGAACGGCAAATCTGCTGAAGCGGAGAAATTGTTCATCAAAGGAGTCGGACTATCTCCCGAAGATGCCGATCTGAATTACGCCCTTGCTTATTTATATATTCAAAGTTCCCAGCCAGGCAAGGCACTTGGACCCGCAGGCACACTGAAACGGACAGACCCATCAAATCCCCGTTATCAAGGGATATTCAGGGAATTGAAGATGAATTGAAAAATCTCGCCAAATCGAAAGTATGAGCTCATAAAAGCAAAAAGGCAGAGTCCCCAAGACACTGATTTTTCCATACTTTCATGTAAATTCCTAATATGAAAAAAGTCATAATCATATCGCTGCTGACCTCGATGCTACTGAATACTCAAGCACAAAAATGGGTATCCCTTTTCAATGGGAAGGACCTTACCGGATGGAAGAACAACGGAACCGAAAAATGGTATGTGGAAAAGGGGCAACTGATCTGTGAGAGCGGGCCGGAAAAGCAATACGGTTACCTCTCCACCACGAAGAACTATAAGAATTTCAAACTTAGCTTGGAATTCAAGCAGGAAGCCAACGGGAACAGCGGTGTTTTCTTCCGCTCCACCATTGATGGTGTCAAGATTAGCGGATGGCAGGCTGAAGTTGCACCTCCAGGTGAACATACAGGAGGGATATATGAATCTTATGGACGCGGATGGCTCATTCAACCGAAAGCTGAAGATGAAAAATGGCTTAAGTATGGCAAGTGGAACAAATATGTGGTAGACGTCAATGGCGACAAGGTCACAACTTATTTGAATGGGCATCAGATGATCACCATTACTGACGAGAAAATTGGCAGAGGTGAAGGTTTCATAGCCCTACAAATCCATGAAGGAGGGGGCATAAAAGTGAGGTGGAAAAAACTTAGGATTCAAGAGCTTTGATCCTGATAAAATAGCTGGCATGAATAAATAATTGATTATATATCAATCCATTATTATTCGGAGCAACAACACACTGCTCATTAAGAGGGATTTTTCATAACTTTCAACTGCCTACCTCTCTTCCACCTCCATCAAAAAAATATTATTATGCGCAGAGATTCATGGATCCTGCTTCTCATTCTATTGCAGGGAGGCGTTTTTTCGGAAGCATTCGGGCAATCAGACAAGTTCGCTTATGCTGTGACGGATGTCAAAAAGGACGGTGCCAATTGGACCGTATTGCGAAAAGTTGACATCAAAAGCGGTCAATTCAGTGATGTCATCATGGACGGCAGCGCCAATCGTAGAACCATGTATGCTTCATCCAACAAAGAACCATATCTGAATAGCATAAGGGATACATTCAAGTTATTTCAACCAGATATAGCCTTCGGCTCTGGAGTTGCAGCTCTAGCATATGATCGCCGGAACGAACGCCTTTTCTTCACCCCCATGTATGTTGATCAACTACGTTATGTGGATCTCGCCACCCAGAAAGTATATTGCGTTGGCACAAAAGGTTTTTCAGGTACATCTGGCGCCAAACTGGACGGTACAGGAACCATATCACGAATGGTCATCGCTGGTGATGGTAATGGATACACGCTCAGTAATGACGGCGACCATCTTTACAGATTCACCACTTCGGGCGATCCCCTCCTTACAGACCTGGGAGCACTTACCGATGCGGCGGTGAATACCAATTCTTCCATACACAGTTTCTGCAGCAATGCAGGAGGTGACATGATCGCTGACAATGGCGGAAACCTTTTACTCATCACCGCCTCGAACCATGTATTCCGCATCGGGATCACAGATAAAATGGCCACTTTCCTTGGCACCATAAAAGGACTACCAGAAAAGTTCACCACCAATGGCGCAGCTGTGGATGACGAGGGCAAAGTCCTATTGAGCAGTTCTACTTACAGCGATTCCTGGTATACGGTTGATCCAAAAAATTGGACCGCCACACCTTATCATTCTCCTGATGGAGTTTACCATAGTTCAGACCTGGCCAATAGCAATGTGCTCTCGACCAACAATCAATCATCCACCTCAACGGCGCTGAATCTGAATGGTGCATCCATGATCAAACTCTACCCGAATCCAGTGGAAAATAATCAGTTCACCCTCCGCTTTACGAACCTGGTGGCTGGGGAGTACAATCTACAGCTGATGGATCAACTGGGAAGGCAACTTCTGGAAAGAAAAGTAACCATTCTATCGAGCAGTCACTCAGAGAACATAAAACTCCAGAACAATATGGCCAAAGGTGTCTATATGGTCAAGGTCATCAACCGACAGAATCAACAAGTTTTCGTAGAGAAATTGATGGTCAGCAGGCTACTTTGACACAAAGAATCCTTATGCTACTCAGAAAGGGAAGTCAATTGGGAATGAACTGGGCTCCCTGACATTTTCTTCATGCTCTGCGATATCGGAAGTAAAAATTTTCGGTTCTCTGAAATCACTTCCCAAAAGATCCAATGGCCATACCCCCATCTCTTCGTAAATTATGGAATGAAACCTAACCAAAGACGTAGATTCCTCAGGCAATCTGCATTGCTAAGCGCCGGAGTCCTAATGGGCAGTTCCTTTTCCCCATCTAAATACAAACCGAAACTTTCCTTCTCCACATTAGGATGTCCGGACTGGACCCTTAGACAATCCATTGATTTTGCTTCAAAGTATGGATTCAGCGGACTGGAGCTTAGGGGTATCGGCAAGGAGATGGATCTCACCAAATGCGAGGAATTTGCGACTGTCGAAGCCCGTTCCAGAAGCATGAAATGGATGAAAGAAAATAATTTATCCTTTTCTGACCTTGGATCATCCTGTAATCTGCATATTCAGGACAAACTGGAAAGGATGAATAATATTGACGAGGGAAAACGCTATATCGATCTTGCAGCACAGATCCAATGTCCGCATATTCGCGTATTCCCAAACAACCTGCCCAAGGACCAAGAGAAGTCACGGACGATAGACCTCATTTCAGAGGGACTTCATGAACTC
>CAIKEH010000019.1 GCA_903826405.1 uncultured bacterium
CTCAATAGATTCAAATCAGCTATACATGCGTATCATCAAGCTCATCATCATCCTTTGCCTCCCGGCATTCGCCTGGAGCCAGCCTTTCGACACCAAGCTCTTCAACGCCATGCAGTGGCGCTTCATCGGACCCTATCGCGGCGGCCGCACCGTCGGCGGTTGCGGTATACCGACCCAGCCCAATGTGTTCTACATCTCCACCAACAACGGCGGCGTGTGGAAGACCACGGACTATGGCCACACCTGGGTGTCCGTGTTCGACGACCAGCCCACGCAGTCCATCGGCGACGTGGCGGTCTCCCCTTCCAACCCCAACGTGGTGTATGTGGCGAGTGGAGAAGGCATCCAGCGCCCCGACCTCTCGGTGGGTGATGGCGTGTATAAAAGCACCGACGCCGGCAAAACCTGGGTCAACACTGGATTGAATGATGGGCAGCAGATCGGTGGCTTGTCCATCGACACCAAGAACCCCGACCGGGTATTCGCTGCAGTATTGGGCCATCCCTATGGACCCAACAAAGAGCGAGGCGTCTATCGCACGCTGGATGGTGGCAAGACCTGGAAGAACGTCTTATATATAGATGAGAATACCGGTGCCATTCAGGTGCTCATTGATCCTGTGGATCCGAATATCGTTTATGCGGACCTGTGGGCAGGACGCCAGGGACCTTGGGAGAATGGTCAGTTCGATGGCGCCGAATCGGGGATCTTCAAGTCTACCGATGGCGGCGAACATTGGACCAAACTGACCAAAGGATTGCCGACACCCACGCAGGGCCTCAGCCGCATCGGCTTCTGCATCGCCCCCTCCGATCACAACAGGCTGTATGCTACCGTTGACGCTGGAGAATATGGCGGCATCTATCGTTCGGATGATGGCGGACTCTCCTGGGTGAACGCCAATCCGAATCCCCTTTTCTGGGGCCGCGGCGACGACTTCGCTGAAGTGAAGGTCGATCCGAACAACAAGGACATTGTCTATACCGCCAATGTGGTGACCTGGAAATCAGTTGATGCAGGCAAAACCTGGACGCCTGTGCGCGGCGCACCTGGTGGTGATGACTACCACCGCATCTGGATCAATCCCATCGATCCGAAGATCATGCTCATCACCTCTGATCAGGGCGCGATGGTGACCGTGAACGGTGGCGAGACCTTCACCAACTGGGACAACCAACCCACGGCGCAGTTCTATCATGTGAGCGCGGACAATGACTATCCTTATCATTTGTACAGTGGACAGCAGGAGAACGGGTCCGTGGGCATTTCCACCCGCGGCAACGACGGACAGATCACGCTGCGTGACTGGCACCCCGTCTCCGCAGATGAATACTCCACGGTGGCGCCCGATCCGCTGGACCCCAACATCATCTATGGAGGCCGCGTGACACGTTATGACAAACGCACCGCCCAGGTGCAGAACATCTCCCCCGAGGCCGTGAGGTCCGGCAAGTTCAGGACCCTTCGTACCGCCCCATTGATGTTCTCCCCACTCAACCCCCGCCTGCTGTACTTTGGAGCCAACGTGCTCTTCCGTACGCGTGATGAAGGACGGAGTTGGGAGCAGGTCAGTCCCGACCTCAGCCGTTCCACCTGGACCATACCCGCTAACGTAGGCGTGTACACGAAGGAAGAGATGAAGACCATGCCCCGTCGCGGTGTGATCTATTCGCTGGCCCTGTCCCCGCTCGACAGCAACACCATCTGGGCCGGCACCGACGATGGATTGATCCACCTCACGAAGGACGGCGGTAAAAATTGGAAAGACGTGACCCCGCCGGCATTGGGCCCATGGAGCAAGGTCTCCATCATGGATGCCAGCCATTTCGATGTGAACACGGTCTATGCAGCAGTTAATGGCATCCGGCTGGACGACCAGCGTCCGCATATTTTCAAGTCCACCGATGGCGGCAAGAGCTGGACGGAGATCGTCAGCGGACTGCCGAACGATCCCGTGAATGCCGTGCGCGAAGACCCCAAGCGCCGCGGTTTGCTTTTCTGCGCTACGGAACGCGCGGTGCATGTTTCGTTTGACGATGGCGCAAACTGGCAGTCACTCCGACTCAACCTGCCCGCCACTTCGGTGCGCGACATCATCGTGAAGGACGACGACCTTGCTGTGGGCACACACGGCCGCGGTTTCTGGGTGCTGGACGACATCACCCCGTTGCGCCAACTGAGCTCATCCCTGGCCACATCCCCTGTCATCCTGTACAAGCCTCAGCAGGCCACGCGCGTGCGCTGGGGCATGTATCCCGACTCTCCCATCCCACCGGATGAACCCGGCGGAACCAATCCTCCTGATGGCGCCATCATCAACTATACCCTGACGGCACCTGCTACAGGCGAAGTGAAGTTGGAGATCATGGATAAGTCCGGTCGCGTTATCCGCACCTACAGCAGCAAAGACAAGCCTTATGTAAAGGGTCAGGACAATGTTCCCGACTATTGGCTGCGCCCGCAGCAATCCCTATCGGGCAACACCGGTAGCTATCGCTTTCTGTGGGACCTGCGTTATGACCCGCTGCCCCTCCCGCCGGCCTTCGGCATGAATGCCGTGTTCAAGAATACGCCGATCATGCCCACCTCACCGTGGGTCCTGCCCGGCACCTACACCGCCCGGCTTACCATTAACGGCAAAGCCTACACGCAGCCCTTCGATGTCCGCATGGACCCCCGTGTCAAAACCAGCATGGTCGGGCTGCAGCAGCAACACGACCTCTCGGTCCAGATGTATGAGTTGAGGAAGAACCTGCTCAGCTTCAAACCGGCAAACGAGGAACAAAAGAAAGCCGCGGAGAAAATCGCCGGCCAAGCCGCTGGTGTGTTCGGCATACTCGACGAGGCCGATGTGGCACCCACGACCCAAGCCAACAGTGCCGCGAAGATGCTAGTGGAGGAAGGGAAGAAACTATTGGGAAGCAAATAGCTTCGACCCGCTGCATGCTTAAGCCTGCATCGGGAAAGGAATTGCTTGAAAGAAGAAATCACCCGCTGAAGGGTTAACCCTTTACCGGGCCGCGGAGACGCAGAGACTAACTCAGCGCCTCTGCATCTCTGCGGTCATTTTCTTATTGCATGCTCACTTCATAACGACCACCTTTGCGGGTCGAGAATGTTGCCAAGCCATCTTTGATCACGATAGGGACCTTCATTTTCCCCTCTCTGACGAGCATCTTTGCATCCGCCTTCATCTTGCAGGTCTCACCGGCCAAAGACCTGACCACACAGGATACCACCTTTCCGTCTCTCCATTCCATATTCAGTTCAAATCCACCGCGCACCCTGATGCCCTGAACCTTTCCATCCTTCCATGCCTTTGGCAACGCGGGTAGCCATTCAATATACCCTTCGTGCGACTGCACCAGCATCTCCGTGATGGCAGCCGTCATGCCGAGGGTACCGTCCACCTGCATGGGCGTGAAGCATTTCGCGAAGAACTGAGGATAGGCTTGTTCTTTCACATACAACTTGAAGATCTTCTCTGCACGCTCGCCGTCATGCAGACGGGCCCAAAGAGCGGTCTTCCAGGCTCGGGACCAGCCTGCAGCGCCATCGCCACGCTGTTCGAGTACAGCCTTGATGGGGTCGATGAATTGGGGTGTGCGGCGCAGGGAGAAATTATTGCCAGGATACAGACCGTATAGGTGCGAGAAATGCCGGTGGTTTTTTTCCAACTGACCCCAATCCTCTGCCCACTCCTGCAGCGCGCCGTCCTTGCCCACCTGCGGCGGCACGAGTTTGGAACGAAGGTCGGCAACACGCTGTCGCAATTGAGGGTCCGCGTTCAGGATGGTGGAAGCCTGCCCATAGATCCCGAACAAGTCGCGCAGGATCTCCATGTCGATGGACGAGCCCGCGCAGGTGGTCGTGCCCGGGATGAAGCTGCCGGTCGTTTCGTCGAAGTAGCGGCCGTTCCCGGGAGCGGCGGGGAAATTCTCCGGCGAGGTAGACGGGTTCGTCACCATCCATTTGCCATTGGGGTGCGGTACGAGGAAGTCGAGGAAGAAATCGACCGAGCCCTGCAGCACGGTGAAGTATTCTTTCAGAAAAGCTGTATCGCGCGTGTATTGCCAATGGTCCCAGCACTCGTTCATCAGCCAGGCACCACCGACGGTGAACGTGCCCCAAGTGGGACCATCCATTGGCGCGGCCACGCGCCAGATGTCCGTGTTCTGGTGAAGGACCCACCCCCTTGCGCCATAGTGTTCGCGCGCCACGGCGCCGCCCTGGTCCTGCATCTCCTTCATCATCTTCCAGAGCGGCTCGGAACATTCAGAAAGGTTGGCCGATTCCACGGCCCAATAATTCATCTGCGTGTTGATATTGGTGGTGTACTTGGAGTCCCAGGAAGGATTGCTTTCCGCATTCCAGATGCCCTGCAGGTTGGCGGGTTGCGTGCCGGGGCGCGAGGAGCACATCAAGACATATCGCCCGAACTGGTAAGCAAGTGCGGCAAGACTGGGGTCCTCCCCTTTTTCGAGGGCCGACATGCGTTCATTCGTCGGCATCCAGGAGGCCTGGGTTACGCCTAGTTTCAGATCCACCCGATCAAACATTGCAGCATGGCCGGTCTGGTGATCCGCTAAGATCCTTTCGAAGGACCTGCCTTTCAACATCTCCCAGGCGGCTTCGACGCGTGCATGAGCATCGCCGCTGACATCCTTGTAGTTCACAAAATTCGTCGCGGCCATGAGCACCATGGTCACCGCATCGGCGCCTTCCACGAACAGTTCATGTCCTTTGACGTACATCTTTCCACCCACGGGCATCACTTTGAGGCGGGCTTCGTACTTCAAAGCGCCCTTCACACCTAAATAATCGGCCGACTTCCCCGTCAATACCAATCCATCCTGGCCATCGCCATCCATATGGAAATAGTCGGTGGCATAGTTGGAATGGGTCTGGTTTCGCACGCCGCGCAGTTCCATATGGAAGCTGATGCTGCCGGCATGGTCGGCCTTCAACCGGATCAGCACACCCGGTTCATCATGCGCCGCGAACACGGTCTCTTCATATTGAACACCTTTCCTTTTGAACGAAGACCCCGCCACTCCAGTTGAAAGGCTCAGCCAGCGCATCTGATCAGTCGTGCCGGTGGTGTCTGCGTAGAACAGGTTGATGGTACCCATGGGCTGATATTTCATCTGCTCCACCGGATAACCCATCATATACCTGCCGAACAGGTCGCTGGCCTGTCGAAGATCCCCCTTGAACACGGCATCCTGCACATCCTTCAAATGAGCCGATGCACCTTTCACCGTGGTTGAATATGGCCCTCCAGACCAATAGGTATCTTCATTGAATTGCAGGATCTCTTCATCCGTCCTGCCATAAACCATTGCGCCCAATCTACCATTGCCTACTGGCAAAGCCTCCACCCAGGCCGATGCGGGTTGCTTGTACCACATGAGGGTGGCAGGATTGAAGTTCTTTTTGGCAATTTGATCCGGAACCAATGACTGCGATTTTGCCGAAGCGATGTACAGCATTCCCGAGAGGAGGACGAAGAGTAGACGCATGGTGGGAAGTTAGGAGAAAAAACACTGTGGTGGCTGCCACTCCATGTTTTCGCGCTACCTCACCCCGTCGCCTCGCTATCGCTCGGCGCCACCCCTCTCCACTCCGTGGAGAGGGGGTTAGGGGTGAGGTAACTTGTTTGGTGTGGGACCAAAAAAAAGCCCGGATCACTCCGGGCTTCCCTATCGGTTCATTCATGGATCAATTGTTCAACGACCGGAAATCCACCGGGACCAATTTGCTCACACCAGCTTCCTGCATGGTCACACCATAGATGATATCCACGGCTGACATAGTCATCTTATTATGTGTGACGATGATGAATTGCGATTCTTTGCTGAACTGACGGATCATATTGGTAAACTTGCCCACATTGGCATCATCAAGCGGGGCGTCCACCTCATCCAATATGCAGAAAGGCGCTGGCTTGATCAGGTAAATGGCAAAAAGCAGTGCAGTTGCCGTCAATGTTTTTTCACCGCCGCTAAGTTGGGTGATCGAAGAAGGTCGCTTGCCTTTGGGCTTGGCAACGATGTCTATACCTGTTTCTGAAAGATTCTCCGGATCCTCCATGATCACATCCGCCGTATCCTCTTCAGTGAATAACGCCTTGAACACCTTTTGAAAATTCTCACGAACCCGATTGAAGGTTTCAAGGAATTTCTGATTGGCGGTCGCCTCCACTTCCTGAATGGTCTGCATCAAGCTATCCTTTGCAGTCACCAGATCGTTTTTCTGTTCCAGAATGAAATCGTAACGCTTTTTCATTTCCGTGAAGGCCTCTATGGCCGTCGGATTCACCTCCCCCATGTTCTCCAGTCGCTTCTTCATCCGGTCACAGGCGGCTTGCAGATCTTCCTGTGCATCTTCGGTCAACCTGGGTTGGTCGATGATCTGGTCGATGTCGACGCGGAACTCAACGCTAAGTCGCTCTTTTATTCCGGCCAATTGCAGTCGCAACTCATTCACCTTATCCTTGATCGCATTAAGCAATGTATCCACCTGTTCCTTGTCCTTGATCTTGTGCCTGAGTTCGCTTTCCGCTTCGTTAAGGCGGTTTCGCAGGTTATAGTAAGCCTGATCGGCTTCATTCAATTTCTTTTCCTCCGTCTCTTTGAATTGTAGCATACCAACTAGCTCCTGTTCAATAGCCTCCAGACCCGATCCGGTTACTTGAATCTGGGCCGTTGATTCATCCAGCTGGGATCGGCTGCTGGTGATCTGAACCTGCAGGTCGTTCAGTTGATTGGTTTTGAAATCGGCTTCCTGATTGAGTCCGGCCACTTTACTTTGCTGACGGGTAAGTTGCAAATTGGCTTCATTGAAAGCCGCATTGGCAAAGCCGTATTCCTGTTCTGCGGCATTGTATTCCAGTTCCACCGCTTCCAGATGTATGGAAAGTGCTGACAACTGGCTGTTGAATTTTTCCAAGGCTTCCCGAACGACGGAAATGGAATTATGGCTTTCCTGAAGCTGTGATTCGAGATTGCCCAGTCTGTGCACTGCGCTGGCTTCAGCCTGCTGAAGACTTTCCTGTTTATTCTTCAGCGCAAAAAGTTGATTGGTCAGGTTGCTGATGACCTCACGTGTCTCCCTTATGGCATGCTCCTTCAATTGTTCATTAAAACCGATCACTTCATTGTGGCGGGCCTGTATGGTTGATTTATATTCATTGACCACAATTTCCTGCTTGGCAATATCGGCCTGGAGTTTTTCCAGGTTCTTGGCCCTTCCGATCTTCTTGCCTTCAAACAGACCCACGCTCCCTCCGGTCAATGCATACTTTCCTTTTACATATTTCCCATGCTTTTCCAGGACCACATGACCATTGGCATGTGCCAATACCGATTCATCCTCGGCAATGAAGACATGACCCAGCAAATAATTGACCAGACTGGAATATTTGGGATCGAATTCAACAACTTGAAGGGCAGGGAAAGCGCCTTGCAACTCATGAGGTTCGCCTTCCGATCGATTGGCGTTCAATTTGTCCAGCATGAAGAAATTGGCCTTACCCTTCTGGTTCGCGTCCAGCAGATGTACGGCCTGTAGACCTTCCTGAAGATCGTTTACCACATAATAATTGAGGAATGGCTCCAGTACGTTTTCAACTGCGGCCCGGTATTCCTCTTTAACATAGATGATGTCTGAAAGTATGGGAGCGGTATGATTCCAATGCGGGTTATTATGGAGGAATTTGACACTTTCGGGATAGCCTTCCATGGAATCGATCAGGCTCTTGAGCAGGTCGTGTTCATTACGGCGGGAGTCCAATTTCCGATTTTCGTCTGCCAGTTTACTGCGGAGTTCCTCGAGCATGGATTGTGTCTGAAGGATCTGCTCTTTGGTCATGGCATGTTGCTCCTCGAGTTGCCGGAGGTCAGTTCTCTTCTCTTCCATTTCCAGTTCTTTCCTGCCTTGTTCACTGGAAAGTTGCTCCGTTTGGATGCGGCGCGTCTCCTGTTCGTCTTTCAACTGACTGATGGCACGCTGAAGGTTCTGTTGGGTCGTATCACCAATGGCAACTTGTTTTTCGGCCTCGAACTGTTGCCTTTGCAGGGATTGGTTGTCTCGACGGAGACCGTCGATCGCGGAACGCTTTTCATCAAAGGTCCTGCGCTTCTCAACCACGGTCGAGTTCAACTCTTGCATCCGGGATTGGAGTTCCTCGAACTTTACCGTTTCCTCCCCGATCTGTTGACGAGTGAAATTTATGCTATCCTCGATCCCATGCAGTTGACCTTCTGCTTTAATAAGGAAATCACGCAATGCGGTCTCCCTTTCCTGCAGGTATTGCAGGCGTTGACTGGATAGGTTCTTATCGTTCTCCCTAGAGCGTAGTTTATGCACCAATTCATTGAAGGCGTGTTGCATTTCCTGCAAGGCCCGCTCCTTTTCGACGAAGCCAAGCTTTTCCTGTTCCAGTTCAGCTTCATCCTGAGCTATCTGGGCTTCCAAGGCAAATTTCCGGTCGATCTCCGTTTGCTGCTGTTCACTCAGGTCTTTATATGTGATGTTGAAGCCTTCGAGCGCTGCTTTCGCCAGTTCTATGCTGGAGGCCTTGTATTCTTTTTTGATCTCAAAGAACTTCTCTGCTTTTTTGGCCTGGCTTTCCAACATTTTAAGTTGGTTGTTGATCTCAAAAAGCAGGTCCTCGATCCGGGCCAGGTCCTGTTCGGTTGCATCCAGCTTGAGTTTTGCCTCCTTTTTCCGTGTCTTGTATATGGAGATGCCGGCGGCTTGTTCGAGCATCCGTCGCCTGGAATTGTCTTTATCCTTGATGATGTCATCCACCATGCCCAGTTCTATGATGGCATAGCTATCGGTGCTGACGCCAGTATCCAAAAAAAGATTGTGGATGTCCTTCAACCGGCATTGTACATCATTGAGCCGGTATTCACTTTCACCGCTTTTGTAGAATTTACGAGTTACCGTCACGGTATTGAATTCTGTGGGGAGCAGATTTCGGGTGTTCTCAAAGGTCAAGCTGACCTCTGCCAGTCCAGACGCACTGCGCGAACGTGAACCGTTGAAAACAAGGCTTTCCAGGTTCTCACTACGCAGGTTGCTGATCTTATGTTCACCGATGACCCAGCGTATGGAATCAACGATATTGCTCTTTCCGCAACCATTGGGGCCAATGATCCCGGTGATACCTTCATCGAAATTGATCGTAGTCTTATCCGCAAAACTCTTGAACCCCTTGATTTCTAAGCTCTTTAATCGCACGTGCTACAGTTTAGGTGAAGAAGGCAAAAATAGGTTAACGCTCTCTGTAAAATAGGGGAACTGTTCAATGACAAGGCCAGAATTATGAAGAACTTATACACAACCGATCGAATAGAATGTAACCCGCATCGGACGTGCATTTCAGACGAAACAGTTTATTCACATAATGGGGAAAATCAGGAATAAACTTACCTACCCTTTCGGATTGGAATTTTAATTTAAGTCAAGTGAAGAAATTTATTGAAAATAAATGAGGACGATATCAAGGGAATTGTCTCCAAAAGTCAAACCATTATAACACAAAAGAGAGCAGTTTGGGAAAAGCAGAAGTAAGATTTCCAGAAATCTTGAGATCCCAAAAGCAGAACCTATGAATGCCGGGCAAGGATAACTACAAAGGATTAATCAATAAGTCCACCAAGTCAAAGATGAATGTCTTGGGCTTTCAACTGAATCTGTGGATTCAATTTCTTTAGGAGAGTCCGGGAATGGATTCAGTGGATGGCGAGCATCGCTGGATCTAAAATCCATCAGCATTTGGTCGACCTTTCCGGTTGCAAGAAAAATAGGAATGTCGGCATCTACCCCATCGGGCAAATCTGAGAAGTGGTACATGATACGTGAATTTGACTTAAGGTACACCTATCAGTATGGGAAAACCAAATTTGATAACACTCAAAATATCCACATAATCAATTAATTACGGATTCGTATTTTTAACACTTTGTTTAAAAGGAGAGGAATTGGAATGCGTTATGAATAAAAAGAGGATAGGAAGTTATATTGGTGCCGGTCTGTGAAACAGCGTAAGGATCCTGGACAATTCACTTAGTCAAAGGAATGCGCTGACCCTCGGAATCAAGTACAAATTCGAACTCGATCATACAGGAACATCCTTCACTGCAATCACATTGGGTGTAATCGATCGGATGCGACCCATTCCATTGTAAAAGAAAATATATTCCTTTAATGGAATCAGCATACCTACAATTGCATGGCCCTGGAATGATAAAGCCCAGTGTATAAAACTCCTGACGGGTGAACATATTTTTGACTTTCAATATGTTCTGAACTTGAGTAAGCTTGGTTTTTTGATTCATTCACCCTATTACGGAACAAAAATCAGGGTAAATAGCCCTTTGAACTAGTGGATTATCACCAAGCAGGTGGGTTAAAAAACACTGAATACGGGTTAAAACACAGGTTTATTGAATAAAAGAGCACTTCTTCTGCCTGCCTGTCCATCTCGGAAAGATCAAGCAAATCCCAGTCCGGCGATCGATGAACTTGAGCCAAATCCGTATCTTTCTCTCGGAACGGTAATATTTCCAGATCAAATCTTCAAGATCCCTACACGGTTCCTGATGATTGAAACCTGAAAAATCGCGCTGAAAAACAGACAACCTGAGTGATAAACAACCCCAAAAGCGGATACCCGGGAATGAACTCATAATGGTTTTATGTAGCGCCAAACGATACATATTTGCCATATCACCACAATAAATAAGTCAATATGGGAAAGATCCGCTGGGGAATTTTGGGATGCGGCAAGATCGCAGCTAAATTCGCTGAAGACCTGAAACTTGTAGATGGTGCTGAGTTAAGCGCAGTAGCATCACGCAATGGTGAAAACGCCCGGAAATTTGCAAAATCACATGGTGCTGTTCATGCCTTGGACAATTATCTGGATCTGGCCCAACACAGTGATGTGGACGTCATCTACATTGCCTCCCCACATTCACACCACCACGAACATACCCTGCTTTGTTTGAATCAGGGGAAAGCCGTGCTTTGTGAAAAAGCATTTGCTATCAATGGCCATCAGGCTCGTGAAATGGTGGATACCGCAATAGCGAAAAATTGTTTCCTGATGGAAGCCTTCTGGACCAAATTCCTGCCTCATTACCAATTGGTAATGGCCAAGATTCACAAAGGAGAACTGGGCGAAATAAAGAGTCTGTTTGTGAATTTCGGCTTTCGCCCCACCGAACCTTTGGCAGATAGGATCTTCAACCCTGAATTAGGCGGTGGGTCTATGCTTGATATAGGCATTTACAATGTTTTTCTTGCACTTTCAGTATTAGGCAAGCCGGATGGCATTGAAGCCACCATGACACCTGCACACACGGGCATTGATGAACAATGCGCAGTGACCTTCACTTACCAGAACGGAGCCATAGCGCAACTTTTTTCATCGTTTTCATCTAATCTTTCCACGGAGGCGGACATCAGCGGTACTAGTGGCAGGATCCGACTGGGGACGCGATTTTATGAACCCGCTACGACTATTGAATTTTATCCCGGTCATATCGGAACCAGGCAGATCATCCCCCACGATCGCGAAGCTGGATGGGGTTATCAATACCAGATTAGACATGTACAGGACTGTCTGGAAAAAGGCCTGATCGAGAGTCCGGTAATGTCCCATGCCGATAGCTTGCAATTAATGGATACCCTGGATGCGATCCGCAAAAAAGCGGGCATTCATTACCGGGTGGACGATTATTGAATTTATAATTATTGAGCTTTTTAATATTGGCTGAAAGCAATACTTGCTGCCTCCCCCTTCCAACAACGACTAACCCTCCAAGAGTCCACCCTTGGAGGGTCTCTAAAAAAATGTAAAAAATCCTTCGGACCCTTGGAGGGTGGACTCTTGGAGGGTGTTGGGGAGAATGCATTAAAAATCATCTCTCACAGCCAAAAAATATCGGCTGCCCATTCAGCTTTATCAGGCAGGCTTATTCCTGCATCTGAAAACCTGACCGAACAACCGACAAAAAACAAAATCAGATGAACTCTTCCTGCAAGTCTTAATCTTCCGCGTCCATCTTAAGGATTCCAGCCCTTTTCTTTAGGTCCACGATCGGGATCGTGATCATCCTTCCCACGGCCTTGCCATTTCGATAGTTAATGACGCGTAAAGCTGCCGCATCCGTAGGAACGGTGAGGGGACCATTTAATTTCTGATAATATTGATCCGGGAAAGAATTGTCAAAACTATAATAAGTATCCAGCCCCTCCAGTTCATTTTCTGCTTCAACAACGATTGAACCATTATCTGCTTTCCTGGCCTTGATGATGGGATCGAACATGCTTGGAGCGTACTTCTTGCCCGCGGCATCGAAACGAGTGAAATGATTCTCCACCCGACGTGTGAAGTCAGTCCAGTTTCGAGTAGTCTTCGGTGACCAGAGGACTTCAGCGGTGGCCATGCCACGTGGCCATACCATGTACTGCAGGTGACGTGTATTGTAGATCTGCTCTGTCCATAAATTGGCCTGTCCACCTTTTATAAGCTTGGGATCAACGCCATCCGGTACCGGTTCAAAAGCATAGGATTTGCTGAGTCTCAATGTCGAGTAAACCGGAGGTTCGATCGCGCGATCCGCCTGCATGAAATCTATATAACAGAAAGTGGTAGGAGTCATCACCACTTCATGTCCCTGCTTGGCCGCTTCGATTCCACCCTTCATCCCTCTCCAACTCATGACTGCCGCATTAGGTGCAAGGCCTCCTTCCAAAATCTCATCCCAACCGATCAACTTCCTACCCTTTGCATTGACAATCTTCTCAACGCGTTTTACGAAATAACTTTGGACTTCGTGAACATCCTTAAGTTTCTCTTTTTTCATGAGCTCGAGGACCTGAGGATTCTTCTCCCAGAAATTCTTGGCACATTCATCGCCACCCATATGGATGTACGGAAAAGGAAAGATCTGTGCCAGCTCAGTGAAGACTTTGTCAAGAAAAGTGTAGACCTTCTCATTCGCCGGGCACAACGTATTGTCATAAAGTGCTGAAAAACCTCCAGCGGACCAATTCATGATCTTCTCACCGGAACGTACTTTGTATTTCTCAGCCCCGGGAGTGCAGGACAATTCAGGGTAGGAAGTGATGGTTGCCAGACTGTGGCCAGGTACATCCACTTCAGGAAGGATGTCCACAAACCTGTCTTTCGCATATTGAACAAGTTCCTTGAGGTCTTCCTGAGTATAAAATCCGCCATAATCACGTGGCTCATCCTCTGTGGGCGGAGTGAAATTCCCGAAGGTTCCCACTTTTTTCACATTCCAGGCACCCACTTTGGTCAAATTCGGATACGATTTGATCTCGATCCTCCATCCTTCGTCATCTGTCAGGTGGAAATGAAGCAAGTTGTATTTGTATTTAACCATGTCATCGATAAATCGTTTCACTTCCTCTTTCGTGAAGAAATGGCGCGACACATCGAACATCATCCCTCGCCATCCGAAACGGGGATAATCCAGGATGTCTAGGACCGGCACCTTCCAACTAACATTTTCAATTTTAGTATTTGACTCGATATCCTTGGGTAACATTTGTAAAAATGTCTGAGACCCATAAAAGAGACCTGCCGGCTTGTTCGCAGTGATGATCACCGTCGCATCAGTGACCTTAAGAGTATATCCTTCATTACCTATTGACGCATCCGTGGATTTGTTCAGCGACAAGAGAATATTGCCGGTATTTCGGGGCATCATGCCACCCGTCCTTACCGTCAAGCTGTAGCCCGTGGCCCGGCCCAACTCTGCGGCCAGCATATCTGCCACTTTTCGCGATTCTGCATCGACCCCTGAAATGGTGATGGAAGCAGCAGGATTAAGCTCAAAGGAACCCTCCCCCATTTTTACCTGAACGGGCTGAGGAATAATGGACAAATTGCCGGTTTGACACATAACCCAAACCGGAAGCCCAACTAGCAAAAGCAGTATGATTTTTTTCATATGAATGATTTCTAAGACAAATTAGGGAATGATCAGGAGAACACACTCATGACCGAAAAAAATCACTTAAAAGGGATAGTAATACCTTCCCCGTTTCTGGAGAGTCGATTTTAACCCTGTTAAAGTAATGAATCACCGCAAGTTTACCTTTGCCCGAGCATCCAATCGTTGGTGTAGTCAAAAGCCTCTACCCATCAACCCATTCCCAATCATGAAAAAGAAACTCATACTTCCTCTGATTGCGCTGGCCTCAGCCTCCTTGACCATGAGCCAACCCAGGGTCGTGAAAAGCGCGATCATCAAAATGCAGACCGAGATAACATTCCCGGATAATCCGGCCGGAGGCCCCGGAGCTGAAGGGGACAGGATCATGATGATGGGCGGACCAGGGGGGATGGAATCCACCTCCACCTTATATTATACTGAAGACAGGACGAAATTGGAAAGCACTAGTGATTTCGGCAATAATACCATCATAACCGACCGTAAGGAAAGGAAAACGACAACTTTGATAGAAGCCATGGGCAAAAAATCCGGATTCTATTCTACTGAAGAGGACGAAGCAGCAATGAAGGGGAGGATGGATTCCATCCGGAATGCCCGCAGAGACTCCCTTCAAAAGATGGGGCTTCCGATAGCCCAACCAGCTGCACCGGAGATCGTCTATACGGAAGAGTCCAAAAAAATCGCGGGCTACTCCTGTAAAAAGGCCATCATCAAAACCAAGGATAGACAAGGGAACACGAACGAATCGACAGTTTGGTATTCTCCTGAATTCAAATTGGTCAATGCCCCCGGTAGTAGTGGTCCTAGAGGAGGATTCATGGGAGGCCCCATGATGGGAGGAATGAATGGCCTCGACAAGATCGAAGGGCATCCCATGGAATACTCCATGTCCCGAAACAATGGCATGAAAATGCACATGGTGGTAACAAAAGTTCAGTTGGACACACCGATTGATGATAAAACTTTCGAAGTCCCCAAAGGATTTGAGCTCAAATCGATGAAGGATATGCAGGGCCGGGACGGACGAATGATGATCAGAATAGATGCACCCGGCGGGCCACACAATTAACAGTTCACCAATTCATCTCAAACCGGGCATATTCCGGTTTTTTTTATTCCATGATCTCGGATCGTGAGGTGTTTTCCGGGATACCCAATCCCATAAATATGCAAAAAGACCTCTTTCTTATTCCATATTGAACAAACACCTAACTTTACAGGGAATGCAGATCATGCAAAGGCATCTACATAAAACACGCACCGTTTCTTTCGCCGTACAAATACTGCCGGTGAACTATTACATCCCGGAATAAGTTGACCATTCCAAACCAGTCCGGATTCACACTACTTCTGATCCCAGCTTCCATCGCATTCAAGTATATTCCATATGGCCAATACACCATCAGGCAAAATCCAGGTGACATCCGAGATCGGAACCTTACGAAGGTTACTCGTTCATAGCCCGGACAGCGGCCTGGGTAAAGTTGTTCCCTCCAAAGCGCAGGACTGGCTTTTTGAGGATATTGTTCATTTGGACACCATTCGCAGGGAGGAATATGATTTCTACACTAAAATCCTACTATATTTTCTGGACCCCGGCAAAATAAAGGGAAGGCTGAAATCGATCGACGATATCAAAAACAAAAGGAATTTCTACAAACCAGGTCATCCGAATTTCTTCCGATCGGACAAGGTCATCGAACTTCAATGGTTGCTAGCTGATATCCTTGCCGATGAAAAAATAAAGATCCGTCTTGTTTCATCAGTTTGCGCTATAGAAGCCTGCTCCCACGAAATGGAGATGAAGCTTTACAAAGCCGATCCGATCAGGCTGGCCAAGATCTTCATCACAGGAAGCATTGATGACGACAACATGATCTTTCCTCCCCTTCCCAACTTCATCTTCACCAGGGACATAGGCATCGTCATCAACGATCATATCCTCCTGAACAAACCGGCGAAGAAAGCACGGACACGTGAGGCTTTACTGATGAAATACATTTTCTTCAATCATCCCTTTTTCAGATCATACAAAAAGAAGATCATCGAGATCCCCGAAGCATTCCAGTATTTCCTCATGCCCAAAGAGGGAGAGGATAAAAAAGTGACCCTGGAAGGTGGCGATGTCATGGTCGTAAGCAAGGACCACGTACTCATCGGTGTCAGTGAACGAACAAGCATGGAAGCGGCCCATCAGGCGATCAACATACTTTTTGACAGGAACATAGTCAGGAAGGTGACCATCGTGAAGATCCCCAAAAAGAGGGACTATATGCACATAGATACCATCTTTACGCAGATCAAGAGAAATTGTTGGGTGTTGCTCGGCCACTTCTCCAGAAAAGCCATGAAACACGAAGATGCGGATCCCGTCCAACGCATCCTGCTGGAAAAGAAGAAAGAGGAAAAACTGAAGATCATACAGTTCAATAAAAAAAACATCGAATCACCCATTGAATTTGACAATTTGGAAGACCTGTTGTCAGACATCAGTCGAAATGACCTGGAATCCAAGGAGAAGGTCCGTTTCATTTATTCTGGCAACAACGAGTTTCCCTTTGATGCCAGAGAGCAATGGACAGACTCCTGCAACTTGCTTGCATTAAAGGAAGGAGTCGTACTGGGATATGACCGCAACGATAAGACTGTTGAGGCATTCCGACAGAACGGCTTCCATATCATCCGAGCAGAAGACCTGGTAGAACAATTGGAGTCTGGACAGACAGACCCGGAAAAGATAAGGGACACGCTCATCCTCATGCCTTCAGCGGAACTGTCCCGTGCAAGGGGGGGCTTCCATTGCATGAGCATGCCGCTGCTCAGGGATGAGATTTAGATCGATCCATGAACTTCGAATTCAGCATAGCACGATGATAGCAGCTGATCGGGATTCGGATCTCCAGATTTTGAATTCAATTTTTTAGCCATGCAAACAACATCCCATCTGTTAATGATCCGTCCCGTGGGCTTCAGCTTCAACGTAGAGACGGCCGTGAACAATGCATTCCAGGTAGATGCCAAGGATCCTGGAACACAGACGAAAGCACTCGGTGAATTCAATGCTTTTGTAAACATGCTCGTGTCAAATGGGATCGATGTCACCGTGATCGATGATGTCCTTGACCACCTGACGCCAGATTCAATCTTCCCAAATAATTGGATATCCTTTCATACAGACGGTACAATTTGTCTTTACCCCATGTATGCTCCCAACAGAAGGAAAGAAAGGAAACCGGAAGTCTTGGAAAAAATAAGAACTCAATTCCAGATAAACAGAACGATCGACCTCAGTCCATATGAATCTCAGGATAAGTTCTTGGAGGGTACTGGCAGCATGGTCCTTGACCGGGAGAATCAGATAGCCTATGCCTGCCTCTCACCCAGAACTGATGTGACGGTTCTCCACGATTTCTGTACAAGCCTGAACTACAGTGCTGTTTGCTTCGATTCAGTTGATGAAAAAGGTCAAGCCATTTATCATACGAACGTGATGATGTGCGTGGCGGATAGATATGTTGTCGTCTGTCTGGACTCGGTCAGGAATCCTGAACAGCGCAAGGTTTTGGAGAATTCCATAAAAGCCAATGGCAAGAGGATCATCACCATAAATCACCAACAGATGAATCACTTTGCAGGCAACATGCTGCAAGTGCAGAATACCAAAGGAGGAAAATACCTGGTCATGTCCACACAGGCTTACCAATCACTGTACCCTGATCAGATCGACGCATTGACCACTTACCAGCCTATCCTGCATTCCCCATTGGATACGATCGAAACCAATGGAGGGGGCAGTGCACGATGCATGATGGCAGAGGTCTTTCTGCCCGAGAAAAATGGAGAGTTGGGCAAGAAACGTTTTTCCTAAAGCCTCAGTCCAATATTTTACGAACATCCCGTTTCAGTAAAACCTTTGCCGTATTTGTCAGCAATTTCAACTTGGCCTGGACGAACTCATAGGATTCCACATATTCTTTTTCCAACCGGATAAGTGCGCCTTCACATTCCTGCTGCAGGGATGCATGCCCCATAGACTTTGTTTTTTGAGCTGAAATCCAAGCGATCGTTTCCCCTATGTCGTGCCAGTATCCAACATGAGATTGAAATTCATCTAACTGATTGACCAATCGATCGTGAACTTGGCCTCTGGCCTGAAACGCAAGCGGCCATCCACCAATATGCTGAATCGATTTAATGTTCTTGCGCGCGGCATGCCATCTGCCGGGAAGAATTCCGGCATCCAGACTGATCAAAAGATCTCGCATTATAGCTTCCTGATAAGCCCTTACATCCTTTGTTGGAAATGCGGATAATTTATCACTTTGTTTTTTCCCGGTCCGATCAATGCTTTTTTTCAGTTCGGGGATCTCTTTTATTATTTTACGGGTAAGCTTTCCCGTGATATTCTCCAGCCGACTATGTTTGATGACTCCTGGTTTACGATGCCTGTGCAACCATTTCAAGTGCAACTGGGCTTCACGGAGTTCGCCAGCTTTTTTGAAGAATCTTTTCAAATCCCGTTCAAAATCCCTCAACCCTTTTGACCGCTTATTCTCGCGAAGGAATCGAAGCAGAGTCAGGGTCTCTTTGCCCGAAACCCGGAAATGATGTAAGGAACCACGACCCTTTTTCTTCTCAAAGGCAGAAATATGTTTGTCCAGGTCCTTCAACAGTGACCTCAATAAGGAAGATATATCGATGGTTTTGTTCAAAGGTCTTTGCCGGCCAGCATTCTGGCCAATCCCTCCCTGAAGGACACAGGTGAAAAGCCCAATTCTTTCTCAGCCTTTTCAATCAAGAATCCGGTTCTCGATGGACGCAGAGCCGGTTGTGTAAAGGATGATGCGTCCACCTTTTCCATTAGGGTATGGTCGAGCTTCAATATTTCACAAGTTGCCAATGCCATATCGTACGGGGTCATCTGCTCCCTCCCGGAGATATGAAAAATACCTTTCGCTTTTTTGTCCGCCACAAGAAGAATTCCCATCGCTAGATCCGCGGCATAGGTTGGTGTTCTTAACTGATCGTTCACGACCTTTATATTTTCTCCCTTTCCTAATTTTTCAATAACCCAACTGATCAGGTGATTCCGTGTTCCTCCGAAGGTATTCCCGTAAACAAGTACTGTTCTGACTATGGCCCAATCCAGACTTGAACCAATGACTGCACGCTCAGCAGCCCATTTGCTGGAGCCATAATAGTTCACAGGTCCAGGGAGATCCTCCTCCTGGTATGGTCCATTTTGACCATCGAAGATGAAATCGGTAGAAACATGAATGAAGAATGCACCGCACTTTTCCGCTGCACTGATCAGAAATCTCGTTGCATTGACATTGATGTCCCAGCAACGAACCTTATCCAATTCGCATTGATCGGGTGCGGTCAGGGCTGCCCCGTGGATGATGATATCCGGATGGAAAGAACTGACCAAATTATCTACTTCTACGCCATGCGTGATATCCAGGGTTGCATAAGTGAACCCATGCCTAACAGGCATGCGGAAACGCTTTTCTCCCTTTCCCGTAGCCAGAACCACAGAATCCGTGTCCGCCAATTCGGCGGCCAGATACTGCCCGAGAAGGCCATTGACGCCAGTGATGAGGATCCGTGAGTTCATAAAAAAATATCTATCTGCTAAATTAAAGACAAGTAGCCCAAATCGGTCTTTAGAGGACGCATATATCTGAAATCCATCTTATCTTCACCTGCAGTATGGGGAGAATTGCGTAAATTTGACACTTCTTAATAAAAAACCCTATTTATTGACAATGTGCCCTCTTGACCGGGCAATTATTGTCGGACCAATAGCCAACAATGGAAAAAGTCAAGAAAGTCACCAAGATTGGCGTACTGACATCGGGGGGAGATGCCCCCGGAATGAACGCCGCAATCAGGGCTGTGGTGCGTACCGGCCTTTATCATGGTCTGGAAGTTTACGGGATCATGAGAGGATATGCGGGCACCATAGACGATGACATACATAAAATGGATTCCCGTAGCGTCGCGAATATCATTCAACGTGGCGGGACCATCCTCAAGACGGCACGCTGCAAGGAATTCTACGAACCGGAAGGCAGGAAGAAAGCATATGACAACCTGCGCAAAAAAGGCATCAATGGCCTGGTCGTGATCGGAGGTGATGGTTCTTTCCGGGGCGCACAGATTTTCTCAAATGAATTCGACATTCCCTGCATCGGGATACCCGGTACCATAGATAAGGATATCGCCGGGACAGATTTCACGATAGGCTTCGATACCGCCGCTAATACGGCAGTAAATGCGATCGACAAGATCAGGGACACGGCTGATGCGCACGACAGACTTTTCATCATCGAAGTGATGGGCCGCGACGCGGGTTTCATTGCACTCCATAGTGGAATAGCCACCGGAGCGGAGAATATCCTGATCCCCGAACGCAAGACGGACATGGAGGAACTCGTTCACGGACTGGAAGAGAAGGAAAAAAGAAAGAAACTGGTCAACCTCGTCGTCGTTGCCGAGGGTGACGATTTCGGTGGAGCCGACGAAGTGGCCAAATTGATGAGGAGCCGACTCCCAACAGCTGATATCCGGGTGGCCATATTGGGGCATATACAGCGAGGCGGTGCACCCAGTTGTCTGGACAGGCTCATCGCCAGCCGCATGGGATACTCCTCCGTAGAATGCCTGATCGAAGGCCGTCACAATGTGATGGTGGGCATCATGAACAATCGCATGCATTTCACGCCTCTCGATAAAGCCGTCAAAGCCAAACAGAAGATCAGCGACGAATGGATGAAGATCGTCAAGATCCTCGCCAGTTGATGCAGGACTGCATAGAACCAGAAAACACCTTGACCGAAAACATTCACTCGTAAAAAAGCAGCTGCCAGATGAGCAAGAACATCACCAAGTACTTCCATACGGAAATGGACAACCAGGCCGGCCATGCACACAACGACCATCGAACCAAGATTGTCGCTACCGTGGGCCCAGCCTGCGATACTTATGATAAATTATTGGCATTGGTAAAAGCAGGCGTGAATGTCTTTAGACTCAATTTCTCACACGGCTCCCACGAGGACAAAACGAAGATCATACAACATATAAGAGATATCAACCAAAACGAACCTTACACCATTGCCATACTCGGCGACTTGCAGGGCCCTAAACTGCGTGTTGGCGAGATCGAAAACAATTCACTACCCGTCAAAGAAGGCGACATCCTCACTTTCACGAATGAGAAATGTGTAGGCACATTGGAAAAAATATATGTGTCTTACCCCGACCTTGCAGGAGACGTAAAGGTCGGCAACATCATCATGATCGATGACGGCAAGATCGAGGTCAAAGTGGTGGATATCCTGAAGAATGGGGACGTCAAGGTACAGGTGACGCTCGGCGGCATTCTGTCATCGAAAAAAGGCATCAATCTTCCCGATACCAAGATCTCCCTCCCCTGCCTGACCGAAAAAGACCTGATCGACCTGGAATTCATCATAGAACATAAACTGGAGTGGGTTGCACTTTCTTTTGTTCGCAGTGTGAAGGACATCGTGGTCATCAAAGGCAAACTCGAGGAGAAGAACAGCAAGACCAAGGTGATCGCCAAGATCGAGAAACCCGAGGCGGTGACCAATATCCGGGAGATCATCCTGGAATCCGATGGCATCATGATCGCCAGAGGTGATCTCGGCGTGGAGATGCCCGTGGAGAAAGTCCCCCTCATTCAAAAACAGATCATACGCAAGTGCCTTCATCGGGCAAAACCGGTCATCGTGGCGACTCAGATGATGGAATCCATGATCGACAGGGTCAAACCGAATAGAAGTGAGAGCACGGACGTTGCGAATGCCGTTCTTGAAGGTGCGGATGCGGTGATGCTCAGCGGTGAAACCGCCACGGGCATGCACCCGGCACTGGTCGTCGCAACCATGAAAAAGATCATCCTCGAAGTGGAGCACAACCACTACAACTACGATCGTGAAGAAGATCTTAAACCCCAACCACACTCACCAACATTCCTCAGTGATGCGGTTTGCTATAATGCATGCAAACTGGCAGAAGCCACGAATGCGGATGCCCTCATAGGAATGACTCAAAGCGGATACACGGCTTTCATGTTGAGCAGCTATCGTCCAAAATCCCCTTTGTACATCTTCACCAAGGAAAAATCCCTGGTGGCACAACTCAGCCTCAGTTGGGGAGTGCGCGCCTTTTATTATGACGAAGAAGAAAGCATCGACGATATCGTCGGCGACCAGATCAGGATCCTCAAGGAAAGGGAATACCTTCAGGTGGGCAGCGTGGTAGTCAATACCGGTAGCATCCCCGTACAGCAACACCTTCCGACGAATATGCTCAAGATCTCGAAAGTGGAATGACGGAAAACCACGCCCACAATCAGGGACACGGTACCCATATCCCGGCATCCTGAGAGACTCCCTCTTCCTATCTCAAGGAAAATCATACTTTTAGCACCCTAAAACTGCTGCATGAAAAAGTATGTCATCCTGATTTGCTCCTTGCTTTATACTTCAGCCCTCTCCGCACAGAACTCCCTCGACTCCGCATGGTTCCGCGATAATTACATCAAGATAGAACGAATGATCCCGATGCGGGATGGCATTAAGCTATTCACGGCCATCTATGTGCCGAAGGATACTACAGAAAAACATCCATTCCTGATGACCAGAACTACTTATTCCTGCTCTCCTTATGGCATGGATAAATACAGGAATTACTGGGATAGCTACCAACGCAATTACCTCCGGGAGCAATATATCATGGTTTATCAGGATGTCAGAGGACGCTACATGAGCGAAGGAGATTTCATGGACGTCAGACCCTTCATCCCGGACAAAAAAAACAACAAAGACATCGATGAATCGAGTGACACCTATGACACGATAGATTGGTTGTTGAAGAACATCTCCGGCAACAACGGCAGGGTCGGCATTACCGGCATCTCCTATCCAGGATTTTATGCTAGCATGGCCGCTCTTTGTGGGCATCCTTCTTTGAAAGCCGTCAGCCCCCAAGCTCCAGTAACGGATTGGTTCCATGGGGATGACTTTCATCATAACGGCGCATTCATGATGTTGGATGCATTTTCTTTCTATACTAAATTCGGCATACCCAGGCCACTCCCAATCGTAGAATATAAAGGAGGCTACGATGTGAACGGGGTCGACAACTACCAGTACTTCCTCAATAGACCCTCCCTGAAAAAACTGGCAGAACTGGCAGGTGATTCCATCGCATTTTGGAAAGACCTTTATGCACATCCTGATTATGATGAATGGTGGAGAGTACGAAATGTGAGAGAATGGGTGAGTGGCATCAAGCCTGCCATCATGGTAGTGGGCGGTCTATTTGATGCAGAGGATTGTTTCGGTGCCTGGCGATTATATGGAGCGATGGAAAAAAAGAATCCATCGAACCAGTACATCCACTTGGTCATGGGGCCATGGTCACACGGCCAATGGGGCGGTCGCGACCCAGGCTCTTCCATGGGCAATGTCAAATTTGGCTCTAAAACATCGGAATGGTATCAAAATAATCTGGAGGTGCCTTTCTTTAATTACTACCTGAAAGATAAAGGCCAGGCTCCATCGGCAGAAGCAACTATATTCCTGTCCGGTCAGAATGAATGGAGAACATATGATCAATGGCCTCCAAAATCCATGAAAGAACAGGCGATCTATCTGAAACCAGACGGTTCTCTTAGTTGGATCAAACCATCCGCAACCACATCCTTGAGCAGCTATGTCAGTGATCCGGCTCATCCCGTACCATATACACAGGATGTTCATATGAACCGCACTCGTACCTATATGACGGACGATCAGAGATTCGCTTCACGTCGCCCGGACGTACTTACCTTCCGTGGTGAGCCATTAGAGAAAGATATGATCCTCGCCGGAACAGTAGTGGCCGACCTGCTCGTCAGCATTTCGACCACTGATGCCGATTTCGTGGTAAAAGTCATCGACGAATTTCCTGAAGACTTCAAAAATCCAGGGTCTGAATCAAGCCAATATCCCATGGGAGGCTATCAAATGCTGGTTAGAGGCGAGGTAATGCGCGGCAGATACCGTAACAGCTTCTCAAAACCACAGGCATTCACACCCGGAAAAACGGAACGCGTACGTTTTGAACTACCCGATATTTCCCATGCCTTCAAAGCAGGCCATCGACTCGTGATCCAGATACAAAGCACATGGTTTCCTTTAGTTGATCGTAATCCACAGCAATTCGTCAACATCTATCAATGTCAGGAAACCGATTTCAGATCTTCTATTATTAATATAATACATGACACCAAGAATCCTTCATCCATCATTCTCCCTGTACTGGAAAAATAACAAGGTGAAATTAAGGGCCGCTATTCTGAACATCGGTTGCATTTTTATTCTGATGAGCGTTCATGCACAGGATAACCAGTCATATATTCGATCGAATTTCATAAAGCAGGAAGTTTATATCCCCATGCGGGATGGCATCAAACTCTTCACCTCCGTTTATATTCCGATGGATACCGGCATTGCCCATCCTATTCTGATGGATCGTACTCCATATTCCTGTGCGCCATATGGGAAAGACATCTACCCGGGTAGACTGGGACCCAACCCCTCTCTGATGCGTTCAGGATATATCTTCGTCTACCAGGATGTAAGAGGTAGATTTAAAAGTGAAGGCGTATTCACGGAAATGACACCTTACAAACCGGAAAAAAAGAATAAAGAAACCGATGAAAGTAGTGATGCCTGGGACACCATCGATTGGCTTCTGACTAATATAAGGCCTAATAATGGAAGGGTGGGAATTTATGGCATCTCTTATCCTGGATTCTATGCGACCGCTTCACTCCCTGGTGCACATCCTGCCATCAAGGCTGTCAGCCCGCAAGCTCCGGTCACGGACGAGTTCATCGGTGATGACGCCAATCACAAGGGAGCATTCTTCCTGATGGACAATTTCAGTTTCCTCAATTACTTCGATGCTCATCGGGATGGACCCATTGAAAAATATGAGAGGTCCGTATTCAATGCGGACATCAAAGACGTTTATGATTTCTTCCTAAAACTCGGTCCAGTATCTAACAGCAATAGCAAGAAATACTTCAACAACCAGGGTCAGGTTTGGTCGGAATATATAGCCCATGACACTTATGATGAATATTGGAAATCAAGGAATATCCGCACTCACTTGAAGAACATCCTGCCAGCAACACTGTTGGTTGGAGGTTGGTTCGATGCGGAAGATCTGTTCGGCGCCCTAGAAACATACAGAACAATCGAGCAGAACAATCCAGGATCAAAAAACCAACTGGTCATGGGACCATGGACTCATGGAGCTTGGGCAAATGATCAATGGACGGGATTCGCCTCTCATGAATTCGGCATGAATGTGAATCAACACTACAGGGACTCTCTGGAGACGCCATTCTTTGAATTTTTTCTGAAAGACAAAGGAGTGTTCAACATTCCAGAAGCCACGGTATACGAGACGGGATCCAATACATGGAGATCCTTTGATCATTGGCCTCCCGCTAAAACCAAAATGGTGGCGCACTACCTTGACCCCAAAGGAAAATTGATCGTATCAAAACCAAATCAACCTTCATCGTACATTTCATTTACAAGTGACCCTTCCGATCCTGTGCCTTATACCGGTGTCAAAAAAGCAGAACGCAACAACGAATACATGACGGAGGATCAGCGATTCCTGTCGAACAGAAAAGATGTAGTCTCATTTTTATCGGATACACTGAATGATGAACTTCACCTGGCCGGTCCCATCACGGCGGACATTTTCATAAGCACATCAGGAACGGATGTTGATATGATCGTTAAGATCATTGATGTTCTGCCGGAGAGGATTCCCATTCATTCTGGTCAGAAGTCTGATAATCAGAATGGCGGAATGCAGCGTTTGGTACGAGCAGATGTATTCAGGGGTAAGTTCAGGAAGAGTTTCGAAAAGCCCGAACCTTTTGTACCTGGCAAAGTTGAGGAAATAAAGTACGAACTGCCCGATGTATCTCATGTTTTCGGAAAAGGACATCGCATCATGGTGCAGATACAAGCATCCTGGTTCCCCCTCGTGGACCGCAATCCCCAGAAATTCATGCGCATCCCGGATGCGAAAGAATCTGATTTCCGTAAGGCAGAGATCAGGATACAAACGAACAGCAGTTACCCTTCTTCAATTGCGCTACCCGTCTTAGGCCACTGATCATTGAATTTTGCCATTCATACTTCCAGACCCTCCAAGGGTGCACCCTTGGAGGGTCTGGAAGTAATTTCAGTAATGTGGAAATACTCTTGGAGGGTGGACTCTTGGAGGGTCCTCGTAAAATTTTCCCAACCGATCACTCAATTTTGTATTTTCATTCTCTATTTAACATTCATCTAGCCGGCTCAGTTTCCAAAAATTCCATATTCACAATCCTCTTTGAATGTCAACCCATGTTCCGGAAACCAAAATTGATCTGCTTACCAGAAAAGCAAATCAATTACACAGGATAATCCTGATACTCGTAGCCATAGTCGCCTCTATCTACTGCATTGCCAATATCCTAATGGACCACTTCCTGGATTCGATTATCACCCTTATCATGATCCCGGTGACCGGCATTTGCATGGCACTTTACCTGAATGGCAAAATACTTGCTTCTAAAATCATCAATGCATTACAGATCAATTTGGCATTGGCATTCCTGTGTCTGGTTGGCGGACCCGAAACCTTCATCACCATGTTTTCCATCCCAAGCATATTGGGGACACTTATCGTTATGCAAGGCAAGGACAGAAAAATGGGCCTCGCCATTTCTTCCCTGTCCATCATCCTCATGATCTTCCTGATCACCACGAATATCACCATTGGTCACAAGCCAATTTACACACAGACCACACTACGGATTGAGAGGCTGTTGAACATGATAGGAAGTTCGATAGTTACCATCATCATGGTTAATTACATCCTTAAAGTCAATAATCTCATACAAGATCAACTCATTGAAAGATCTTCCCAGTTAAATGAATCCAACGAACTTTTGAAAAGCTCATTATTCACCAAGGATAAAATGATCTCCGTGATCTCCCACGACCTGAAGTCGCCACTGATCCTGATCAAGATGTGGCTTGAGCAGATATTACCCTCCCATTCTGATGAAGAGACAAAAAACAGGATAGTGAAGCAATTGACATCAAAAACAGCGAGCACACTACAAATGCTGGACGAAATGCTGGAATGGGCTAACGAACAAACCGCTTCTATAAAATATAAGCCAGAAGACATCAAAATGATGGAAATCGCGGATTTCATAAGAAGCAACAACACTTTATTCCACCATACAAAGGGCATACATTTTGAATTGGACATTCCGGAAACGGATCAGACATTAAATGCGGATCGACAGATGCTTCACAGCATTCTCCGGAATCTGATCGCCAATGCCTACAAGTTCACCCCAAACCAGGGGAAGATCTCCATAGTCGCAAAAAATACAGGGGCGGCCTGGAAATTCAGCATATCAGACTCGGGGCTGGGCTTGGATCAACCTCAGATCGAAGCCCTGAGGAAAGGAATGAATTTCACCAAGCTGGGCACTAATCAGGAAAAAGGACACGGACTTGGACTCCAAATTGTACGTGATTTCCTGACCTTTCACCGATCGAGGCTCGAAATTGATTCCCAACCCGGGCAAGGTTCTGTTTTTTCTTTCGAACTCACTAATAACGGAGACCGTTTGTGATTTTCCAGACTCCTTTTCCCATTAATCTTTCTGCACATTAGATAGAGAATGGAAGCCTAATACTTATCCCTTAATTTTACGGGATGCATATTCTTCCCATATTCCAAGTAGATGCATTCACCAGAGAAACTTTCCGGGGGAATCCTGCAGCGATCTGCCCACTCAGCGAATGGCTTCCTGATGCCACCATGCAGAAGATCGCCATGGAGAATAATATCGCAGAAACAGCCTTCATGGTACCCATTGGAGATGATTTCCATATTAGATGGTTCACACCCACAGTCGAAGTGGATCTTTGTGGTCACGCCACTCTGGCGGCAGCGTTCATCCTTTTCTCCCAGTTAAATGTTCAAGGAGAAAAAATTCGCTTCCAATCCAAAAGCGGTTGGCTAACTGTCGGCAGAGAGCCGGATGGAGCATTGACATTGAACTTCCCCGCAGATCCACCAGAACCCTGTCTTATGATCCCGAAAGAGATCGAGGAAGGATTACATGCTCAACCCTTATCCGTCTGGAAAGGCAAATTCGATTACCTCGTGGAATTTGAAGATGAAGAGACTATTCTCGGACTGGCACCAGATTTCCGGAAGTTGGCGAATATCAGATCGAGGGGCATAGTGGTGACTGCCCCGGGCAAATCATCGGACTTCGTTTCCAGATGTTTTTTTCCACAGTCAGGCGTGGATGAAGACCCCGTTACCGGTTCCGCACATTGCATGCTCACCTCGTACTGGAGCAGAAAGACCGGGAAAGATAACCTGACCGCAATCCAGCTATCCTCACGCGGAGGCTGGATCGAATGCAGGTTAACCGGCGACCGAGTGCTGATGACCGGCCATGCGACACTTTATCTGAAAGGAGAAATCCACTTCGTATGATAAACCACGATGGCCTAACGATCTATACTGACGGGTCCTCAAGGGGCAACCCCGGACCCGGTGGGTATGGAACCATACTGATCTGGAAAGGCATCCGAAAGGAATTATCAAAGGGATTCCGGCGAACGACCAACAACCGAATGGAACTTCTCTCGGTGATTGCCGCATTGGAAACATTGAATCGGAAAGGCATTCATATCGTCATCTACTCAGATAGTCAATATGTGGTCAAAGCCGTACAGGAAGGCTGGCTGAAGAATTGGATCCGTACCGATTTCAAAGGCGGCAAGAAGAACAGCGACCTCTGGAAGCGATATCATACACTTGCGGCATCGCATGACATTTCATTCGTCTGGGTAAAAGGGCATGCGAGCAATCCCTATAACAATCGATGTGACGAACTGGCCACCGCTGCCGCCGACGGTTTTGATCTGGAGGAAGATGAAGGATTTGAAGGTTGAACAAAAGGTAAACTCCTGCTGATCATTACGTTCAATCAGACTCTGCTTGAGTTTTGTCCTATGAGAACGATTTGAAATTCTCAAAAACTCAAGGAACACTCAGGCAGAAATCGCCTGATCAGATCCAAATATGAATCTCCTTACTAATTGATACCCCCCGAACAGGATCGCGCAGAAAAAAACCGTTCCAATTAGACTATTGGAGTAAAAAGGAAGACCATCGGTATAACACATGAAGAGGCCTGAACTCGTCCTGGGTCTTGCATAACCACCACCTTCCATCCAAACCAGAAAATTTGAAATCAGAAAATAGATCGTTGGTGCTGCGACCGCACCAGCAAGAATACTCACTACCTTCCTTTCCCTGACAAAAAATCCCACCACCGTTAGGGAAGCGAACAAGACATAATTCATCAACTGGCCTTCATAAAAGCCAGGTATGCTTCCGAGGCCATTGATGTAAAAAACCTGGTAGATCAGATCTGAAATAAATAGGGATAATAGAGGTAGAGCAAACGATAATTTCCGATCCTTGATCACGGATCCACCAAAAACCGCCATGGCGATCTGAGGAGTGAATCCCCAAAAATGTCCGGGCACTGCCCTGTACAGCGCGGATATCAATATCAGCAATACGAATGCGGCGATGGTGGTCCTGTTGAATTTCATGGTCTTTGCGCTTGAGCAGCAAAAATAGAGAAATTCCCTCTCCCCCCTGCTTTTTGAATCAGAGATTATCCCCTTAATGTGGATTGTGACTGCTCGGCGGGGAAGAAAATTCTGTTTACTGTGCAACCGATCGGCACAAATTCACATCAAAGGGAGTAACGCAGAACAAATCGGGTTTTGGAATGATCGAAAGGTCAAGTCCATAATCGGAAAGTCCGGGATCAAACTATAAACCCTGGCCCAGATATTTTTGCATCCCATCTGTTACCCACCCTTGATTTCATTCATCAAAATTCATTTTTCCAACCATGCTTAGCTTGAGGATCTCCGAATACATTGTCCGCCATTACCCTCAATTTCTGATGCCAGTGGAGGCTGAAGCCCTCAGGCACCACCACATGAGCAAAATGCTGGAGAAGAGCGAGGATACATTGGCCTTCAGGATCAGGAATAATCATCGGGAAACGGGACATTTGGCCAAAAATATTAAGGCCCTGGAACTGATCGACCAGGGCATCGAAAACCTCTATCGGAATGCAGCAATGCGTATCCTACAACTATATCCGAATGCGATCGACTTCCATTATTGTCCGTCTTGTGGTGAGATCATCGAAAACAGTGAATGCGGGAATTGCTCACAGAGCAGATCCGACCACCGGGATAGAAACTGAGATCCGGATCAAGGAACAGAAGCCAAAAACAGGATGGAATCCTCCAAAGCTTTGATAACACATTTCTCATTTGGATTCACCCATACCGAACTCCCCTTTAAACATTTCATCTCATCGTTCCAGGTTAAGTCTCCAGATACTTGAATCGAAATCTGAGGCCCCGGATCCGACCAACTATACTCCTCACCCTTTCGAAGTGAAACCCGCCGGATGGTGAAATCCGGTATAGGGCAAATATACTTCAATGCTGCACCCTCTTGGATGCCATCAAGGACCTTGGGATGAGTAGCCTCAAAACGAATATGCTTCATTAATTCCGGAACATCGATGTGTTTTGGGGTCAATCCTCCCCTGAGCACATTATCAGAATTGGACATGAGCTCTATATTCTGCCCCTCCAGATATGCATGCGGCAATCCCGGGCCCTGGAAGATGGCCTGTCCTTCTTTCAAGGAGACGATATTGAAAAAATAAATGGAGAATATACCTCTGTCCATCCCCCTAAAAACAGGCGCGGTTACCTCTAGGATCCTACCAACCCAGAATTCAGGTTGGGACTTTGACCAGTTCCCTGCCTGATATCCCGGATATACACGCCTGGCCAATGGAGCAATGATCTTATCCACCTCTTCCTCCGACAATTCCATCACCTGGCGATAAAGCCCATGATACCCCCCTGACTTAAAAATCGGGATCAGGAATTCCAGTTCAGGCGTTGACTCCAGCCTGTTGAGTAGTTCGTCTTCAGGAAGAAACCCATGAAGCAACCAAAAGTCGCCCAGTGCGACCATGATCTCCGGCTTGTGGTTGGCATCCTTGAAATTGCGATGTAGTGAATCCAGAGGAACACCTGCAGTGTTTTCCGCATCGAATCCTAACTTGGCGGCTTCCTTGGTGGGGTGCACCTGGATGGACAGCATGCTTTTCACATCCAAAACCTTAAGGAGGAATGGGAGATCACCGAATTTTTGAAGGACCTCACTACCGAGATATCTCCTGGGTTCAGAACGAATCAGATCGGGGAGACCGGTATGCGCATGATCATTCAACCAAACACGGGTGTGCCCCCCGGAATGAACACCCATCCAATATTCTGCGTACGGCTGGTGATGGGCATTCCCCTTCCCTAAAAGCCAAGGTAGATAATCCCTTCCGCCCCAAACATAATGTTGAACCTTACCTGTTAGTCTGTACATGCATTCTTCGTATTTACCATCCAGATTCTTAGTGAAATACTAGCTCAGATCAGGTTTGATGCCCTTTCAATCAACTGAACGGGAAGATAACTTTGATCCGGATTCGAATATAATCCATAAATCCTGCATGCGGTCACATTTGGAAACAGGCAGAGAAGGCGAATTGTTGGCAGCCAACTGGATCCTGCAAAGAGGATTTCAGATATTGGAGCGGAATTGGCGACACAGGAGATACGAAGTGGACATCATCGCATTAAAAAATGATACCCTGCACATCATTGAGGTAAAGACGAAGCGGACTGGAAAATTCGGACATCCGGAAGCCATGGCATTCCCTAAAAAATTAGGACACCTGATCGAGGCCGTTGGCGTATACATGGAGATCCATCAGGAATGGACCAAAATATGCTTTGATATTCTTGCGATCAAGATAGAAAGGGACAATGTCGTGGAGGTCTTCTGGATCGAGGATGTATACCCTTGACATGAAATCAGCCAGCATCACTTAATCGATCCATCATTTTCTCCACCAACTTAAAAGTGGCCGGACAATATTCCAGGTTCTGCTTGTGCGTATCCACATATTCTACGAACTTTTTCTTGCTCAAATGTGGAAATTCGGCACAATCCGTCGGACGGATCTCGTAGATGGAACACATATTCGTCTTCAAGTCAAGGAACTGGCATGGATTGGATGTATTAAGCCAATCACCATCCCCGTCCTTGAACAACCATTTCTCTTTGAAAGCCTTCGGGGTCATATCGAAGTGTGGAGCAATCCTCCGGATGTCTTTCTCCTTGAAAGTAGGCGTCATCTTTCTGCAACAGTTCGCACAGGTGGTGCAATCGGTCTCCGTCCATACTTCTTTTTCGGAAACTGATGCCAGTTTGTCAAGACCCTGTGGCGGCTTTTTCTCCCACCTGGACAGCGCAAGTTTCATCTTTCTCTTCCGGGCAAAGACCTTTTTCTTGAATGATCTCAGATTGACGGAGCTCATGGATGTGTTCTGTTGATGACGAATCAATTTGATAGATTTGCTAAAATAGAGCATTTGACCTTAGAAATGCCACCTCGTAAGAAATAGCACCGCATGTGGGATTCGTACAAAAAAGGGTTCAGGGCGCATCTGCAGTTGGAAAAGGCATTGTCCATGAACTCAGTGGATGCTTATCAGCGCGACCTCGATAAACTCATCCAATTTCTGGAAGGGAATGGCTTTCGATCAGGCCCTGAAGAAGTGGGACTCAAAGACCTCCAGCGCTTCGTGAAATTCATCGGCGAACTTGGCATGAGCGCATCCTCGCAATCCCGGATCATCTCCGGCATTCGGGCGTTTTTCCTTTATACCCAGCAGGAACAGATCACCCGCAGCAATCCCTCCGAACTGCTCGAAGCACCCAAGTTGAAAAGGTCGCTTCCCGAAGTGTTAAGCACGGACGAGATCGATCATATCCTTGCAGCCATCGACCTCAGCAAGCCGGAAGGGACCAGGAACAAGGCCATAATAGAAACCCTATACAGTTGTGGGCTTCGCGTTACCGAAGCCGTGAATCTTCGACTCTCTCATCTTTATCCGGACGTGGGATTTGTCCGCATCATCGGCAAAGGCAATAAAGAGCGATTGGTCCCCATCGGTAATGAAGCGCTCAAATTCATCAGGATATATTTGGAAACGGTTAGGAACAAGATCGAAATCAAACCCGGTCAGGAAGATATCCTTTTTCTGAATCGTCGCGGCCAAAAAATGACCCGGGTAATGATCTTCCTGATCATCAAGGAACTGACCATGAAAGCGCAGATCACCAAACACATCTCCCCACACAGTTTCCGCCATTCCTTTGCCACGCATTTGGTAGAAGGCGGTGCCGACCTGAGGGCAGTACAGGAAATGCTGGGGCATGAAAGCATCACCACGACGGAGATCTATACACACCTGGACCGCGATTACCTCCGGGAAACCCTACGTAAATTCCATCCCGGATTTGGAGACAGATCCTGATCACATTGACCTGAACTCTCCAGGACAGGCTGAACGATAGATCGTGTGCAGAGATCTCGAGAATTCAATATTCTTCGCTTAATTTTGCACCAAATCACATTTATGAAAAGTATCCTGGTCATCATTTCCGTATTGTCTTTAGCCATGCCTTCCATGGCCCAGAACATAAAAACCCCGAGACCTTCCAGCACACAGAACGTCATTCAGGATTTCGGACTCTCCACGGTAGAACTATCATATTCACGCCCAGATGTGAAAGGTCGCAAGATCTTCGGCGATCTGGTGCCTTTTGGCAATGTATGGCGCACGGGTGCCAACAGCGCAACCACACTCACTTTCGGTGACGATGTGACCATCGGAGGGAAAAAAATCCCTGCAGGCAAATATGGTCTGCTGACCATCCCCGGCGCGAGTGAATGGACCGTCATCATAACCAAACAGTTGGATGTGACCAGCCCCTCTGCATACAAAGCCGATCAGGATGTCGTCCGAGTGACCGCATCCGTTCAGCAAATACCCCTCCCGGAAGAGACCTTCCTCATCACCTTCAAAAATGTCACATCTTCTACCATGGATCTGGTCATCATCTGGGAGCGCACCTCCGTTTCCATTCCCATCAGCACGGATGTGGATAGCAAGGTGATGGCACAGATCAATGAGGCTATGAACATGGACAACAAGCCTTACGGTCAGGCCGCGCAATACTACATGGAGAATGGTAAAGACCTCAACCAGGCTCTCGTTTGGTACAACAAGGCTACGGTTCAGGAGCCCGATGCTTATTGGATCTGGTATCAAAAAGCAAATTGCGAAGCAAAATTAGGGAAGAAGTCCGACGCCATGGCTTCGGCTAACAAATCCATTGAATTGGCCAAGGTGGCGAAGAACCCGGATTATGTTACACTCAACCAGAAATTTTTGGCAGGCCTGAAATAATTCCTTTAAATACTGCATACTAAACCCGCCCCTCGGCGGGTTTTTTCATGCCCTAACTTTTTCACGAAAAATGAAATACTGGAAGATAGCGGCCAAAATAACCACGGCGATTGTCCCAATGGCATTCAACCAAAGCCAACCTACACGATCCATCGAATAAAAGGTCAGTACGATCACCTCTCCTCCGACGGCAGCCCAGAACACGGCTTGCCCCCCTATTTTCTTCATATAGAATGCCACCAGAAAAACTCCAAGGATAACACCATAGAACCAGGAGCCCAACACATTCACAACCTCAATGAGACTGCCCATACCCGTGACGAACTGTGCTACCACTATGGTGAATATCCCCCAGGCGAAAGTGTACCATCGGGAAAGCCTGAATTCATCATTTTCAGTACGCTCTTTCTTGACAAAGGGAAGATGCAGATCCACAACAGATGTTGAAGCCAAAGAATTCAAAGCTGCGGCAACACTTCCCCAGGATGCCAGGAAAATGATCGCAATGAGCAGTCCTACGAGTCCAACTGGCAAGTGATCCACCACGAAATGCAGGAATATATAATTGGTATCATTCGCTTCAGAGGCAGAGACATGTTCCGTCACCAGTTTTTTGACACCAGCACGGATGGATTCGTCCTGACGCTGAAAATCCTGCATCCGCAACACTTCCCTTTGTTCAGCATCTTTATCCCCTTTCCTCCGCGCCTCCACGAAACCAGCCACCGATTCATGCTTTCGAATGGCCAGATCTTCATGCGCACGTTGAAAGATCGCCATGCTGTCTCCTCGCAAACTCTGAACCCGGGCCAAAGGGATCTCGTTGAAGAAAATCGGTGACGCATTGAACTGATAAAAGGTGAAGACAAGTGATCCCAACAACAGGATCAGGAACTGCATGGGCACTTTCACGATACCATTCAGGAGCAATCCGATCCGACTCTCCCTGAGTGAACGTCCCGTGAGGTAACGACCAACCTGACTCTGATCGGTCCCGAAATAGGACAATGCCAGAAAAAATCCACCGATCAGGCCACTGAAGATGTTATACCTGTCCTTCCAGTCAAAACCTTTTTCAGTTATTCCCGTGGTGATCACATTCAGCTTGCCCAGCCGCCCGGTGATGTGAAGTGCATCCCCGAATCCTACGCCTTTGGGCAATAGATGAACGATCATGTACCCTGCCATGAACAACCCGGCGGTCATGATGACCATCTGCAGTTTGATGGTATGCGCCACGGCTTTGGCTCCGCCAGAAACGGTGTAGATGATCAGCAACCCTCCCATGATGATATTCGTCCAATAAATGTTCCAACCCATCAAAGATGAAAGTATGATCGCTGGTGCATAAACACTGATACCTGTCGCCAGACCTCGGGACAGCAGGAAGAGTAAAGAGATGAAAGTGCGCGTCCTCCTATCGAAACGTTTCTCCAGGAACTCATAGGCCGTGAAAACCTTCAGCCTGTGGAAAATGGGAACAAAAGTGATGCTGAGTACGATCATGGCCAATGGCAATCCGAAATAATATTGCACAAATCGCATCCCGTCCGTATATGCTTGTCCCGGAGCAGACAGGAACGTGATCGCACTGGCCTGCGTTCCCACTATGCTCAGCAACACCAGGAACCAAGGCAGTTGTCGTTCACTAAGGAAGTAGCCTTCCAAATTTCTTGAAGTACGACCTTTGTAAAGACCATAAAGTATGGTCGTCACCAGCGTGAGAATGAGTACGACCCAGTCAAGCGGTTTCATGAGAAATAGCGGGTGAAGATGGTGAAGAAGACGATCTCCAGAACCAAAAGCATTCCTACCCAGATGTACCAGGTCACCCAGTGGCTCCTTTCATTTCCAGATTCAGGCTGATGTTCTTCCATGTTATTTCGTCACACGGTACAGTAATAGTGAGATCACCAGCCCGGTAAGAAGCCCTACCGCCAGTCTTTTGAACACAAGTGCCATGGCCAATCCGATAACCAGGCCCATGATGAGTCCGAACTGCGGACTACGCTTACTGTCATTTGTTGCCATTGATCTTTGAATTAGGGTTGGAGACCAGATTTGCAAATAACCTGTAGGCACCCCCTACCGCTGCAGGGAGTTCCCGGAAAAAGACAAGCCCGGTATAAATGAATCTTCCTTTTCCGAAATCGCATGATATGAGGCTACCCAACTGTTCCTTTTCACCAGGGTCTTTAAGGGATAATGGCCTCTTGTATGGAGAAGCCTGTTGATCTGAAAAATAGATACCTCGTTCCTGAATCCATCCATTAAAATCCTGAGCCGTTATCAAATTAGGCCAGTTCAGAAGTCGGTCTTTACTATCCAGCATGGTCACTTCGGCCTTTTCATCGGTAACCCGGTTACGGGAAATGGTGAAATCATATGGCCCGATATGGGCATTGCCACTGGATGTCGGCGTATTATATTGCACCACATAATTACCGCCTTTACTGATATAGTCCATCAGCACATCATATGCTGCATCCAGCCAAGGCTGCACATTGTAAGCCCGGACACCGGTTACGATCGCGTCGAATTCCTTTAATGCAGCAGCATTCATGTCTTTCTCCCCAAGTTGTGTCACTTGGAAGCCCATAAGTTCTAATGCCTCAGGGACTTTATCCCCAGCTCCTTTAATATAACCTACTTTCTTTCCGGAAACCTTGAGATCGAGGTTCAGGAGTTTGACCTCATCCTCATAAAAATACCGGATGGAAGGTATATGGTCGTAATTGATCTGGGAAAGATCGAACATAGATGCTCTATCCTCAAATCCACTTCGGTACTGAAAGGAGGTCTTCAACTCATCCCTGTCAGCATTGCCGAGATCCTTTCCGCTGACAGGTAAAACCCATGTACGCGAAACTCCCTTAGACAATTGAAAAACAGTATCCTCGACTATCGATCGGTTATACTTGGATGTACGGTAACTGACCAGGGCGCTTGAAGCAGGGATGGACCTGAACGCTTTTACTTTGAACTTCACCTCGTTGGTCACCTGCTGATCTTTTCGGAACAATAACACTCCGGGAGAAGTCTTGATACTTACAGGAGGAACAACACAAATCGGTTGATAAAGCTCCCCTTTGACGGGATCCGTATGTTTATACATCAAGGGTTTGTCGAAGCGGAAAGGAACCCCTTCTATCGCTGTGAAAAATGAAACTTGATAAGATGGCGGATTACCGGGCAGACCGATCAGTTGTTGATCCTTGACCGTGTATGAAGCATCCACCATTTTGTCTACTAACCAATAAGGCTGTCCAATGGGTTTTGACTGGGAAACCGGTATCATACGAGGGAATGCCAAATTTCGGTTCAGCGCCAGTGTTTGCTTCAGAATAGAATCATAACTCTCCATGGAAATGCGTTCCAGAACAGCATTCATGCCAGAACGGTTATTGATGAACAAATTAACCTGAATGGAATCGCCCTGCACTGCATATTCCTGAGGTGTCCATGCCTCCATGAAAAGTGCACCACATTGTTCGATCAATTGTTGTACTTCCCCTAGTTTCTGTTTCTTCCAATAGCCATCCTTCAACCCGGCAATACCCTGGTATAGGTGAACCAGTGCCTTGACAGATCTTCCGGGTTGTGCATAATCATATTCACGGATGATCTGCTGGACCTCCGCTCCTAATTCGGGGCCACCTTCCAACCTGTTCCAGTTGGTGACCACGCCATCCATCAGGTCTTGGCTTGGCTCCGGGCCGGCAACCGGTTGAAAATATTCAAGTGCAGACCCGCGCTGCGCCGGCACACCGAAACCCTGACTCTTATGTTGGCTCCGACTTTCAGCGGCGATCTCCCCGAAACTTTTCCCCAGCAAAGGTTCAAAACCTCCAACTTCGAATTTGAGCTGGTTTTCAGCCGTGGTATTCGTAGTCCCGAAATTGAACGTATTCCAAAGCAATCGCTTGGCTTGCCACACTTCTACCCCATTGTTCAATTGCTCCGGAAAGCGTGAAGGATCTGCAGCGGCGACGTAAGCTTCGTTTGCGATTACCGCCGAAGCGGAATGTTGTCCATGACCGGCACGACTGTCCGGTGGAAAACGAGCAATGATGACATCTGGCTTGAACTTCCGGATCACCCATACTGCATCAGAAAGTACTTTCTCCCGATCCCAAAGTCGTAGCGCCTCATCAGTACTCTTCGAGAAGCCAAAATCGTATGCACGGGAGAAGAATTGTTCTGCGCCATCGACCCGTCTTGCGGCGAGCAGTTCCTGAGTCCGGATCAAGCCGAGTTCGATACCTTGTTCATCACCGATGAGATTTTGGCCGCCATCCCCGCGGGTCAGGGAGAGATATCCCGTTCGATATAATTTACCTTTTGCCAGAAAACCCAGAAGTCGGGTATTCTCATCATCCGGATGTGCTGCAATGTACAGCACAGATCCCAGCACGTCGAGTTTCTTCAATCGCAGACCTATCTCCGCACTATTCCAGGCAGGCGGAGCCTGCGCCTGTGATAGTATAGGGAAAAACAGCAAGTAAAGCCAGAGTGGAAGTAACTTCATTTTTTGATCCTCACTTCAAATGTACATCATAGTGGACTCCTCATCAATGCCCTAATTGGAATACTGCGTTACAAAGCATCAACTTGCCTTTCTCCCAAAAATTCCGGAAAGTCACATCATCGGCCAAGTAGACGACATGCCCCGCTCCCAAGTCCTGAACCCCGAATAGAAGGCCGTCAACGATCTTCTGTTTGGATCGGTTTCCGATGAAACCGTAGGATGGATCATCTTTTTTCAAGTATCCCACATTCCACCCATCATCTTTGAAAAAGGAATAGATCCCCTCATCCAGTTTCAATGTGTAGTACCAGGACGGGAAGCCATATGCCAATGGGTGGGAATTGTCGATGCCCAACTGGTATACCGCACCGGGAATGGATCCAGAAACCTCCTCCCGCTCTCTGTCCTCATAACGCCGGAGTTCGTTATAACCCTTATCGCCTAATTCGACATCATTTTTCTTTTCCGCATCCTTTTTACGCTTGATCGCCCAGTCGATATTGGACAATTGGGCCACTGCATTCTCAATCGCAATGATCCTTCCTCCATCCTGCACCCAACCTTTCAGACCATCCGTGATCACCTTGTCTGTGAATAACCTGTAGTTTCCATTGGGAATGATGAGTACATCGAAACCTTTGAGCGCCTTGACATTCAGTTCGACGGCAGGGATCAGGGTGATCGGATATTTGATCTCCTGTTCGAAGAGTTGCCAGATCTCACCCATGGAACCAGGTCTTACCCCATCGCCGGACAATAGAGCGATACGTGGTGGATTCAAGACGGGATAATGATTACTGCCCAGATCCGACCCCTTGTCCATGAAACCGGAATATATGGGTGTTATGTTGCCGGGAAGTCCTCCACAATCCCGCGCGGCCTCCATGATCGAGGGCAAAAGGGAAGCTTTCCCACCTCCATTTGAAGTTTTGGCCACCAACAATGTTCCAGCCGGAAAATCTTTCCCTTGAGAACTGAAAGCTTTGTCCGCCGCACGTACTTTCACGCCCCGGCGCATCAAGGCAACGAGCAGACCAGCACTTTCCTTGCCGTTCCAGGGTATGGCATAGGCAAGAGCATTCAATGCAGAGTCCGGAATGGTTTGCACATCCAATTTGGATAGCGGATTCCCCTTTACGGCAGGAAGGATCTTCTCCTTCATCGCAAAAGCATCAAGCCCCATGGCATAGGGTATCGCCCATGCCGTAATGTCGTAAGTGACCGAATCGGTTAGACGGCTCCTGGGTTCAAACAGCACACGGAGCATGTTCGAACGAGGCTGATAGGCCGAAAGGATCAGGTCACCAGGCTCGATCTGGAAAGCCTCTTCCTTTCCAGAAAGATATCGGTAACCTTTGGCCGGACTTCTTGATGAAGCATATCCGAAATCGATGCCGTTATTCTCCAGCAATCGTTTGACCGAGGGCGTTACCGATCCACTCGCATCTGCCTTGATGATGTATGTTTTGTGGACACCACTTCCCCCATTGGCTGCATCCACGAAAAATTTTCTGTACTCTTTCATCAGGCGCTCCCGCTGCTGTACCACGACATCGATCGTGGATAGACCAGTGGTGAAATGATGTTCCAGCCTGTCTGCAAGTGTAAGAGTGTCACCGCTGGACATGATCACGGCAAGTCCACCTCTTGGCCCGCCACCTTGTTCGAAAGTCATGCCAATGGCGCCATTATATGTTGGATAAGTATCCCCATAACTCGGATAAAAGAGATCAAAGCGCTCTTTGGTGAAATAAAGCCAGCCTTGCGCGTCGAAGAGTCGGGCATTGTTCCTTCCTACAAGAACCTGGAATTCTCTTTGCCAGGGGGTGACCACTTCATGATAGGGCTCTGCGGCAGGTGCAAAATAATAGGGTGAATTGAAGCCCTGCTCATGAAAATCCACCACCACTTGTGGCATCCATTGGTTATAGATTTGCACCCGTTGGCGCGACTCTCTTTGTGTCTGCCAGGCCCAGTCCCGGTTCAGATCGAACCCATAATGGTTGACGCGCCCGCCAGGCCACGGCTCACGATGTTCTCGGGAAGCAGGGTCTGCATCCGGACGAATACCGGCGACTCCATTGTACCAGTTCACATAACGATCCCGGCCATCCGGATTCACACAAGGATCTATGATCACCATCACGTGTTTCAACCATGCACTGCTGGCATGGGAAGGATCGGCCAAGGCATGCAGCGTCTTCATTGCAGCCTCTGACGAAGAAGGTTCATTGCCGTGAACGTTGTAACTCAGCCATACAACGACTGGTCCATTGGTGACTGGCGGTTTATCATCACCCGACAATCCTGCCAGTCGAAGGTTGTTGGTCCGGATCTCTTCAAGCCTAGCCAGGTTCTCGGGTGAAGACACGAAAGCCAACATCAATGGTCTACCCTCTTGAGTCTCCCCATAAGACATGAGTTTGACGTTCGAAGGATTTGCTGAAGCGACATGTCGGAAATAGGAGGCGATCCGGTGGTGGGGAGTGAATCGTGCTCCCAGGGGATAACCGAGGAAATCGTCGGGGCTCAGGAGTTTTTCCTGAGCATATGTACTGGTTGCAAAGGCGATGAACAGGGATAAGATGACCCAGGGCTTCATATGACATGATTGATTCACGTAAAATAATCAAAGAAGATGACTTCCTTACAAGTTCAACCGTTTAAGGTCTTTATCCTATTTTTAATCCATGAAACAACTACAATGCAACACCATTCTGGTGATCGTTTCAGCCATTTTGCTGGGGACACCTGTTACTGCACAGGTAAAGAACGCATTTCAGTATGAGATACAGAAATCCGTTCAGGCGACCAAAGGCGCCGTGGTTTCAGCACATCCATTGGCCAGCCACGCCGGCATCAGTGTACTGAAAAAAGGAGGAAATGCCATGGATGCCGCTATTGCCACACAATTGGCACTGGCGGTAGTATATCCCGGAGCCGGGAATATAGGAGGTGGAGGTTTCCTCGTTGCACAGATGAATGGGGGTAAAAGGATCGCTCTGGATTATCGGGAGAAAGCTCCATCGAAAGCCAGCCGGGACATGTATCTGGACAGTACAGGGAAGCCTCGATTCGAACTCAGCCAAAGCGGACATCTCGCTTCCGGCGTTCCGGGTACCGTGGCCGGACTATTCGCAGCTCATGCCTATGCCAAACTTCCGTTCAAAGACCTCATACAACCGGCGATCGAACTCGCAGAAAAAGGATTCGTCATCACACAACATGAGGCGGACGGATTGAACAGCACGAAGACCGCTTTCCTGAAGAACAACACACGCCCCACTGCTTTCGTCAAGGAAAAACCCTGGAAAGCCGGAGACACCCTGGTGCAATCTGAATTAGCTGGCACACTAAAACGCATACGCGACAACGGAGTGAGGGGATTTTATGAAGGAGAAACGGCCAAGCTCATCGTAGAAGAGATGCAGCGTGGAGGCGGGCTCATCACCCGGGAAGACCTCCGTCAATACAAGGCCGTTGCACGTGAACCCATGGCTTTCCCATATAAGGACTTCACCATCATCAGCATGCCGCTGCCAAGCAGTGGAGGCATCATCATTCAGCAAATGCTGAAGATGGTACAAAAACGCGATCTCTCGTCACTGGGATTCCAGACTCCCGCTTCAGTTCAATTGATCGTTGAAGCGGAGCGAAGGGCTTATGCCGACCGCGCTGAATTCATGGGCGATCCCGACTTCGTCAAAGTACCCGTCAAAACCATCGTAAGTGACTCCTACATTCAACAACGTATGGCGGATTATCGTCAGGATACTGCTGGAAGTAGTGCCGTCACCAAGGCAGGCGTGGTGCCTCATGAGAGCGAACAGACCACTCACCTCTCCGTGGCCGACAGATGGGGAAATGTGGTTTCCGTCACCACCACACTGAATGGGGGTTATGGCTCCAGAACAGTCGTGGGCGGAGCTGGCTTCCTGATGAACAACGAGATGGATGACTTCAGCGTCAAACCGGGTGTACCCAACATGTATGGAGCCATCGGGAACGAAGCGAATGCCATCGCACCCGGCAAACGCATGCTCAGTTCCATGACCCCGACGATCGTACTGAAAGAAGGGAAACCATTCTTCGTGGTCGGAACTCCGGGCGGGACCACTATACCCACATCGGTCTTCCAGGCATTGGTCAATGTCATCGATTTCAACATGGGTACGGAAAAAGCCATCAACTCCGCAAAATTCCATCATCAATGGTTACCGGATGAAATCATGGTCGAACCTGACTTTCCCGAAACCGTTCGGGAAGCCCTTCGAAAAATGGGATACAAGATCACCGTACGTGGCTTTATCGGACGAACCGAAGCCATCCTGTTGAAACCGGACAGAAAAGGTGGATTCACCTTGGATGCAGTGGGCGATAAACGGGGGGACGACCACGCAGAAGGATATTGATCGCCGATCATACTCCATGCCATGTTCAGTCACCTGTAACCACACCAGGAACAGGCCATGAACCGGGAGATGGAAAATGGTATTGAATTTGCTCTAAGTAGGTGAATGACTACCTTTGCACCAAACCATTCCTCCCACTGAAAAAAGCGCTGAAAATATCCGGATTTATACTCGCCGGCTTACTCCTGCTGATCTTTTTATCAGGACTGCTCTTACAAACAGATTGGTGCCAGAAATTACTGGTCGATAAAGCTACCCAAACCTTAACCAGACAATTGGGTTCAGAGGTCGCTGTCAAAAAAGTGAGTTTCTCTTTGTTCAACAGAGCATATCTGGAAGGTACACTCATCCGAGACCGGAAAAAAGATACCCTCCTCTACGCAGGTTCACTGACCATTTCGATCACAGACTGGTTCTTCCTGAAAAAAGAAAAAGAACTGCATTACCTTGGATTGAAGGATGCCAAGATAAATCTAAGACGCACAGATTCCATTTGGAACTACCAGTTCATCGCCGATTTCCTAACCACAACCCCTAAAAAGCAGGGCACTGATCGACAGCCCATACAATTCTCCCTCAAGAAAATCGAGTTGGGCAATCTCGTTTTGAATTATCTCGATGGCTGGAAAGGTCAGGATATGGTGGCCAGGATTGGACATCTCGTTCTGATCGCCGACAGTTTCGATCTGGCTAAGAAGAAGATACACGCATCCTCAGTCGACCTTGAACAGCCCTACTTCTCACTTTATGATTATACGGGAAACCGTCCAGATAGCCTGAATGTATTGAAACCGGACATCATCACCCCGGGTGTATTGAGGTGGAATCCGGATGAATGGGAACTGACAGCCGCCAGATTGAACCTGAAGAACGGCGAGGTCAGATTCCTCCGTGAAACCCAGGACAAATTGCTCGATTGGTTCGATCCAGACCACATCGTCTTCGACTCCATCAATTCATCGATGCAAAACGTGGCCTTCAAAAAAGACACACTTTCTGCTTTCCTGAACCTGTCTACACATGAAAGGTCAGGATTCCAAGTGGATAGACTTGAAGCGCAATTCACCATGCATCCTGAGGCCATGATTTTTGAACGGCTGGATATCAAGACGCCTTACAGCCACTTGAAGAACTATTACTCCATGCGGTACAAGAGTTTCAACAGTGACATGGCCGATTTCATACACCAGGTCAAACTCGAAGGAAGATTCACCGGGAGTACGATCGGCGCCCGGGACATCGCCTATTTTGCTCCAGAATTATCTCGATGGAACGATCAGAAAGCCCACTTGGATGGCAGAGTGACCGGCACGGTCGATGACCTCAATTCCAAGAATTTCACTATTCTTTACGGTCAACATACATCCATCAATGGGGACATGCGCATAACTGACTTGCCGGATCTGGACAAAACTGTATTCGATCTTCATGCGGAAAGGTTTCAAACAGACCATGGGGACATGACTTCTCTCGCGCCTGAATTGGCTCAGGTTAAAGGTCTCGACCTAAGATCGATCGGCATAATCCGTACGCGTGGCAATTTCAAAGGCACCTTGCGTGACTTCCATACCGATGCAGAACTGGAAACCGCATTGGGCAATGCACAGGCCAATGTGCATATGTCCATTCCACACGGGAAAGCACCCACCTACTCCGGAACGCTGTATACCTCAGGATTTGAACTGGGAAGATTGATCAAGGATAGCTCAATGGGCAGAATAGCCTTCAATGGATCTGTCAAGGGAACTGGCTTCGATCTTAAAAATGCGAGTGTTGATGTCAACGGGAAGGTCAATTCCATCACTTGGAACGACTACACATACACGAATGTCGACCTCCATGGCATCTTACATGACCAAAGATTCAATGGACAAGCTAACATCGACGATCCCAATTTCAAAGCCCGTCTGGACGGCAAATTCGATCTCGATCCATCCATGTCCCAGTTCGACATGACGGCCGATGTGCAAAGAGCCAACCTGAAACCTCTGAATTTCACTGGAGCCGACATGCGTATTCTGGGAAAATTCAAACTCAATTTTCGAGGAGCAAAGATCGATGACATGATCGGGGAAGCATCCTTATATGACGTGGCGCTGACGAAGAATGAGGAAACCTTTGTGTTTGACACCCTATACCTGAATGCAGCGAATGCTGAAGGTTCCAAAAAGGTTGAAATCAAAAGCAGCGATGTCGACATCACCTTGACCGGAAAATACAATATCAGCGAGATCCCTGCAACGGTCAGGAATTATCTGAATAAATATTACCCGCTCTATTTCAGTGCTAGTTCCAGACCACTTCCAGACCAGGACCTCACCTTGAATGCAACCCTGCATAACATCAGTCAATACCTGCCCCTTTTCGATCGGAAACTGAACGGGTTGGACAATAGTATCATCCAAGCCCATATCAACACCAATACCAGGACGCTCAACGTGGACGCACAGATCCCTTTTCTGTCCTACAACAAAACCAAGATCAGTGACATTTCGATCCTGGCAAAAGGTGATCTGGACAGTTTGCGAACACAGGCCAAAGCCGGTCTCATGACGGTGAATGACAGCCTGCAATTTCCTTTCACCACATTCACCATACTTTCTGCCGGGGATGTATCAGATATCCATTTTTCCACAGCTGCCAACCAGACCATAAATGCTGCTGACCTTTCCGCACGGATCACGAATCTGAAGGATGGACTGCGTTTCCATTTCAATCCATCCAGCGTCGTATTAAATGAAAAAACCTGGCGGATCGTGAAGGATGGTGAACTGACCATAAGTCGTTCGCTGGTTGAAGCAAGCGAAGTCAGGATCGTGAATGGCGAACAAGAGATCAGAATATCCTCCATACCTTCCAGTACAGGCTACACAAATGACCTCATCCTCAATATCAGGAAAGTCAATCTGGGAGATTTCATCCCCATCCTGTTCAAGGATCCGAAGATAGAAGGAATAACCAGCGGCGACATAACCGTTGAAGATCCTTTGAACAAACTCAGAGTATATGTGAATGCACAAACGGAACAGACCAGATTCGAAAATGATTCCATCGGGACTACATCTTTCAATGGCTATTGGGATAATGCAAGAAAATATGCATCTTACCACCTCATCTCAGATAACCCAGGTTATGTTTTCAAGGCTGATGGCTATGCTGACATCCTCGATTCTTCCGACCGAAAAATGGATGTGCTGATCGACATCCAGGAAACCAGAATCAAATTCCTGGAAACTTACCTGAAGGATATTTTTACAGATATCCGAGGTACAGCTGTAGGTCAATTGCGCATCAACGGTAACCTCCGCGAACCCGACCTGACGGGCAGTATCCAGATTCATAATGGATCCATGACGGTAGATTTCACCAAATGTCGTTACACCCTTCAGGATCCCATCATCAATTTCAAACCCGATGAGATCGACTTTGGGGAGATCACCGTACGCGACACCTACGGCAACACAGGTCTGGTGAATGGACGCCTGACGCATCATTTTTTCCGTAATATGGGATTTGATTTCAAAGCCAGCTCGGATAAAATGCTCCTGCTGAATACCACCAAAACCGACAACAGCAGCTTTTATGGCAAAGCTATCGGCAAAACCCTCTTCCAATTCACGGGCCCCGAAGACGATATGCGCATGTTCATTAAAGGCGAACCTGTGGACAGCTCTTTCATCGACATTGTAACTTACGGAAGTTCGAAACAGAAAAGCGACGTTGACTACATAGTCTGGAAACAGTACGGCAGAGAAATGAATGTAGATTCCTTGAAACGGGCCGGCAGTAACCTGACCATTGACCTGGACCTGACCGCGAACCCGCTAGCTAAACTTCGTGTAGTACTCGATGAACAAACAGGGGATGTCATTTCTGCAACGGGAAAAGGCAACATGAAGATTCATACTGCGTCGAATCAGCCCATTACCATGACTGGTCGATATAACATCGATAACGGATTCTACAATTTCAACTTTCAGGATATATTCCAGAAACCTTTCAAATTGGAACAAGGATCTGGAAGTTATCTGAGTTGGAATGGTGATCCGTATAACGCGGAGATCAATGTCAATGCGACTTATCTGGCTGAGAAAGTGAGGATGAGTACTCTTTTCGACGACCCCGCTTCGAGCACGATCTCGGGTGTTAATTCCGACGTGCTCAAGGAACTCAGTGACGTCAGTGTCATCTGCACCATAACGGGGTCGCTCAACCAACCCCAGACGGCATTCCAAATTGCCATGCCCGTAACCAGTTCGATCAGGAACAACCCCACCGTGGATGCCCGTATCAAGAACATCAACCGTGACCAGAACGAAGCGAGCAAGCAGTCCACATACCTCATTGTTTTCAAGAGTTTTGCCCCGCAGGCCGCCATCGTAACGAGCGACCTGAACACCACACTCATCAACAACACGATCAGCGGGGTGATCAATGCGATCTTGGCGAACAGCCTGCAAAACTTTTTCTACAAAGTATTCGGCTCATCCATGAATGTGAACTTGAATTACTCACGGATGATCACCAATGCAACGGGCACGGCTTCCGATCAGGGGCAGGGCGGACAGAATGTAAGGGAGAATGTGAGTCTTGAATTCATAAAATCACTGATGGACAATAAACTTGTCATCACCCTCGGTAGCGACTTCAACTTTTCCGCCACGGGGAACAACACCATAACCAGTGCACAATCCTTTTTGTTCCTGCCGGATGTCAATGTGGAGTACAAGATCACGCCGGATGGCAAACTGAGAACCTCCTTTTTCTATCGAAGTAGCTTCGACGCCCTTTCCACTTCGGGAAGGCGCGACAGGACAGGAGGAAACATATCCTACAGAACTGAATTCAATACGCTATTCGGGAAGCCCGGGAAAAGAGAAGAATTGCCGATCACCAAGGATTCCATGATCGAAAAGTTGATGCAGTGAATGAGGATCAGGGTATCTCATGCCCCATCTTATCCCTTTTGGTACGCAGGTAGTTTTCGTTATGTGCGTTCGGCGCGATACTGAGTGGAACCTTTTCCACGACTTCAAGACCATAGCCACTGAGCCCAGCTCTTTTGCGTGGATTATTACTGATCAGTCTGAGTTTGGTGGCACCCAGTGTCCGAAGGATCTGCGCCCCCACACCATAATCCCGCTCATCCATACCGAAACCGAGATGCAAGTTGGCTTCCACAGTATCCATTCCTTGCTCCTGTAAACGATATGCTTTCAGTTTGTTCAGCAATCCGATCCCGCGTCCTTCCTGGTTCATATAAAGCACCACACCCTTGCCTTCAGCTTCCACCATCGCCATGGCCTGGTGCAATTGCTCTCCACAATCGCAGCGAAGGGAACCCAGGATGTCGCCCGTGAAACAGGAGGAATGAACTCTCGCCAGTACTGGCTCATCCAATTCCCACTTCCCCTTCACTAAGGCAAGATGATCCCCACTCTCTGGATTATTCCTTTCCCGAAAAACGTGCAGGTTGAAATGTCCATATTTGGTAGGCATGTCCACAACAACTACCTGTTCGATCAGTGAATCCGTCTTCAGGCGATATTCGATCAGATCTTTGATTGAAATGATCTTCATGTCGTATTGACTTGCGATTTCTTTCAATTCAGGGAGCCTCGCCATGCTTCCATCCTCATTCATGATCTCCACTAATACACCTGCAGGCTCAAAACCAGCGAGTCTGGAAAGATCGATCGTGGCTTCGGTATGACCGGAGCGGCGAAGCACCCCTCCCCTTTTGGCACGCAGAGGGAATATGTGTCCTGGACGACCCAGATCTTCCTTACGGGTAGCGGGATCAATCAAAGCAAGAACGGTTTTCGACCTGTCGGAAGCGGAGATCCCTGTGGTGCACCCATGCCCGAGCAGGTCCACTGAAACCGTGAAGGCGGTTTCGTGCAAAGCCGTATTATCGTTGACCATGAGGTTGAGACCAAGTTCTTCACAACGGTCTTCTAATAAGGGAACGCAAATTAGACCTCGCCCGTATTTGCTCATGAAATTGATCACTTCGGGTGTCGCATTGCGGGCTGCAGTGATGAAATCACCCTCGTTCTCACGATCCTCATCATCAACAACGATGACCATTTTCCCATTTCTGATATCTTCTATCGCACGCTCGATTGAATCCATGTACCTGTTTGTGGCTGCAAAATTAACACAATTCCGCCACGTAAGGATCAATGTAATCCGTTGTGCATTCCCAGGCGGAGCTGCAGCAGGGATCAGTATCCTGCATGCCCGAACAAAACTGGCTGAAACCCAATAAAGCAGTAAGATGGTTCAAAAAAAGGCCTATACTCTTTGCCACCAACAGATCAATCAACCTTACCAAAGGCCCAAGTTAGAAATTCCGGAATTGCCCGACCCCAAGTCTCTACATCATGCCTGCCATCCGGAAATTCGAGATACCGAATGTCCTTGAAACGATCATACCCCTTACTGGACAATTCATCGATGAGGCCCATCGTGTCGTCTATGGAATCAATGATTCCATTGCCATTTCGATCCATGGTCTCATCCAGCATGCCGGCCTGAAAGAAGAATCTCAACCCAGGTGAATATGGGCCGTTCCTGACCCGTTTATGCATGATCCGGTCCATTTGCTCATTGTACCCATCGTCCAGCGCTTTAGATCTCCACCAGAGTGATCCACTGAAAACAGCCGCATGAACGAACTCACTTGGATGTGACCAGGCAATGTCCAATGCACTGAGGCCGCCGAGGGAAAAACCGGCAAAAGATTTATCGGAAAAATCAGGTTGACCGTACCGCTCTCTGAGGAAAGGGATCAACTCCCGAAAAACGAAGTGTACGTATGCATCCGCTTTGGCCCCTCTTCCCATATGATCAGGTTCCCCGGCAGTGCCATATTCCATTCTTCTATCGGGTCCACAATGTATGCCTACGCAAATCAATGGCCGAATGAGCTCTTTGACATACAACCTGTCCAGTATCCTCTTGAAATTCATGACAGCAAGGTCCTGCCCATCATTGATGAGCAAAAGTCCGATGGGTCTTTGCGGCAAGGAGGACGGAAGATAAAGGTCCACAGGCACATCCCTGCTTAATTTCAAGGAAGGGATGACCTGTCGTTCGATCCGCACCCTGGATTCATCATTGGCTCCCATAAGGAGCAAAGATACTCAGAAAGGAATGCAGAAGAATAGCGATACGGAACAGTTCATTTATTTGGTTTATTGACCCTTAAAAAATACATTTGACTGAGGCGCTGTGCACATGTCACACCGGGATGAATGCCCACCATTCCTTCCCCGCATGTCACCCCGGAACTTCAAACTACTTCACATGAAAAAGATCGGCATTTTATTCGGCAAAGAGAGGTCTTTCCCTTCGGCTTTCGTGGAAAGGGTGAATAGCAAGAACATTCAAGGAATCGTGGCCGAACCGGTGTCCATAGACAAGGTCATGCAAGGCGAGGATTCCGGATACGCGGTCATCATAGACAGGATCTCCCAGGATGTTCCATTCTACCGCGCTTTCCTGAAAAATGCTGCGATCAGTGGGACCGCAGTGATCAACAACCCCTTCTGGTGGAGTGCTGATGAGAAGTTCTTCAACAATGCCTTGGCCACCAAGATCGGCGTTCCTGTGCCCAAAACCGTCATACTCCCTTCCCGGGAATTACCGGACGATACTTCCGAGGAATCTTTCAGCAATCTGACCTATCCTCTCGACTGGAAGGGGATCTTCGACTATGTTGGCTTTCCCGCATACATGAAACCTTTCGCCGGAGGTGGCTGGAAGAGTGTTTACCGTCTGGAAAGCAGGGATGAATTTTTCTCCAAACATTCCGAAACCGGTCAATTGGTCATGCTGCTTCAGGAGGAGATCGTTTTCCAGGAGTATTATCGATGCTATTGCATTGGAAGGAAACATGTCAGGATCATGCCCTACGAACCGCGGAACCCCCACCACCTTCGCTATGTCGCGCCTTTCTCCCCTTCAGATGAAATGCAGGGCAAGATGAAGGACATTGTCCTGCGTATCAACAACTACTTGGGATATGACTTCAACACGGTGGAACTGGCCGTCAGGGATGGCATCCCCTATGCCATAGATTTCTGCAATCCCGCACCGGATGCCGACCTGAAAAGCGTTGGAGAGGAAAATTTCGAATGGGTCGTGGAAAACGCCGCCAATTATGCGATCGAAAGGGCAACTGCACACCAAACGGGCATGGACAATCTGAGCTGGGGCGAATACCTGAAAAAAAGTATCCGACAAGAACAACTGTGAACCATCGAAAGAAGATCATCTATGCCAAATTTCAACTATAAACATTTCACTCTTGGGGTCGAAGAGGAATACATGGTCATGGACCCGAACACCCGTGAACTGAGAAGCCACGAACAGAAGATCGTCTCGGAAGGACAGAAGATCATCCGCGATAAGGTGAAAGCGGAGATGCACCAAGCTGTAGTGGAAGTGGGTACCGATATCTGTCAGAATATCGATGAAGCCTATAAGGATGTTATGACGCTCAGGCATACCATCAGCAGCGTGGCCGGGGATCTGGGCTTTTGGATGGGCGCCTCCGGCACCCACCCCTTCAGCCATTGGGAGAGCCAACTCATCACAGATCATGTCCGGTACCGTGAGATCGTCGACGAGATGCAGGAAGCGGCAAGAAGCAATCTGATATTCGGCCTGCATGTCCACGTAGGAATGCCAGATCGGGAAATGGCCATTCATATCGCCAATTCAGCAAGGTATTTCCTGCCCCATGTTTTCGCCCTGAGCACCAACTCCCCTTTCTGGGAGGGCCGTTTGACCGGTTTCAGATCGTTCCGGACCAAGGTTTTTGACAAGTTCCCCCGAACGGGAATACCAGACTACTTTGACAGCTATAGTGCCTATGAGAATTATGTCAACCTGCTCATCAAGACCAACTGCATAGACAATGCAAAGAAGATCTGGTGGGATCTTCGAGTACACCCCTTCTTTGGCACCGTGGAATTCCGCATCTGCGATGTCCCCCTTACTGCGGAAGAGACCATCGCCATAGCCGCATTATTCCAATGCATCTGCGCCAAACTGTACAAATTGCGTTCCCGTAACCTGAATTTCATCATCTACCCGCGTGCATTGGTGAATGAGAATAAATGGAGGGCCTCCCGCTACGGGATCGATGGAAGGCTGATCGATTTCGGGAAGGAGGAAGAGGTCAACACCAGGGTCTTGATCCACGAACTGCTGGATTTCGTGGATGATGTGGCCGATGACCTAGGCTGTCGACATGCCCTTGGACTGGTGCTGAAGATTCTGGAGAAAGGAACAGGTGCAGACCGCCAACTTAAAGTCTTCGAACAGACAAGAAACCTCGTCAGCGTTGCAGACTACATCCATACACAATTTCTGGCGCCTTTATGACTAACGCATGAACTGCTCATGACAAAACCCATTTATGCGCTTTCAGACGAGCAGATTACGACAGTTCAGTTCTTCACCATATTCCTATCTACGGCATGGATGAAATCAATGACCCCACTCATGAAGATCTGTTGGTCGTCATACATGGCGAGATGACTGCCATTAGGGCAATATAGAAAACTTCCTTGTTTTACCTGAGTACTCATCCATTTCATATGTTCGGGATCCATCGTATCATGTTCAGCCCCTACAGTGAGGGTAGGTACGACGATCTCCTTCAACCGATCACGGATGTCCCATTTCGCCAGCCTGCCAGATATGCCGAACTCACTGGGCCCCTGCATCATGGTATAGACCACATTGTTCGCATGCTTGAGCGACCGATTGAACCCATCAGGCCAATCCTCCAGGCGACAGATATGCTTCTTGTAGAAGTTCGGTATGAGCAATTCCATGTAACGCGGATTGGCAAAATCTCCTTTGCTCTCAAGAGCCTTGACTTCCTTCAAAACCGCAGGGTCCATTTCTTTCGATAATACTTGCTCCGCATATTTCCCGTATTCCGGACAGCTGGACATCATGTTGCATATGATCATGCCCTTCATGTTACTCTGGTACTTCAAGGCATATTCCATGGCCAGGATTCCACCCCAGGAATTTCCCAGGAGATAGAAATTGTCTTTGCCCATGCCCAATGCCTTTCTGACCTGTTCCACTTCCTCCACGAAACGACCGGTCGTCCACAGGCTGCTATCTGCAGGCTGGTCAGAGTAATAAGATCCCAACTGATCATATTCATAAAACTCGAATCCTTGCTGTGGGAAGAAGCTTTCGAAACATTCCATATACTCATGTGTCATCGCCGGGCCACCATGAAGTAGAAGGACCTTGATCCGGGGATTATTCCCGAAACGTTTAGTCCAAACTTTGAATTTTCCAACCGGGGTTTCGACAGGTATCATGCGCACTCCGGCGGTTTGAACTCCGCTATCCTGTGGAGCGAAATAAGCTGCAAGGGAAGGCAACGAAGATCCTGAACCAGAATGGGTGTCCTGCTGGCGGCAGGAATAGAAAATGGTGCAGAAGAAGAAAACTATGAATAAGGTAATTTTAAAGTAAGTCATAATTGACGGGTTATACTATAAAGATATGAATGCGATTACAATTTAAGGAATGAAGGTAATGACCCCAAAAGATGACATTAGCCATATTCCTGATTCAGCTGCGGGCTTGTAAAAAAACGATTAGTTTTGCTTCCGTGAAAAAATCAGATCGACCCTTCAGGATAGCCATACTTGACCTGTATGATGGGGTCGCCAATCAGGGTATGCGATGCATACGTGACATCCTGAAGCAATTCGCTCAAGAACAACAGATCAACCTGATCACTGAAGAATTTGAGGTTCGAAAAAGAATGGAATTCCCTGGCCTGGATCATGATGCATACATTTCCAGCGGCGGGCCCGGAAGTCCCTTGGATTCTGAAGGCAGTGATTGGGACAATGCCTATTTTCTCTGGTTGAAACTCGTGGAGGACTGGAATGCGGAGAGTCCGGTCGAGGCCAAAAAACATGTCTTTTTCATCTGCCATTCCTTTCAACTCGCCTGCCGCCATTACAGAATAGGGCATGTCACCAAAAGAAGATCAACATCCTTCGGTGTCTTTCCCATGCACATGCTGGAAGATTGCAGGGATGAGCAGATCTTTGATGGCCTCCAGGACCCTTTCTATGCAGTTGACAGTCGGGATTATCAGGTCGTCCAACCCCACCACCACAGGATACTAGAGATGGGAGCCAAGATACTCTGCATTGAGAAGGAAAGACCACATATCCCATTGGAAAGGGCACTCATGGCCATGCGTTTCAATTCGCATATGGTCGGCACTCAATTCCATCCCGAGGCAGACGCGATCGGCATGAGCATGTATCTGCAAACAGAGGAGAAAAAAGATAGCGTGATCGAAAGCCATGGCTATGAAAAATGGGAATCCATGATCAGCCAGTTGAATGACCCGGACAAGATCCTGTTCACTTATTCCCGCATCCTTCCAAATTTCCTTCTTCAGGCGTGGAATAACAGGGATCAAAATGATCCGATCTCAGGATCTTAGTGGTTGTATTGACACAAGCATTTGAATATATTTTCACTAAATTCCTGTTTAAAGCAATGTCATGGTCCCGTTCATAAGAAAAGCATTCAATGACCGTTTTACAGAGAGCCGTTACAGCAACTTTCTGGAAGACCTGAACAGCAAGTACCCCGGGGCCATTGAATTCCGCATTGCCGAAACCCCCATATTCGTCGACACGGGTTTTCGGGACAAGATGATCGAATGCAGTGAAGGGATCATCGACCTGATCATTTCTCCGGAATACAGGCAAATCACCGAACGATCGATACCCAAAAGGGATTATGTTCCCCATGAGAACGGACATTGCCATATGATCGCTCTCGACTTCGGAGTTTGTGAAAATGAAGCAGGGGAGCTCGAACCACAACTCATCGAATTGCAAGGCTTCCCCACTCTCTTTGCCTTCCAAGCCTATTACCCTGATGTAGTGGAAAAACATTTCGACATTCCAGAGGAATATTCACATTATTTTGGAGGGCATGACATCACAAGCTATCTGGAGGAAATGCGCAAACTGATTTTAGGTGAACATGCACCTGAAAATGTCATCCTATTGGAGATCAAGCCCCACCTGCAAAAGACAAGAGTGGATTTTTATTGTACTCAGGATTATTGGGGGATCAGACCCGTCTGCCTGACTGAATTGATACTGGAAGGCAAAGACCTCTTTTACCAACGCGATGGAATAAAAACGAAGATCAATAGGATATATAACAGGGTCATATTCGACGATTTGCATGCACAGCAAAATGAACTGGGAGCAGTCCCTGACATCAGGCAGGTACTTGACGTGGAGTGGATCCCCCATCCGAACTGGTTCTACAGGATCAGCAAATTCACCCTTCCTTACATTATAAGTCCTTATGTACCTCAAACATTCTTCCTGGACAAATTAAAGGATTTACCCGCCGATCTGGAAAACTATGTACTCAAGCCGCTTTATTCCTTCGCAGGGAAAGGGGTGGTAATAGACATCCGTCCGGAAGACATCAAGGAATTAAAAGATCCCGAAAACTGGATCCTTCAAAGAAAAGTAAAGTATGCCAACGCCATCGAAACGCCGGACGGACCTGCAAAAGCGGAAATCAGACTGATGTACATATGGAAGGATGGCGATAGCCGTCCTGTTCTGATGACGAATCTCGCCCGATTGAGCAAGGGCAAAATGATCGGAGTACGATATAATATGGACAAGAAATGGGTGGGCGGAAGCGTGGCCTATTTTGAAAAATGAAACTTTAAAACAGCAATATGCAAAACATTTTGAACATTCCCGTTAAATGGCTCACTGAAGGTGTGACAGGACATTATGTACATGGGGAGAGGATGACACTGGGTTTGGTAGAGCTGAAGCAAGGCAGCATTGTTCCGCTACATAGCCATCCACATGAGCAGATCACCTTCATCCTTTCCGGAAAATTGCAGATGGAGATCGGAGGCAAAACCCTTGTACTGGAGCCCAACATGTACCACCTGATCCCAGGCGATGTGATCCATAGCGCACTGGCATTGACCGATTGTTCGTTGATTGATGCCTTTCAACCCGTTCGGGAAGACTACAGGACTCAATGATGAATTTTTTTCAGTGCTGAATCCTGAGTCCTTTCGCTGGAACTGTTCATCCACGCTCCGTTCCCACCCGGGCCAGAAAGAAGACCACCAACATACATACTGTTGCTGAAATGCCGAATGCCCATGCCGGCCCAAGTACCATCCAGGCTGCTCCAGCCCACGAACTCGCCAACAAAGCTGCAATGCTCTGGAAACCGGTATAGGTCCCAATGGCAGAACCTGTCTCATCCTTAGGAACAACATTGGATATCCATGCCTTTGCCACCCCTTCGGTGGCAGCAGCATAAAGTGCATATATCCCGAAAAGCAATAGAAAATACCAGAAGCCACCTTCAAAGGCAAAACCAGCATAGGTCATGCAGAAAAATAGCAAGCCGGCGAGCATCACTTTTTTCATCCCGATCCTGTCCGCCAACTTACCCAAGGGGTAAGCCAATAATGCATAGGCGAGATTATAGAATATATATATGCCAATGACGACCGTGTCGCTATGGCCCGCCTCCCGAATCCGCAAAAGAAGTAAGAGGTCTGAACTATTGACCAATGCGAACACCAATAAACCCGCAACCAATTTTCGATAACTGCTGGTGGACGTCGACCAGTATCTGAATCCTTGCAAAAATCCGAAAGCCTTTTTCCCGGTCTGCGGTGAGGATGGCTTTTCTTTAAGTAGCAGCGTAAGCAGAATCGCCGCTGCTCCGGGAATGAAGGCTATCAGGAAAAGCGGCCTGTAGTTGGCAGGAGCGAAATAGAGGTATATCAATGCCAGGCCAGGGCCAATGACGGCACCCAATGTATCCAAACTGCGATGAAAACCGAAGACAGTCGCCTTATGCGCGGCATCAGTTTCCGCACTCAGCATGGCGTCGCGGGCTCCTGTACGCAACCCCTTTCCTACCCTATCTGTGGTTCTGGCTGCGAACACCCATCCAACGACCGATGAAAAGGCAAGCATCGGTTTGGACAAAGCACTCAACCCGTATCCATATCTCACGAATGGCAATCGCTTACCGATATGATCCGACCACGCACCGAACCAAGCTTTACCCAAACCGGCAACTGCTTCTGCGATACCTTCCAGCATGCCAATGGCCAACACGGTGAATCCCACTGAACGCAGGTAAACAGGCATCATGGGATATAACATCTCACTGGCCATGTCCGTGAACAGGCTGACCAGAGACAGTATCCAAATATTGCGCGTGAGTATGCGCTGCGGGCCATTGAACTCTTTGACAACAGATGACATAAGGGTCACCAATATAGTGAATACAGCAGGATGAAGGAACTGAATATCAATTTAGGAACAAGAATCTCTTGACAGATCACGAAAGATCCGTAGACGCCAACCACGACCTCATTTGATCCGGAACCTGAATCCGGTGTATAGCATCCGACCATTGATAGGACCCCAAACCATGGATGCATCGAACCAAGGTCCGAAAGGATCGTCCCCTGCAATGATGGGATCTTTCTGTTTGAAACCAGTCAGGTTCTCTCCGCCAACATACCATTCAAATGCTCCTGCCTTACCGAATTTCTTGCTGGCCTGGGCATTCATCAAGAAGTAAGAAGGCGATATACCTTCCCGCCGGTATGGAAGCGGATTCGACGAGGTAACAGGGATCCGTTTGGAACCATTCCAATTGAGGGTGTAATCAAATGTCCATCCACCCTTCGCATAAGCCAGATTCAGGAAACCACGGTTCTTTGATGTATACGGTCGATCCAAAAGCACTCCCCCGTAGGTAGACTTGACATCATAAAAACGATAGGCCATACGTACATCGAAATGGGGAAGAATGGTCGACGAGAGCTCAACCTGGAAACTATTGGAAAAGGACTTCCCGGAAAGGTCATAGAAATCGACCTTCCTTGCATCCTCCATATCCACCACCACCTGACTGACGAAATCGTTCCGGAAAAAATCCAGACCCAGGGTGAAGTTCCTGTTGCCTAATTTGAATTTCTGATCAAAGCTGATGCCTTTGTTCCAGGCCACCTCTGGTTTTAAACCATATGCCCCGGTGAACCCTTTCCCTAAAACGTTCCACACCCTGGAGCTGGCCATGATCCCCATGTTCTCCGCAAAAATGTTTGCCGTGCGCTGTCCCCTACCAGCACTGATCCGAAATGTCCCATCTTTCCAAGGCTCGTAGCGTAAATGTATACGGGGTGTCAGGAAAGCTCCGAATAAATTGTGCCAATCTCCACGCAAGCCTGCCACCATGCTGAAGGTTTTGGATGGCGTCCAAGTATACTCGCCAAATACACCAGGTACCGTTTCCGTCCGTTGCCATATACGGCCGATGAACCTTTCATCATATCGGTCACTGACCATACTGAGGCCGACCCTGTATTTATGATTGGTGGATCCGATGATGGATTGATAGATCAGGTTGGCATAAACATTATCCTGCTTAGCAGAATATGGATTCTGCCCGAAATAAGCATCCTGATCATGGTGGAATGAAGACAACTGAAGACCGATACTCTGGTACTGCTTGCCCGGAAATACATAACCCAGTTTGCTGAACCCTTCATAACGGCGGGTTCGGATACCGATACCATAACGATCCGTCCCGAACTTATCCCGGGATGGTTCAAAGTTGTTCTCTCCACCTGTTTTATCGTCCATCAGCACCTTTCCACCAACCTGGAACATCCATCCTTTCGCATCAGCATATGTCCATCGATTGATGGCACTGAACAAGTTTCCCGTCGGCTGGTCCAGAAAACCATCCCCATTCTCATCCACTTTTCGGGAAAGCATATCGTCATGCAACATCAAGAGTGTCGACCAATGCTTGGCCACCTTTTGACTGAAATTGAGATTAACATCCGCCTTCCCGAATTCGTTGATATAGCCGTTCACGAATAATTTATCCGTCTTTTCTGGCTTCTTCAATTCTACATTGATCTGACCCGCGATGCTTTCAAATCCATTCGCAACCGAACCTATGCCTTTGGTCAGTTGTATGGACTCTATCCATGGACCAGCGATGCTGTTCAACCCCATGGCAGTAGCCAGACCTCTTGGGCCGGGCAGATTCTCCACTGTGAGTTGAGTGTAACTGCCACTCAACCCAAGAAGCTGAATCTGCTTACTTCCCGTCAAGGCATCATTGAAGGATACGTCGACCGAAGGATTCGTCTCAAAACTCTCACTGAGATTGCAACAGGCCGCTTTGAACAATTCACGCTCTGTCATGACCTGGGTTCTTACCGGCTCCAGTGTAGCAATATAATTAGACCGCATCCTTCCGTTTATCTTCACCTCCTTCAACTGGTGGCCTGAAGCCAGAACTATACGCATCTCCTCACCTGTTCTTGCTGTGATCGTGTCTGGTTGATATCCAGTATAACTGATCACTAGGCGTTGGGTCGAAGGCTCAGATGCTATCAGGAACACCCCATTGCTGTCGGAGAGAACTCCTTTGGGCGTACCCAGCCAGTTCACACTTGCACCATATAAGGGATGGAATCTTCCCTTGTCGTCGGACTCCATCACCACTCCTTTGATCAGACCACTATTGATGCTCATGGGCGGGATCGACGAACTCACATCCTTGGCATGTACATTTCCTTTCCTGTACAAGCAGCACTCCGGGAGCGCCGCGTAGACCCCATCGTCGGCTTTAAAGAGTTGGGTGTCATGGCCAACGCCTGCGATCAGCTTCTGAATTTTTTCTGGATTCGTCCTGGAAGGAAGGTAACGGAGTGTCAATTCCTGAGTATTGGCATCCCAGAAAGCCTCGACCACGCCACGCACCTTTGCAGCTGTCTCAATACGGTCCTGGCATTGACCGCAATTGCCATGGACCATGAATTTGACCAAACTATCTCTTTCCGATGTCGTTTGACCAAATGCATGACCCATCGCCTGCATAAGCAGACATATGTACACTAAGCATGTTTTCGACATGATCTTTTGTTGAAGGATGATAAATGGACGAATCGCCCTTTCAACCTGTATTTGTAGGAATGACGGATGATTATTTCAACAGACGGCCAACCTCGTGATCGAGTTCACGGCCTTCTTTATTCACTGCCCTGACAACCCCATCCTTATCCAGCAGGAAAGATGCCGGTATGGCGTCCACCCCGTAGGTGATCGTGGAAGGTGCATACCAGCCTAGCTGGTCCACTACATGCACCCAAGTGAGGTTGTCGTTACGGATGGCTTTTTTCCAATCATCCTTGTTCTTATCGATGGACACACTGAAGATCTCCAATCCTTGCTCGTGATACTTCTCATACAACTTGACCAGTGTCGGGTTATTGTGCCTACAGGGTCCGCACCAGCTGGCCCAGAAATCAAGCAGCACAACCTTTCCCTTGAATGAAGTCAATGAGATGGTCGAGTCCGAAAGTCCGGGCAAACTGATCTCCGGGGCGGACTGGCCCTTGCGTATCTGAGCCCTGCCACCATAGTTTGCAGCAAGGCACAGCGTTATTATGAGAAGGTATTTCATTTGCAACATTCCTTTTTCACAAAAAGGCTCCCGAACCACTTGAGAAAAACGCTTATAGATCTCTTCAGTGTCATGATATTCCTATTCCATTCAGGTTAAATGGGGCCGGGACAAATAGACAAGCCATCTACCCCGACTCCTTTTGATGTTCATATTCAGGATTTCTTGCAGCAACCCATTGCATCAGCCTTGGCGGTATGATTACCGGAGGAAGCAGCCTTGTCACAGGACTTTCCTGCACAGCAATCAACTTTGGCCGTGCTTTTACAGGAACCGCCGCAGCAACCGGTGTCCTTACAGGCTTTATCATCTTTCCCACAACCCTCCTTGTCACAACACATGGCTACTTTTTCTTGAACTGATGCCTGCTTCCGGTCATATTGGCAACAAGAAGGAAGACTCTTATACGCATCATCGGTTGACTTCACATCTCTTGTATCGTAACCTGAACCAGCGACTGCCTGCTGTATGAGCAGGGCCGTTGTTTTGGATCCATCGTAGGAAATGCTGAGCATTTTAGATTTTTCGTCCCAGGTGGCAGAACTAGCACCTGCACCTTTCGCAGCACCTTCTATGGCCTTCTTGCACATGCCGCAATTGCCATGAACAGGAATAGACTCGCTGCTCGTTGCAGGCTGCTGAGCAAATGCATTGGCTGAAATGAAAATAATGGCAAAAAGGGAAATGATATGATTTATCGTTTTCATGATTATGTTTTTGAAAATAAATTAATTGGATCTTACCTCAAAAAAGGAAAGTTCGATAACTGAAAAACCAGTGAAAATCAAACCCTGTATATGCAGAATAAAGACTGGAAGGAATGTCCAGATAAAGGTGGTGAGTGGTCGGCTGAGGAATGGATAGATCTCGAAAGCGCCAAAGTCTGAGGGACATCGGCCGTATAGCTCGGTATGGACACTGCTACTTTGGGAATAGCCACAAAAGAAGATGTGGTGTTCTGGTTGTCCTGGATCTTCAGGATTTTCACCTCATCCTTGCAACAACCGCTGTTATCCATACCGCAGTTGCTGCACTTCTTGCTGTCATGGGTCAGCAGACCGAGAGAAGCCAGTTTACCCATGCAATAATGGACGTTCACCGTCACCCCGCTGGAGATCAGCAGGTAAAAGGTGGCCAATATGAGCAATGCATATCTTTTCATGGATTGTACAAAGGTATAACGAGATGGGCTTTCCACAAGTATGGAAATGTTAAATCATCTGACGAAAAGGTTCCACCTCCACAATGGGCCTTAACACCAAAAACGATGAAACAAGCTGATTAAAAAGGGATTACATCAAACTGCCTCGAACTCCCGGAGAAAAAACTTCGTTTTCTGCTCATTGATCAGGCTGCAGACCGAACGTGATCAGTTCACGAAACCCCAGAAAACCCCCAGGCGGAATACCATGCCCGGATATGGATAAAGTGGCGCTCCATGGTTGACATCCTTGAACCCAAAACCATATTTGAAGGTCAGGGAATTGAGGTTCTCCAAACGAACATAGGACGTGAAGCTTCTGATCCTGAAATTCACATAGGCCGCGATATCCGGACGAATGATCAAAGTTTCGTTGTTCTGGTAGAAGAATTGTCCGGTCACCGGTGAATAATCATCCCCTTTGTACGGGGTATAATATCGAGTGTCAACTCCTGTGGACAGCACCAGATTGGTGAAGAGTTTCCCTTCAAAAGCGAAGCGGTTTCGCGTATACATCAAAGGCAGGTGTATCGGAGCATTTCCCGCAGTGAGTTGTAAATACAGATCCGAATACCATCTCCAGTTTCTGGCCACCCGAAAAGTCTTGTTCACTCCGAGCCTCAACAGGTTGAACAAGCCCGTTTCCTGATACACTTTATTGAAATCCCTGAAGTAAGTGTAATTAGCCGTGAGATAATAATGACCACTCAATTTCAGTTGGAGAGCCGGGATGTCTAGTAATCCGGAGAGGTGTGTGACATTCTCCTTTTTGAGATCCGCAACTCCGATTACCGGGAAACTGGAAGCTCCGCTGTATATATAGGAAGGCGTTCGGTTGACATTCTCGAAACCCAATTCCAGATATCCCAGTTTTTTACTGAGAAGGGTCCTCAAGGTGGCCAGAGCACGGTAGTTCCCGGCGTAATTTCCCAAAGTCCAGAATTCACCATAGAGTTCCATATCCCATCTCTTGTCTCGCGTCCGGTTTCGATATTCACCATGAAGGAACAGATTGCTTGAACGGGATTTAATTGTCTGTGCGGGACCGGAAAAATCATTTGCCAGGTTCCTTACTTGTAGCATTTGAAGACTTGCCCCAACCTTGATGAACTGTAGCGGATTCCGTGCGAAGGGGAATTGGATAATGGAAAAATCATTGGTCAATTCCCTCCAACTATCATGCACATCCACTGTATCGGAAGAACCGGAAATGCCGTAATGCTCGAGATAGTATGCCCTGTCCCTTTTCCCCTGTATGTCGAGATAGAGGAAATCGTTCGATCCATAACGAATGGTATGCTCTAGACGCAGTCGGGGGATGAAGTAGCGATGAACGGACGAATCGGTCACTACGGAATCTTTTTGTCCGAAATCATATTGTTGCCGAAGCAGGAATTGGGATTCCTGATAGCTACTCCCCGTATACAATTTCACATTGAAAAAATTCCGGGTACTGAATACGCTGTCCGAAAGTTTTGTGGGGATGTTGAACCGGTCATTGAATGCCGTGTTGGGATTCACCAGGAAAGAATCGTTCCGTATACCTCCATTTTCGGAGGACTGGAGCGAATTGCTCATGGCTACAAAGAAGAGATTGTATCTCTCGTCCTTCGAAGTATACTGCGTCGAAAATCGTAGATTCTTGTGGTTGGCATTCTGCGAATTGAAATAACCGGGGGAGTTCACCAGCCTGTATTCGAAAACAAAGTTCCAGTTGGGTCTGATATTCTGGGTGTGCAGCACATTTATCTGCTGCTCCGATTTGGAGCCTACCAGATATCCGAGCTCGGTGTATGGCTTTGTAGTGGTCATGAACCGGGCATCTTCCAAACGAAAAGCGTACAAGTCGAATGCATGGAAACCGGGATCCCATCCGGGTTTTAAAACCGGGGAATAAAGAAGATTCCTGGCCGCATTCCCATTATTACCGAGGGTGATGTGATCAGTTTTCATCGGAACCTTACGATAAAAATCAGATATCGAGGAGTCGAAACCACTGTACTTTGCCGTATCGAGATACCGGAAGCGAACCGTTACCGAGTCGTCCGCGAAATTCCTTTTTTCGAATTTGATGGAATCGTTCCCTCCCTTTGAACCGGCTCCGCCCATACCCCCACCCAACCGAGGCATTCCCCGCATCGGCAACTGTGCATGAAGCGCTGCAGGCTGCAAGAGAGCAAAGATCAACGATATGTGTAAGAAAATGTATCGCACGGATGATCGGTAACTGTTGGATGATTTTTTACGGCATTAAAGATTCAGATTTCGGAAAGCAGTCCGGACAACAAAGCCGACAACTTCGGCGAAGTGGCATTTGCGATCTCCAGCACTTCTTCATGCGTGATCCGGTTAGCTTCATCACGTATGCCTAGGTCCGTGATCACACTCATCGCAAAAACGCGAAGCCCCATATGGCAGGCAATGATCACTTCAGGCACGGTACTCATCCCCACAGCATCCGCTCCAACCAGTTTGATCATTCGGTATTCTGCGCGGGTTTCATATGAAGGCCCGGTTACTGAGAAATAAACTCCTTCGTGGATATCGATCCCCAGAGTGGAAGCTACTTTCCTGGCCGCCCCGATCAAAGATTTGTCATAAGGTTCACTCATGTCTGTGAAACGGGGGCCGAACAAAGGTTCATTTGGACCGATGAGCGGATTGATGCTGGAAAAGCCAATATGGTCGTTGATGATCATCAGATCCCCTACCCGGAAAGAAGGGTTTACCCCACCGGCGGCATTCGAAATGCAAAGAGTGTGAATACCCAGGAACTTCATCACCCTGATGGGAAACACGACCTCACCGATCGGATGACCTTCGTAAAAATGGAAACGGCCAACCATGACCACGAGATGCTTACCAGCCAGGCTGCCGAAAATTAGTTTTCCGCTATGCCCATCCACCGTGGAAACTGGAAAATGGGGGATCTCTGAATAAGGAACGGAGGTTTCCACATCCATGCTCTTGATGAAATCCCCAAGACCGCTTCCCAAAATGATCCCGATCTCGGGCTTTCGGGTAATGCTACCATCAAGAAAACGCACTGCTTCCCGAACCTTTTCTACAACATCCATAGACGTGTATTAGAGCGCAAAGATAAAGGTTTGAGCCGAAGCGCCCGAAAGCCATAGAAGGCTATACCATCGATAGATTCTCCTCGAATCATGTCATCAGAGTGGAATGATTTTAGACGCCTTTTTTCAATATCTTCGCGAAAATTCCAGTCAAATGAATCTTCATGAGTATCAGGCCAAGGAATTGTTGAAAAAATACAACGTTCCCGTGCAGGAAGGTTTTGCGTGCAGCACTGTCCAGGAGGCGGAAGAAGCTTACCGCAAGATCAAAGAAAATTTCGGCAGTAGTTTTGCAGTCATCAAAGCTCAGATCCATGCCGGTGGACGCGGTAAAGGAACGATAAAAGAAACCGGCGTGAACGGCGTGAAAGTGGGAAAGAATTTGGAAGACATTTCCGGTTATGCCACCAAGATCCTGGGCGGCACACTCGTGACCATCCAGACGGGCCCTGCCGGGAAACTGGTCAATAAAGTATATGTCGCACAGGACATGTATTATGACGGACCCTCAGAGCGGAAAGAGTTCTATTTATCCATTCTGATGGACCGCGCAAAAGGTCAGAACGTGATCATGTACAGCACAGAAGGGGGAATGAACATCGAGGATGTAGCACATGAAACCCCTGAAAAGATCTTCAGGGAATGGGTCCACCCCGGTGGAGGATTGCAGGCTTTCCAGGCCCGTAAGATTGCATTCAACCTGGGCCTGACAGGTGATGCCTTTAAGAACATGATCAAATTCGTGACCAACCTCTACAACGCTTACGTTGGCCTCGACTGTTCCATGCTCGAGATCAATCCACTTTTCAAAGCCGCCGACGACAAGGTCATAGCAGTGGATTGCAAGATGAACCTCGACGAGAATGCACTCCCACGTCACGCCGATCTTGCCGCCATGAGGGATGTCACTGAAGAAGATCCCACAGAAGTGGAAGCTGGACAATACAACCTGAATTTCGTCAAACTGGATGGCAATGTTGGCTGCATGGTCAACGGCGCCGGACTTGCCATGGCCACGATGGATATGATCAAACTGAGTGGTGGGGAACCTGCCAACTTCCTTGATGTTGGCGGTACAGCCAATGCCCAGACCGTCGAAGCCGGATTCAAGATCATCATGAAGGACCCGAACGTGAAAGCAATCCTGATCAATATTTTCGGAGGTATCGTTCGCTGTGACAGGGTCGCTTCGGGCGTCATAGAAGCCTACAAGAATCTGGGTAACATCAACATCCCCATCATCGTCAGGCTACAGGGCACCAATGCAACAGAAGCAAAAAAGCTCATCGATGAGAGCGGTCTAAAGGTCCAAAGTGCGATACTGCTCAGTGAAGCTGCCGATCTGGTGAAAAAAGCGGTTGCCTGATCCCGGATGGCCATCTAATTGGAATGGGGCGCATGCCCCATTTTTTTTGTCCCATTTCGTTAACGCCTGGCAATCAAATAGGGATCATGAAACACCCAATATTCTGATTTACAATTAATTACCGACATAAAGGCATAAAAGGCGTAGAACCTATGAACTACCTTACCATTGCTCGTAACCGGCTTCTCGTTACCTTGCAACAGCTTTATACTTTTAGAAACCATTCTTATTAAAAAATCTCCACCATGCGTAAGATCGTGTTCAGTCTGATGATGATCGCCGTCTCCCATATATCTAATGCACAGGTCATCAAGATCCCTGATGCTGCCAAAAGACATTTTGCAGAAACCTTCCCAGATGTCAAAGACCCCAAATGGAGCAACAACATATCCAGTTATACTTCGGAATTCAAGGATCATGATTATGTGAAGGTGGTAGGTTACACCGTGGACGGTAAATGGAACTATACGGAAACCCATATCCCCGACTCCATGATCCCACATGACGTGAAGGAATCCTTCGCCAAAAGCAAGTACCGCGATTGGAAGATCAAATCGATCGTACAGGTCCAGACTTCCAAGATGGAAAAAAGTTACCGTGTGGAAGCCGTTAAGGGCATACAGAAGAAATACGTCTTCTATGACAAAGACGGTGTAACGGTGAAAGAGAATATCGGGTTGTAAAATTTTCCAACCCCATTAAAAAAAGGTACTTCCATTTTTTCTTCCGCACCAGTTATAGAAATCGAATTAAATGAGCGCATTTTGACGGGGCAGCTCAGTTGAACCACCATGTTCATTCGAATTGCGGTCCAGATCAGAATCACTGTGGCTTTGGACACTAATTTGATCAGCAAGTTTTTCCAAGTGACCAAGAAAATTCAAATACCGAAATAGCAAATCTATATTTATCTTATTATGATTTGCCTTTACCCCTCAAAATGACCAAGTCCCCTATCTACATGATAGCCTTCATGCTGGTATACTTCAGCTGGAATTGCAATCAATCAACACAAAAAAGTAAAACCCCTATTAGGTTCCAACGGGTTTCATCATCTCCATTTATTCCACAGGAAACCAACACCTTTTACAGCAAGTTGGTCGCCAATCCTGCAGTCACAGAATTCAAACAAACTCTTTTCCTCTTTTTCCGTGGTCAGTCAGAGTCTGGCCATGACCAGATCGGGATGTGGACGACGCCAACAAAAAATGCTGATGGTCTACATTGGCTCTATCACCACCCAGTTCCGATAATTCCAGTCAGTCCCGAATCATCAGCACCGGATGATCTGCACATACTGGATCCAGCCGCGATAGCTAAAGCAGACTCCCTGTTTTTATATTATACGGGCAAGTCGTCAACATCAGAACCCGGTCATTCGGTTTGCCTCGCCATTTCAACGGATGGGATCAACTTCAAAAAGTATGTCAAAAATCCAGTGATCAAAGGGGGTATTGCTCCTGAGGTGATCCTTCACGATAATCTTTTCTACTTATTCTATCAGAAAAAAGAATCCGGAGAGCGCTGGGGCATATACCTGACCACAAGCAGTAATGGGATCGAATTCGATACTGCAAAAAATGTAAGAGTTTTTGGGCCTTCTGGCAAGCCAGGCACATTCGACGAACATAGTGTGGCGACCGGACGGATCTTCCGCGAGGGGGAATACTATTATATGACATATGGGGGATGCGCACATTACCTGGACTACCCTGAAAATATAGGACTAGCAAGAAGCATCGATCTGATTCATTGGGAAAGATATACGGACAATCCGGTATTCATTCGTGGTGAACAAGGTTCTTGGGATGAGGGTGCTCTCTGGTTCCCGACCGTACGAAAATTCGGAGGTCGATATATGATGTGGTATGAAGGAGCCGGAACAGGAATGGGCATGGAAACAGACTCAGCCAGAAAAGAATCAAACAAAGCGCGTCAGGAAGAATACGGAGGATACTTGAAAACTTCTTTTTCGCAAATAGGTGCCGCCATCTATGAAGGCTCCTTTCAGGAAGCCTGGAAGTGACCCTGTTCTTAGCCCCCAAATATTATCAATTCTATCGCATTCTTGCCTCCTGAAAGGGCATATTCCGGAATTGTACTTGTTGATCTTTAAATTCAATTTCAAGCACCGCATTTCAACAGAAAGAAAAATAATGGAGTTTGCTCTTAGGATTAAACTGATGCAAGTATATTTGTCATTCAAATCCTCGAACATGAATAAAACTTTCAACGAAACACTGGATAAACACAACCTGCTCAAACATCCATTTTATATTTCCTGGAATGAAGGCACGCTCACCCAAGAACAACTTGCCTTATATGCAACCGAATACGGATCATTCATCAAGTTGATCAGTGAAGGATGGGCTCGAATAGGTGAAGAAAAAATCGCGATGGAGGAAGTAGGACATTTTGAAATATGGCAGGGATTCGCCGCCAGTCTCGGTACAGACACCATCACCGCTCAGATCAAATCCGTAAAAGATCTGGTCAGCATCACTGAATCTAATTATTCCACCTACCCCGGCGCATTGGGATCGCTTTATGCTTTCGAAGCTCAGCAACCTGCCACTGCATCTTCAAAACTGGAAGGTCTTAAAAAACATTACAAAAATTGGGGCGCTGACGAAACTTACTTCGAGATCCATTCAACGGATTGGGAAGAACCTGCACTCTTGGAAGCGAAGATCCTCACACTAAGTGAAGAGGACAGGGAATTGGCTCTCCAAGCCTGCACTTCCACATGCAAAGCTTTATGGGAAGCATTGTCGGGTATCATGGAAGCACGAAATAATTGATTAATCAATTTCGGATTTTATAAAAGCCCTCATTTCTTGAGGGCTTTTCAGTTTTGTCGAATGGAGCTTACCAAAATTATCCCGAAACTTCCCCTCTTCTATTTCTTCCCTTGAACAGGTCCGCTTATCACTCCCAGATACCTCCCCATCCAATAAGGTAAAAGCCAGGAGTCTCCGGCACTGATCAATGACTTTCCATCGCCGGGCGAATCCAAGTTGAACACCTGTGCATTATGTCTGAGTATGGGCATTTCGCCAAGGGGCAACATTGACTTGATCGTCTGCCCCCTGAAATTCGCAGGCAACCTTTCCAGATCTTCCCTATGAGAATTATGTATGGACCAATTCCTCAGATCAAGTGGATAATTCCGTAAATACCTCACACATTTGTCCAGGTCGAATTCCTTGGCCCCCGTCATGGCGTAAGTCAGGTTCCATAAAGCATCCTCCTCGGGCCTTTCGATGTTCCAATGGTCACGTATGGCCACCCGATATTTCTCCTTCAACTCTGCCGTGAATGCATATGGATAAAGACCCCAATAGGCCAGGAAATACATTTCATCATCGGAGTGATTCCATTCTTCCGAAAGTGCTGAACTCAGTTGATTTTGATCGTTGCGCCCTATCTCTGACATCGGTCGCATCAGGTTCTGGAGATAACCCTTTTCATTCATCAGCTCCAGAGCCTTATTCTTGTACTTTGATTTTCCCGTAAATCGGTATGCTGTCTGTAGAAAAGCAATGATATTGGATGAAGTGATCTTCCTGTCTCCCACATTCTCTGGCAAATGGTTTACATAATCCGGATTCCATTTACCCCACATGGTTGGCTCTCCATCCACATCAATGATGTACAGATCGTTATCCAATATGTAACCCATCAGATCATCCAGGCATTTCAAAGCCCGCGAACGCCAATCCTGATCATCGACAAGCTCCAGGATGGCGGTCAAAGCATAAACTTGACCAACTGTTTGATCACTACTGGCCGTGGAACGCCAGGTCCAGTTATGGTGATCAGCTGCAGGCAACCAGAGTGAAGCCGGACTGCCGCTCCTGAGTTCCTGTTCCCTCCATCCGGGCCCCTTATTATTCTCTGTTATATGATCCCGTTCAAAACTCCTTCCGAATAGTCCTCGTATACCCGTGACGGTATGTAATCTTTCCAGGGCCTCAAAAGATTCATATGCATTTTGTCGGGCTTCACGGGACCCGGTAACCTTATAATGATATAGCTGACCGACCAGATACATGGCCGTCCAAAGATTGTCACTGGGCTGATTCTCAGTCATGGCAGACGAATAACTTTCCACCAATCGTACACTGCTGCAATTCAAGCCATACCGGATATTTTTTTCCCGGACCTGCTTTTCATAAAAAAGCGCCTTCTCCTCCAATGTCATTTTCTGTCTGCATAACCTGGTCAACCCTTTTTCCGTGAGCACCAACACCGACCCATCCGGCCCTTTCACCAATTGTATCACCCGATCTCCGGGCAACCAACGCTCCCCGGCATAATAAGCGTATTTCCCAGCCGTATCCATACGACAAACTCCCCACTCCGTCCCGAACCACAAACCTCCATCAATCTCCTCCATACAACGGATCCTCTTAGAGGGAAGTTTACTGATCATCCGGCCTTCAGGAAACATCAGACAACCTTCATCCGTTCCCACTGCGATCTTCTTTCCGTCACCTATATATGTCGCACTCGTAATCCCAGATCCACGAAATAAAAATTGGATGGGATAGCCAGGCACATATTCAGCAACGCTATGCCGGCTGATCAACAGGAATCTGTTCCTGGAAGAACAATATCGGATCTGTATGAGTCCCTCGAAATTGCCCGACCAGAGGGTCTTCCCATTCCGATCCAGATGAATGAGTCGATCACCATCAGAAATCAGGAATTCAAATTCTTTGCCTGCCTGAAACAATGCAGCCCTCGGCAAGTCGTGTTCGATCTGAACCTTCCCGGCCCAAGCGTTGCTGAAGATCTGGATGCTGTCGAGATAAATCGTCTGATCCTGATAAGTGCTGATGGAACGAATTCGTTTGGCAGAAGTTGGTGGATAAGAGACATCTTTCACGAATGACCCAGGAAAGAAAAGGCCTCCATTTTCCGGCACTAGGATTCCCTGATCAGAAAGGATACGGATCTGGCCATCACGATTGACCGAAACGGCATCAAGCCGAGCACCAACCTTGTCCCCAGCCAAAAGGAATTTGACTGCATACTCCTGCATATAAGGGACATCTTGAAATGTTTCCTGTCCTCGTGCATTCTTTTTTTTCTTACCGCCTTTTTCTGGACCATCATTCGCAATAGACACCAATGACAGGAAAATCAACATTACCTGTAAACAATACTTTTTCATCATTCCTCTATTATGACCTCTTGATCCGAAATTTCAAGGACCGAGAGTATGAATTAGCTTGGGCAATTGATCAGCTCGGATAAGGTCCAGCAACTTCAAGCAAAGTATGCAATTCCGGATATAAGAAAATGGTCAAGGGAATTCGGATGAACCTTTTTGGTTTTCTCGTCACCTATTCGTTACTTGTGCAACATGACATTGCATGTGTCATAGCCCATTGAATGGAAGATCATTTCTCATCATCCCAAAATACTGATGGCAACCCAAAAAGAGCTTAAAGATGCGTACAAGCAGATGAAGATCCTTTCTGGGGTGTACCAGGTCAGGAATTTGCGTAATGGCAAGGTATTGGTTGGCAGTACCACGACACTGGGCTCCATTTGGAATTCTTTGAAAGCGCAATTGGGGAACAATAACCATATGAACCAGGCACTGCAACAGGATTGGAACGAAATCGGGGCAGACCAGTTTCTTTTCGAAATACTTGCCGTTCACGAACCGGCTGAACATGCATCATCCGACCTTAAGACTGAGCTCAAACAACTCGAAATGATGTTCAGGGAAGAGATCATGCCATATGGAGATAAAGGCTATAATTTCCACAAGAAATGACGAACATGAAGGAAACTGAAAATTTGGAGATCATCCGTATATATGAAGCCGATCACACATTGATCACTACATTATTCGACCAGTACAGGGTTTTTTATGGACAAAATTCCGATCCTGATCTGGCAGAACGATATATCAAGACAAGACTGGAGACCAGAGAATCCGTGATCTTCGCCGCATTAGCGACTGGCCCAGCAAAAAAAGCTGCTGTAGGATTCACTCAATTATATCCTACTTGGTCATCGGTCAATGTGTCCAAGAACTGGATATTGAATGATCTGTATACGATGCCGGAATTCCGAAAAAAAGGGGTCGGCCGAGCGCTGATCGATAAAGCCAAGTCGTTCGCCAGGGATCAAGGGGCTACCTGGCTTCAACTAGAGACCGCCAAAGACAACTTGAATGCCCAGTCTCTATATGAAAATTGCGGCTTCCTGAAAACAAATACGGATGAAAGCATTTTTATTTATCGAACTGAAGTCCAATGAGCAGGAATGCATTCGCTTCCCGGAATTTTCCTCGACGGGCAGGATGGTCATATTTCTTGATCCGGATGCTATTTGCCATCATTTTCCCCCACTTTTTCGTTCCGGCATGCTCAGCATCACCAATAATTGAAACAGATATCCGAAAGCCTTTCCTGGTGATGGCTTTTTATACAGGGAAAGACGAACCACCGCATATCAGTTTTCTGAATGATGCCGATCGATGGTTCCCTGAAATGGGCAAAAAGCACGGATTCACGTACCGATCCACCAATGACTGGACCAGACTTAATAAGGATTCGCTTTCCCAATATGACGTGGTCATATTCCTCGATACACGCCCGGAAGCTCCCGAACAGCGACTCGCATTCCAACGATACATGGAGAACGGCGGCGCCTGGATGGGCTTTCACTTCTCCGGATTCGCCTTGACGCCTTCTGCATTCAATCAGGATTGGGAATGGTATCATGACTACTACATCGCTGCCGGCCAATACGTAAGTAATACCTGGCGACCAACTTCTGCCATCCTGCGTGTGGAAAACAAAGACCATCCCGCGAATGACGGACTTCCTCAAACTTTCCGCTCCGCTCCCAATGAATGGTACCGATGGCAGAAAGACCTGCGGCAAAATCCGGATATAGACATCCTGCTCGCCATAGATAGCACCAGTTTTCCCTTGGGAACAGGACCCAAGCCCCACGAGATCTGGCATGAAGGATACTACCCGGTGGCCTGGAGCAACCGAAAATTCCGAATGGTCTACATGAATATGGGACATGATGACATGGATTTCGGACCACCAGAAAACCGCGCACTTTCTTCAACCTTTTCCTCACCTGAACAGGATCAATTCATCATCAATGCCCTCTGCTGGCTGGGAAATACAAGAAAAAAATGAAACAAGAACTCGCACAGATCTCCATTGTGGTCAGGGATTACGACGAAGCCATATTGTTCTATACCCGTGTACTGAATTTCAACCTGCTGGAAGACACCGTGCTCAGCCCTGAAAAAAGATGGGTCCGGGTAGCACCTCCCGGTTCAACGGGATGCGGATTGCTGCTGGCGAAGGGAGTCGGCCAGGAACAACAAAGCCGTATCGGGAATCAGACAGGCGGAAGGGTATTCCTCTTTTTGCATACAGACGACCTGGAAAGGGATCACCAGAGTCTGATCGAAAAAGGAGTTGATATTGTAAGAGGGCCTTCGGTCGAAGAATACGGGAAGGTGTTGGTGTTCCGAGACCTCTATGGAAATCTGTGGGATCTGATCCAGCCATCTTCAACTTATTGAGGTAAAAGAACGCCGCGCTAACTTCGCAGAATACTTCATTAAAACGCTTGGCAAAAGAGAACATTTTCGTTCCCCTGTTCCCAAAAACGTACCGATATTCTTCTTCAACTCAAAGCATGATTTCAGGTAAGGATACTGTTCTTGCAGAACATGGCTTGATCAAAATATGACTACCTCTTTCACTACTTGCCGCCCACTAAGTTCTCAGGATCTTCTCCATTTTTTTCCCCTTCGCCAACTCATCCACTAACTTGTCCAAGTACCTCACTTGCCGGGTAAGAGGGTTTTCTATTTCTTCCACCCGGTGTCCGCAGATCAATCCTTTGATCAATTCGACCTTGGGATTCAATTTTGCTCGCTTGAAAAAGGTTTCGAATGTCACTTTCTCAGCAATGAGTTCTTTTTGTTTCTCAACTTCAAAATCGGTCAACCACTCGATGACTTGCCCCAACTCCTGGATCGTCCTGCCTTTTTTCTCCACTTTTTTGACATAATGGGGGTAAACTGAAGCAAAAGTCATTTTAGCCATGCGCTCATCACATTTATTGGCGTTGCTCATATGAAGAGATTAAGGGTGAAAAGGGGCCTGTACACGTGAAAATTAAATATATTTCCCGAATCCTAAGGGCATGTAGATCCGGGGCCAATTTCCAATCAAATGAGCCTCCTATCCATCAGCGAAGATGGAAATTCATTATATTTAATTTCATCAACAAGCCCATCATGAAACCGGCCAGAATACTCCTGCTATCACTGCTCATCACGACACTCGGATCCGTTGCCCAGCAAACTGCGGGAGGCCTATTCGATTTCCATAACGATCTGGGGCCCGTGGTCCATCCCGGTTCCTTCAGTTTTGAACCTCAGCGACAGGAATATACCATGACCGGTGCAGGAACTAATATGTGGTTCGGGAAAGATGAAGGTCATTTCGCCTGGAAAAAATTGAAAGGTGATTTCATACTCCGTACCCGGATACGGTTCGTCGGCAAGGGTATGGACCCCCATCGAAAAGTAGGACTCATGATCCGATCCTCCATGGATACGGGATCCATTCAAGTCAGTGGTACCGTCCACGGGGATGGCCTGACAGCTCTTCAATACAGAACCACCGTCGGAGCCAACATGCAGGAATTCAGATCGAGCATTTCCGCACCAGAGATCATTCAGTTGGAGAGAAAAGGTAATCGATATACACTTTCCGTGGCCAAAAGTGGTGACCTGTTCACTGAAACCTCGGCCGAGATCAATGGCCCGGGAGATGAAGTATTTGCGGGAATATTCATCTGTTCGCACAACAAGGATATCACGGAAGAGGCCGTGTTCAGTAACACTCGTATCGTCTACCCGTCACCGGCGACCCTTGTTCCCTACAAGCAGTACCTGCCAAGTATGCTGGAGATCCAGGATCTTGCAGACGACAATAGCACGATTATTTATCAATCCCCCCGCTCCATACAGGCACCGAACTGGACCACGGATGCAAAAGCTCTGATATTCAACGGAGATGGCATTCTTTATCGTTTCGATCTGTCGACCAAGGTACAAACCCAGATCCCAACAGGCGACGTTGTCGGCAACAACAACGACCATGTTATATCCTTCGACGGAAAGATGCTTGCCATCAGCAGTTCATCCAAAGATTATCCTTCCTCACGCGTGTATACCGTTCCCATCAATGGAGGTAAGCCCATGCTGATTACACCCACTGGCCCCTCCTATCTGCACGGCTGGTCGCCGGACGGAAAATGGCTCGCATTTGTAGGGCAACGTAACGGCGATTACGATATCTACAGGGTTCCTTCGGCTGGAGGAAAGGAAGAAAGGCTGACCACGGCACCAGGGCTTGACGATGGCTGTGAATATAGCCCGGACGGTCGTTTCATCTATTTCAATTCCGTACGATCCGGTAAAATGCAGATCTGGAGGATGAACGCAGACGGAAGTGAACAAAAGCAGATCACCAACGATACCCTCAACAATTGGTTCCCCCATGTTTCACCAGATGGGAAAAGGATCGTATTCATCACTTTCGGGAACGATGTCGCACCAGGAGATCACCCCTTCTACAAACATGTTTACCTGCGTACCATTCCTGTTGATGGTTCACAATCTCCGCGAGTGGTCAATTATCTTTATGGAGGTCAGGGTACGATAAACACTCCTTCGTGGGCTCCCGACAGTCGTAGGTTCGCCTTCATCAGCAATTCCGGATTACTTTACGGGCACGTTCCTACGGAACCTGGGAAATCGACGCAATGAATTCAGGCAACCTGCGATCGGCATTTTCCGATCCAAATAGATAAGCAATGTTTATCAACATCCGTTCATTTTCCACCATAGCCATATGCCTTATTTTCTCCTCCTGCAGGACAGCAAGGCCCGATGTGCCGCTTGACGGCTGGACAAAACCATCCGAAAATCCGATCCTGAAAGCCGACCGTTCTTTCACTTTTTTCGACCCGGTGATGAAAGATACGGTTCACTGGCAGGCCGCCGACGTTTTCAACCCCGCAGCGATTATCAAGGATGGACGTATCCAACTTCTCTATCGATCTGAGGACAACCCCAAGGCTTCGCTGGGTGGACGTACTTCCCGATTAGGCCTTGCCGTGAGTGATGACGGTATCCATTTCAGCAAAGAACCTGAACCCGTTCTCTTTCCCGAACCCGGCCCTTTTCTTCAATGGGATCATCCCGGTGGTTGCGAAGACCCCAGATTGGTTGAAGCCGATGACGGCACTTACGTTGTCGCCTATACGAGTTGGAACGGGAAAACAGCTAGACTCAGCATCGCTTTCTCAACAGACTTGGTGCATTGGCAAAAGAAAGGTCCCGCATTCGCCAAGGCATATCAGGGCAGGTTCAATGAAGACTGGTCCAAATCCGGCTCCATCATCACTGCCATGAAGGGAGGCAGAGCCAAAGCCTTACGCATACATGGAAAATATTGGATGTACTGGGGAGAGCGGTTCATCAACTTAGCCTGGTCTGAAAATCTATCGGACTGGACCCCGCTTTTGGATGAACAAGGTCAGCTGTTCCGGGTCGTCTCCACAAGGTCGGGGCAGTTCGACAGCGACCTGACAGAATGTGGCCCACCTGCTCTGCTGACCAAGAAAGGGATATTGCTACTTTACAATGGAAAGAATGCAACGGATGAGAAATCCGACCCGGACATAGCCAAAGGGACTTACAGCACAGGATATATTCTGATGGACCCGAAGGACCCCCGAAAGGTTCTGTCCAGATCTTCAAAACCCTTTCTCCGCCCAACTCTTCAACACGAGATCACCGGACAGTACCAGGCAGGTACCACTTTTTCCGAAGCGCTCCTAAATTACAAGGGCAAATGGTGGATCTATTACGGCACAGCGGATTCCTTCGTTGGCGTGGCCACTCATGATTGAATTCCCATCCACTACAATAATCGCATGATTCTGTGCGAGATCCAGACCATGACCGTCCATCCAGGACAAATTCCTGAACCGGAACTTTCGAGCATGGGGATCCTATGGAATATGCCCTGCAGAGCATATCATCTGATATCCAGCACAATATTCAGATCGGTTCCCCGTTAAAAAAAAGACATTAAAAAATCCCTCCATGAAAAACGCAGACAAACTCTTCTTTTTCGGCATCCTGATCGCAATCTCCGCACTGTACACCTGCCTGGCCTTGTTGAGCTGACAACCCACTGAATAGAAGAAGAAGCTTCATAAATCAATCAAAATCAGAATGGCCATAAGATCGGTCTTTGCATTGCTTTCCCTGACTGTAATCCTGCTGATGGGTTGCAAGAAGAACGATTCATCTCCATTACCCCCAACGGCAACGTCCCTACTGAGCAGGAACTGGAAACAGACTGATATATTATTGACCGCCAATGGAATGTCTCAGAGCGTATTCAGTCAACAACAAGCCTGCCAGACCGATAATATCTATACCTTCAATACGGATGGCTCCGTCAATGTGAACGAAGGTGCAACCAAGTGCAACGCAGCTGATCCAGACATCGCGGCCACCGGGACCTGGCAGTTACAGAACAGCAATACAAAATTATCCATCACTTACAATACGACGGGGAACAGGATCTTCACCTTGGAAAGTCTATCTGCAACCGACCTGATCATCTCCGACACCATGACCGTATCCGGCTTCCTGACCAAAGGAACTTTGTACTTCAAGGCACAATAGGATCATCCAAATTTTGTAACGGATATCCACCGTTCAGGTATTGAATTTCGCTTTTGAATATCCTTCTTTGATCATACTAGATCAGTTGTTTCCCTTTGTAAGGAATCTTTGTAATTTTCCAGCATGGAAGACCCCAACTGGAACAGCATAGCAATAAGGTCCATTCAACCAGATGACAATGTCGCCATTGCTCGCATCGTCCGGGATAGTCTGTCTGAATTTGGAGCAAATCATCTGGGAACGGTGTATTATGACGAAACCACCGACCATTTATTTGAACTGTTCAGGGAACCGCTAGCCTATTATTTCATCGCAGAAAAGGAAGGTGTTGTTCTGGGAGGAGCCGGAATCTTCCCAAGTAAAGGGCTTCCCGAAGGCACATGTGAACTGGTGAAGATGTACCTCGTTCGGGAGATCAGAGGACATGGTCTTGGCGGGAGACTGATTGCACTTTGCCTTGCCAAGGCAAAAGAAAACGGGTTCAGTAAAGTATATATTGAGACCATGCCCGAACTCAGGAGGGCGATGTCCATTTACGAGAAATTCGGATTTCGTTACCTCGAAGGGCCTTTAGGCAATACGGGGCATTTCGGTTGTGCCATTTGGATGTTGAAAGAACCGATCTGAGTCTACTCTCATTTTCCTTTCAATTGCCGGACCTGCCTACGATTCAGGAAAACCTGAAAACCGATCTTCATGTTCAAACCACCTGATGGAGACTCATTAGTGTATTTGATGCTACGGTATCCCATTATACCATCAACGGCAACATTTTCATTGATGAAAAAAGAGGCCCCTACGCCCAGAAAATAATCCACAGCGGAATTCGAAATGGAAGTGGACTCGGTCTTGATCTTGCTGCTGAGGAAACTGAGATCACCGGCAAAGAAGGGCCTGGCCTTGGTATCCCCGAAATAATATCGGGCAAATGGGCCCACCCCGAATGAGGAAATCGTAGCGGTGCCCTCATCCTGTAGTTGAAAGGAAAGGTGCCCGCCCAACACCAGGTTCTTGAGGAAGAAAAATCCCATTTGAGGGTCGAACAAAATGTGCCTGTTCTTTTTCGCGGTATTGAAAGCCAGATCACCACCGACCATCCAATCGCCTTGACTGGTCTGTGCACGTATATGCTGTATGGAAAAGACCAGAAGAATGACAAGGAATTTCTTTTTCATGATTGAATTTATTCATTTAACGGGATCCCGTATTTTGATACATTACAGTTTTCTTACCTCATATACAGGACTGAACAGATAGACCGAACCCGTACCTTCTTCCATGCACTGATATCTCTTTCTGACCTTAGCTCCCCGGCGGAATTGCTTACCACCCTTGATCACGAATCGGGCACCAAGCTCGAGTTCCTCAACCATGAATACTCCATCCCGTTTGGCATCATACCTGCGAAGCACACGCATCAGATCGTCCTCCGCACAGGTGGTGGCAGCCGGATTATGAAGAGATCTGGCCAAGGCATCCCGAATATCATCCGGGAAAACGCCGGCCTGAAGAAATTGCTTGAGCAGGATAGAGAACTGCCCCTTCCATTCCTTCCCATGAGAAGCTACGCGGTTACCGTAGCTGTCAAAAGTCAGCAAGTGTGCCAATTCATGCAGCAAGGTGATCAGGAAAGCATATACATTAAGATTGCCATTCACGCTGATGCGGTGATTATCGGCATGTGTGGCATGGCGATAATCACCGAGTATGGATTCCCGTGCTCGGGTGATGGTGAGGTGAACCTTATATTCACGAAGAAAGGATTGCACCAGCGGATACGTGTCCGGCGGCAGGAAATGACCTAGTGTATCAAGCGGCGCTTCTCTTTTCGGCATCTTGCTGGGACTTCATGGCTTTCAACAATACCCGCACCTCGATGAAGGTATAAACCAGATATAGGAACATGCAGATGAGTACAGCAGCGCGATCGAGGTTCGCCCCTGCCTTGTAAGCATAAAGGAAAACAACCACAACGACCAGCAGGAATTTCACGATGAATGATGTATAGACAGAACGTATGAATGCCATCGTCCTGTCCTTATCCATACCTTTCTGCAGGATCAAGGACGAAATGAGGGTGATCAGGAACACAAAAAGATTCCCACCGATTAATACAGTCCGGCCAACTCCTTTCGTATCCAGCCATGATGCCGAAAGCAGGAATACCCCGGTGGTAACCAGGAACAAAAGGATGATAGGCATCAACTGTTTGAGATTGATCATGTGTTTTGATGTTCCTTTCAGTTTGCAAATTTACTGAGACGATCCAAAAAATGGGCATCAAGTTACCCACGGGTAAGCAACATCGTCACGGGTATTGATTATGGCGCTGGAATCATGATGTATGAGATACCGACATGAGCCATGCCTTTTCAAACCAGACCTAAAGCGCATCTTTGACTGAGATCATGCCCAATAAAATATACATTCAGGTATAAGGGCAATATTTCCTTAAAGAACAAAAGGGAAGAAGTCGAATGGGAATATGAAAAAAAGATCCCGACCGCATTGATCCATGGCGGGCAAACCGACAGGGAAATCATTTCGATCCGGGATCGATCAATCCCTTCGGCCCGTATCCTTCAGGATGACCATGAACATTCCGACAATGATCAACAGGGGGAATATCCAGACGAGAACAGGAGTGGAAAAAGAAAAAAAACCATCCGCCTTCAAGCCTAACCAAACGGACAAGGCTATGGCCACAAAGAATTGACTGGCCATTCCAGCATAGCGGAGCAATGAAGTTCCTTTTCGTGAACGGCCCTTTGGAATATCTTTATCTGGAGACGACATGTCCATGGTCTTCGGAAGCCATTTCGACGACGTTCATCTGCCCCATCTGGCATTTACCGTTGAATGTGACCGTCGGCTCGATCTGCAGTTTTGCCGCGCGAATATCCCCTTTGACCACGGCTTTCCCCCGTAGATTGAGCAGTTCACTGACCGTGATCTTACCAACGATCGTGCCCAGGATATCGGCTTGTTGGCCATCAATATCACCTTCAACCACACCATCTGCCCCGATGAGCACTTTTGCACTACCCTTGATGTTTCCGATGAGTTTTCCATCAATACGAACATCACCATTGCTGATGATGTCCCCCTTGATGACCGTTCCTGCTCCGATGAGGCTGTTACCTGCAGGTGTATCTTCAGAGTTGTCGGTCCTGGATTTTGAATTGAACATGGTTTCTGTTTTTGGATTTTCAGGAATATTGATGAATAAGGATCAGTCGTCTGTTTGCTCCACACCCGGGATCGTCAACTGGGTGGTATCGAGTTTATCTGGCACATCGCCGGACAATACTTTATGGATATTGTTCCAATATGCTTCTCGGTATTTCATTTTCTTTTCCAACTCATCGGCCTTGAATTTCAAGGCCGTCATTTCCCTGCGCTCAGCCTGACTACCATAACCGGGTATATAATACTTCAAAGGCGTAAAAACGATCAAAGCCACAGTAAGACCAACCAACAACACGAAAGCTGAGCAGAGCATGATGTACACGCTTAGTCTGCTCAACTTGAAAGTGACCACTTCCTCGTATGTATCATCGTTCATCACGACCAGACGATACCTGTTTCTCAGCCTATCGAGGGTGGAATTGGGGTCGATCGGGTTAGACATTACACAATGTTAAAGAAATGGTTCAACAATCCTGTCGAAATCGTTTTCCGGACCAAACAGCAGTTGCTGTTCATACCCCCCCTGTTCCATGCCGGCCACCCCTAGGTAAGAACAGGGTCAGAACTTTCACTTTTAATTGGCTTTCATAAAGTTACAACCAATATTTTAGGGTATTTTTGAAATATTTTTGCGGAAAATGAGTTTAACATTGTGTAGAAATCACATTCGATGAGGTCGCAGCCTGGAATTTACTGCTTGAACCTGATATTACTTTGCCTTTTAGGGGCAGGCAGCCTCATGGCCCAACCCGGAGCTACCGTGAAACTGGTCAAGCCCAAAAAATACGAGAATAGAACCCTGGCCTCTGAACGTCCAACGGACAAACCCATCAATCCCCTTGCTCGTTTCAATCAGGACCTGAATACCGTTTACAATTTCCATTTCAATGCAGAGCTGAAACTGAAGGAGATCATCAATAGGGCCAAAATGTCCAACCGGGACGATTTCACCAAGCTTCTACCATTTTATGGGTATACCTTGGACAATACGGCCAGTCAAAGTAGAGAACTGGATTCTGTGATCCTGAAATCCAACGACGCCATTCTCTTGCATGACCTGAGAAGCGATTGGGTCGACGACATGTACTTGCTCATGGGTAAGGCATATTTCTATCGTAAAACCTTCGATTCCGCGGCCATAACATTTCAATACATAAATTATGCATTCCAACCTCGTAAAAAGGATGAGGTCGGATACGACAAATTTGTAGGAAGCAATCTGAACAAGGAGGGCAACTCCTATACCATATCGACCAGAGAGAAAAAGGATGTCATCAGCCAGACCCTTGGGCATACCCCTGCACGAAACGAATCCATAATATGGTTGCTGCGTACTTTAGTCGAGACTGATGAATTCAATGAAGCGGCAAGTCTTATCCAGACACTTCGAGTGGACAGGAATTTCCCCAGCAGGCTATACGACGAACTGGAGGAACTGCATGCTTATTGGTTCTATAAGAATAAGATATGGGACAGCACCGCGGTACACCTCGAAAAAGCTTTGGACAATGCATCCACCCCAATGGAAAGAGCCAGGTGGGAATATCTCCTTGCCCAACTCCATGAAAAAAGTGGACACCCGGAAGCAGCGGACAAGTTTTATGAAAAAGTGATCACCCGGACCACGGACCCCGTGATGGAGGCCTGGGCACGTATCAACCAGATCAGGCTGATCTCCGGCGAGAACGAAGAAGAGAGGATCAAAAAAGATATCGCTGAACTCGACAAGATGTCGAGAAAATCAAAATACGAGGATTACAAACCCATCATTTTCTATGCAGCAGCGCAACTTGAAATGCAACGCAAGTCCCCCGAAGCATCGATGGATTATCTGTACAAAAGCATCAAAAACAATTTCAACGACCCCGCGCTAAAGAACAAGGCATTCCTGCAAAGGGGTGATATCGCATTTTCCCTTCACAAATATGCGGATGCACACGAAAGCTACGACAGTCTGGACCTTGGGGATCCCGAGATTCAATACCCCGACCTGATCAGGGACAGGAATCGCATACTCGCAAAGGTGGTGAAGTTTCAAGAGCAGATCAATTTGGAGGACAGTCTACAAAAGATCGCATTGATGCCCGAGGCAGAACGTAATGCATATGTGAAGAACCTGTCCAGAAAACTCAGCAAGGAGAAAGGGCTTAAGGAAGAGGAAGCTTCCAACAGTGGAATGGTCGTGGACAGGAATGTCATCAGCAATTTGGACAACGCCCCGACTGACCTGTTCGCCAGCAGTAAGTCCAAAGGTGATTGGTACTTCTACAATTCTGCTTTGAAAGGACAAGGTTTTCGACAATTCCAATCGGCCTGGGGCAAAAGACCCAACGTGGACAATTGGAGAAGGATCAGCACTGTCAAAAATCAGATCGCAGCATCACAGCCCAGATCTTTGGATGTAGATAGTACAGTAGCCGTTGAAGCGCCCAACAAGAGAAAGAATCCGGATGACATCACCGTAACCGGACTGATGGCCAACGTTCCCCTGAAGCCGGAGGCCATGAAAGCATCGAAGGATTCAGTTGAGCATGCCTATTTGGGACTAGGCAGGTTATTCAAGGACAAATTGGGCGACTGCGAAGAAACCATTAAAAATTTCGAAAGCCTGCTGAACAAGTTTCCCGAATCGGAGTTTCAGGAAGAAGCACTTTTCGCCCTGACGTATTGCTATTCCAAGTCAGGAAATACTCAGAAAGCAGCATTCTACAAGGAACATCTCCATTCACGATTCGGTCAAAGCAAATACCTGCATTATCTAGACAACCCCAAGGTGGCACAGCAAGAAAAGGAAACCTTCAAGAAGAACGCCACCCGATCGTATGACGAGGTATACAACCTCTTCATTGCCGGTGACTTTGAGAAAGCCATGGAACAAAAGAAAAAAGCCGACAGTTCCTATGGCGAACAATTCTGGAGTCCTCAATTGCTATATATTGAATCTCTGTATCATATCAAACAGCGCCAGGATAGCCTGGCCATTTCGACCCTGACCAAGATCGGTACGCTCTATCCGGATTCAAAGATGACCGCCAAGGCGAACACGATGATCGATGTGGTCAAGCGGAGATCAGAGATAGAATCTTACTTGAATCAATTGCAAGTGGACAGGAAAAAAGAGGATTCCGTCGCCTGGATCGACGATTCACCGGCACCTAAGGCCCGCGAAGAAGTGGTCACCGAGACCAAACCCAAACCGGAATCGGTCATGATCCTGAAACCTGCAATCACCAAAGTGGATTCTACCAAACTCAAAGCCCCCGTGATGGAAACCAAAGTAGCGGGGTATTCCTTCAAAGCCACATCACCGCATATGGTCATGCTGCTGTTGGACAAGGTGGACATAGTCTACGTCAGTGAAGCAAGGAACGCCTTGTCGCGCTTCAATCGTGAACGGTTCTTGTCTTTGAATCTCGGAATGGGCACCGTGGACCTTGATGCCAGCCGGAAGATGGTATTGGTGGGCACCTTCCCCGATGTGGCCGCAGCCTTGGAATATTATGAATTGGCCAAGTCCAAAGCCACAACAGACCTGTTCCCCTGGTTACCCCCGGACAAATACGGATTCCTCATCATCACCCCTGAGAACCTTGAGTTGCTCAAATCAAAGAAGGATATGGATAACTACAGGCAATTCCTGAAGCAAATCCTGCCGGGAAAATTTTAAGCATTCCTTCTGAAAAGGCAGGCCGGATTTATTTAGTTTTACAACTCCTCTCACTTCCCGGAAAGGGGCGTGACAAATCATATACATGTCAAATACCAACGCAAAGATCTGGAAGGCTTTCTTCATATTCTGGGGGGTATTCCTGCTGTTCATACTATCGCTCAACCTGGGGATCTTCGGCAAACTTCCTTCACTCACCGAACTGGAAAATCCTTCCATTTTGTCTTCTTCCGAGGTCATTGCCGCGGATGGCACTTTGATGGGTAAATACTATTTGAAGGACAGGACCAATGTGAACTACACGGACATTTCCCAAAACGTCATCAAAGCACTGATCGCAACGGAGGATGAACGATTCTATGAACATTCCGGCATCGACATCCGCAGCCTGGCGCGAGCCTTGTTTTTCCTGGGCCGTCAGGGAGGTGCAAGTACCATTACCCAGCAATTGGCAAAGAATCTGCTCAATCAGGGAAATCATAACAAAGCCACCCGGCTCATAGAGAAGTTCAAAGAATGGATCGTAGCGGTCAAACTCGAAAGGAACTTCACCAAGGAAGAGATCCTTGCGCTTTACCTGAACATGGTGAGCTATGGCGACGAGATCTACGGTATCCGCAATGCATCCAAGACCTATTTTCAAAAAGAACCTGACCGTTTAAGTGTTGAAGAAGCTGCCGTTCTGGTTGGCCTGCTCAAGGGGAATACCATCTATAACCCCCGCAGAAACCCCAAAGCCTCTCTCGACCGCAGGAATACGGTTATCGATCAGATGGTGCGGAATAACATGTTACCTGCACCGGAAGCAGAAAGACTCAAACTGAAGCCCATAGACTTGAAGTACAAAAAGATGGATGAAAATGCAGGCATCGCCCCATATTTCAGGGACGTACTGCGGGATGACATCAAGAAATGGTGCCGGGAAAATAAAAATCCCAAGACGGGCAATCCATACGATATCTATAAAGACGGCCTCCGCATATTCACCACCATCAATCCGAGGATGCAGGAATATGCCGAGATCGCTGTCTACCGCCACATGCAGAACCTGCAGAAAGTGTTCAACAGTCAAAAGAACATCCGGGACGGTAGCATCTGGAACACCCATGAAGGCAAGAACGTAATCGAGAATGCCATCAAACAAAGTGATCGATGGAAAAACCTCAAGGAAGATGGCTTGAATGAAAAGGAGATCAGGGCCAGTTTCCTTCAAAAAATGCCTATGAAGGTATTCGCGTGGAACGACAAACGTGAGAAGGATACCGTTCTTACACCACTTGATTCCATCAAATACCATAAGCAGATCATGCAGACCGGGTTCATTGCCATGGATCCCATAACGGGTGAAGTGAAGGCCTGGGTAGGTGGTAGCAATTTCAGAAACTTCAAATTCGACCATGTAAATATCAACACCAAACGTCAGGTAGGTTCTACATTCAAGCCCATTTTATATACGTTGGCCGTAATGAACGGCTATCATCCGGAAACCGTTCTGCCCAGTGGACCGATAGACATGGGCGGCAAGATCATCACAGGAAGTGGAGGCCCTATGGCTATTTGCCTGGCCTATTCCAAAAACCCCGGAGCCGCATACCTCATCAATCAGATGGGCGTTCAGCGCACAGTGGAGTTCGCCAGGGAATGTGGCATAGAGAGCAAAGTACCCATGTTTCCCTCCATCGCTCTAGGGTCAGCCGATTTATCCCTCTATGAAATGACCAGGGCTTATACCATGTTTCCGGGAAGAGGATTCAATGCCAAGCCTTATTATATTTCCAGGATCGAAGACAGGAACGGCAACGTACTTGCATCTTTTCATACGGAAAGCAAGGAAGTGATCAGCGAATCCGATGCATATGTGATGACCAAGATGATGCAGGGCGTGGTGGATTTCGGAACCGGACGAGGCTTAAGGTCAGTATACAATATTCAAAATGAAATGGCAGGTAAGACCGGAACGACAAATGACAATGCCGACGGATGGTTCATAGGATTCTCTCCCCAATTACTGGCCGGAGTTTGGGTAGGATGCGATGACCCTTTCCTGCGCCTGCTCAACACAACCGGTGGAGCACAAATGGCCATGCCAGCCTGGGCATATTTCTACCAACAAGTGTATCAGGACAAAACACTCCCCATTGATGCTCAGGCTAAATTCTATGTTCCAGAGAACCAGCAGAACGAAGCCATTTATGATTATCAGACGCTGACCAATGGGGAACTCCCCCCTCCTGCAGAAGGGGAGAATCAAGGAAGCGGTAACTCTTCCGAATTCGTTGATGTTCCAGTGAGTGATGGTAGCGAAAAGGTCACCAGCGAGTCCAGCAAGATCGATGAAGATGAGAAAAAAGTACTGGAAGAAGCACAAAAGCCCGTGAAAGAAGCCAGGAAACAGGAACCCAAGCCCCCGATCGTCCAGGATACAACAAAAAAGAAAAAATCATTCTTGGAAAAAATATTCAGAAGAAGAAGCGGATAACGACATCGCGCTATATCATCCTCTCCCCTTCTGGTCGAATCAGTCCAAAGTCAACTGCTGGTAATTCCTGCCCAACACCTCCAACCTGACTTTGGCAAGCCCCTCCCCTATATATCCCAATTTTGAAGCGGCTGCCTTGGAAAGATCGATCAGTCTTGGATTTTTGGGATGCAGTCTGTCATTGATCCGGACAACGACCGATCTTTTATTCCGCAAATTAGTGACCCTCACCCAAGTTCCTAAAGGAAGTGAATTGTGTGCCCCGGTCATTTTAGATTGGCGAAAGACCTCATCCGTCATGGTTTTACGACCCTCGAACTTATCCGCATAAAAGCTGGCTGTACCATATTGGATCTTGGCAGAAGGTTTCTGTCTGGAATCCGTCTTTGATCCCTGACCAAACACAGTGATGCCGGAAAGAAAAAAAGAGAAAAATAAGATCGGGGTTATTGATTTCATTTATATGAGTGCCTTGAATCTAGCTAACCGGCAAACACCCCATACACTGCAAAAACCCTGCAAGAATCGTCGGGATCAGTCCACATTTCATGAACGAGAAGGTAAAACCTTGTTTCTCAGCAATTTATCATCGCCGTAAATATCCTCGACCAACCTGATCCTACCATCCACTATAGTTGTGGTAAAGTAGCGCAGAAAGATAGGTAACCTGTCCGTTACACTCACCTGGTGCTTCTCCCGTCTTTTCATCCATGCCGTAACAGAATCCCTGATAGCGAATGTAGAATCACTACGGATGAGATATCGGGAAAGACTGTCCCACTTTTGAATCCGAACACATCCGTGGCTGAGTGCCCTTGCCCCTCTGGAAAACAAGCTCCTTGCATTGGTATCGTGCAGATATACATCGAATTTGTTTCGAAAATTGAATTTCATCACACCCAATGAATTGTCATCACCCTGACGCTGCCTGAGGTTATATGGGAAATTCGATTTGTTCAACTTCGACCAGTTCACTGTATAAGGATCGATCACACTGTCGTTCTGGTCCACGACCATGAGGTTCTCTTTTCTTATGTAAGAGATGTCTTTTTGAATACGTGGGAGCATCTCTTTCATGATGATGCTGGAGGGAACAGTCCATTGTGGAAAGGTGACAAAATTCGTGACCGTGCTGTTCAATACAGGTGTTCGGGTCGTCGGCTTACCAACAATGACTTTTGACTCCAGCACTATACTATCTCCTTCCATTACCCTGAGTTTATATTCGGGCAGATTGACCCAAATAAACCTGTCCGGCATGGAGTCGGGAAGTTGCTTAAACCTGTCCAAATTGATCGCGATCCGTCGCAATCTTTCCATACCAGTGTTGTTCAGTGACGTAACTAGTTGTTGGCCGGCCTTGCCATCAACGGTAAGATTTCTCGCCATCTGTGCTTTTCGGATAGCAAGCGCCAGTTCCAGGGAATCCGCTTCCCGTGTATTGAATGTGACGTAGCTGTTCTCAAAAAGTCTGGACTGAAGCTGATGAAGGAACAAGATGGAATCTTTCCAAGGGAATTCCACATATGTATAGTTCGTCCTGTCGAGAGAATCGAGGAACTGTGGAAGCGCATTCCGGAGTGCCAAATAGCCGGGATGCCTGGGCTCAAGTTCCTCAAGGACTTGGCGAAGAGATGACTCTTTGGTCAATCTCTCGATCATAAGCCTAACCGTCTTCCCATCAAAGATGGTATCTGTGCGAAGGGTAACACTATCCCGACCCAGTCTGCCCAATTTAAGATGGCGTGCCAGAAGAATGAATGCATCTGTGGAAAGTATTTCGGCTCTTGACCATAAGGATGCATTCATGCGGGAGGCGGAATCAGCTAATTGTATACGAAGTGCCTTCAGATCACGAAGATGGTAGCTGGTTGGGAATAGACCGTATTTTTCTGCACCGGATATGAATTCAAATAAAGAATCTCCTTCCGCCAACCATCGGTGTTCTGTGCTCCATATCCGTTTTGTGGCTGATCCAGAGTAGACCTCTTTCAGAAGGGGCAGTTCAGCGAGTTTGCTCGTATCGTTCAGTTTGTCCTTATGCTTTTCAGCATAATTCAAGGAAGAAAGGATCAACTCCTCTGTCTTGGGGTCCAACATTTTGGGCTGAATGATGATCACATCGTCCTTGGGCTTTACCGTATCGTCACAAGAATGAAAGGCCCCGAAAAGCAGCAAGAAAAAGACCAAGAAGTGGAGAGGTTGAGTTAATTTACCCATGTCAATTCCTTACAGATCAATTTTCCAAAGGATGTTCATGCAAATATACCGCTACAAATTACCCATTACTATCCACTTCCATGGATTGCTCATGCCATATTTCATAATGTGTTCCCTACTCGCTTCCGGGCAAGGCAAAGGAATTCATGGTTATGGAGTGAATGCCGTAAGCACCCCGGAGGCTTACCTGAATGCCATTTCAGCAGACAGTAATATGGAAATGATAGAATTGCATGACCTGGACCCCCGAATTGTCTACGAGCTGGGCTATGCGTCCAAAGCCAATTTCATGGGCCAACCGATGTATCCAAAAGGGACCCGACAAACCTTCTTGAGAAAGCCTGCTGCACTGGCATTGCTTCAGGTACAACGGGAACTCAATCAGCGCGGACTCGGTTTGAAGATATGGGATGCCTACAGGCCCTATGCAGTTACCGTTGCCTTCTGGGAACTCGTACATGACGATAGATATGTGGCAGACCCTTCGAAAGGCAGTGGCCACAATCGGGGGATAGCGGCAGACCTGACTATCATCGATCTGGCTACAGGAAAAGAACTGACCATGCCTACGCATTGGGATGCCTTTTCGGACTCCGCTCATCATGACTTCATGGCGCTGACCCCAGAAATACTTGGAAACCGCGAACTGTTGAAATCCACCATGGAGAAATATGGATTCAAACTTTTCCAGACTGAATGGTGGCATTATAATTGGCCCGAGCCTGAGAAGTTCGATGTACTTGATCTAAGCTTCAAAACATTGGGTAAATTGACTAAACAAAAACATTAGAAACGTTTCGCAAAAGACGATAAATCAGTAAATTGAGCAATTGAATTTATAGTATGGGCGAGCCCTGGCTGAAACAACATTGCATCGTGGTGATCGGCGGAACTTCCGGAATGGGATTGTCGGCAGCTAAAGCCTTCATTACCGAGGGGGCCCGAGTAGTGGTAACCGGGCCAGATGTTGTTTCCACCAACGAAGCCCAAACGATTTTAGGACCGTCGGCCAAAGCGATGGTTGCCGATGCCAGAAAGGAAGGTACCGCAGAGGAAGCTATAGGTGTATGCCGGGAATCCTTCGGCGCTTTTCATGGGCTTTATCATGTGGCGGGAGGAAGTGGAAGAAAATTGGGGGATGGCCCCCTGCATGAGATGACCACGGAAGGATGGGCTCAGACACTGGATTGGAATCTCAGTTCCACGATGCTGTCTAATCGTGCTGCCATCAGATCATGGCTCGACAGAAAAGAATCAGGCTCCATCCTGAACATGGGAACAGCATTGGCGGAACACCCCGCTCCTACTTTTTTTGCCACACATGCCTATGCTGCCGCAAAATCAGCCGTAGTGGGCTTCAGCAAGTCGGTCGCCGCGTACTATGCCCAGCATAATATTCGTGTGAATGTTGTCGCACCAGGGCTCACCGACACCCCCATGGCAAAACGTGCCGTAAATGACCCGGAGATCATGGCCTTTGTAAAAAGTAAACAAAGACTGGACGGGGGCAGAAGCGCATCTCCCAGCGATCTGGATGGAGCTGCCGTTTTCCTCTTATCTCCTTCCGCATCTTTCATCACGGGCCAGGTCCTCTGCGTGGATGGAGGCTGGGGCATTGTCTCCGAAGGTCAAATCTCTACTTAAACATGAAACAGTCTCCATACGCCATTGGAATAGACCTCGGAGGCACTCGTATCAAAGGGGTACTCGTATCTAGTTCGGGTGAATTGCTTCACCAGTTATATGCGCCTACAGGTGATGACGGAACCGGAAGATGGAAGGATGCTGTAAAGACCACCTTTTCAACGCTGAAGGAAAAGGCAGGCGATAAGGATTGCCTTGCGGGCATATCCGCACCAGGAATACCCGATGCAGAAAACCAAAGCATCTCCTACATGCCCGGGCGTTTAAAGGGACTTGAGGGGTTCTTCTGGACCACATTCCTAAATCATCCGTGCTTTGTGGTCAATGATGCCATTGCCGCCATGGCTGCTGAAGCCCGTTTCGGTGCTGCAAGAAAAGTGAAACATGCCGTGATGCTCACCCTGGGCACGGGAGTCGGCGGTGCCCTTTTGATCGACGGAAGGATCCATCAAGGCATGTTCCAGAAAGCGGGGCACTTGGGACACGTGACCGTGGATTCAGAAAGTGACCCGAACAAGATGAATATGCCCGGTAGTCTGGAAGAAGCCATCGGAAACTGCTCCATAGACAGGAGGTCATTGGGAAGATACACGTCCACACAGGCCTTGATCGAAGACTACCGGAAATCCGATCCTTTCGCTTCATGGCTATGGTTATCCTCTGTAAGGAAACTGTCCATTGCGATCGCTTCCCTGACCAACATACTTTCACCCGAGATCGTCATCATAGGCGGTGGGATCACTGAAGCGGGTAAGGAACTATTCGAGCCTCTGGATTCCTTTTTAGGCCTTTATGAATGGCGTGCCGGCGAAAAAGCAGCAAGGGTTGTTAAAGCAGAACACGGGGACCTCGCAGGAGCCATAGGCGCTGCAGGCTTCGCTTTGATGCAGGAAGAATATTGAAACTTTAAATGAAAGATCATGAGTGTAATTTCAGGCTACCTGGACCATTGCCAAGAGATACTTAAGAAAACCAGGGCTCAGGAACTGGAGATCGCGCAGGCTGCCCAATGGTTCGCGGACAGTATCCTTGCAGGTCGTGTTGTGCATGTATTCGGATCTGGCCATAGCCGGATCATGGTAGAGGAGCTATGGCCCAGATATGGTTCTTTCCCGGGCTTCAACCCGATAGTGGAACTGTCGCTCACTTTCCACAATCTGGTGACCGGCGCTAACGGCCAGCGACAAGCGATGTTCCTGGAGAACGTGAGTGGATTCGCTGAACGCATACTCAGGAATTTCGGCATCTCGGAAAAGGATACCGCGTTCATCATTTCCAGCAGCGGAACAAATACGGTTCCCGTGGAAATGGCGGAGATCTTCCAACAGAAGCGGGTCAAGGTCGTGGCACTGATCACGAAGGACCATTCCCATGCCAGCAAGAGCAAAAGAAATGATGGCATGAAACTTTCAGACTTTGCCGACCTTGTTCTCGACAGTGGTGCACCCGTGGGAGACAGCATGATCCATATCCCAGGACTCGCAACACCGGTATCCCCGGGATCTACCGTGGGAGGCGCCATGATTGTGAACGCCATCAAGGCAGAGACCGCACGCCTGCTCACCTTAGCCGGAAAACCACCCAAAGTGATCACTGCATCCTGCATTGCTGGCGAAGTAATGTCAAGAGAACTTTTTGAAAGCGCCTACGATGAGCATGCTCACCGGATGGCTGAAGTATATCGTACCGCAGGGCAATGAATTCCGAATTCCGGATTATTTAGTCAATTGAGATTCAGTAATTGATCCTTTGGCTTACTTTTAAAAAACATGAATTTCTGAATCATGCAACCCATACCTATTCGCACGACCGTTGTTGGAAGCTATCCTTTCCCGGGTTGGCTTGAATTTGCCACTGGCAACCTTGATCAATTCGGAGCAGCCGATATCGAGGAAATGGCCAATGATGCAGTCATCGCTGCCGTTCACGACCAGACTGAAGCCGGGTTGGATGTGATCACGGACGGGGAACAGACACGTCTGGATTTCAACCTTTCTTTTTACGGTTATATAAAAGGCATCGCTCCGAATCATTCTGAAACCCGGAAATTCGGTCCACCTGCACACGATCAAAGGGGTAAGCATAGCATCGTCTCTGAACTCGTTGCCCCTTCTGGACTCGGCGCCGTCAGCGAATTCACCCGCCTCAGGAAACTAGCCCCACCCGGACCCGTCCTGAAAGCAAGTGTCCCCGGGCCATATACGCTTAGCGGAAGGCTACTTCCCAATGACAAGTACAAGGATCGCTATGCGATCACAGAAGCACTTTTGCCTCTCGTGAGAAAGGAACTCGAAGATCTGGTTGCAGCTGGCTGTACAGAGATCACCGTGGACGAACCCTCCATGAGTTGTTACGCTTACCGGGAAGACACAAAAAGATTCGTGGACATATTCAACCGTACCGTGAGCACCGTGGCGGGAAAATGCCGTCTATCGACGCACATGTGCTTCGGCAATTTCAAAGGAAGACCAGTAGGTTACAGGTCCATCAAACCCATGCTTCCTGACTTCCTCAACCTGAATGTGGATGAGATCCATATCGAGATGGCCAATCGTGAATTCAATGAGATCGAATTGCTGGCACCTTTTGCAGAGAAGATGGATGTGGCCGTCGGAATCATCGACGTGAAGAACTATTACATCGAAACGGAAGCTGATGTCATGGAAAGGATATCTCGCTGCCTCAAATATGTACCTGCGAATAAATTGGCCGTGGCTCCCGATTGTGGCCTGAGCCAGACAGCCAGATGGGCATCCCGCCAAAAACTCATCAACCTGGTCGCCGGCGCGAAAAAAATGAGGGGTAAAATATAGTGCTTGACCGCCCCGGACAATACCCACATATCCTTCTGACTAATCCATTGCCATGGCGCTGATCCCAGCCTTTCAACAGAACGACACTTTGATCGCCCAGGCAGATGCACACCTCAAGGATCCGACAGGCTTCCGCATATGGTGGCTAGGTCAGAGTGGATTCCTGATCCAGTATAATGGAGAAAGAATATTGCTTGACCCTTACCTCTCCGATTCACTAACGAGGAAATACGAGGGAACGGACAAACCGCATATCAGGATGAGCGAGCGGGTGATCGAACCTTCCATGTTGAAAAACATCTCCATCGTGAGTTCCAGTCATAACCATACAGACCACCTCGATGCCGAGACTTTGATTCCCATCCTGGAGAACAACAAAAGTATCAGACTCATCATTCCCGAGGCGAACCGAAATTTCGTTGCGACAAGACTGGGTTGCAACGAATCCTACCCCGATGGCCTGAACGATGGGCACATGCTCACCGTTGGCCAGTTCACTTTTCATGGCATACCGGCAAGCCATAATGAGATAGATCGTGATCGGCAAGGCAATTGCCTGTACATGGGATATGTGGTCCGTTTCGGTGAATATGCAGTCTATCATAGTGGAGATACCCTTTGGTTCAACGGGCTCGAAGAACTCCTTCTTCCATTTGAAGTGGACCTTGCCATTTTACCGATAAACGGGAACGACCCTTCCCGCAGGGTCGCAGGAAATCTTGATGGTATAGAAGCGGCCAGGTTGGGAAGATCCATCCATGCTGAACTGGTCATCCCCTGCCACTATGATATGTTCGCTTTCAATACAGCTGACCCAGAATCATTCGCTATGGAATGCCGGTCCATTGGCCAACCATATCGGGTGTTGAAATTGGGAGAAGGAATGGCTATCGGGTGAAAGGATGGCACTCCCACGGATTCACCAGACAAGGTGTTGATCAGATCACCAACCCATCATAAGACCCTTGGTATTTTTTGTTCCAACAGCATCAAGTCCGCCATAACCATGGCGGTCACTCCCTCCAATACTGGTGGAACGCGCAATGCGATGCAAAGATCATGACGGCCCCTGACGGAAAAATCCTCCTGAACACCGGTTTCCCAATTCAGTGTATGCTGTTCCTTTGGTGTTGAAGAGGTAGGTTTGATAGCGATTCGCCAAACGAGTTCATTACCATTTGTGATACCGCCAACAACACCTCCCGCATGGTTTGTTCGGGTAAGCCCGGACATATCAACAATGGCATCATTGTGCTCCAGACCATACATTCTTGCAGCTCCGAATCCGGTTCCGAATTCCACTCCTCGCACAGCGGGAATGGCAAAAGCGGCATGGGAAAGCAAGGATTCAACGGAATCGAAGAAAGGTTCTCCGAGGCCTGTGGGAATGCCACTCACCCGGCATTCAACAATACCTCCCACGGAATCCTTCTCGGCAATGGCCTTTTCCAAACCCTTTTCAATATCCCTTTCCCCTCCTACTTCAAGTATGCTGGCCACAACTTTAAGCGGGGCTATCATTTTTTTTGCCACAACACCCGCTGCCACCAGACAAAGTGTAAGCCTTCCACTGAAATGCCCTCCACCTCGAAAATCCTCATGCCCCCCGAACTTCTGATGCGCCACCATGTCCGCATGGCCTGGACGAGGGACCGATCGTTGTTTCTCATAATCTGCTGAACGTGTATTGTTATTTTCAAAAAGAAGTGTCAATGGCGCCCCAGTGGTTTTTCCATTGAACAGACCACTCTTGAAAAGAGGAAGATCATCTTCCTGCCTAGGCGTTGTCCCTTTCTGTTTCCCTCCCTTACGCCTTTCCGTATCCTCTATGAAATCCTCCACGGTTAGGGGCATTCCAGCGGGGCATCCATCAATGACGAGGCCAACACTCTCCCCATGGGATTCGCCGAATATGGTCACTTTGAAAAGCCTTCCGAATTGATTCATATGCTGATATTACATTTGGTCATTTCTGCGATCAATGATGGTTCATGAAATCAACTCAACACGAGCTCCCAACAAAGCGATATCCCTGAAAAAGTCGGGGTAGGATTTGTTGATGGCTTCGGCATCATGTATGATTACAGGACCATCCGCTCTGAGTGCGGCAATGGCGCAGGCCATCGCTATGCGATGATCATGATGCGAAAATACGGAAGCTGCGCGCATGGCCGAACCTCCCTTGACTATCATCACATCACCATCAAGCACTATAACCACTCCCAACTTACCGAATTCCTCTTGCAGGGTAAGCGCGCGGTTGCTTTCCTTATGGGTAAGTCGACCGGCCCCCTGAAAAAAAGAATCCCCCTGAGCAACTGATGCCAACGCGACCAACGGAGGAAAAAGATCAGGGCACTCCGTTGCATCGAATCGAAATCCGTTCAGAAGCGCGGGATAGATAGTTATGGAATCCCCATTTCGGGTGGAGACAGCGCCAGCCTTTTCAATAGCATCCAAAATCGCGCGGTCCGCCTGGGTGGAATCCCATTCCAATCCATCTATCGTGCAAGGTCCGGCAACAGCCCCGGCAACCAGAAGAAAGGCCGCGCCACTCCAGTCGCCTTCAACAGCATATCGGATAGTTGCAGGCTGTTCAGGCGCAGGTGTATCATTGAACCGGAACTGTTCATAGTCGATCACCTCAGGCAATTTCATATCGAAAGCCTTCATGACGGCTAGGGTGAGATCGATGTAGGGACGACTCTTCAGCCCTTTGACCGTAATGGTCACATCACGTGCGCCAGCAGCGGAAAATGCCATGAGCAATCCTGTAAGGAACTGCGAGCTGAGCGATCCATCCACAGTGATATCAGCTGGCTTCAGGGGGCCATTTATATCCAATGGCAAACGTCCCCCATTCGATCGGATGGTCACACCAAGTTCAGGAAAGATCTCATCAAAGAAATCCATGGGGCGTTTCACCAGACTTCCTGAACCTCTGATGGAAAGTGGATCAGGACTCAGAGAGGCGATGGGCGTGAACATGCGAATGCCCAATCCACTCTCCCCACAATGAATGATCGGAGAAAGAGGTTCAACGCCACGGCTCGTCACGGTAAGCATATCTGCTGATTCGTGCAACACGGCACCCAGCCTGGTTATCACATCCCTAGCGGCCAGATCATCGTGACTTTTCCCGGGATGAACGATCTCTGTAGTTCCCCGATGTAGCAATGCTGCGGCACATGCTCTCTGCATGGAACTTTTAGACCTTGGTGCCAACACCTTACCGGTGACCAGGGATGGATATACGGTTACGATCATATTTTTTTCTGTTCAAAGTCCGTACAAAAGAGATTCCAATTCATCGAGTGCAATGGATCGTAGCACTCCTTTCCCTATCCTGCTGAGCAGCACATAGCTGATACCGTCATGTATTCTTTTCTTATCCATGCGTAGGATACCGAAAACTTTTTTCTTGTTGAATACGGCATCGGATGGGAGTCCATATTTTCCCAGTAGGGAAACGACCCTTTCGGTATCCCGAAACCCTTCCAGGTACTCAGACAAGCGGCATGCATATGCCATCCCAATGGAGATGGCCTGTCCATGGGATAACTCATATTGAGTTTCCAGAGCATGCCCGAGGGTATGTCCAAAATTCAGGAGTTTGCGATCTCCGCTCTCGAATTCATCTTTACGCACCACGGCCGATTTAAGTCGAGCATTCCGTTCCACGATGGCAGCTAATTTGATCTTGTTCTTCCGGAAGGAATGGATGTTCTCACCTTCCAACAGACCGAATGCTTCCCTGTCCCGGATACAGGCATGCTTGATGACCTCGGCGAAGCCATTGGACCATTCAGCGTCCGGCAGACTCTTCAGCAAGGTCATGTCGTACAGCAGGAAAGATGGCTGTCGGATCACACCTACCATATTCTTGTACGGGCCAACGTCTATCCCGTTTTTCCCACCGATGGAAGCGTCCACCATAGCAAGTATGCTCGTGGGAACGAATCCAAAGGCTACACCCCTCATGTACACGGATGCGGCATACCCTGTAATATCGGTAACCACGCCTCCACCGACACCAACCAACAAAGTTTTTCTGTCGGCTTCCATCGTGATCAATTGCTCGATGACCGCATCAACGGTATGCTGAACCTTGTATTCCTCACCGGGTTTCAGAACGATGATATCATGCCCTTTGAAAAGCCGTTTATGTGACTCCCAGACATGCTCATCGGTGACTAGGATGGTCCTACGACCCGCAGCGATCTCCTTCAGATCCCTGAAACCAGCATCGAAATGGTAATCCACTGCAGTCTTTGAGAAACGGTATGTGGTCTTTTTCATGATCAAGTTTTCTGTATTTCCGTACCGGCCTTTTCGAACACTTCCCATTCAATATCGAGCGTTCGGGTCCTATGGTATTGCTCCTGATTATCCAGAAAATCCTGTACTTGTTTCACGGCGGATGGGCTAACTGAATAAGCCATGAAACCTTCCTGCCAGTTGAAGTCCGCAGGCACCAGTTGAGTAGTCCTGAGCCAATCCGAGCTTGAGGACATCAATTGTCGCATCACCTGCAAAAGGTTCTGAACCGCATGTAATCGGAGCAGGATGTGCAGATGATCCTCCGCACCATCCACCGACATGATGCTGATGCTGGTCTCCTCTCCGATCTTCAGCAGGTGCGCAGCAAGTACCTTAAGAAGGGATCTTTTCAAAAGAGGTCTCCTCCCTTCTATTATCCAGATCACATGAATGAACAGGAAGGTCTTTACTTGCAACGAGGCAGGTTGTGGGGGGCGGTCAGTCATTCATGATCTTATTCTGCCTGTTGATACTTTCCATATGGACGGCATCCAGATACTTGGTTACGAAATCCCTGCTTAGGCCCAACTTGTCTCCACGGCTGAATGCTCTCTCCAGGATCTGGTTCCACCTGTTTGTCTGCAGAATGGTCACATTATTCTTCTTCTTGTACTCCCCAATCTGTTCAGCAACCTTCATTCTTTGACCAAGCAACTGCATGAGTTCGTCGTCGACATGATTGATCTGCTCACGAAGTTTATCCAGCGCCATGTGGAAAGATTCGGAGGGAACGTCCTCTTTCCTCCAGGTGATGGAGTCCAACATTTCGGCGAGCCTTTCAGGGGTCACCTGTTGCTTGGCGTCGCTCCATGCATTGTCGGGATCGATATGGCTTTCGATCATGAGGCCGTCGAAATCGAGATCGATGGCCTTTTGTGCCACATCCAATAAAATATCACGCCGTCCACAGATATGTGAGGGATCGTTGATGATCATCATCTCGGGACTGCGTCGTTTCATTTCAATGGCCAGGTGCCACATGGGGGCGTTACGATAATCAGTATTGCCGTAAGACGAAAATCCGCGATGAATGAGACCAATCTGTTTGATGCCAGCTTTGGCCACACGCTCCACGGCACCAGTCCATAATTCCAGATCGGGGTTGATGGGATTCTTGATCAGTACAGGCACATCCACACCACGTAGCGCATCGGCCACATCCTGTACACTGAATGGATTCACGGTAGTGCGAGCCCCGATCCAGAGAAGATCCACATCAAAAGTGAGCGCATCTTCCACCTGTTTGCCTGTGGCCACTTCCACCATTGTCGGAAGGCCTGTGAGTTTACGTGCCTGCTGAAGCCAGGGTAACCCTTTTGCACCGATACCCTCGAAACTGCCGGGACGGGTACGGGGTTTCCAGATGCCGGCACGCAGCAGATCCACCTTTCCAGTGGCGGCCAAACGTTGTGCGGTGGCCAATACCTGCTCTTCCGTTTCCGCACTACAGGGGCCGGAGATGATCAACGGGCGCTTTGCCCATTTCTGCTGGACGACGTCTTTGATGTTCGTTTCGACTGTTTGCATGATTGAGAATTAGCGGATCCCGGAATCCGATGCGGATGCCGGTCCTGATTCATAATTGTTTATATTGATTGGTTGTTCACGTTTTTAAAAGAATCCGGAATTATTTTATTATCCTACGGATCTTGTTTGCATCGTTGATCAGTTCCTCCAGATATTCCCAATTTTCCTTCTCCAGGCAACTCTTGAATTTGCGCAATTGACTGATGTGTTCATTGAGCACATCAAGTACATTCTCCCGATTCTGCTTGAACACGGGCACCCACATTTTAGGGTTGCTTTTGGCAAGCCGGACCGTGCTTTCAAAACCAGCACTGGCCAATTCAAAGATGGCATTGTCCTCTCTCTCTTTCTCCAAAACCGTATTTGCCAGAGCGAAGGAGGTTATATGGGATATATGACTCACGTAAGCAGCATGCAGGTCATGTGCCTGGGCATCCATGTACAATTGATGCATTCCGATACGCGAGAACATGTTCTTTGTCCACTCCAAAGCGTCTGCATCACTTTCTTCCACATTACAAAGGATCACCGCCTTGTTCTCAAAAGCACCGTGCACCGCTGCAGCAGGGCCGCTGTATTCCGTACCCCACATGGGGTGTGCAGCCACATAACGACCCCGTTTGGGATGCGACTGAACCGATCCCGTTAGCTGTGATTTGGTGGACCCCAGGTCGATCACGATCTGGTCGGTTACCTTGTCCAATAATCCGGGCAACAAAATAACTATCTGATCCACTGGGATGGACAGAATGATCACTTCCGCTTTTTCGGTGACCTCAGCAATGGAAGTAATCTCATCAACGAGTCCCCTTTCGAGTGCGACACGTTCATTTTCCGGGCTGGCGTCCACGCCAATGAGTTTGCTCGCCAAACCCTTTTCATTCAGTTGGAGCGCCAGTGACCCTCCGATGAGTCCCGTACCGATGATCGCGATTTTTTTTCTTTCCATGTTCAAAGCATGACCGTTTCAAATGGACCTCGGGATCTTTTCCCTGATCCTGCGTATCGATTCTGCAAATTTCTCTTCCGATGCACAGAGGCTGACTCGTATGAAACGGTTACCCGCCTCGCCGAAGATGCCGCCCGGCGTGATGAAAACATGTGCCTTATACAGCACCTCATCACTCAGCGCATAACCATCCGTCATGCCTTCAGGTATGGCAGCCCATACGAACATACCTACTTGATCTTTCGAATAGGTGCAGCCCAACAGATCCAGCAGAGAGAAAGCCTCAACCCTGCGACGCCGGTATATACTGTTCACCCCTTCATACCATTCCTTTCCTAAACCCAATGCCTTGGCGGCAGCAAGTTGCACGGGAAGGAACATCCCGCTGTCCATATTGCTCTTGAATCGAAGCACCTCTTCGATCCTTTCCTTTGCCGCGCACAACATCCCGATCCTCCAGCCGGCCATGTTCTGCGACTTACTCAGTGAATTCAACTCCAGCACAACATCCTTCGCACCGTTGATACTCAAAAGGCTTTGAGGTTCGTCGTTCAAGATGAAACTATAGGGGTTATCGTGTACGATGAACAACCCTTCTTCCCTCGCAAATGAAACGAGTTCTTCCATCCTTTTTCTGTCCGGTAATTGACCCGTGGGCATATGAGGATAATTGACAAAAATCAATTTCACCTCCTGACCATTTTCACGAATACCGGAAATTCGTTTATGCATATCAGACAAATCCGGATGCCAGTCCCCTTGCTTGTTCAACTGATAAGTAGTAACTGAACCGCCAGCGAGTTTCACCGCACTGGAATAAGTTGGATATCCGGGGTCGGGGACCAAGGCATGGTCACCCTTGTCCAGGTAAGTCATGCAAATATGCATGATGCCTTCCTTGCTTCCAATCAGGGGTAATATCTCTTTATCCGGATCCAGTTCCACACCATACCAAGTTAGGTACCAATCTGCCATCGCCTTGCGCAAAACCGGTGATCCCTTATAGGATTGATAGGCGTGTACATTAGGCTTTGCGGATTCTTCCTGCAACACACGTATCACTTCAGGATGTGGAGGAAGATCAGGGCTGCCGATACCCAGGTTGATGATGGACGCACCTGCACGGTTCATATCGTCGATCTCCCTGAGTTTACGGGAAAAGTAATATTCGCCGATGCCTTCCAAGCGACTTGAAGTATGCACTTTTTTCATGATCGTGCTCATTTCCACTCCCCCCTTTTATAAATGCCCAGTACCTGCATACCAGCGGTGAGGGGCGTGATGGACTTCATGACCTGTTCGAACTGATCGGGTTCATCGAATTCCATATCCGCATGGAAACTATATTTGAAATCGCTTCCCGGAATGGGGAAGCTCTGCAGTTTACTCAGGTTTACGCCCTGATCAGCAATGGAGCCGAGCACCCGGGCCAGGCTTCCTCGGGAATGGTCGGTATGAAAATTGAGCGAGGCCTTGTTGGCATTGGGCTCCGGCTTTACTTCCCGTTCACGTTGCAGTACGAGGAACCGGGTGTAATTGTTCTTCATCGTCTGGATATTCGGGGCGATCACATCCAACTGGAAAAGCTCAGCAGCCAACCTGCTCGCGATCGCTGCCACGTGCTTGCTCCGATGCTGATGCACGAGTTTGGCACTGAGGGCAGTATCCTCCGTCTCAATGAGTTTCCAATTGTGTTTTTCGAGGAAGTCGAGACATTGCAGGATGGCCATGGGATGAGAATGCACTTCTCGTATCTGGTCCAGACCAACACCGGGATTGACCAAGAGGTTCTGGCGGATCTGAAGGTAGACCTCACCAATGATTCGTAGCCCCGATTTTTGCAACAGATTGTAGTTAGGTAGTATACTACCGGCAATGGAATTCTCGATGGCCATTACCCCGGCCTGGCTCAATTTCCTGTTCGAAGAGATCCGCACCACATCGCGAAAATTGGCACAAGGGATCACTTCCGCATCCTTACCGAAGAACTGCCAAGCGGCAACCTGATGGAAGCTTCCTTCATAACCCTGAATCGCCACCCCATTGCCGACTCCATTCTGAATACCCTTCGCTGACTTCTTTGCCATTCCTTTCATTTTCATCGCTCTCCATACGGAGAAAAAAAAATCCCGGCTTTTGGCCGGGATCCTATGTTGAAATTCATTTCTCAGAGTTGTTCATTCAACAAAAGGCATCCCGGTCTACCGGTAAAATAGAAGAAGTAAAAATAAAACAAACGGTATGCTTTTGTAGCTATCATGAGCTTACAAATATAAGGATCCTGCAGAATTACCCAAATTATTCTTTGCCGCTTTTACGGCGCACACTACTATTTTCAGCGTCGTTCATGCGGATGTAGCGGCCCTTGAATTTCTTGCCATCCAAGGATTTGATCATGGCCTTGGCCGCCGCCGGTTCCACCTCCACCCAGCTGTTCATCTCTTTCATATCGATCCTGCCGAGAACTTCTTTTTTGAGGTCGCTCATGTCTAGAATGAACTGGAGGAAACTTGCCTTGTAGAAGCCATCCTTGGTGCCCAGATTAACGAAAAGTTTCTGGTAATTGCCTCCTGATTCAAATTTCCGACCACGGGTGTCCCGAAATTCCTTACCCTCTCTAGATGATATCGCTGTTCGTTCTCTGATCCTGTCTGAATGGATATTCAGGTCTGCAGCATTCTCATAGTATTGCAGGAAGCGGTCGAACTCCAGGGCAGCCACACGCTGAAGGATCTCCTCCTTTTCCACTTCAGCGAATTTCTCGCGGAGTACAGGGAGATAGGCTTCGTATTCGCCATGGCTGATATCGGCTTTGAGCATCTTTTCGATGAAGTGGAAGAATTGTTTCCTGCAGACGTCTTTCCCCGAAGGGATGTCCATCTTGTGGAATTTGTTGTTCACCAACCTCTCGATCTGCTTCAAGCGAAAAGTTTCGCGGGGAGTCAGAATGGAGACACAGACACCGCTGTTACCTGCGCGTCCGGTGCGTCCGCTTCGGTGGGTATAGACTTCCATGTCGTCAGGAAGTTCGTAGTTGACCACGTGGGTTATTCCCTGCACGTCTATTCCCCGGGCCGCCACGTCCGTCGCGATGATGAGTTGCAAGTTTTTTGCGCGGAAGCGGGCCATGACCTTATCACGCTGAGCCTGGTTCAGGTCACCGTGAAGAGCGTCAATATCATAGCCCTCGCGGATCAGATTTTCCGTGATGGTCTGTGCGTCTGCTTTGGTACGACTGAAGATGATCCCGTATATCCCAGGGTTGAAATCAATGATGCGTTTTAGAGTCTGATATCGGTTATGGTGGGCTGTCACATAATACTGGTGATCGATATTGACATTGGTCGCATTAGCCTTGCCGATGGTGATTTCGAAAGGCTGTTTCATGAATCGCTTGCTGACCTGACGCACTTCTGGGGGCATGGTGGCACTGAATAGCCATCCGCTATGTCGGGAGGGGGTATTGCCCAGAATGAATTCGATGTCCTCACGAAAACCCATGTTGAGCATTTCGTCTGCTTCGTCGAGCACCACATAATGGATCTTCTCCAGCTGGATGGCCTTCCGTTCAATAAGATCGATGAGTCGACCTGGTGTAGCGACAACGATCTGTGGACCTTTCTTGAGATCACGGATCTGCTCACCGATCGAGGTACCACCATATACCGGGACAACACCTATTCCAGCATGGTGTTTTTTGAAAGAAGTCAGATCTTTGGAGATCTGCATACAAAGCTCTCGGGTCGGACAGACAACGAGGGCCTGTGGGTATTTATCCTCACGGCTAACCAGTTGCAACAGAGGAAGGCCGAAAGCAGCAGTTTTGCCTGTTCCTGTCTGGGCAAGTCCTACGAAATCACGTGTGCCGCTGAGCAGAACCGGGATGGCTTGCTCCTGTATCGGAGTTGGCGTTGTGAATCCAAGGGCCTCAATGGATTTCAGGAGACCTTCCTCAATTCCTAACGCTTCAAATGTGGACATGGGAAATTTTTTGCGAAGGTACGCCGAAATGGGTTGGTAGATTCCGAATTCCGGATTCCGAATGCGGAATTCTGGAGGGATGGCACCATGAATAGTGTTCAACACGCCGATCCTTCCTGGACGAAATGATTATTAATTTAATCAGCGGAGTATTGACCTTGAAACTTGACCGGGAAAAGCAGTTCAAGTCTGTCGCCAGGGAATGGTTACATCATGTGATGCTGATTGGCTTTCAATTCGGAATCCACAATTCATACTCCCGAAGGGGAAAAAAAAGGCCATTCCGTAGACACGGAACGACCTCAACGATTGCTTGCCATATGAAAAACTCTTACTTTTTGACAGCTTCTTTCACTGCACTGACAGCTGCTTTTACAGCGGATTTTGCAGTGTCGACAGCAGCTTTGGCAGCAGAGTCAACTTTGACGGCAGCGGAGTCAACTTTAGCAGCAGCTGAGTCAACTGCTTTTGCAGCTGCGTCAACGGTTGCTGCTGCGGAATCAACTTTGGTTTCAGTGCTGGAACCACCGCAAGCTGCGAGAGCGCTGAGCGCTACGATTACAAGAACCTTTTTCATTCGTTTGGTTTTTGAATTGTTTTATTGAAAATTCAACATTAATACGTGAGAAAGGCATAAGGTAACCCATTCCCTGACTGATTTTTTTCGTTCTTTTGTGGGTTACATTGGATAACCAATTGGTATTAATATAGGTCGAGTGAGTACACTGGAAAAGGAAAGGGAATTACTTAAAGGACTGGCTGACAATGAGAAAAGTGCGATCGAGGCCATTTATCGGGACAATTATGTCCTGATACAGCACTTAGTGGTTAACAATAATGGTTCCGAGGACGACGCACGGGATGTTTTTCAGGAAGCCTTAATGGTGCTCTATGAAAAAGCCAGATCCGGGACTTTCGAACTGAACTGTCAGATCCGAACCTACCTGTATTCAGTTTGCAAAAGGCTTTGGCTCAAGAGATTACAACAGATAAGACGCTTCGATTCACAAGTGGAGAGTCTGGAGGCGACCGTACCAGTGGAGGAGGATCTGGAGATTCACGAAAAGCTCGATTTTCAGTATGTGACCATGAGAACGGCGATGGGCAGGATCGGAGAACCGTGCAAAAGTCTGTTGGAAGCTTTTTATGTTCACCATAAGAACATGATCGAAATAGCGGCATTTTTCGGATATACCAATGCCGACAATGCCAAGAACCAGAAATACAAGTGCCTGATGAGGCTGAAGAAACTTTTCTTCGCAGAATATAAAAATGTCAATTGATGGATCAGATCGTTCTCCTAGAGGCTGTGGAAAAGTACCTGCGTGGTGAAATGAATCCTGCGGAATCCAATGCCTTTGATGACATGCGCAAAAAGAGTCCCGAGATCGACCAGTTCGTTGTTGAGCACCATTATTTTTTGGAGCAGATCGAAAAATATGGCGAGAAAAAACGTTTCAAAGCCAACCTTTACGACATACATCACACATTGAAGGAGAATGCAGAGATCAAGGATCTGACTCCCGTAAACCAAGGCAGGATCATTCAACTTTGGCATCGTTACCGAAAAGTGGTAGCTGTTGCCGCTTCCATAGCAGGTATAACTGCACTACTTACAAGTGTACTCACCACGGTTCTGTCTCCCAAAGCCCCTGTCAGCGACGTCGAGGAACTGCGCAAGAAGGTCAGCAACTTGGAAAGCCGCACGAATGATCAGGGTCGTGTACTCAGTGACGTTAAAAAGAAAATAGAACCCGGCTCCACTGTCAAGTTCGGAGGAACAAGTTTCCTCCTGGATGGACATGGTTACCTCGTCACGAGCGCCCATGTGGTCAAAGATGCCGCCCGCATCTATGTTCAGAATAACAAAGGGGACGATTTCCATGCGGACATACTCTCCACTGATATCAGCCGCGACATCGCAATCCTTCGGATCAATGACAGCGACTTCCATTTCCAGGGCACTCTTCCTTATGGCATCAAAAAAACTACTGCCGACCTTTCTGAGCCCCTGTACACCCTGGGATACCCAAAAGATGAGATCGTTTACAACGAAGGGTACCTGAGTGCAAAAACCGGACTCAAGGGAGATACAATGGCTTTCCAGATCTCCATCTCCGCCAATCCAGGCAACAGCGGCGGTCCCGTCCTGAATCGGAATGGCGAGGTCATTGGGATCCTAAACGCCCGCCAGACAGCTGCCGAAGGCGTTGTTTTCGCCGTCAAATCGGAGAACATCCTACGTGTCATTGATGAACTGAAAAAATCCGACAGCACCGTGAACATCAGGATCGGCGGCATTTCCGGGGTCAAGGCAATGGATAGGTCGAGACAAGTGAAGAAGATCGAGGAATGTATTTACATGGTGAAGGTCATACTCCAATAAAAGACATCCACTACCATATGGAAGGCCCTGGAGACAGGGTCTTTTCATTTTTCATAATGGCGACCTGCCTTCATCACCATGATGACTTTTCGAAGATTCCGGATATCTGCGACCGGATCCCCTTCAATCGCCAAAAGATCGGCCTGTAACCCACGCCGGATCCTGCCTGCTCGTCCGGCGATCCCGAAAACATCGGCATTAACGGAGGTTGCTGACCTGAGTACATCGGTCGGTAGCATCCCGTAATCCACCATGAGTTCCATTTCTCGTACATTATCGCCATGAGCATAAACACCCACGTCTCCACCCATACATAAAGTCACACCCGACTGAAGCGCGGAACGGAAGGATTTTTTCTTCTCCCTTATGCTCAAAGGTTCCGTTGCAGGCGACCCATCCCAGCCCCTGTACTTTTCGATAGCATCACCGGCCGCCAATGTTGGGCACAGAGCCACCCCTTTTTCTTTCATCAGGGCAAAGATGGCAGCATCGCCATTATCGCCGTGCTCAATGGTTCTGACACCTGCCAGGATGGCTCTTCTCATTCCTTCAATCGTGGAGGCATGTACCACTACAGGACGACCGCTGCTTCCTGCCACCTCTACGGCAAGGGCTAGCTCATCTTGAGTGAATGTAGGAGCCGCCTGGCCATTGATACCCCATCGATAATCCACATACAACTTGATGACATCAGCGCCCATTCCTATCTGTTGACGGATCTCCCGAGTGAGCCCTTCCGCACCATCCGCTTCAGCAGCTCCTTTCGGTAAGTTCACATCAGCGGATGCAGAATGCGGCCCGTAACTCCCCGTTGACACAATGGCCCTGGTGGCAACCAGCATCGAAGGACCAGGAACCACCCCTTTCCGGATCGCGATTTTCAGACCTACATCATCATATCCTGAACCTTCCGTTCCCAGATCGCGGACAGTAGTGAAACCGGCAAGCAATGTATTCTTGGCGTGGCTGACCGCACGTGCCGTCCGCTCAGCGCGGGACTCCTTCAACACCTGATCATCCCATGGTGTTTCATTATATGGATGAAGAAAGAGATGAGAATGCCCTTCAATGAGTCCAGGAAGCAGGGTTTTTCCTTTAAGATCAATTACGATCACCCCTTTAGGCAAAGCAGTAGTTCGATCGGAAGGTCCTGCATATGAAATAGTATCACCGGAGATCTGTACAATCCAACCCCTATGCATCTGCTCTCCATCGAAGACCTGATCGGGACGGAGTTCAGTCAATGAAGGAGATGAATTCTGGGCGCTCAATCTACAACCCAAGAAGAGGCAAAGCATGAAAAAGAACAGGCGTTCTGACATGCTGCTAAAGATATGACTTGCTTATGGTATTTCTGAAGGACTTTGTCGGCAAGGATCACCAAAGATTAGAGGGATATTCCCCACTGTTAACGAGTTCCGCGACCGATTGCTTCACTACAGGGGCATCCTCCTTGTAGGTTACCCCAAACCAAAGTGATGAGGTGGGTATCACCTGTATGCTTCCCGCTTTTTCCCGTATGAACCGGTCAGCGACGATGGGAATGAAAAATTCAGATTTGGGATTGCTGATCTGCTTTGCAAGGAATTCATGGAAAAGCTTCTCACTATAGTTGAATACACCGGGTGAAAAACACCAGAAATTCATCGACACTTGAGCTTCACTGGACAACTCGCGCGGTTCCATCTGATCATCACAGACGATCACACCGTCCTGCATGCTGATATTCAATCTTTCCGCGATCGCAAGAAGATTGCCTTGACCATCCACCTCACAAACTCCCCGATTGACGGTCCCGTTGTCTGAGAGCGTTTTGAGCAGGGAATATCCTATTATGGACCAAGTACTATCATTGCATTCCCCGGTGAGGAAGGCATATGCTTTTTGAAAGGCATCACGTCCATAAAAATCATCCGCATTGATGACTGCAAAAGGTTCTTTCACCACCTCACGGGCGCAAAGCACGGCATGTGCGGTCCCCCACGGCTTGGTCCTTTCTATTGGAAGCGTATGATCACCCATGAAGGAACGGAGATCCTGGTAGACATATCCCGTCTCAACCCTGCCTTTCAACTTCGGCTCGAAAATGGCCTTGAAATTTTCTGAGAATTCCTCACGGATGATGAAAACGATCTTACCGAATCCTGCACGTATGGCATCATATATGGAATAGTCCATGATGGTTTCACCAGAAGGGCCAAAAGATTCTATCTGTTTCATTCCTCCGTATCTGGAAGCCATGCCAGCTGCAAGGATCACCAATGTGGGTTTCATGATCAGGTTTTATAGATCAAAATTGACAAAATTATTGGAAAAAGAACGTAAAAAAGAGTTCTTTCGTACAGAGAATCAATGTTTTCTTCAATACCATACGTTCCGATAACCACCATAAGCCATCCTGGAATACCAGAAAAGGACTGGGATTTGCTCCGGCTGGATAAGATCCATCCCATCGTATCGGGGAACAAGCTATTCAAACTAAGACCATGGATTGATCAGGCAAAAGCACAAGGTAAAACGGGCATATTGACCTTCGGAGGTGCTTGGTCAAACCATATCGTCGCTTCGGCATACGCCTCACGCGAAGCCGGCCTTTCATCCGTGGGAATGATCAGAGGTGGGGAGTTCACAACAACAACAATGGCTGAGGCAAGGTCATATGGTATGGTTCTACAGAATATCGACAGGGCGACATACCGGCAGGCAAGGGAAGATCAATTCCAAAGCATGGGATCAAGCCATCCGGGTTGTCTGGTTGTTCCTGAAGGAGGCTATGGCCTCCCGGGGGCAAGGGGAGCGGCTGATATACTTCGTGCAAGTGAAACAAAAGCTTACACCCACATTATTTGTGCATGCGGCACTGGCACGATGCTGGCCGGCCTGATCGGATCTGCGGCACCGGGCCAAATTTGCATGGGGATTTCAATCGTTCGTCAGGGTCAGCATCAATTGGATGAATCCATTCGCTCCCTAATTTCCGCGGGGCCGTATCCCCACTGGACCACTTTGCATGATCATGATCTTGGCGGGTATGCAAAACACAATAGGCATCTGATCGCATTCATGAACAAATTTCATGAAGAGCATGGAGTACCCTCAGATATCGTCTATACGGGGAAATTATTCCTTGCAATGGAAACATTGACAAGCAGTGGATTTTTCCCAATGGGCAGCAAGCTGCTGGCAATACACAGTGGCGGTTTGCAGGGAAACAGGTCACTGACGAAAGGAGAATTGGCATTTTAAAGTGGCGACGCTATATCTTTGTCCCTTTGAGTTCATCCACCCCGGAATACTATTTGTACCACATGCACTTGATAAGGAAGCTGACACTCATTTTCATACTTGCCGTCAATCTGGATCAGGCACTTGCACAGGACACACTTCCTGCATTCACAGTGAAAAACCGAATGGGCAGGGTGATAGTCAGTTGGGTGAATACTTACGACTCCGTTTCACAAATGAACATTCAACGGTCTCCCGACTCACTGAAGGGATTCAAGACCATCCTGACTGTGGCTGATCCCTCCTCCATAACCAATGGTTATCTTGATGGGAAAGCTCCTGACACACGCCAGTTCTACAGGATCTTCGTCATGCGCACCGGTGGTAAATATTTTTTCACCCGGGCACAAAGACCCGTTCTGGATAGCGGGAAGGATGTCAGGCCCCCGAGTAAGCTGCTTGTACCCAGGGAAGAGAACCCCAGTCCGATTTTTTCTCCGCCATCCGCTGAAACAAACCTCAAGCCCGCCACCATCCCCACCGCTACATTTCCCAACCCGGCTGAACCTGAACTCACGAAAACACACTATTCAATCGCTAAAAACAACAGACCGCTGAACAGGGTAACGGACAACTACTCCATCAAAGATTCCCTCAAGATTCGGATACCGGAGATCAATCCATTATTCACGCCTTCTGTTCATGTTTTCTCCAATGTGA
>CAIKEH010000020.1 GCA_903826405.1 uncultured bacterium
AGAGGGTGTCATCATCTCTCCACGATAAGCTGCTTCCATGAAGTCTGGCGCCCGGTAGGTAGTAAATGATTATGATGATGATGATGATGATGATGATGATGATTTTGATGATGATTGATTGTAGTGATTAAGTGTAACGACGATACAGCAAATGTGTTGGCAGCAGAAAGGCAATAGGTTTCATAGTTAGTTTAGTTCGTTTGTATGTGGAGGGTTGAAGATAGCAGAAAGGTAATGTGTCATCACCTGCTTGGGTCATTCCCAATCCATACGTTTCGTTGAAGCATTTGACGATCAAGACACATACAGCAGCACTGCTGGACAATCCTTTGCGCATAGGCAAAGTCGTCTTGTAATTGATGGATTGGGGAATTAGGGGATTAGCGGATTGACGGATTAGTGATAAACCGATCAATGATGAAATGATGCCGCGCGAACTGTACATATAATATAGAACAAAAAAATTCATGCTTTCAACTAATTCGTTAATCCCCTAATCCGTCAATCCACTAATCCACTAATCCGTCAATCCGTTAATCCATTAATCCGTCAATCCATTAATCCGTCAATTCAATTAATTTGGTTCATCGGCATATAACATCCATTCGCCGAAGAAAAAGGCCCATTGGGCTGAAAAATCATGAAACTACATAAAACGCCTATTAGTTTTATGGTCTGAACCACTAAGAAGAACTTCCAATCCCTTTGAATTCCGTACCAATAGAATATGTGAAGCCAAATAATTTCACCCAATTATTTGCTTACCGTGCCTTACCTGAAAACCTACATCATAGCCTTCATGGCTATTTTCCTGTCGCTTGGCCTCAAGGCTCAGTATATGAATACGAGTCGTTTCGCCAGAATGGATGAGTTGTCGTTCAGGTCATCTTCTAATTTCCACAGCGTCCGACCTTCTGAGTCCTTCGGGCAAAAGATCACCATATATAATAACAGCGATCAGCCTTCGAGATTCCGCCTGGAACTTCGCAATAACAAATATTTCAAGCTTCTTTATTCCACGGGTCAAGTTGTTAACGTGCCAGCCCATGACTCCGTAACGGTCGGTCTGAAATTCCTCAATATCAACGCCCGGGTGAATGGTGTCTACACGGTATACATCGATCTTTTCAACTTGGATGACGAAACGGACAGAAAGACCTATGACTTCAATGTGGAAGTATACGATGGTAGCGATCAGCAGTTCGTGATCCAGCCGTTACAGGAAAATGTTTATCTCGAAAAGAAAGCCAGGGATTTTGAAGTTCCTGTGATGATGAAGAACATGCTTCCAGATGAGGCTTTTGTTCATTTTGAACTGCAGAACGCAACAACTTCCCCTTATCGTATTTCATCCGATCAACAGAAGGGTGTCAGGCTACCCGGTAAGGATACGCTGATCAACCTGCGCATACTCACCCCCGCTCAGATGATGGAACTCACTCAGGGCAACAATCGCGAGATGACAATCTACATGAAGAATGACAAAGGGGACATGCTGGGGATGTTCACCGTATACCCTCGTTGGCTGTTCAATACCGGTAACCTGCTGATGCCGGGCATGAATGAATATGGAAGTAATGCCTTGATGGCAGAGACCCACTTCACTTCCTATGGGCGGGGACTGTATTCCAATGATGTACAGATCGGAAAAGCGGTAGGTGAAGGGGATGGTCTGGGTTTCAATGTCTATTACCAGCAATTCATGCCGACTGGATTCAAGGTGTTGTCCAACACTTTCCTGAAGTTCCAGAGGGATAATTTTGCGGTTCAATTGGGAAATATATCCGATTACCACGAACTCAGCCTTTTCGGTCGTGGTTTCAAGGGGCAGATGTTCCTGGACGAGGATAAGTCGCAATCCGTTGAATTGTGGGCAGTGGACGAGCAGTATAACCTGCTGGATCCTTTTTCCATGAAACGTGGCACCAAGGTAGTTTCTGCACGATACAACAACAGCAATCTGGAAACAGGGGTGGGGCTTTCCTATAGTGCGAGTTATTTCAATCGGAATGAGGTCAACAGTAATGGGCACCTGCATTTCGCGACCTATCATGCCAAAATCGGAAAGAAACAACAACTTTCCGCATTGGTCGGCGGCAGCATGGAGAAATTCAATTATACTCGTCGGGATTCCAGCTTGCTGGGTTATTCCGCTCGATTGGATTATTCCTTCACGGGCACGAAGATCCAGGCTTATCTGTCTGCCTATCATTCTTCACGTGATTATGCTGGAATTTTGCAGGGAGCTACCAACATCACGGCTCTTGCCAACTATAATCTCTCAGCGAGGCTCAACCTTTCTTACCAATTGATCAAATCCACTTTCGATAAACCCGGTTATACGGACAGTAGTATTCAGGGACGTTATTTTTATAATTACACGCAGCATTCCCTGCAGACTGGCTATAACGCAGGGAAGTTGAAGCTTTTTGCTAAATCTTATCTGTTACAACAGGGTCAGTTGTACACCCTTTCACCTTTGGCTGTTCCTGTCGCCAGTTCTTCTTCCGCCAGACTCCAGATGGGTGTGAATCTGTGGATGAAAAAATTCTCTTTCTCCAGTTTCATCGATGGTGGACATTTCACTTCGACGAATACCCCGGTAGCTGTCAGCCAATTCTCCACCAGACTTTCCTTGAGCATGAGCGGTTATGGTTTCTCCTGGATAACCCAATCGCAGGTCGGCCCTTACTTTTTGAACGATGTGATGTACCTGAAAGGTGATCCCAATAAATTCCGTTCCGTATTCACCAGCCTGACTTACGAGCATGTGTTTTTCAACAAATTGATGCTCATGTCCAGTGTCAATTTCAATAGGAGTACGAACTTTTCTGTTTCGCAGACATATTTTATGCAGAATGTCGATTATAAATTGGGGCACGGTTTCACAGCAACAAGCTACATTTTGATCAGTCGTAATGGTCAGATCAATAATACCCAGTTCCGTATAGGCGTGCGTAAGGTGTTCAATATGCGCCATACTGAAGATGCCCCGGTCAGTTTGCGGATGAGGATTTTTCTGGATATGAACAATAATAAGATCAAGGATGCCGAAGAGTCCTGGGCGGAAGGGGTGATCATGCGTATGGATGATCTGAATCTCATCACGGGCTCCGATGGATATATTCAATTGAAGAATGTAGGAAAAGGTTGGCACAAATTCAGCTTGAAATACAGTAAGGATAATCAACAGAGTTCGATCGAGCAGTCCTTGGATCTGGACAGGAACGAATACATGGAAGTGGGTATACCACCCCAATTTGAAGTGAAGGGTAAGGTTGTCGAAGGGAAAAGCCACTATCTCAAGCCAGATGAATCATTGGAAGGAATTCGTATCGCTTTCAGGCAAGGAAATAAGGAGTTTTACGTTTACACTCAGAAAGATGGTCAATTCAGGTCCTCGGTACCTCCTGGAAAGTATCTGGTGAGCATTGAGCAGTTGAAAAAACTGGGGTATGCCGGAGTTGAGAAAGAGATCGAGGTCAAACCTTCAACAGGTTTCCAGGATGCTCTGGAACTGACCTGGCAGAACAATGAACGTAAAATTGAGATCAAGAAGATCAATAAGCAACCCTGAAAGTTCCCATGATCCATTCCAGCCCGCGGTTTAGACAAATATTTCTCATTTTCTTACTTCTCGCGCTTCCCTGGTGCTTGCAGGCTCAATCCTATTCTTGGCTATGGGCGAAAAAGGAAGGTTCCATCGCTGCAGAAGCTGGTCGAAAGGTGGCTGTGGATGTGGATGGTAATGTTTTCGTGACAGGTCTTTTTGGAAGTACGTTCACTGTTGGAAGCAACACTTATGTCAATCAGTCCACGGATGTGGTACTCATCAAATATGATGCAACCGGAAAACTCATCTGGTCCATCCCCATTTCGAGTCAGCAGGACGACGATGTGACTTCGGTCATCCCTGATTTGAGTGGCGGAGTATATATAGCAGGTACGTTCAAAGGAGCTTCATTGTCTTATCCAGGTGGTAGCCTGATCAACTCCTCTTCGGGATCTGAAGAAGTTTTTCTCCTCCGGGTTTCCGGGAATGGAGCCGTCCAATGGTCGTTCAGTCCAAAAGGAACTGGAACAGATTATTCCGGAAAACTGTGTACCGATGGAAATTCGGTGGTCATGTCTGGTTATTTTCAAAGCCCGCATATAGATTTTGACAGTTACGGTTTCAACAATACAAGTTATAAACCCATTTTTCTCTGTCGTCTTGACAACACGGGAAAGGTGATTTGGGCCAAAACCATCGGCAAGGATTATATCGACAAAGGTGATGGCCTTGCCATGGATAAGGCTGGGAATATCTATATGGGTGGTACCATGGCCAGCAGTAGCTTGAATATCGATGGCAATTCGATGACGCTTACCGGTTCCGGCACCAATGGTGATCTTTTCGTTTCAAAATTCGATGCAAATGGTAAATGCATCTGGGCCCGAAATGCACAGGGAACCGGGGTTGAGGAGTTGACCGGTCTGGGTATGGATGCTTCTGAAAACCTGTATTTCACCGGATCGTTCACAAGCCCCACGCTGGTTTTCAAAACTTACTCGATAACGAATACTTCCGGCAAAGAAGAATACCTTATCGGCAGCATCGATGCCAACGGTTTGCCAAGATGGTTGGCTAAAGCCAATAGCGAGACCGTGAGCAGGGGTACGGATATTGCCGTGCAAGGGAATGACATATACACTACAGGATATTTTTCCGGATCCCCGCTCCAATTGGGTTCCAGCCTGGTGAACAATGGCTCCAATGATCTTTTCCTGGCACAGTATGACGGCAGCGGCAAATTAATCTGGAGCAATGCATCAGGAGGTTCTGGTGATGACCGGTCTTATGGTGTGGCCGTAACTTCCTGTGGCGGTGTAGTTGCAGGAGAATTCAATAGTAGTTCAATGTATTTCGGGGGCATTAAAGTGACCAATTCCAATAGTGGCACAACGGATATCTTCAGCGCACGTTTCGCCCGACAATTGAATTATCCGGCATTCCCGGATACGACGCGTTCCTGCGACCCTGCTTTAACGCTCGATGCGGGGTCGGGATATGCGAACTATATCTGGATGACCGGCCAGACATCACAGGCCATCGATCCGGAAGGTTCAGGATTATATTCAGTCAAAGTGGTGGACAAGGCAGGTTGCATAGGAGAAGACTCTACCTACGTATCGGTCGTTCAGGCGAACATCTTGCAGAAGGACACTTCCATTTGTCGTGGATCAAGCTTGAAGCTGGCCATAGACAGTTCATATTTGCAGGGCAGGATAAGCTTGACATTCAGCAAAGCGATGAACGCAAACTGGAGCGTTGGAGTGAACACCATACCTCATGCGCATTATCGCCTGGTGGTCAAGGGAACCTGGAAGCCAGATGCCTTAGCTGGCAATGCACTGGATGCTGCATACCAATACGCTGAATCCACGAACACGATGGTCAGAAAATGGCAGCCACCAGCCGACTTCCCACTTCCATTCAAAGTGAACAATCTTTCCATCAGACCTATCAACGATGCTTTCCGATCAGACCATACATATGAATATCAGCTAACATCTACCTCCAATCAATTCAGTTTCGATTTCACGGACGCCTATGTCATGGATAATTCCGGATCCCTGGATTTTGAGCTTTATCGGGTGAATGATCCCGTAAGGATCAAATGGTCCACTGGCGATACTACAAATACCATATCGGTGAAGCCATTGGTCACTACCACGTATACAGTGACCATGACGGATGGCATTACCACCTGTACGGACAAGGTCACGATCACCGTGGATAATAGCGTGCCGCTCGATCTTCCGGATACGGTTCGTTCCTGTGGTTCCACGGTCACGCTTGACGGTTCCAAGGCCTTTTCCACTTATTCCTGGTCCACGGGTGAGAACACTCAGCAGATCCAGGTCACGAAAAGTGGAGGGTATTCATTGGATGTGAAGAATTCCACAGGCTGCCATTATCAGGATAGCACTATAGTTTCTCTTGTTGTTGCGGATATTCTTCAGAATGATCAAGTGATTTGCGCAGGCTCTTCTTTGGACCTTACAACAGCGCAGGCTCCATCAGGTTCTAACTGGATCTATACCTGGAACTCCGGGCAAACCACATCCAGCATAACCGTGAAACCAGTACAGGATACGATATATAGGGTTCGGATATCCGATGGGATTTCCGCTTGTTCCGACAGCATCAAGTTGAAGGTCTCGGTAGTGGATACCACTTTGGGGGTCATAGGCACACTTGCTTTTTGTGACGGCGGTTCCGTTGATCTGAAGGCAGGCAAAGCTGTAACTTATCAATGGATCCATGACGGTCTTTCCCTGGTGGGCTCTACGTTGCAAACACTCACCGTTCATTCCGCCGGTATGTATCAGGTTAAATTGACAGATGGCAATGGATGCGTCGATTCCAGCAGGTCGGTGACCGTTACCAATTTCACCAGCCCGGTGGTTTCCTTGGATGCCGGAGGACCTGTTACTTTCTGTGAAGGAGGGGATGTGCAACTGAATTCAAGTGTTATCGCTGGTGGTGGTGCCGGATTAGTGTACAGCTGGTCAAAGGACGGAGTGCTGCTTACCGGTGTCAATGCGCCTTCATATACGACGAGCAGATCCGGTATATATGTTGTCACACTGACCAATGCAGGCGGTTGTACGGGGACCTCCCGATCGATCAAGGTCGCCGTAGAACCCGTACCTGTGGTAACGTTGACTCCAGGGACCAGTGCGAGTATCTGCGAAGGTCAGGAACAGAACATCGGTTCAGGAATATCACCCTCGGGGTTTGGTGTGGCTTCTTATGTCTGGCAGAAAGATGGTATCACAGATCCATCTGCCAACGGATCGAGTGTAGTGGCCAAAGAATCCGGAAAATATGTGCTCATAGTAACAGGAAGCAATGGATGTTCGGGCCGGTCGGCCGGTATGGACCTCACTGTGAATCCGCTTCCTTCAGGAAAACTGACAAGCCCTTCAGACTTGACTTTATGCAAGGGCGATCAGATCAGCCTACAGGTAGACGGAGGATCCACCTACCGTTGGATGCGTAATGGCGTAGTGGATGCAAGTTCTACTTCAAGCGATCTTTCGGCCCGGGATACGGGAACGTATAGCGTGGAAATTTCCAGTGCTGCCGGATGTCGCTCCATGGCAACGGGAACTGCAGTTATCACCTATAAGATAACACCTACTCTTGATTTCAGCTTCCTGCCAGCATGCGCGGGATCTTCAACCGTCTTCATCAATGGCAGTACATACAGTGGTGGTGGGAGCATCAATTATTCCTGGGATCTGGGAGATGGTGCAAGTTTGGAGGGGGATCAGGCTGAGCATATCTATACTCAGGGAGGGGAATACAGGGTCATACTCACCGCAACAACCTCAGTTTGTCCTTCATCACCGGAGAAGTTCGCCAAAGCTGTCATGATCACTTCTTCAAGACCAGGGATCAATTACGGGTTGACCAATGCCGTTTCCGGCAAACCGGTGACTCTGCAGGCTCGCAGTTTCGGAAATACGTACAGGTGGGCTCCATCCCAGGGTTTGTCCGATCCGGGATCCGACAGGACCGATGCCACGCTGAACAAGGATGGACAATTCACCGTGACCATTACGGATATCGGGGGCTGTGTCACTGTGGATACAGTCCTGGTCAGGGTGTTCCCGGGCAATTCCATTTATGTGCCATCGGCGTTCACCCCCAATGGAGATGGACTCAATGACCGGCTTTACCCGGTGATGGCAGGTTACAAGGAACTCCACTTCTTCCGGGTCTACAACCGTTTGGGAAATTTGGTCTTCGAGACGAATCGCATGGGTAAAGAGTTCAGTTGGGATGGTACCATCAAGGGCTATGCTCAACAGACTGGCGACTACATCTGGGCGCTCCAGGCCATTGACGAGAATGGCCATGTGGTCAACCAGAAAGGAAATACCACCCTGATACATTGATTTGTCCAGTGATTTGGTCGGGAAATAGTCCGGTAATTTCTCCATGGATTATTTTCTTGAATCCGAATCGTCACCTTCGTTATTTTTGCTTCTTCTGACCTTAACCAAAAAGGATCTTGGGTATGTTAACCGCAGTCATTATTGATGATGATAAAATGTCTGGCACGATCCTCGAGCATTTTTGCGAAAAGAATGAGGATATACAGTTGCTGAGGCATTTTTCCGAACCTCAATCCGCCATGGAATTCCTGAAGCAGGAGATGGTAGACCTTTTATTACTGGATGTGGAGATGCCCGGACTGAATGGCTTCGACCTGCTTGACAAACTCGACTACCATCCGTACGTGATTTTGACTTCAGGAAAGTCTGAATATGCTTTCCTTGGATTCGAATATCAGGTGGTGGATTTCCTGAAGAAGCCCGTCCATTACAGCCGCTTCAAAGCTGCCGTGGATAAATTGATCAATTTGCGTAATGCCCCTGCAGTTGCTCAACAGCCGGAGGAGATCTTCATCCGCCAGAAGGAAGGTCTGGTTAAAGTTCCTTTTCAGAATATTTATTATGTGGAAGTGATAGATGATTACTTGAAATTTCATACCTCTTCAGGCACCTACATGGTGCTGGGTACGCTCAAATACCTCGAGCAAAAACTCGATCCCTCCATTTTCATCAAACCTCATCGATCCTGGATCGTGAACATCAAATTCGTTGAAGATTTTACGGACGGCAAATTATTAGTGAAAGGAAAACTCATCCCGGTAAGCAAGCAGAATAAAATGAATGTGGTGAAGAGATTGAATATTCTGTGAAGGGAAGAAGGGATTAATGAATTAATGGATTAATGAATTAGTGGATTAATGGATTAATCCGCTAATCCCCTAATCCGTCAATCCATTAATTCATTAATCCGTTAATTCGCTAATCCGCTAATCCGCTAATCCTTTAGCCCCTATCACGCTGGCTGCAGTGCTTCGATCTCAGCCAGGTTGGCTGTAAGTTCGGCATCGGTGAAGTGGTGGTCCTCCAGTTTTCCTTCGAAATAATCCGCATAAGCCTGCATGTCCACGAAGCCATGACCACAGAGGTTGAAAAGAATGGTCTTTTCCTTTCCTTCGATCTTGGCTTGCTTGGCTTCTCTGATCACCTGCGCAATGGCATGGGTGGCTTCGGGAGCTGGGATGATGCCTTCGGCCTTGGAGAACTGGACTCCGGCGTCGAAACACTCCAGTTGTTGTAGAGCTTGTGCTTCGATAAGGCCATCCTTGAGTAGTTGAGAGCAGATGACACTGGCTCCATGGTAGCGAAGTCCGCCCGCATGAATAGCTGCAGGTTTGAAATTGTGGCCAAGTGTATACATGGGCAGCAGTGGGGTATAGCCCGCCGTGTCGCCGAAATCGTAACGGAAGACCCCTTTAGTGAGTTTGGGGCAGCTGGCCGGTTCCACGGCGATGCATCGAACGTCTTTTTTTCCTTGAAGTTGATATTGAAGGAAAGGGAAAGAGATGCCAGCAAAATTCGAGCCCCCACCCAGCGGGGCGATCACGATGTCTGGGAAGTCCCCGGCATATTCCATCTGTTTTACTGCTTCCTGCCCGATGATTGTCTGGTGCATGAGTACGTGGTTCAATACGGAACCGAGGGAATATTTAGTCTGTTCATCTGCGACAGCACGCTCGATGGCTTCAGAAATGGCAATGCCCAGACTTCCTGTACTGTTGGGGTCTTTTTCAAGAATGTTCCTGCCGGCTTGTGTACGATTGCTAGGGGAAGGGTATACATCCGCACCGAAAGTATTCATCATGATCTTGCGGTAAGGCTTTTGGTCGTAGCTGATCCGCACCATGTAGATCTCGCATTCGAGACCGAATTGCGCACATGCAAATGCCAGGGCGGTTCCCCATTGGCCTGCACCGGTCTCAGTGGAGATTTTCTTTACGCCTTCCATTTTGTTGTAATAGGCCTGTGGTACGGCGGTATTGGGCTTATGGGAGCCGCTGGGGCTAACACCTTCATATTTATAATAGATCTTAGCCGGTGTGTCCAAGGCTTTTTCAAGTCCCGTGGCCCGCATCAACGGCGTGGGACGCCAGATCTTGTATATATTCCTGACTTCTTCAGGAATCTCAATATATCTTTCAGCGCTGACTTCCTGTTTGATCAATTCCATGGGAAATAGCGGGGCGAGGTCCTGTGGGCCGACCGGCTGCCTGGTGCCAGGATGCAAGGGTGGGAGAGGCTTGTTGGGCATGTCTGCAACTACATTGTACCAATGCGTAGGCATCTCCGATTCATTCAGAAAGATCTTTTTGTTGGCCATAATCTTTTATTATAATTTGAGTCAAAAATTAAGGAAAATACATTATTCATTAACCAGGAATCGGGAAAAATTGCCAGTTTCGTGAAAATATAAAATCCTCCCTTTTCCCCTTTTATTGAATTCCTTAGATGCAGAATATGCTTGTTTACAGGTCATTAACATATGTTATGCTACTTTTGAGGTTAATTTATTTGATTCATCCAGTTAAGATCTGAGGTCTGTCCCATCCTATAATTCAGTACATGAAAAAATTTGAATGCCCCTTTTTCGAACTCGGAACTGAACTTACCCAAGAACAGAAAGCTCTTTTTGAAAAAGAGGGCGTGATCATATTCAGGAATTTCATTCCGATGGATACGGTGGAACTCTATCGGGAGGAGATCAAACGGATTGATAATTTGTGGATCAGTCAGGGTGTGACCAAAGTGAATGGGATCCCATTGAAATTCGGGGAGGATGAGCATGGCCACAAGACCATCCAGCGGATGTGTTTCCTGAATAAGTACTCCGAACATTTCGCTGCATTGCTACGTGATCCCCGGCTGCAGGTCCTTACCGAGCTGCTCAGTCCTTACGAGGGAAGGATTTCGGAAGACGAAAAAGATGGGTTGATCCTGAATAATTATGTGCAATTCCCCAATAGTGCCTTCACGCACATGGGCTGGCATACAGATTGTCCTAGGGATCTCTTCTTGGGACAGAAGATCATGCCCATGCTTAATGTTGGAATACATCTGGATACTGTTCCATTCGAGAATGGTGGACTCAGGGTGATACCCGGAACGCATAAGCAGAGCACCTTGAAGATGCTTTTCGGAAAAAAATATTTTGTTGATCATAACCCCGACAAGCGTGAGGTGGGTTTTGATATTCAGGCTGGAGACCTCACCGTTCATGATGGCAGGCTATGGCATCGGGCTCAGAAATCACCTTTCAACGGAGAGCCAAGCAGACGGCGGGTCATGTATGTTCCTATAATCACTGGTAAATACATGCCGAAATCTGAAAAAAGTCCAACCCCATTTTATCATAGGCTCGCCTCCCGAGTACAGAATTGAGGATCTCTCCTGACCGTCTTCTCTTCATTTTAAATTCCGTTCATGCCATTTGCAGTTGTGACAGGTGCCAGCAAGGGGATCGGCAGATTCATCGCTCATGAATTGGCGGCCAAGGGCTATGATCTTTTGTTGGTGGCCAGGGATATGGATCAGTTGGGAAAAGTATCCCAGGAGATCCGTGTACTGCATGCAGTAAGTATTTGGTGTCATTCCGAGGATCTTGCTCAGCCGGGTGCGGCACGTCGGCTTTTTGATTTTTGTAAAGAGAAGGGATTCCGGGTAAACATGCTCGTTAATAATGCTGGTTTTGGCTCCGGCGGTTTTTTCCCGATCAGGGAAAGGCATAGCGATATGATCGCCGTAAATATTTCTGCGCTGACGGAATCTTGTGGATTCTTTCTCTCCCTGTTAAAAGAGAATGCGCCCTCACATATTCTGAACATCGCCAGTACGGCCGCCTATCAGGCGGTTCCTATGCTTTCTGTTTATGCAGCCACCAAAGCCTACGTAGTTTCTTTCAGCAGAGGATTAAGACGCGAATTGAAAGACTCGGGCGTGAAAGTGACTTGTGTGAGTCCGGGCCCAGTAGATACGGATTTTGCAAGCACCGCAGGTTTGGGTGGGAAGTCAGCTCAATTCGCAGAAAAGATGAACATGAAGGCTGAAGATGTCGCCAGGCAGGCCTTGGAAGCTACTTTCGCTGGCAAGGCTGAGTCCATACCCGGATTCTTGAATCGTATTTCCACTTTTTTCGTGGGCATCTTGCCCAAGTCCTGGGTTGAAGAGATGGCATTTGGCTTATATCAATGATCGAATTATTCCCACTTTTTAATAGCCGCTTAATTATAGCTTTCAGTTTACGAAGTTCCCCCGATCATTCATCTTGAAGAAGACTGTTTAATCTTCGCTCTGGAATGATTTAACCTGGAAATGGACCTATATTCGAGAAAGAGGAGGGGAGAGCGAATACTTTTCATTAAAATAAAATATTTATGGACAACACAAACGAGCAAGCTATTCGTGCGGCAAACGATGCATTCTATGCAGGACTGAATGCCATGTTTAAGGGCGATCTGGGCACGCTGAAAGCGATCTGGGCACATTCGGAAATGGTCACGGATATGGGCCCCTTTGGAGGAAGACTGACCGGATGGAAGGCGGTTGAACAAGAGTTTAAAACAGAAGCTGGTATGAAGTTCGGAGGAAAGATCATATGCAAGGATCTTCATGTATATGCGGGCAAGGAAATGGGATACACGGTTTGTGTGGAGGAAGGAGAGCAGATGAGTGCAGATGGAAAGCCAGTTGTCGTCAAATTCCGGGCTACTAATATTTTTGAACTGCAACAAGGTCATTGGAAGTTGGTACATCATCAAACCGACCTTTCAGCTGCATTGGATGCTTTGCCGGGAGCGCCGACACCGTCTTGATCTGGAATCATGCCAAAAAGTAAATTCAAAGAATAGCAAAATCCCATTCACCGGGGTATAAACAAGAATGATTTTGGTTTCAAATGATGAAGGCCCCGACTGGGTATTGCAGTCAGGGCCTTCTCTTTTTTACTGAGTTTGATCAGAGCTTTATGATCTTGAACCGGGATGTTACGCCATTGCCATTGACCACCTTGATCAGGTATATACCACCGGGCAGACCGGACAGGTCGAACCTCGTGTTTCCTGTCATGGACTTCTGCGACATCAGTCTGGAGCCATTTAAGTTGTATATCGAGATCTCGGAATTGCCCTCGACGCCATTCAAAGAAATATTCACGGCATTCTGGACCGGATTCGGATAGATCATGATGGAGCCTTTATTTTTCCCGGGCATGTCGAACTGGGAAACTATTCCGTTCTCCACGCCGGTCAAGTCCAGCGTTATTTTAGTTGCTGTTCCAAGAGATACCCTCAACGTATAACAACTGGTGGCGTTGAAGCTTGTTGAGTTGTTACCATAAACCTGTGCGTAATATATACCCGGTGTTGCCGTATAGGAGATGGAATCAGAAATGGTGCCGGAATTTTGGGATCGGACCAATTGGGTGCCAGCACTGTTGAGTAATTTCAAATTGTAGTTGGTGGGGAGTGTGGTCAGGTTGATTTTGATGGTGCCGCCTGTCGTAATGGTGAATTTGTAATTGTCAATGTCATTACTCACGTTGATCAAGCCTTTGATATCTGTGTTGAATGGGATCACTGCCGCACCTGCGGTAGTGCTATTTGTACTGTTATCAATAGAATTTTGACAGGTTGGTGTTAAAGTAGTGAATTGAGCGGCAACAGCGTTGCCAGTTCCTGCTGAACATCTGGCTGTGACCCTCCAATTATAAATCGATGTCTGTGTGAGTCCACTCAGGCTCGCTGAAGTAGTCGTCAGGGCCGAGGAAAATGAAGTCCATGTTGTTGCGGTACTCAGTTTGTAATCCAATGCATAATCCAAAGCATTGGTTACTGGAGTCCAGGAAACGGTGGCGGAGTTACTGGTGATGGCGGAACTGGTCAATCCAGTGGGATCACCACAATTGGCTGCCGTGGTGAAGTTTGCCGAGATCGCATTGCCAGCTCCTGCAGTACATGTTGCTATAACTCTCCAATTATAAGCTGAATTTGCAGCAAGTCCGGTCAGATTAGCTGAGGTGGCGGTTTGTGCAGTGGTGAATGAGGTCCAGGTTGTCGCGGTACTCAGTTTGTAATCCACGGCATAGCTCAACGCGTTAGCGACTGCTGTCCAGGATACGGTGGCGGAATTATTGGTGATCGATGAGGATGACAAGCCAGTGGGATCGCCACAATTGGCTGCCGTGTTGAAATTTGCCGAAACGGCATTCCCAGCTCCTGCTGTGCATGTTGCTGTAACTCTCCAATTATAAGCTGAATTGGCTGTTAGTCCGGTCAGATTGGCTGAGGTGGCGGTTTGTGCAGTGGAGAATGAGGTCCAGGTTGTAGCAGTACTCAGTTTATAATCCACGGCATAGCTCAACGCGTTGCTGACCGCTGTCCAGGATACAGTCGCTGAGTTATTGGTAAGGGATGAGGAAACAAGACCAATGGGATCGCCACAAAGAACTGGTGCGGTGATGCTGAAGTTGGTATTGCTGATATCGAAGAATATATTTCCCACAGCCTCCACTTTGATCCTGGCCGTAGTGGTTGATGTGCTAGGAATGACAAGCGATTCAGTACCGTCGTTGGGAGTACTGGCTGCCAATACGGTCGGAAAGGTTTGCCCTCCGTCCGTGCTCAATGATATTTTTACATTCGCACAGCTTACCGGACTGGCGGTAGTATTCGCAACACTCCAGGTGATGTTCTGTGTGGATCCGCCTGCCCAGGAGACAGCCGTATTGGGAGCGGTAACGGCAAATGGACCGGAAGCACTGCTCACCGTCACGACGACATCACTGTAGTTGGTTTGACCAACAGTTACCGGAGTTGTGGACCTATAGAGTACATTATCCCTTACGGTCAATCTGAAATTCAGTGTTCTGGCGACGGAACTCAGGGCTTCTATATTCGCTCCCGCATCTCCACCAGTAAGTGGTCCAGTTATATTTGCACCGGCAAGGATGGTGGACAGTTGCGGGAAATATCTTGTGGGAGATGTGGTTGGCTTGAAAGAGATCCAGTTGGGGCCACTTGCTTTTGTGGCGCTCGCTACACTACTGGCTCCCGTTTGAGTAGCGGATGCGTTGTCCATTTGTTCCCAGCAGTAGGTCAGGGGATCGTTGTTGGCATCCGTTGCGGAACCCGTAAGGGCAAATGGGGTGCTGATGGGGATAGTATAATTGGTCAGTGCATCTACTACAGGAGTTGCATTGGTGGTTGCTATACTGGTGGTCACGGGACAAGTCTTCGTGGCTAAGTTGGTTTGGATCTGACCGATGTTGGCCGCGTGGAAGATGTCGATGGAGTGGGGTGCCAAATCCTGACTGGTGATACCGGCATAGCCCATGATGGTGATGCCCGATCCAGGTTCCACATTCACGCCAGACCCTTCATTACTCATGGAGAAACTATGATTCCCGCCGAGTTGATGGCCCATTTCATGAACTACGTAATCGATATCGAAGTTGTCACCCTGTGGAATGCCATCAGCCGGAGAGGTTATACCACTGCCTTTTGAGCCGTTCGTGCAAACGCAGCCGATACAACCTGCATTACCGCCGCCACCAGATGCGCCGAACATGTGTCCGATATCATAATTCGCATCGCCGATGACGGAGGTCAACGTGCTTTGCAATTGACCATTCCATTGGGAAAGGGTGGTTGAGTAAGGATCAGTTGCAGGGTTGTAATAAATGACATTGGTTGTTGCTGAGATCAGGTTCAAATGCAGGGCGAGGTCTTTTTCAAAAACACCATTCACCCGGGTCAGGGTGGCATTGAATGCTGCGAGAACTAAAGCTACATCCGCTGCACTTGTCGCTTTAAAATAGTTTGCATATTCGCCATTACAGGACTGCGCCAGTTTCATGGTTTTGAGATCCGCCCCTGAACGGCCGGTTATGGAAGTTCCTGAAACTTGTTGATTGAGGGCAGCAGCCATTTGCTTATCTACGGTGGTGCAGGTCCAGGGCATTTGCCCGGTTTTTCTTGCGGAACGAAACACGGCATACACTTTTCGATCCTCGGAATAGGGTTCCATGTATTCATTGTCCTTTTCAGACCTGAAAACCATTGTTTGTATGCCAGCTTCTGGTGAGCTACTCAGTTTGATGGTGGCATTTCTGTCTGTGATCCCCTTTCCGGAGAATGACCTGATGTTGGGGAACCTGGCTTGAAGGTCAGGTTCAAAATTGGAAGCTTCCGTCAATTCAAATTCCTCTGAACCGCCGTCGGCATTGGGCAGGGTGATGATGGTACTGCGTTTGTTGGTATTCTTATCAACGATGGTAGAGAGTTCCTGTTGAAAGGAAGCCACATCACCATCGAAGAGTTTATGTTCTACGGGGAAGGAAGCCCTTCCAACGGCTTTGTGTGTAGTGACATTCCCAGTGCCGGAATGTGCTGACCAGAAATTCTTTCTTTGAGCTTGTGCGTTCAGTAGAAAAGCAAAAGTGAAAAGAATGAGCAGGGACTTTCTCATCGTGTATTATTATTGCATAAAACTATTCATTTTGGTGTGAAGGAGATCAGTTGTATGCACCTGATGGTAAAATTTAAAAAGCGATATTTTGTTCATGGCTTTCCCAATCATAAAAGATTGTATTACAATTACTTTAATGCTCGTTTGTCACGAATAATTCATTGATGATAATGGATTGATTAAGCGGGATTTCAAATTATTAAAAGTAGGCATATGTGTGCTGAGGTCATGCAAGTGCATCCGGGTATTTCGCTTGTTGAACTTAAGCGTTCATCGTTTGACTCATACAAAATTTTTAAATATGTGGGAGCCACCTTTGAGATTCGTGTTCGAGATTGCCAGTACTTTTGAAATTTTGCCAACGTGGTCGATCTCGACGATTTGCAGGAAGTATTTGTGAAGCATCTTGTTAATCAATTGTTTGAGAAAATGCAGAATTATGGAAATGCCTTTTTGTATGGAGCGTTATGACTTAGTATTCCTGTAAAAAAAGCCACTATCCGATAAGAATAGTGGCTTTTTTGTCGGCCTTTTGCGGAGGGCCGATCTTCAATTATTTGTCTTCTTCGACTGATGCAATTTCGTAGACATTTTTGCCATCTTGCTGAATCGGTTGGAAGTAGATCTCACCCAACTTCACATACGTGATATCACCCATTTTGACCTCTTCACCACCATCAGGTAAATGTTCTACTACAGTCCCTGCAGTGGGTGATACGACCGTAAATCCCTTGGATGTCTTTTCATAAAAGGTGCCTGCATAATAATAATTGGTAGTCCCATCATCCAACTTTGCCATTTCGTATCCACCGGGCAATTTGGGTACCGTTGCTCCAACAGGGCCAGCCACTACTGTATAGCCCCCGTCCGTTTTCTGATAAAAAATTCCTTCATCATAGTAATAATCCTGGCCAAGAGGAACATTCTCGAAGGCATCATCCATATTGTTTGAAATCATCACATTAGGTCCGGAAGGGAAAGATTCAATCCATGAAATTTCAGAAGAGGATCCAGGATAGTTGCTGTTTATGGCCACAGGATAATCCGGAAGATCATTGTCAACAATGGACACAATGATCGCCGTTGTAGCCAAAGTGGCCACAAAGAAACCCCAAGGATGCCACATAGGCCCCCAAACAAAGGGACGGTATGGGTGATAGTAATATGGGTGATAGCAGAAATAAACATGACCACCGTAACGATAGGGAGGGCGAGGGTATGGACGATAATTGTTGGTATGCCTAACCGCGGTATTCCTGGTGTTATTAATCTTGACATCCTTGCTGTTATCTATGTTCACATTCACGTTCTTCTTGCTGTTATCCACGTTGACCTTATTTCCCACATTCGTGTTATTGCCAACTCGATTGTCACTGACCGTATTCCTATTACTGGAATTAGGAGCAGACTTGGATGCCGCGGTATTTCTTGCTGGGTCGATATTTGACTGTGATCCCTTGACGGCGGGTTTCTGAATAGCGTTCGATTTGGCATTTGCAGATCCGCCAACGCTCTTCGCTTGAGCCGAAGCTTGGCCGCTGATCAAAATGGTTATGATCGATCCGACGGTCAGCGCTTTAAACATGGTTCTGAGACTGTATTTCATGATTTTGTTTTTATTAAGGAGGTTTACTACACCTGTTGGGGGTCGTTTTCCCAGATCTCTTATCTACCCTTGTACATCAATCCTGAAGAAGGTTCCAGATCCTGTCCAGATCTGGATTCATGATGATCTCGATCCTTCTGTTTTTGGCCATGCCTTCAGGCGTGTCATTGCCGGAAATAGGGTTGAATTTACTTCTTCCAGCGGCGGTCAGGCGCTTGGGATTGATATTATAGACATCAGATAGAATCCTGACCACGGCATTGGCTCTTTCCGTGCTCAGGCTCCAATTATCCGCGACGCCCTTGACATGTGCGGTATCTGTATTGCCCACGATCATGGTTTCCATACCGGGATTGTCGTACATGACCTGTGCGACCACATTGAGTGCTTCCCTGCCCTTGGGTCCTATGGCAGCGCTTCCTGACTTGTATGTATAGGTATCCGGAACAGCGATATGGAATCTGCCATTTTTATAATTCACTTCACAGCCGGCTGCTTCCAATTTATCGACTGCCGAAATCGCTTTGGCTTCGATCTCCTGGAGGGAAGTTCCCCTGGCGGCAAGGGCTTGATCCAGTTTTTCCTTTTTTTGAATGATGGCCTGCTCGACTTTGCGATAATTTTCAAGTTCTTTGCCATACTGAAGGTTCTCGCCCTTCAGTTCGCTGATCGTTTTTTCATTCAGGGCCACCTGCTTGTTGAGGTCTTCCAGCTTCCCGTTCAAGCTCTGGATCTGCGAATTGGCGCTTTGAAGCTTTTTGTTGGTACCGCATGCGGTGAGTGCGAGACAGGCAACGATTGCCAGGATTGTTTGTTTCATTTTATAATTTTTTTTCTTGGTCAGATAGATCCGAAGAATAAATCGAACACCTGCAATTTATAGTCCTGAAAGACGCATGTCCCCCTTTTCCTGTTCGGAATTGTCCAAACGCGAATAATCGTGAACAAAATCTGGCCCAGTAAAACATATTTGGTGCTTTGCTGCATCGCACGGCGATCTGATGTTGGATGCTACGGCATATTTGAAGGCCTTGCGCCATTGAGGAATTTTCAACAAGTTTGATTGTTTCGACTACCGAGGTCTGTATTCATGAGTACATGAAGCGGTTGCTGAAGAGAGGGTGACCGAACATTGCTTTCGGCATTCTTTGAAGGAATTTGGGGGTTTGTTACCAATTATTGGTGGTCCTTGGTTCGGTTTGTGCATCGAATTTTGGACAGGGTTCTGTTTTCGAGATACTAAATTCTTTCGGGCTGCACTTCGGAAAGTGTATTGAGCAGCCAATCGTTGGGTAAAATCGTGAAATCTGTTACCTCTTTTGTTACCTCTTGAAAAAAATAAGAGGTTACTTGGGGTAAGTAACCTCTTAACTGACTGATAACCAGTGTGACCCTGTCAGGATTCAAACCTGAAACCTTTTGATCCGTAGTCAAATGCTCTATTCAATTGAGCTACAGGGCCGGTGGGGTGCAAATATAGGGAAGATTGATGAATTGGAAGGGTAAGAGGTTAAGGGATTTGGGGACTAATTCACCAATGCTTTATTTCAATAGTCCCATTTGACGAATGCCTCCATGGCCGCATATTTGGGAAGTCCCAGTTTGCTGTAAATTTCGGCTGTTCCGGCGTTACGGTCTTCAGCCCTTTCCCAGAATTCTCGACTGTCCGAGCCTTGAAAGACCACACCGTCTTTCTGGGATTGATGGATGAAAATGCCATTCCTTTTTTGGATCACCTGATCAGGACTCATGGGGATAGCCATTTCGATGTCCCATACATCCCATTCGGCCCAGGCACCGCGATATAGCCAGAGCCAGCAATCTTTAATCGACTCGTCTCCCTGTGCTTTCAACCTTTTCAATGCTTCGAATATGATGTCGAAACATACCTTATGCGTTCCATGCGGATCAGCAAAATCCCCCGCTGCGAAAATCTGATGGGGCTTTATTTTTCGGATCAGGTCCATGGTGATCTTTATGTCGTCTTCTCCGGGTGGATTTTTTTCGATCAATCCGGTTTCATAGAACGGGAGATTCATGAAATGTATGTTCTCGTCCTTGAGTCCCACATATTGACAGGTTGCTCTGGCTTCAGTTCGCCTGATCAATCCTTTTATCGCACGTATTTCCGGCGTATCCTTCTGGTATGATTTTTTGTTGGCGATGAATGCGCTGGCTTCATTCCAGATATTCGTTGCCCGGCTTTTGTCGATCTCGAATATCTCGTCGAATTCCACGGCAAAATGAAGTTGGCGCATGACGAACTCGTCAGTAACGGCTATATTCCCGGAACATTGGTAGCCAACATGAACATCGTGCCCTTGCTCTTTCAGTCTGATGAAAGTTCCTCCCATGGAGATGATATCATCGTCAGGATGTGGCGAGAAAATGATCACACGTTTGCTTTGTGGTTCCTTACGTTCCGGATGACGGGGAATGACCTCTGAATATTTGCCACCTGGCCAACCGGTAATGGTATCCCGGAGGCCATTGAAGACACGTATGTTGATGTCGTATGCGTTACCGTATTTTACAAGAAGGTCACTGAGGCCGGAATTATTATAATCGTTATTGGTGAGCATAAGCAATGGCTTGCCCATGTCGAACGCCATATGACATACGGCTTTTCGGATCATTTTCTCGTTCCATTCGATCTCGCCAGTCAGCCAAGGGCTTTTGAATCTGGTCAATTCATGTCCGGCAGTTTCATCCAGGACGAATTGGCAATGATGATGCTCCTGCAGGATGGAAGCAGGCACATGTTCCGTGACATGTTCTTCCACTGCTTTTCTGATGATGGGTGCCTTGTGTTCGCCCCATGCCATGAGCAGTATCCTTCTTGCTTTCAGGATAGTACTGATCCCCATGGAAATCGCCAGGCGGGGCACATGGGTTATGTTGGGGAATTCGTAGGCATTTGCCAGTCTGGTTGAGTTATCGAGTGCCACCATCCTGGTGATGGAGTATCTGCTGGAGCCGGGCTCATTGAATCCGATATGCCCATTAAGGCCTATACCCAGTATCTGGAGATCTATCCCACCCGCCTTCTCCATCTTATTTTCATAGTCCAGAGCGTAAGGTCTGATGTCATTCTTGTTGATGGTGCCTTTAGGAATATGAGTATTTGCGGGATCGATGTCTATGTGGTCGAAAAGGTGCGTTTTCATGAATCGGTTGTAACTCTGCAGTGCATCCGGTTCGATAGGGTAGTACTCATCCAAATTGAAGGTGATGACATTCCTGAAACTGAGACCATCCTCCTTGTGCATCCTCACGAGTTCGGCATATAAAGTTTTTGGAGTGGATCCCGTTGCCAGTCCGAGAACGCAATTCCTGCCCTCGTTCTGTCTTTGCCTGATCAGGTCAGCGATTTCATGGGCAACATAGGTTGATGCCTGTTTGTCATCGGCGAAGATCGCCACGGGGATCTTTTCAAAGGAATCAATGTGGCTCATGGACGGTACAATTTTAATTTAGGATGTGAAAGGTAAGGAAAATCAGTTTATCGTTTCCGATCAAGGGGGATCACATATCTTGTCTTTCGTTCCATTTGACAAGCCCTGATCTCGAAGCCCTGTGCATGTTCAAGTATGATGGTCAGAACGATATTTCAGCATCAATCATTTAATCTGATCTCAAAGATATCTGGCCATAGTTTTCCTGTGATCAGAAAATGTCCAGAGGAAGCATCCCAGGCAATTCCATTCAGAACGGCGCCATTTTGTTCTCCGATGGAACCGGGTGTGGTCAGGTAACTGATGTCGGATCTGGAGAATTTTCTGAGCAGGTCCCGGCAATCTATACGCCCCACTACGTGACCGCTTTTGGGATCGATCTTTTCGATGTAGTCGTACTGCCATCTGTTCGCGTATATGTAACCGTTAGCATATTCCAGTTCATTGAGGTTGTTCACCGGGCCCAAGTTGTCCTGCACGGATAAGACCCGCTGTAGTTTCAAGTCGCCCGGGTGAACGAAATACAGTTTGTCGGAACCATCACTGATGATCAGACTGCTGCCGTCATTCGTGATACCCCATCCCTCTGCGGTCCAATCTGCCCTTCGGATAGGGTATAATCCCTCAGCCTTGTAAAGCATGATGAAATGATCCTGCCAGGTAAGTTGATAAACCGTATCCCTCAGTATCGTCACGCCTTCAGCAAATACAGGGCTATCGATCTTTTTAAGCAGTTTTGATTTACCCGTTTTGATCTCCACCCTGCGCAGGCTTGAACGGCCGACCAGCCCCGTGCTTTCCAGGATCTCCCCTTTGTAAAGTTCCAACCCTTGAGTAAAAGCAGCTGTATCATGGGGCCATGTATTCAGAACATTGAAAGTCAACGATCTGGGTTCAGGAATGCCGGACTCGGAAACAGGCGGCCCGTCAACTTTTTCAGTGGTTTGTGGCTGGTTGCAGGAAAGGAAAAGAAAAATGGTCAGGGAAAGGAATATGCAGTGTCTCGACATTTTATATATTAAACTTTGTTATTCAATTGAATATGCCCTTTTTCACGAGCTTTTTACGAAAGAGTAAATTCGGAAATTATTTGACTTATACCCTTGCAATATCGGTAATCTTGTATTTACTTTGCACCGTATCACCTCTGATTACCCGACGAGCCTTTTTCAACCCCTCTCTTTATCTACAGGCTTGTCAGTATATCCGGTAAGGTGTACTTAAATCCTTCTCATCCGCCTTTATCCTCCGAGACCATTTTCTGGCACTTGTGCCCATCCGATCCCTTTGTAAAGCACTTGAATATCCCCCCTGTGATGCCTTGAGCATTCCAATCCTTTTGATCACCTCTGTATTCCACACGTCCCCCATGAGAGCCAACAGCTTAATCTGTTGCCATGAGAAATTTTTATGTGCCTTTCATTACCCTGTTGATCTCCTTGTCCGGTGTAGCCCAGGAACGCTGTGGTGCCACCGGTTACTTCAATAAAATGGTCCAGGAACATCCTTCCTTGCAGCAGAATCTGCAGCAAGTTGGTCAGTTCGCCCAGACCTACCTTCGTAATCATCCCGTTTTCGAATCCAGTGCCAATCAGCCCGATGCCGCCACCCGCATCGTCATCCCTGTTGTCGTGCATGTCGTGTACAATAGAAACGAGGAGAATATCTCCGATGACCAGATCCGCTCCCAGATCGAAAGCCTGAATGCTGACTTCTCCCGCACCAATGCAGATTTTTCCAGAGTTCCACAAGCTTTTGCAGCTGTTGCTGCCGATTGTGGCATCCGTTTCGTTCTGGCAAAGTCAGATCCAGAAGGAAGGCCTACCAACGGTATCACCAGAAAGAAAAGCAGCCGGCAGTTCTGGACTGATGACGACAAGGTCAAGTTGGAGTCTGAAGGCGGAACTGCTGCTTGGGATAGTCGCAACTACCTGAATTTCTGGGTCTGCAATACTCCCGGAGGTTTACTCGGATATGGCAGTTTCCCGGGTGGGCCCGCCGAAAGGGATGGTGTGGTGATCCGCTGGAATGTTTTTGGAACCCGCGGTAACCTGGTCGCCCCATTCAATCTGGGACGTACTGCAACTCATGAGGTAGGCCATTGGATGAATTTGAGGCATATCTGGGGTGATGTCAGTTGCGGCGATGATGAAGTACGGGACACTCCCCGTCAGAAGACCCACAACCGGGGTATACCGACTTTTCCCAGGATCAATGCAGATTGCAACAATGGTCCCAATGGTGACATGTTCATGAATTTCATGGACTTCTCCGATGATGCCAGCCTGAACATGTTCACTGCTGGTCAGCGTGACCGCATGCTCTCCCTTTTTGCCACTGATGGTGCACGTAACAGCCTGGTCAGGAGTACTGGAATTGCAGAACCCTGGAATACGACCGCGGCTGTGCCCCCGGCAAATACCAAGGTAGCTTCTGAACTTAGTCTGTACCCGAATCCATCAACCAGCAGCATGGTGACACTCACTTCAAACTCGGAAAGCCGGATCGCTGGTCAATCCTGGTCGGTTTTTACTGCTGACGGACGCATGATGATGTCCGGTATCATCGGTCAGGAAAGGCAGCAACTTGATGTGAGCAAACTACAAGCTGGGATTTACTTCGTCAAGGTGGGTAATGGAAAGATGATGGGTAAATTGGTCAGAAACTGATCGAGATCTGAAGCTTGGTTTGCCTGATCTACTTTCGAGTTGTGACTAACCCACCACCTTTTTGGGGCAAGCAAGTTCCGTGAACAGGATCGAGTCCCAGAACATTTTAGCCTTCAATATGCTTGTGTGAATGCGATGGATCTGCCCTTCTACAGTGGAGAACAACAATCACCATAAAGAAAAATCCCGTGAACAATTGAGGTCACGGGATTTTTTCTTGAATGGAATTCTATCGATCAGATGTCTATGGCTTCGCCATATGCTGCGGCAGTAGCTTCTTTAAAAGCCTCACTCATGGTAGGATGCGGATGAATGGAATTGAGGATCTCGTGGTAGGTGGTTTCCAATTTGCGTGCAACGACCACCTCGGCGATCATCTCCGTGACACCCGACCCGATCATGTGTGCTCCAAGAAGCTCACCGTATTTTGCATCGTAAATGACCTTAACGAAACCTTCGGTTGATCCGGAAGCACTTGCTTTACCGCTGGCCATGAATGGGAATTTCCCAACCTTGACCTCATAGCCCGCATCCTTGGCAGCCTTTTCCGTAAACCCTACAGATGCGATCTCCGGGGTGCAGTAGGTGCATCCTGGAACGTTATTATAGTCCAACGACTCGGGTTGGTGAGCTATCTTTTTTTCCAGATAAGCAATGGCCTCTGAAGTGTTGATGCCTTCCTTACTAGCCACATGGGCCAGCGCCTGACCCGGTGAGCAGTCTCCTATGGCGTAGATACCTGGTACATTGGTTTGGCCGAATTTATCAACCACAATCTTGCCTCTCTCTGTTTTTATACCATTTTCCTCTAATCCTATATTCTCGATATTGGAGGCAATGCCGACGGCACTAAGCAGGATGTCGGCTTCCAGAACAGATTCGCCGGAAGCACTTTTGATCTTTGCCTTGACACCGGCACCTTGGGTATCCACCGCAGTCACTTCACTGTTCGTCAGAATAGTGATCCCTTTTTTCTTGAATTGCTTCTCGAGTTCTTTGCTTATATCTTCATCTTCCACGGGAACCACACGGGGCATGAATTCCACAATGGTCACCTGGGTGCCCATGCTGTTGTAGAAATCTGCGAATTCCACTCCGATGGCACCGCTGCCCACTACGATCATGGACTTGGGTTGCTGAGGGAGTGCCATGGCCTCGCGATATCCTATGATCTTCTTTCCATCGACCGGCATGGCAGGGAGCTGACGGCTTCTAGCTCCAGTCGCGATGATGATGTATTTTGTTTCGATCATCTTTTTTGTACCGTCTGCGGAAGTGACTTCCAATTTACCTTTACCAGCGATCCTGCCATATCCCATTACCACGTCTATCTTGTTTTTCTTCATCAGAAACTGCACTCCCTTGCTCATTTTGTCCGCCACGCCACGGCTGCGTTTGACCACCGCCGGGAAATCGTGCTTGACCCCGCTGCTGACAATGCCATAATCTGAACTGTGCTTCATGTATTCATATACCTGTGCACTTTTGAGCAGGGCTTTCGTTGGTATACAACCCCAGTTCAGGCAAACACCGCCGAGGCTCTCCTTTTCCACTATGGCTACTTTGAAGCCCAACTGGGAAGCGCGGATTGCCGCAGGATATCCACCGGGTCCGCTGCCTAAAACGATTACATCATATGCCATGACTATAGGGATTGAATGATTGAAGGAGGGGCGAAATTACTCTCAATCGGGGAAATGACAAAACCCGTTCGAACAGCTGTACTCGAAAATTCAATATATCATACTTGAAAATCTGTTGAAGAATCCTGATTTGAAGTTTTCCCAAACCATCGTTAGCGAGTATACTTCAGGTCAAGTCTGACTGCTCAGGACGGGTTCGATGGCTTGTACCAATTGGCCGACGTTCATGGCTCCGCTGCTCCTCCAGAGTTGCTTGCCTTTCCTGAACAGAATGAGGGTAGGGACTCCCTGTACTTGAAAATGAGAGGCAGCCTGGGGATTCCGGTCCACGTCCACTTTGATCACACGCAGTTGGTCGCCCATCCTGTTGGCGAATTTTTTAAGTTCCGGGGCAAGTACCTTGCAAGGGCCACACCATTCTGCAGAGAAATCGACCAGCAAAGGTTTGTCATCATTGATCAGTTCCTGAAATTTCGACATGCTTGTATTTTTTCCATTCATTTTCTACTCTAACATTCGAATTCCTTTATGGCTGTTCTTTACCGTGTCTGGTATGAACGCCAAAAATGGCATATAACGGGCACCAACCAATCAAAGCTGTAGCCAGGAAAACAATTGCGGCAACAATTAAAACTACACCCAAGATCCCTATAATGGTATGGGTGACAAAAAGTACAATAAAGGTCATTGCCAGGAGGATCCTGATGATGCGGTCCGGACTACTTAAATTCTTTTTCATGTTAAAGATTTTTTCCTTTTGAATGACTCAAGGTCTGAAGGAACGGGACATATCATTGCAAAAGAGTTGATGTGATCCTGATAAATGAACCACTACAAGGTATTTCTGCAAATTCTCCTTAAAGGTGACGGAGGTCATGTGGATTACCTGCCTTGGGCATCCCGCCTGATGCGAACTGGTTTATGCTTTTCCCCCTTTGGATTGCACAATATGCTGTAAATCAAAGACCAATAAGGAGAAGACTATTTCTTAGGGCCTTCTGAGGATGAAAAATAATAAGGAGAGCTTGGCAATTAATCATGCTGCTTTAGAAAATAGGACCTTCGGCATGATAAAAAGCCAAATTGTTTTTGAGAATACCGGAAAAATACTGACCTTTGCACTCCTTAAATTTTTCAGATCATGGCAAGAGTATGTCAGGTAACAGGAAAGCGGCCGATCACCGGGAACAAGGTCTCCCATTCCAACGTTAAGACCAAGCGCAGATTCCTTCCGAACCTGCAGACCAAGCGTTTTTTCCTGGCCGAAGAGAACAAATGGATCACGATGAAAGTCTCCTCTGAGGCCATACGCACCATAAACAAAAATGGACTGTATACCGTGGTCAAGGAAATGAGGGCTGCAGGTCAGCACATCTAAACCATTAAATCGTCGCATCATGGCAAAAAAAGGAAACCGGGTACAGGTGATACTGGAATGCACAGAGCACAAGGCAACAGGCCTTGCCGGAACAAGCAGGTACATCTCCACCAAGAACAAGAAGAATACTCCGGAGAGGCTCGAGTTGAAGAAATACAACCCGTTGCTCAAGAAATATACCGTTCACAAGGAAATTAAATAATCATGGCAAAAGCAGCAAAGACCGCCATCAAGACAAAAGATCAGAAAGCCGCAGCTGAAGCGAAGAACTGGACCAAAGTGATCAAAGCAGTTCGTAGTCCCAAATCCGGTGCCTACACCTTCAAAGAGGCGATCGTACACAAAGACAAGATCAAAGATTTCTTGGCTCAATAAGTCTTGTGGTGAAATACTTTAGCAAAGCTGTCCCCCCTGTAAAAGTGGGACGGCTTTTGTTTTTCCGGTGTAACATGCGGTCGTCGCCTGTTATTTCAGAACTTTACCTTTAACCTGAGATCCATGTCATTTCTGAACAGACTATTCGGTAAGAAGGAAAAAGAAAGCCTGGACAAGGGTTTAGAGAAAACCAAGGAAGGATTCCTGGCGCGAGTAACAAAGGCGATCGCTGGAAAAAGTACAGTGGATGAGGAAGTGCTGGACAACTTGGAAGAAGCCTTGGTTGGTGCCGATGTGGGAATTGATACTACGGTCCAGATCATCAGTAGGATCGAAAATCGGGTGGCTAAGGATAAGTATCTCCACACCGCAGAACTGCAGGCTATTTTAAAGGAGGAAGTGGAAAAGATCCTGGTGGATGCGCCAGAGAACGATTACCAGGACTTTCGGATTCCATCAGGCAAAAAGCCTTATGTGATCCTTGTGGTAGGGGTGAACGGGGTCGGCAAGACCACCACCATCGGCAAATTGGCCCACCATTTCAAGGCTGCGGGTCATTCCGTTCTTCTTGGTGCAGGAGATACTTTCCGGGCGGCAGCGGTCGACCAACTCACTATCTGGAGTGAACGGACCGGTGTTCCCCTGATCAAGAAGGAAATGGGCAGTGATCCTGCTTCCGTTGCTTTTGATACTGTCAACAGTGCTGTGGCACGCCAATCCGACGTTGTGCTGATCGATACCGCCGGCCGCTTGCACAACAAAGTGCATCTCATGGAGGAACTCAGCAAGATCCGCCGGGTGATACAAAAGGTCATTCCCGAAGCACCACACGAGACACTGCTGGTATTGGACGGTTCCACTGGCCAGAATGCCTTGGAGCAAGCAAGGCATTTTGCGGCGGCTACGGAAGTAAGCGCTTTGGCCATCACCAAACTGGATGGTACGGCAAAAGGCGGAATCGTCCTGGCCATCGCCAACCAGATGAAAATACCCGTGAAATTCGTCGGAGTAGGGGAGCAAGTCAGCGACCTGCTACTCTTCGACAAAAAGGAATTCGTCGACAGCCTATTCTCAGTGAAGTTGGACAAATCGTGAAAAGATCAATCAAAGGGCTTTTCTGCACCACTTGTCAGGAAGTCGAAAACATATTGACAGATCAATGAAAGCACGTTCGTTAAGGAAGGATAAAGTGAACATCATCACCCTGGGCTGTAGTAAGAACCTGGTGGACAGCGAGGTGCTGAGTGGTCAGTTGCGTGCCCATGATGTGGATGTGGTGCACGAAAACCGAAAACGCGATCATAATATCGTTGTCATCAATACCTGCGGTTTCATCGACAAAGCCAAGGAAGAGAGCGTCAATACGATACTGGAACAAGTGGAACTCAAGAAAAAGGGCTTACTGGACAAGGTATATGTGACCGGTTGCCTAAGTGAGCGCTATCGGGAAAGCCTTGCCCAAGAGATCCCCGAAGTGGATGCCTATTTCGGGACTCTTGAATTGCCACTCATCCTGAAACGATTCAATGCAGATTATAAAGCAGAATTGGTTGGAGAACGTCTTCTGGGTACGCCATCTCATTACGCATATCTGAAGATCAGTGAAGGATGCAACCGGACCTGTTCCTTCTGCGCCATCCCCCTGATGCGCGGCAAACATGTCAGTAGGACACGTGAAAGTCTGATCAACGAAGCTCGCAAATTGGTGGATGGTGGTGTCAAGGAGATCATGCTCATCGCGCAGGAGCTTACTTACTATGGGCTCGACATATACAAGGAAAGGGCATTGCCCGATCTGATGAATGATCTGGCCGATATCAATGGACTCGAATGGATACGTTTACACTATGCATATCCATCGAAATTCCCCCTGGAGATCATCGACGTCATGAAGCAGCGCCCCAACATCTGCAATTATTTGGACATGCCCCTGCAACACGCCAGTAACGCCATGCTCAAGGCCATGAAAAGGCAGATCACCAGGGAGGAGATGGAGGAATTGGTGGGGGAGATCCGAAGCCGTATCCCGGATATCTGCCTACGCACGACTTTGATCGCCGGTTTTCCGGGAGAGACACGCGACGATGTCGAAGAACTGAAAGCTTTTCTGGTTCGTCAGCAATTCGACCGCGTGGGGATCTTTCCCTATTCACATGAGGAGGATACATCCGCTCATGAACTTGAGGATACCCTCAGTAGGGAGGAAAAGGAAGCTCGGGCAGAGGAGATCATGGAGGTCCAACAAGAGATCAGTCTGGAAAAGAACATGGCGAAAGTTGGCCGTACATTCCGTGTACTCATAGACAAAAAAGAAGCTGGTCGATATCTGGGTCGGACTGAATACGACAGCGTGGAGGTGGACAATGAAGTAATCGTTAATAGTGAGCGGAACTTGAAGCCAGGAGAGTTTGTTCAAGTGAACATCAGCAAGGCGTATGATTATGATCTAGAGGGTAGGGTGGTGGATTAGTGGATTAATGGATTAATGGATTAATGGATTAGTGGATTAGTGGATTAATGGATTAGTGGATTAATGGATTAGTGGATTAGTGGATTTATATCTTCATCAGCCCAACTATAAGCTATAATTAATCTTTAGTCCTTTTTTACCGATATTAGCTGGAAATTAGACCAACGAGTGGATTGCAGATCTTTCCCCATTTCTTACTCAGATACCAGGAAGTTTTCACCTTTCATCACGGATTATATCGCAGGTAAGGACGATCTGAAGTCTTTTTATGCCCATCCTGTAAGTCTTGAGGGACTATCTTCAGCCATTCTTGCACGCAAGGCGTTCCCCACAGATAGGAAAACATTGGTCGAAGTTTTCAGTCGTCAGTATGCACTCAACGCCCATCCCGCTCAATCAGAAGCCATTCAATCCTTGAGCGATGAGAACACGTTCACCGTGACCACTGCTCATCAACCGAATATTTTCACAGGGTACCTCTACCTCATTTACAAGATCCTCCACGTGATCCGGATCGCGGAAGAGATGACGCGATCCATGCCCGGTTACAGGTTCATTCCTGTCTATTACATGGGCAGCGAGGACAATGACCTTGATGAACTTGGTCAGATCCAGATCGCAGGCAATAAATTGGTGTGGGAGACCCGGCAGAAAGGTGCCGTAGGTCGAATGAAGGTCGACAAGACTTTGCTTTTACTATTGGACCGGATAGAGGCACAGTTAGGGGTGGAACCCCATGGGGCGGAATTGGTCGTGCAACTCCGAACTGCGTATAAGGAAGGAGTGAACATGTCGGAAGCAACAGCCGATCTGATCAACAAATGGCTAGGACATCATGGTTTATTGGTACTGCAGCCTGATGTAGCCGATTTGAAAAGATCCATGATTCCCTTATTTCGTCAAGAGTTGCTGGAGGGGGCATCCTTCCCTATAGTGATGGAAACCAGTTCGAGGATCGGTGAGCATTACAAGACTCAGATCCATCCCCGCGAGATCAATCTGTTCTATCTCGATGAAGGTATCCGGGAACGTATAACCCGACAGGGCGAGCTGTTTCATGTGGAGCATACCGATAAGATATTCACTAAGCAGGAGATCCTGGATGTACTGGAGAGCCATCCGGAACGGTTCAGCCCAAATGTAGTCCTGCGCCCGATCTATCAATCCACCATTCTTCCTGATGTGACTTTTGTGGGAGGGGGTGCTGAGCTTGCCTATTGGATGCAACTCAATGATCTTTTCCGCAATTCCGGAAGGCCATTCCCCATGTTGGTTCTCCGTAACAGTTTCCTTCTTCTCAATGTCAGGCAGGAAAAAGTGATCGAAAAGCTGGGTTTTACTCCTATCCGTTTTTTTGCGGATCCACAAATCCTTTCAGATGAGTGGTTGACCCGGAATGGACAGGGATCCTTTGTTTTATCAACTGAAATACAAAGCTTAAGTGAAATCTATACTAGTTTAATGGGTAAAGCAAAAAGTGTAGACGTATCCCTTGTTCCTCATATAGCTTCCCTGCATAAGACAGCGGAAAAAGGAATGGGTGAATTGGAGAAAAAACTACGCCGCGCTGAAAAGAGAAAGCACAGTGATCAGTTGCGTCAGTTGGACAACTTGCATCAGGATCTTTTCCCGGGTGGCGGCCTTCAGGAGCGAGTGGACAATATCCTACCTTATTTTGCCCGTTACGGCGCAGAGATCTTCACGATCCTTTATGCACATTCCGGAAACTTGGAACAGGAGTTTCGAGTGATAACCGGACTATCGGCAGATTGATCAATACCCTGCAGGATTCATTCCAGATCCAGCTGACATTTTGGATTTTGTGCCTGTTGTAATGACAATGGCCTCTTCGAGCATAGTCGCGGTTGCCGTGGCTCCGATCCTCGTCGCGCCTGCTTCTATGGCAGCTAACATGTCTTTCAACGTTCGGATGCCGCCGGCTGCTTTGATGTGAATCTGGGATGGGCAGTTAGACCTCATGAGCTTGAGGTCAGGAAGAGTGGCTCCAGCAGTTGAGAATCGACCATCATTCCCTTTCACGAATCCATATCCTGTAGAAGTTTTCACGAAAGCTACCGGTATGTTGCTGCAGATATGGCAGAGTTTGATCTTTTGTTCATTATTGAGGAAATCGTTCTCGAATATGACTTTTACGATGGAACCGTGTGCGGCGGATTCCTTTTCTATGGCCCTGATCTCCTTATCCACATAATCCCAATCTCCACCGATCACCTTTCCTATGTTAACGACCATATCTATCTCTCGAGCACCTTGTTGGCAGGCCAATTTGGTTTCGGCAACTTTGATCTCCGTATCTGCTCCTCCATGTGGGAATCCAATCACCGTGCATACAAGCACCCCTGATTCCCTGAGCAGTTCTGTTGCACGCTTTACGGCATACGGTTTCACACATACAGAGGCTGTCTGGTATTGTTTCGCCAAGGCACAACCTTCATCCAGTTCCTTGTCAGTAAGGGTAGGGTGAAGAAGAGAGTGATCGATCATTTTCGCCAACTCTGTGACCGTATACCTCATGTGTTATTTATTTCAAATAAGAATCTGATCAACTGTCAAATTGATTCTGCCAGCCTTGTTCCTTCAATTTTCCTGCCTTCGACTCCACTTCCTTTCTCATGTTATTCTTATAGGCATCCATTTTCTCCGCCAACTTTTCATCTGCAACGGATAAGATCGAAACGGCTAAGATGCCCGCATTTTTGGCGGCATTCAGGGCGACTGTAGCTACGGGAATGCCGTTGGGCATCTGTAATATGCTCAGGACGGAATCCCATCCGTCGATCGAATTGCTGGACTTCACGGGTACGCCGATCACGGGCAGGCTGGTCAGGGAGGCCACCATGCCGGGGAGATGGGCAGCTCCGCCAGCCCCTGCTATAATGACCCGTAATCCCCGAGCCCGGGCCTTTGTGGCATAAGTGACCATGCGCTGAGGGGTGCGGTGTGCTGAAACCACAGTAAGCTCGAATGGCACTTTCATTTCCTGCAGGAAATCCGCCGCTGCTTTCATGACCGGCAGGTCACTATCGCTTCCCATGATGATGCCCACTAGCGGGGCAGTACTTTTTGAAGCTATTTTTTTCTTTGCTGTAGCCACCTTTTTATGAGTTATTTGTGATGAATGTTCAATTATTTGATTGAGGTGTAAAATCTGCATTCTTCCGTTGGGTCAACCACGGGTGACCACCTTCAAAGTTCTTTTCACCTTGTTGGCTTGGAAAAGCAATTCCTGCTTGTCTTTGCCCAGTATAGTGACATGTCCCATCTTTCTGCCTGGTTTCGTTTCCCTTTTACCGTAAAGATGCACAAATGCCTGCTCCATCGCCAGCACTTCTTCCAAACCCTCGTAATGGGCAGCGCCGCTGTGGCCTTCAGACCCGAGTACGTTCACCATGATGGAAGGCTGAATGGCTTTCGTATTCCCTAAAGGATACCCCATCAAGATCCTCCAGAGCATATCGAACTGGGAACTGAAATGAGCTTCAATGGTATGGTGCCCACTGTTGTGTACCCGTGGTGCGGTCTCATTCACCCAAACGTCCCCTGCACGATCGATGAAGAGTTCGACGGCGAAGATGCCGGGAGAGCCCAGATCACGAGCTACGGTCAGTGCGATCGCTTCCGCTTTCCACCCCGTTGTTTCCGGGATATCGGCAGGGCATAATTGATAGTCGAGCAGGTTCAAATAAGGGTCGAAGATCATTTCCACAGCAGGGTAGACCGCCGTCTCTCCCTTTTCATTGATGGCCACGGTCACCGCGATCTCTTTCTGGAGTTCAACCATTTTCTCTAGTACGCTCGGCGCATCGAAACCCTTGTGAAGATCCTCTTGCTTGTGTAAGAGTTGAACTCCTTTGCCATCGTATCCCCCCGTTCCCAGTTTTTGAACAGCCGGAAGGAACCCGATATGGTGATTCAATTCATCCTTCGACTGCAGAATGTGGAAAGGAGACGTGGGGATGCTTTTTTCGAGATAAAATTTCTTTTGAAGGATCTTATCCTTGATCGTTTGTAGAGCTGATGGACGGGGGATGATCCTGATTCCTTCCCTTTCCAATTGGAACAGTGCATCAATATTCACGTTTTCGATCTCAATGGTCAGCGCATCCAGTTTGCGTCCAAAGGCCAGAACAGCATCCCGATCGCGGATATCTCCTAGTACAAAACTATCGCAAAGATGGGCTGCCGGACATCCGGGGTCATTTTCCATCACCCAGGTTTCTACCGGGTAATTGGCAGCTTCCTGCAAAAGCATACGGCCTAATTGCCCACCTCCCAATATGCCTATCTTCTTCTGTGTCTCCATTTGGGCGTGAAGATACCGAAGACGTGGAAATAGAAGCAGCTGTAAGCTGATGGATTTTTATGCCAGAAAAGGCTGCTGCCAGTCGAATTTGACTTTCCAGCGGTCGTTTGAGGTCGGTTTAGCCATTCAAATTCCAGAAACCCGGGAAAATGGATAATTTTACACTTGATTTTACGTATTTATATTCATATCCACCCTGTTATGAAACATTTCATCACCATCCTGCTGCTTTACCTGGTACTGCATCCGACCTCGGGTTCTGCTCAGAATTCCTTCGTCGATTACCAGAAGTCATTCGGCAAGGTGTCTGATGTCTATAGACGGACGGAGGATTCCCTTCGGAAGCAATTCGCCGCCAAAAAACTGGAATGGCCTGCTCATTACGTCTATATCCGTTCGTTCAAATATGACAGCGAACTGGAGGTATGGGTGAAGAACAACCTGGCCGACGACTATAAATTGTTCAAGATCTACAAAGTATGTGCTCTGGCAGGTACCTTGGGACCCAAGCGGATCCAGGGGGATTATCAGGTTCCGGAAGGTATGTATTACATAAATGAGTTCAAGCCCAACAGCCAATTTCATCTTTCACTTGGACTGAATTACCCGAATGCTTCGGACAGGCTCCTCGGTGATTCAAGCCAGCCGGGAGGGGAGATATACATTCATGGAAGTTGTGTGACCACAGGCTGCATCCCCATCACCAACCCACAGATCGAGGAACTTTATACAATCACTTCCCATGCACGGGGTGCGGGACAGGAATTCATTCCAGTACATATTTTCCCGGTAAGATTCAACGTTCCCAAAAGTGTGGCATTCCTGGAAAAAATGTACAAGGACGATCCGGAACTGAAGAAATTCGAAGCACGACTCAAACAGGTATACGATTATTTCGACGTGATGCATCAGGTACCTGTCGTTGCCATCAATCACATAGGGGAGTATGTTCTTTATTGAAATACACCGGTTCTAGCCACCCGGCTTGGGAAATGGGGGTGCCCTCATTTAAACTCAGCCCCACTTTTTATGCGCCGGATTACTTAACCCACTTGTTTGTTATTCCACCTTCATCAACACCTGTATGGTCTCGGGAGTTTGTTGTCTCAAGATGATCTTCCTGCCTGCAGCCAGTTTTTCAACCATGCCTTCCCGGTAGTGGCGGACCGTGAGCATGATCAGTCCTTTCTCGATATTCACATCGAACAGTCCTGATGCGTCATGGGCAAATCGATCGGTCTTGTCGGGACGGTCGTCTACACAGAATTGAAGGCTGACCGCTCCGGTCTGTATCAGGTTGGGGCGCATATTGTGGGCAGCGAAAATTTCATAGAGAGATGCCAAAGGTCTTTCGCCCACGAAGGAGAAGTCGCGTGAATGAAGATGTATCAATGCCTGATTGAGTTTCCAGACAATCATCGGCGGTAGGTCATGAAGGACCCTGTTATGGATGATTGTTCCGGGAAGTTGAGGATCTAGGAAACATTTCACGAACAGGGGGATGTTTTTGTTCTGAAGGGGCTTGATGGTCTTTGGATGGATGACCTGAGCACCGTAAAAAGCCATTTCGATCACCTCGTCGTAGTTCAATTCCCGGATGATGACTGCATCGGATACCAGTTTCGGATCTCCATTCATCACGCCCTCCACGTCCTTCCAGATCGTTTGATCCGAAGCGTCGAGCATGTTGGCGAAAATGGCTGCAGTATAGTCGGACCCCTCTCTACCGAGCGTCGTACTCTCATTTTCTGATGTGGCGCCGATGAAGCCCTGAGTGATGACAAGGTCTTTTTGCCGGAATGCGGGCAGAACGGTGTCTTTCACTTGTTGCAGCGTGATGTCCCAATCTATATTGGCTTCACGGAAATGGTTATCGGTGCGGAATACATCACGTACATCTATCCAGGTATTCCATATCCCGGATTCATCCAGAAATGCACTGATGAGTTGGGTGGAGAGCAGTTCCCCTGCACAGACTATCTGATCGTAATAATAATCGTATTCCCTTACCGGCTTGTCATGTAACAGCCATTCCACTTCCGTGAAGGTGTTCAGCAGTTGTTTCTCCGTTGATAATGCATTCCTGACCAGAAGGTATTTCGCCATTTCCTGATGATGGGTTTTCACCTGTCCGAAAAGGGTCAGCGCATCATCTTTTCTGCCGGCATGGAAGGCTTCAGCTACCTTTTCCAGGGCATTGGTGGTCTTCCCCATGGCCGATACGATCACCAATATTTTCTCACTGCTATGATTCTTGAGGATAGCGGCCATGTTCCTGATTCTCTCGATGCTGTTCACACTGGCGCCGCCGAACTTGAAAACTCTCATGTGGGGAATGTTGGATGGGAGGAGCGAATGTCGGAATAAAAACGATTCCCTCCCGCCCTTTCACCTATGCCTTCAAAAGCTTACTTTTGCGGCATCGCAATGATATTTTAATATCCCCGGTTTAAAAGGATCAACTACAGATGAGTCAAAAGATCATCGAGGTCAAGAATCTGACCAAGAAATATGGCGATTTCGAAGCAGTCAAAGGCATCAGCTTCGATGTATTTGAAGGAGAGATCTTCGGTCTCCTCGGTCCCAATGGCGCGGGGAAGTCCACCACCCTCGAAATCATCGAAACACTCCGGCCCAAAACCGGGGGTGAGGTGATCGTCAATGGCTTATCACTCGACAAAGAGCCAGAAAAGATCAAATCCATCATTGGGGTACAACTGCAGACATCGGGCTTCTATCCGGGTCTCAAACTGACCGAACTGATCAGCCTATTCGGAGGCCTCTACAACGAATCGGTCGACGCCCTTAAACTGTTGAAGACAGTCAATTTGGAAGATAAAGCCAACAATCGATATAAGAATATGAGTGGTGGTCAGAAACAGCGTTTCTCCATTGCCACCACATTGATCAATCACCCCAAGATCATCTTTCTCGACGAACCCACGACCGGATTGGACCCACAGGCTCGACGCAATCTCTGGGAATTGATCCGCCAGATCCGCGACCAGGGTACCACCGTGATCATCACCACCCATTACATGGACGAGGCGGAACAACTTTGCGATCGCGTGGCCATCATGGACCAGGGTAATATAATAGCTATCGACAGTCCGGACCATATGATCGACAAGCTCATCGCTTCAGGTTTTGAACGTAGTAAAGATGTGAAGTCTGCCAGTTTAGAGGATGTGTTCATTCAACTGACAGGGCATACCATCCGGGAAGATTGAACGAACAAGTACCTTCAGTCAAGAACCAAAGAAATCATGATCATCCAAGTCAACCATAAAACATGAAACAATCCATTCTCTTTTTTCTGTTGTCGTTTTCGATGACCGCTATTTTTGCACAGGCCAAGAAAACTCCGCCAGCTAAACCTGCTCCAGCTGTTTCAGCATCCATGCTGAAGACTCGGCAGGACAGCCTTAGCTATGCTATAGGTTTGCTCGACGGTAACTTTTTCAAGATGCAAGGCATCACCAGCGTGAATGCGCAGATGTTAGGAAAAGGATTCGATGACCAACTCAAAGGTAAAACCGCTTTGACACCTGAACAGGCCGACCAGATCGTTCGCGGAGAAATGCAAAAAATGACAAAAGCCAAGATCCAGCCAAACATTGATGCGGGTAACCGGTACTGCATGGAGAATGCGAAAAAGCCCGGCGTGAAGACGACTGCCAGCGGGTTGCAATACGAGGTGATCAAAATGGGAGATGGTCCCAAACCCAAGGACACCAGTGTGGTAAGGGTACATTACGACGGATATACGCTGGATGGGAAAAAATTTGACAGCTCAAGGGACAGAGGTGAGCCTACTGAATTTCCACTCAACGGAGTCATCAAGGGATGGACCGAAGGTGTTCAACTGATGCCTGTTGGATCGAGGTTCAAATTTACGATCCCCGCCAATCTGGCTTATGGAGACCAAGGTGCCGGTGAAGCCATCAAGGGAGGTTCTACATTGATCTTCGATGTGGAACTGTTAAGCATCGTCAATAAAACTCAACAATGATCGATCATGAGTGAAACCATCGACCCCAAATACCCGATTGGCAAATTCGAGCCGAAACCTTATTCCGAGAAGCAACGTGATGAATGGCTGACCGATATCCTCTTTCACCCCCGTCAGTTGGAATATTCCGTATTGAACCTGGACGAGTCCCACCTGGACACACCTTATCGGGATGGAGGATGGACGGTGCGCCAACTCGTCCATCATATGGCGGATAGCCACATGAATGCATATTTCAGATGCAAACTGACCTATACGGAAGATAATCCGACCATCAAGCCATATGATCAGGATGCCTGGGTGAAATTGCATGATGTGGCCTCTGTGCCCATTAACATCTCGATGACTTTGCTACATGCTCTGCATACCCGCTGGTACGATTTCCTGAAGAACGTTCCTGAAGATGCGTGGCAAAGGACTGCTTTTCATCCCGAGACGGGTCGGCAGTACACACTCTGGCAATTCCTGGGTATTTATGCCTGGCACGGACGCCATCACGTCGCACACATCAATGCCCTTCGCGAGAGAATGGGTTGGTGATCACTATTCTGGAATTCAGTCTATACTATGGAATGGAAGACTTTGAAATCTGAATATCTCTTCAAGGACCTCTGGTTCACTGTTCGGAAGGACACCTGTGAGCGCCCGGATGGAAAACTGATCACCCCGTATTATGTTTATGAATTTCCGGAATGGGTCACTGCGGTTGCTTTGACGAAGACTGGAAAGTTCATCATGGAAAGACAATACCGGCATGCTGCGGGCATCACCATGATGGAGATTCCAGGTGGCTGTGTGGATGCATCAGACCAGAACTTGGAGACCGCCATTGCCCGGGAATTGAAAGAGGAGACTGGTTATGTATTTGACAAATTTGAATACCTGGGCCGTATCTCTGCCAATCCATCAACGAACAACAATTGGATGCACATGTTCTTGGCCACGGGAGGGGAGAAGATGGGCGAGCAGGAGATGGATGAGAATGAGGAGATCGAGGTTCAATTGCTCAGCCAACAGGAGGTGCTCCAGTTACTTCGGGAGCGGCGGATCCCGCAAAGCATGCATGCCACGGCACTTTTCTATGCACTCGAAAAACTTGGAGTGATCAGTTATTGATCCGATGACCATAAATGGCTCGGTCCACTTCTCCTATCACGAAAAAGCTTCCGCAAACGAGTGCCAGGTCACTCTTGGATGCATGCCGCATGGCTTCCGCCAAAGCTGAATTCACATCAGGCCAGGCTTGGCCTTGAAGGCCGAGTTCCCATCCGATCTTTGCGAGTTCCCCTGCTGGTAGGGCGCGTGGCAACTGTGCATTGGTGAAATAGTACCTCGCTTCCCGGGGCAATTCGGACAACACGGAACGTATATCCTTGTCCTTCACCATGCCCGTAACGACATGAAGGTGATCGTAATTCATCAATTCAAGTTGTGCCGAAACTTGTTTCATCCCATCGGAATTATGCGCCACGTCCAAAATGATGGCAGGATGATCCTGTATTTTCTCCCATCGTCCGTGCAATCCGGTCAGCACACGAACATGTGCCAAACCATGGCGCAGACTTTCATCAGGTATTTTCCATCCTGTTTTGCGGAGTTGATGTATGGCTTCTAGAACGGTGATGAGGTTATACGTCTGGTAGAACCCTCCCAGATCTAGTGCATAAGAATTCCTTTCGCCACTGGAGGAGATGACCACTTCCACATTCATTCCTGTTGAAGTTGTATTCCAATCGCTGACGTATCTGATCTTGTCTGCAAAGGTCAACGTTGATCTCTTGTCGGCCGACATGCTCAGGAAGACAGGGTCTGTCAGTGGATTTGACTGTCCCACCACGGAAGGGATACCTGATTTGATGATCCCGGCTTTTTCTGCGGCAATAAGGGGAAGTGTGTCCCCGAGAAGTGACATGTGATCCCAGCCGATATTGGTGATGACGGAAAGTTCAGGGGTGATAACGTTGGTGCTGTCGAGTCTTCCGCCCAGGCCTGTTTCTATGACTGCAATGTCCACTTGTTCTTTTGCGAAATGGTCGAAGGCCATGGCTACCGTCATTTCAAAAAAAGAGGGTTCAATGTCGCTGACCAATGATGAATTCGCTTCAACGAATTCGGAAACGGTAGACTCATGAATCATTTGGCCGTTCACCCGGAAGCGTTCCCTCAGGTCGACAAGGTGGGGTGAGGTATAAAGCCCGGTTCTATAGCCTGCGGATTGCAGAATTGCGGCCAACATATGGCTGACAGACCCCTTGCCATTAGTACCGGCAATATGGATGCTCTTGAATTTTTTTTCGGGATGACCAAGTGCCTGGCAAAGCGCTAGAGTATTATGAAGGTCTTTTTTGATGGCAGCCTCACCTATCCTGCTGAACATGGGTAGACGGGTATAGAGGAAATCCAGCGCTTCTGCGTAAGTCATGTCAATGGTTTGGATAGTGGGTAAGGTACTTCATCAATGCTTTGTCGAGCAGACCGATCAGTTTTTCAATCGAAAGTTGAAAACGATGGTGCCGATCTCGGCATCTGCAGCAGAAGGATTGGCCGAGAATTTAAGGCTCCTTGCTTTTCGTAAAGCGATCTCACGAAGACCGGAATCAGAGGTTGTACTGCCTCGGGGCTGGTAAGACGCAGAAAGTACATTCCCATTCTGATCTACCCGAATGTCCACGGCAACTTTCGCGTTCTCATTGAAATCATCCTCAAAAGAAGGGAGGCGAGTGATTCTGCGTCCGGGTAGTCCCCGCGATATGCTTACTCCGGAATTTCCATTTCCGCCGTTACCCGTATAGCTGTCGGATTGGGGATTCCCATTGATCTTGCCTTGGTCACCCTTGCCTCCAGCTATACCCTGACTCGTACTCCCGTTCCAACTATCGGAGTTGTTCCCGCCTTTGCCACCGGCATCACCACCTTTGTAAACATATTTCGGTTTGGGTGTAGCAGGTGCAGGATTGTCAACGATCTTGCTTGTTGCTTTAACTGACTTTTCAGGTATGGATTTTTCTTTGACAGGAATTTTTTCCGCTTTGGGAGTGGGCTTGACAGGTTTATGCACGACGGCTTCTGGAGCCTCTTTGTCCTTGTCATCCGTTTCCACCTCTTTTGCGGTTTCCGAGACGGTTACCTGTGTCTTAGGTGGTGTATTCGATTCTTTTTCCGCTTTAGCAGGGGGATCCGGCACCAAGGGCTGCACATCCCCAGATCCGAAGTCGCTGTTACCCAGATTGACTTCCATCCCCAACTCCTCCTTGATCGGCTGATCGACCGGGATCTTCCAGGAAACAATGAAAAACAACATCAGCAAGAGACCGCAAGCGATGCCTGTGTATGTGCCGGCTTTGGCATTCTTCTGATTTTCGAATTCCCTCATATTCAGCAGGTAAAATTATACCGATCCCTTGTTAGGGTATTCCCAAAATTAAGGATGTCCATCCAATGGGGACAACCCGAACGATTTATATGCATAAATATCTTCCTTGGACTTTTCGCAGCTTGCTGTTGTTGCGCTTACAATTCCATGACAATTGTATAAAAATTCGTATTTTGGAATCTAAACCTCAAACAACATGAATTTGTCCCGCTTCAAATCTTTTGGTGTGGTGGCCATTTTGGTCGCTTGCATCTTCGTTGGCGCTTCCGCAACAGCGCCCAAGGATGCCCCTAAACGCAACCTCAAAGTTCTGCCCAAAAATATATCCGATGAGGATCTGGACAAAGTGATGGATGGTTTCAAGGCTGCCCTTGGCGTCAAGTGCAACCATTGTCATGCTCAAAGTACCACAGACCCCAATCACCTTGATTTTGCCAGTGATGCAAAACCGGAGAAGGGTAGTGCCCGCTATATGATGAAGATGACAGCCAAACTGAACAAGAAATTCTTCCATGTCGATGTGACCAAAATGGATCAGCCGGCTAAAGTGACCTGTATGACCTGTCACAATGGGAACGTACATCCCAAACCAAACTCATGATCAAAACCGGAAAGATCAAAAATGTGCGAAGTCCTCTTGGAAGTCGCCCCTGATCCTTTCCATAGGTGGGTTGAAGTAACCGAATTTCAGATCGGGGAACTCCTCGCGAGTGATGGCGAGGAGTTTTTTAATGCCCATTCCTTCGCCGGTTTCGGTGATCCCGATCCTTCCCAGATACCAATCGGGGTCTATATTGAAATTCCTCCACTGTATCATGCTCAGCCCCGTATCCCGGATGAGTTTCCTTAATGCTTGGTATTCTTCTTCCGTGTCGGTCATGCCGGGAAATACGAAGTAGTTTATGGAGGTCCATCCTCCTGCATCGGATACTATCTTCAGACTTTCCACGATATCGTCGAACGTGTAATTGTTCGGACGGTAATAAGACTCATAAATGGCACGACGGGCCGAGTTGGTGCTGACACGAATGGAATCTAGTCCTGCTCTCATGAGTTCCCGGACCGCATCGGGCTTGGAACCGTTGGTATTTATGTTTATCGAACCTTTTTTGGTATGTCGGCGTATCTCGATGATGGACTCTTTTATGGTCTCCCACATAAGCAGTGGTTCCCCTTCGCATCCCTGACCGAAACTGACAATGGGGAATGGTGCTGATTCGAGATGGGGTACCGTGAACTCGACTATCTCCTCTGCAGAAGGCCGAAAACTGAGCCTGTCCTGAGTGGATGGAATAGTTTCCTCCTCAGGTTGAAAGGAGATACATCCAATGCAGTTGGCGTTACAGGCCGGTGAAGAAGGGACGGGGCATTCCCACCTTCCCATGAAAAAATTTCGTGCAGCCGGACACTGATAGGTGTTGCAGCAGTTATCTGCAAGATGTTTGATCAGCCGGTTGTGCGGGTAGGCCGTGGTGAGTTGCTCCACACCTTTCGAAATGCGTTCGGGGACGAATCCGTCACATTCCTGTCGAATATCCTCTTCTATACGAACGGCGGGGACATAGAATTTTTCGTTTTTCCAGGCAGCAGCGGTATAGCAGAATAGAGGAAGGGTAGGTGCATCCGGCCCGGTTTCATATGCCGCGAGATAAAGTCCGGTATGAGCCGGGGGTATGAATGCAGCAACCGCCCATCCTTTTTCACAAAGACGCATTTCGCCCGACTCTACATCAATGCCTATACCCCGTCTTCCAGGAAGTTCATATAGGGATCCTCCAGATGGCAACTCGATCCAATCGGAGGGGTCAATAGGAATAGCATCCCATCCGGAACGGCCAACTGCCCAAAGGGTCTTGTCTTCGAAGATCTGACCCTGGCCATCGGAATAAAGTAAAAAAGGGGATGAACGCAGCTTTGCCATTCTGCAAAATTAAGAAGAAAATACGGGGTGATGCCTTCAGGATATCAAAAGTGAACTTGTGGGAGACGATGCCGTTCAATTACTTTGTCGCTTGATCTGGGTCGCCAAAAACTTCATTTTGGCATGTATTCACCTGATCCTGTTCAAGATCTTTTCTTAGCGACTATCCTTTCCTTGCACCAGGCATTGAATTCATCTTCATCAGCATCATAATCCTCATCGTCTTCATCATCTACCTCAAGTTGAAGTAGGCGGTTGTCCTGAAAATCCATGGTGAGTATGCCGTCTTTTAGGATGACCTGCTGCATTTCGGCCCAGGCATGATCTTTTTTCCGGAAAGAATTGAAGCGGATGTGATCATCTGAAAAGCCGATCTCCACCTGCGAGAGTGCCTTTTTCTCGATCAAAGCCATGAGCAGGAAAAGTAGTCCCAAACCTTGAAAGGGTGGTAAGAGCAATAGTCCAGCCGAAATGACGAGCAAGGCATATTTGCTCGCGATTTTTCCGCCTTTGCGCATTTCGATGAAGTTCCAGATGGTAAGGAGGCAAGTAGTACCTGCGAACAGGAGGTTCATCCGTAAGCCTCCAGGACCCAGTCCCCGATAGGTCAGTATCAGCATCCCCATCAAGCACATCATCAGGCCCATGATTCGGACCTTCTGCTTCTGGGTGTTTTGGAGTACGACGATATAAGGGTAAATCTTGCCCGAGGCTTTCATGTACTCAAAGGGGATTGGAGGTCACCATCAAGTGGCAGAGTTGGTATAGCAATCTGGCTCCGACATTTTCATCCCATTCATTGTGGCTGACACCTACTTCGCAGAGGTCGAAACCTATTAAATTTCGGCCTGAACCGATCACCAGTTTCATGAGATATATGATCTGATCAGCTTCAAATCCTCCGAATACGGGAGTACCGGTGTTGGGACAGAGTTTGGGATCGAGGCCATCAATGTCGAAACTGAGGTAAACCTTGTCCGGTAATTGGCTGACAATTTCAGCCGCAATATCCTTCCATGGCTTTCCTTCATACTGGCTTTCCTTGATATCCTTGTCGAAGAAGGTTTTGATACGATCGGGGTGAGCCTGTATATAATCCCATTCCTCGTCGCAATGGTCCCGTATACCCACTTGAACTAGTTTGGAGATACCAGGTATCTGTTCCAGGGCATTGTACATGATGGAAGCATGTGAGTAGACGAACCCTTCATAAGTGTTCCTCAGGTCGCAGTGTGCATCGATCTGAAGGATACCATACCCCGGGTGTTTATCTGCCATGGCCCTGAAAAAACCAAGAGGCGTACTGTGATCGCCACCTACAAGACCGACCAGTTTGCCTTGTTCGAGCAACAAGGATGTTTGTTCATAAACCCACTCATTCAGGAATAGTCCGCCTTCGTTGACCTCCTTTAGGGTTTTGCTCATGAATTTATTCGTGGTGATGTTTTCTCCCTGTGCGATGTAATCAATGTATAGTTCAGCCTCTTTCCGGAGGTAATCACTTTTGAGCAATATCTTTTTTTCAGGGAGTCTCATGTGGTAGCCCTGCTTCCAGGAACCGGGGTAAGCCTTGTCGTAAAGATCGATCTGAAGACTGGCTTTAAGGATGTGTTCGGGGGAACGAGAAGTTCCGGCCCGGTAACTGACGGTCACTTCCCAAGGAACAGGAAGAAGTACCACTCGTGCATCTTCTTCAGTGAACGGAAGGCCGAAAATGTTGTTCTTGGGATTACCCGCTGCATTGGGGTCAAAAAGGGACAGGTCTGCCATGGCTGTTTTGGAATAGTTGATTTTGACTTGTCCCGCGCCAGGTTGCGTCCTCCGAGTGCGGAATAAAGTGCAAATTAGTCCAGTTTCGGTATTGTCCAAAATATTGAGCGTTCCGGCTTATAATTTGTTTCATGCAGCCCTGAGATAGGTCAACCCATATGAACCAACTTAAATGCCGGTTCAGGCCTATTTTTGACTAAATTTGTGCTTTCAAGGAACATTTTCTCTATGAAGAAGATACATATCGTGCTTCTGGTGGTCATTGCCCTCGCTATTGCTGGCCTGCTCACAATGATGTCCGACATCACTACTTACGATACCATCGAATCCGCCAGGAGAAAAGGAGGCAAATTCGTGCATATGATCGCCCGGCTCGATAAGGCGGCCCCCATCCAATACGACGCGGTAAAGGATCCCAACTACCTCAGCTTTTATGCCGTGGACTCCTTAGGAGCGCGTACTCAGGTGGTTTACCACAATTCCAAGCCCTCAGAATTCGAGCATAGCGACCGCATCGTACTCAAAGGCAAGATGAAAGGTGATGTGTTCGAATGCAAGGAGATCCTGCTCAAGTGCCCCTCCAAGTACAAGGACAACCGAGCCGATCAAATGAAAGAGTTTCAGGCTGCTCCTTCTGCTGACACAGCTTATAAAGGATCAACCACTTCCATCGAGAAGCCGTAGAGAACCTATCAAACCATTTCCCGCATGCGATACGAAGGTGAACATTTGTTGATCGGACAGCTCGGCCATTTTTTCGTGCTGACCATCATGATAGCTGCCCTTGTTTCGACATATGCTTTTTTCCGGTCCGTCCGCACTGCCGGAACGGACATGCAAAGAGGATGGACACGACTTGGAAGGATCTCCTTTGGGGTCAGTGCTTTCTCGGTCATTGCCGTGTTCTTCATCCTTTTTCTGATCATTTACAATCATTATTTCGAGTACCAGTACGCGCATCAGCATTCCAAGAGAAGTTTGGACATGCAGTATCTCCTGAGTTGTTTCTGGGAGGGTCAAGAGGGAAGTTTCATGCTATGGGCTTTCTGGCAGAGTGTGCTGGGGTTGGTGATCATTCGAAAAGCCGGAAACAAATGGGAATCTCCTGTCATGGTTTTCATCGCCCTTGCACAAGTTTTCCTAAGCAGTTTTCTGATCGGACTCTATTTTACAGATCTCCGTGTCGGGTCAAGTCCTTTCGTGCTGATGAGAAATGAGTTCGCCGATGCTCCCATTTTCCGTGATCCTCAATACTTGTCCAAGTACATAACCGACGGGAATGGGCTTAACGTACTACTTCAGAATTATTGGATGGTCATTCATCCTCCCATCCTTTTTTTGGGATTCTCCTCCACGATTGTCCCATTTGCTTATGCCTTGGCGGGCTTATGGACGAAAGAATATGGCACCTGGGTGAAACCCGCAATGAAGTGGTCTCTATTCAGTGGAGGCATACTCGGCCTGGGCATCATGATGGGAGCGGCTTGGGCTTATGAATCGCTGACCTTCGGAGGATATTGGGCTTGGGATCCCGTGGAGAATGCTTCGCTGGTGCCTTGGTTGATCTTGGTGGCAGGAATACATACCATGCTCGTATACAGGCATACCGGTCATTCCCTCAAAGCATCTTATTTCTTCATTACCGGCTCCTATCTTCTGGTGCTTTATTCGACTTTCCTCACCCGAACCGGCGTACTCGGGGATACATCCGTTCATTCGTTCACCGGGGAAGGCAACACTCTTTATGGGCACCTCATCGTGATGATGCTTTTCTTTCTTGCTATTGTCCTAGGGTTGTACATCAAAGAGCAGAGGAAGATACCCGAAACCAAGACAGAGGAACAGATGAGCAGTCGCGAGTTCTGGATGTTCGTAGGGGCTTTGTTGTTCCTCATATCCTCACTCTATATCATAATTCTGACCTCACTGCCTTTCATCAATAAGTTGTTCGGTACACAATGGGCCATTGGTCAGGAAGTGGAATATGTTTATAACCGGGTGATGGTACTCGTCATTTTCATCATCGGGATATTGACGTCGATCACGCAATATCTGAAGTACAAGGGTTCATCCAGATCCCATATCAGCAAAATACTGCTATATGCAACGGTCCTGTCGGTGCTCATTTCCCTGCTGGTATCTTTTTTCGGTAATGTGCGATACGACAAATTCGGAATGGGATTCCTGGTGGCTATTCATATGGCTCTGTGGACGGCCATCTATTCCATCATTGCCAATGGCTCTTATATCATTGCCGTACTAAAGGGGAATATGAAATCTGCCGGGGGGTCCATTAGTCATATCGGATTTGGCATGATGCTGGCTGGTATCCTGATTTCCTCTGCCAAGAAAGAACTCGTATCCTTCAACCAGACCGGCATGATGGTCCAAGGCCTGAAAGATGCCAAGGGCAGGGAAGAGAATCCAGCGGAGAACATCACCCTGATCCAAGGAGTTCCAACTCCAATGGGCAGGTATATGGTCACCTATGCAGGTGATTCCACCGAAACCAAGAACAACAAGGTTTTTTTCAAGGTGGATTTCACCGACAAGGACTCTATTTCCGGAAAGATTCGGGAGCAATTCCGGGTCATGCCTGATGCCTTCATGATGAAATCGCAGAATGGCACCCAATTATCCTCCAACCCGGGCTCGAAGCACTATTTATCCAACGACGTTTTCGTCTATATCACCTCCTGGCTTAATCCAGACAGTTTCAAGGATACGGCCAGTTTCCGCATGCATCCTGTCAAACAAGGAGATACCATTTTCTATTCCCAAGGCTATGTGGTCATCGACCAACTGGTCACTGCGAACAAAAACGATAACAAGGGGTTACCCGTAGTGGATAGTGCGTGGATGTCGGATGTGAGCATTTTCGTGAAGGATGGAAGGAAATTCAGCATGCAACCGGCTTTCTTCGTAAAGGACAATGTCATCTCCCACAAGATGGACACGCTCGCCCAAATGAGCCTCGTGCTGGGATTGGACAGGGATGCGTCCGGCAAACTGCAGTTGGGGATCAAGGAAACGGACTCTGTATTGCGTTATATAACCCTGAAGGCATATCGGTTCCCCTTTATCAATCTGCTTTGGCTGGGCACCATCATCATGGTCATTGGATTCCTTTTCAGCCTTCGACAGCGCTACCGCAGGGAACTCCGTAGGGCTTGAACTACAGGGCTTTCCGTTCCTTTTTTGTTAAAATGACCCGGCATGGGATCACGTACTGGATTTTCAACGAGCTATGTTTTACTTTTGTGCAAACCATGCGTAAGCCAGGCCACATATCTACATTGATGGTTTCCATCCTATTCCTGACGGCCCTGACTCCCTGCCGAAGTCATGCCCAATGGGTTGCAGGAATTCATGATACACTCACCGTGCCTTATGTGATCGTCGGTCAGGATACCATGACCTATGGCGAGATGGATTTGGTGATCGTGGCGGCCCAGATGACGGATGAACAGAAAGAGGCCTACCGGAAATGGACCCGTCTGCGAAATGCCGTATACGTGACCTATCCATATGCACTCAAGGCAAGTGCGGTCATTAATGAGATCAACGTCAATCTTACCCATATCAGCGATCCGAATAAAAGGCAGGATTTCATCAAAACCCGAGAACGAGACCTGAAAAAGGAATTCACCACACCGCTTACCCAATTGTCCGTTTATCAGGGTAGGGTACTCATGAAACTGATCAACCGCGAAACCAGCAATACCTGCTTCGATCTCATAAAGGAATACCGCGGTGGGTTCTCCGCTCATTTCTGGCAGACCATAGCCTGGGTCTTTGGATCCAGCCTGAAACAGAATTACGATCCCCAAGGAGAAGACTCCGAAATGGAACCCATAGTCAAGGAAGTAGCCAGGATGTATGGTAAGATCTGATACATGAATGGCTGCACTATCATTAGGTCTTCATGACTCCCTGCTTTTACGTAAATGCGAGGTGGACTTTACTCAAGCCTTGATGCTTCCAAAGTGTTCGGACCGGGGTCAACTGTGCACCATACCTTGAAGATGTTCGTTTCATTCGGGCTTTAGGCTTGCATGGTGCGTTAACTTCTCAAATTATCCGATATTTGACAGCATGAAAATGGATCTACTGGCCATCGGCGTACATCCCGATGATGTTGAACTCGGTTGCTCAGGAGTCATCCTCAATGAGGTGGCACAGGGTAAGAAAACCGGCATCATTGATCTGACCCAAGGGGAGTTGGGCACTCGCGGAACCATCGAAACACGACATGCCGAAGCGACCGAGGCGGCTCGCATATTAGGAGTGTCTGCAAGGGAGAATCTGAAGTGGCGAGATGGATTTTTTCTGAATGATGAGGCTCATCAGATGCAACTCATCCGTACCATCAGAAAATATCGTCCAGATGTTGTCTTTGGAAATGTTCTGGACGATCGCCATCCTGACCATGGACGTGCCGGCCATATGACCGCTGATTGCTGTTTTCTTTCGGGTCTTTCTAAGATAGAAACTATTGATGAGGATGGTAATCCTCAGGAAAAATGGCGCCCCAAACTGGTCCTTCATTACCTGCAGGACTGGTACCACGAACCCGATATCTTCATTGATATATCCAGCGTCTTCGATAAACGGATGGAATCCATCATGGCATATGGCACGCAGTTTCATACTTCAGAGCAGGCCCAAAAAGGTCCTCAAACCTATATTTCCACACCTGACTTCTTGGACGCAGTCGTATCTCGAGCACGACTTTTCGGTAAACGTATAGGGGTCAAATATGCGGAAGGATTCATTACTGAAAAGAAGATCGGTATAAGGAATCTGGATGCACTTGTTCTTTTGGAAACTTGAACCTGCAATTTTCGGAATGCGGAGTGCACTGCCTTTTTACTGGCAACCGTATTTCCGAGCCGCTGCGGACTTTTCGCGAACCCTAATTTTCATGCTTGATGATTGATCAATTTTTTCCTAAACAGATGATATGTCAATGGTAAACGTAGGGCTAGTACAGATGAGTTGTTCGGCAGACAGATCCGCCAACCTGGAAAAGGCCATTCTAAGGGTCCGCGAGGCGGCATCCCTGGGTGCGCAGATCGTCTGCCTTCAAGAATTGTTCACATCATTGTATTTCTGCGATGTGGAGGATCACGATAATTTCTCGCTGGCAGAGGCCATACCCGGCCCATCCACAGACATTCTGGGATCATTGGCAAAAGAACTGGGTGTCGTGATCATCGCATCACTTTTCGAAAAGAGAGCACAAGGTCTTTATCATAATACCACCGCTATACTTGATGCAGACGGCACCTACCTGGGCAAGTACCGCAAGATGCATATACCGGATGATCCCGCTTATTATGAAAAATTCTATTTCACCCCGGGGGATCTGGGCTATAAGGTATTTGTTACGAAGTTCGCCACCATAGGTGTGCTCATCTGTTGGGATCAGTGGTATCCTGAAGCCGCCCGGATCACCGCACTGATGGGCGCTGAGATCCTGTTCTATCCTACGGCAATAGGGTGGGCCACCAACCAGAACGAAGCAACGAATTCCGAGCAATATAATGCGTGGCAGATCATTCAGCGCAGCCATTCAGTTGCCAATGGTGTGCATGTGGTGAGCGTCAACCGTGTGGGATTTGAACAGAATGGGGCAATGAAGTTCTGGGGAGGGTCATTTGTTTCAAACCCATTTGGTGGCATCCTCTATCAAGCATCACATGAAAATGAGGAGGTCAATGTGGTCGCTCTCGACCTGTCCAAGACTGATCAATATCGCACACATTGGCCTTTTTATCGTGATCGTCGAATCGACTCGTATGGACCCATTACCCAGCGATACATAGATTAGATATTTGGAACAGTACCATAGATCTAATCAGGTAAAACGTAGTAAATGCGATTCAGTAGTATAAACAGTGCGTAACTGATCGGTTATTTTGGTACAAAACCATGGATCTGGTGTGCATGATCCTTCAGGATTTAAAGAAAATTGACCTGATGGAATTATTGAATTTGAAACGGAATATATTCCCATAGTGTTTTAATCCCCACCTCAGTGCATATGGAACAAATAGAATCAATCTTCGGGATTTCGATATCGGGTGTTGAGGGCCTTGATGGGGATATCAACTATAGTAATAGGAAATTCAGGATCACCGGATCGGACGGGGTGAAATATATCCTGAAAATATTCCCTGATGCCCAAGAATGGATGCTTGCAGAAGAGGAATCCATTATATTGGACAAGATCGGACATGAGCTTTCATTCCAGGTGCCGCAGAACATCAGACTTTCCGATGGCAGCATGTTCTTCGATTTTGAAAAAGACAAAGCAAAGCTGCTGTCTTTCATAGAAGGGGAATTCATGGCAAAAGTCCGGCATTCTCCAAAATTATTGATCTCCCTCGGCGAAAAAATTGCTGAACTGGATCTGTCGCTTCGATCTATAGACAGCCCTGTATTTGCTTCTAGACATTTATTCTGGGATATTCAGAACGCGCATTTAAGTCTGCCTAAAATACCACTCATCAAAGAGTCTGGGCAAAGGAAATTGGTCCAATACTATTTGGACCGCTTCACTGAAAATGTTTTGCCGATCCAGCATAATTTGAGGCATTCCATCATACATGGGGACTTGAATGACTATAATATTTTAGTGGAAAATGATGAGATAAAAGGTTTTTTGGATTTTGGTGATGCCACTTACTCTCCATTGGTCAATGACCTTGCCGTTGCCTTGACTTATATCATGCTGAATAAGACCGATCCCTGGGAGGTTGTCCTTCCCATGATCCGTGGTTATCAAAAGCACATCAAATTGACGAAAGAGGAGTTGGAACTGTTGCCTGATCTGATCACGTCAAGATTGTGCATCAGTCTTTGTAATTCGGCGGAGAAGAAGCATCTTGGTCAGGACAATGAATATGTCCTGATCAGCGAAAAACCGGCTTGGACGCTACTCGAACTTTGGTCACGGACAAACCCGATTAAAATCAAGAATTGTTTTCATGAAGCAGCAGGTTTCCCTTTGGTAGCGCGTACGCCAAAGAAGCATCAAGTTGATGTAAGGGCCAAAGTCTCCGGCAAGTCACTCGGATTGAGTTATGCTGATCCAATATATATGACTTCTGCATTGTTCCAATACATGTTCGATGAGGTCGGGAACAGCTATTTGGATTGCTACAATAATATTCCTCATGTAGGACATAGTCATCCTGTGGTGAGTAAAGTTATTTCCAAGCAGGTCAGGGAATTGAATACGAACACGAGGTATTTGACGGATTCATTCAATACCTGCAGTGAAAAACTGTTGAGCCAATTTCCTGAACAATTATCCAAAATTTATTATCTGAACAGTGGAAGTGAAGCCTGTGATCTGGCAATCAGGATCGCACGAACCGTCACCAACAGGAAGACTGTAGTTGTGTTGGAGAATGGCTATCACGGCAATACTTCAACCGGTATTGAAATAAGTTCATATAAGTTTGATGGGAAAGGTGGGAGAGGTATCGGTCCGCATATCCTGAAACTTCCTTTGCCCAATTTGTTCAATGGTAAATTCAAAACCGCAAAAGAATTCGCTTATCATGCGATGGATGCCATCGAACAGCTTCCGGAAAAGCCTTGCGCTTTCATTGCTGAGCCCATTTCCGGATGCGGAGGTCAGGTTCCACTTGCTGGAGGCTATCTCAGTTATTTGTTCGATTATTTTTCTGTCAACGGGATCTTGACCATCAGTGATGAAGTTCAGACCGGTTTTGGGAGACTGGGCAAATGGTTTTGGGGTTTTCAGATGCATGATATTGTTCCAGATATGGTTGTCCTTGGAAAACCAATGGGTAATGGTCAGCCTATTTCGGCTCTGGTCACGTCGAAGAAGATCTCCGATGATTTCACGAATGGCATGGAATTTTTCAGTTCTTTTGGCGGCAATCCTGTTTCCTGTGAGGTGGTAAAATCCGTACTGGAAATCATAGAAAGCGAAGATCTGCAGGGCAATGCAAGAGTAGTAGGGGATTATTTCAAGAGTCAACTGCAAGAGTTGAAAGATTCATTCCCATGCATGGCGGACGTCCGAGGTGAAGGATTATTCTTGGGGATAGAATTCCTTGATAAAGCTCGCAAACCGGACAAGTCGATCGCAAATCATGTAAAGAATAAATTAAAAGACGAATTTATTCTGGTAGGTACGGACGGGCCATTTGACAATGTGATCAAGATCAAGCCTCCGATGTGTTTTACCAAACAGAACGTTGATCTATTTGCATCTACTCTGGATCGGATTTTAAGATCAACTGATGCATTATAAAACACACTGAGCATGGTTATTTTTGTGTTGTGAATAGCGAAATAAATCATAGGATAATCGATGTCTATTCGATTGGTAAAATGTCTTTCTCATATACAGCGATTATATGTCTTTTTTAAATTCTATTTCATCTGGATCTACTAGTTCAGGTACTGATGAAGTTTTATTTCCATTCATTGGATTATCGCTTTAAGGATTTATTTTTGGTACAAATCTGGGTAATGTTAAAAGTGGTTTACTACACTGACTCATCCATTCACTAATCAATCAATTCTTTTCATGTCCACTCCTCTTGAACTTGGTTATGCTTTTCCTGCTGAATTCGAGCCACATGTGGCTACGTGGTTGAGTTGGCCGCACAAGGAAGCTTCGTGGCCTGGAAAGATCCATACGATTTTCCCCAGATATTCTGAATTCATCCGTATTCTGGCTGAGAGTGAGAAGGTATGCATCAATGTTGCCGATGAAGAGATGCGGGCATTTGCGATGGAACATTTAAGCCTTGCAGGTGTGAATTTGGCTATGGTTGATTTTTTTCTTCATCCTACCAACGATGCATGGTGTCGTGATCATGGACCTGCTTTTGTGGTGAACACGAAGGAGAAGAAAAAAGCCATCGTAGATTGGAATTATAATGCTTGGGGTGGAAAATATCCTCCTTACGAGCTGGATGATGTGATACCCACTCGCATTGCTGAAAAACTAGGTTTACCGGTCTTTTATCCTGGAATCATCATGGAAGGCGGATCGGTGGAATTCAACGGGGAGGGTACGGTGATTACCTCAACATGCTGTTTACTTAATGAGAACAGGAATCCTCTGCTTTCGCAGGCTGAGATCGAAAAATACCTTTGTGAATTTTATGGTCAGCAGCAGGTGTTGTGGGTGCATGAAGGTGTAGTGGGCGATGATACGGATGGGCATATTGATGATACTGTTCGGTTCGTGAATGCAGATACGGTGATCACTGTAGTGGAAGAGAGAAAAAGCGATCCCAATTTTTCTTTATTACAACGGAATCTTTCAGATTTGAAGAAAATGCGTTTATTGAACGGGAAGCAGTTGAATATCATAGAACTACATATGCCTGATGAAGTTATTTGGGAAGGGCAGTCACTTCCTGCTTCATATGCTAACTTCTACATATCCAACAAATCAGTAATCGTGCCGACGTTCCGAAATGAGGAAAAGGATGACAAGGCTTTGCAGATCATCGGAGCTTGTTTTCCGGATCGGATGACCGTCGGCATAGACTCAACGGACATCATTTGGGGATTGGGGAGCTTCCACTGCCTGAGCCAACAGGAGCCTGCAATTTGATTTTTGCTGTCAACGAAATTTCATTGCTGTATTTTATGTGATGAATACAGGCGATCATAATAGGCATTACTCACTACCATGTTTCCTGTCACTGGATATATTCTCCACTGACCATTCGACTCTTTTCGCCAGATCATGTTTGCGTTCAGGACATACGGATTTGGAACAGATACGGCAGGAAAAATCCAGGCATCCATCTGAGTGAACGAAAAACTCCACGGATTCCCCGAATTCATTCCGGACAATCTTCGAAAGTTCATCGATTTCAAAATGTGCCTCATGGACATTGAGGAACCAAGGTACGGTAAGGTGGCAGTCCATGTGCAGGATGCTTCCGTATTTGATGATGCGGACGTTATGCAGGTCAACCCAGTTCTCCCGTCTTTTGCCATTCAATACGTGGACCATTTTACGGAGAAGTTCCTTATCCGCTTCATCCATGATGCCGGCAAGTGAACTTCTGATTATCCTATAACCTGTATAAACGATAAGCAGTGCAAACAGGATGGCCACGGCGCTGTCTAGCCATGTCCATCTTGTAAATACCATCAGGATGAGTCCTGCTATGATGCCTATGGTCGAATAGGTATCACTCTGCAGGTGTTTGCCAGAGGCAACAAGGGCAAGTGAATGATTGGCTTTGCCTTTCCTGAGACAGTACCATCCCACCATAAAATTTATAATAGCGGTGAAGCTTACCAGATAAATGCCATAATCCAATTTCTGCAACTCATGAGGATGCCTCAGATTGTTGATGGCTTCATAAATGATAATGAGACCAGCAATGAAGATCATGCTGCCTTCAAAGGCGGCGGATACGAATTCAGCTTTGCCGTGCCCATAGGGATGATCCTCATCCCGGGGCTTGGATGCCACGTAAAGGCTGTACAAACTGATGAAGCCGGCTACCACATTCACCGTACTTTCCAGAGCATCTGTCAGTATGGCCACAGACTTCGTCATGTACCAGGCAACTATCTTGATGATGAATAATATCACCGATACGGATGCCACCAATTTTTGTACCCTTAAGTTCGCTTGGGCATTGCTCATGTTAGGGAATTGTTGCAAATGTAATCTTTCATGTTATAGCAGATACGTTGGTTTCGGCGTAACTGAGCAAATTCAGGCATTTCCGGATACCCTATTAAATTTGACTAAATACTATAATTACTGATACGCATAACATGAATTGAAGTACGTTTATTGTTTGCGCAGGTTTACCTGGACCACTAGCTGACTCAAATGATTTGTCATGGCTTTTTTACTTCCTTCATTCTGGATAGAGGGGCGAAATAATACGAACAACTGTTAGTTTTGTTGAATGTTTGGGTTATTTTTAATCTGTAAATTGGTCAAACAAACTCAAAAATTGTCTTATGGATTTCCAAATCTCAGATGAACAACTCATGATCCGCCAGGCTGCGCGTGATTTTGCCAGACTGGATTGCCTGCCCGGCGTGATAGAGCGTGATGAGCATCAGATATTTCCACGTGAGCAGGTTTTGAAACTTTCGGACTTAGGTTTCATGGGAATGATGGTTGATCCTGAATACGGAGGATCTGGTTTAGATACAGTAAGTTATGTGTTGGCCATGGAGGAGATCAGCAAAGTGGATGCGAGTACGAGTGTATGCATGAGTGTTAATAATAGTCTGGTCTGTTGGGGGCTTGAGTTTTTTGGGTCCGAAGAGCAAAAACGTAAATACCTCCATCCCTTAGCCCAGGGACGAAAGGACGGCAATCTATACATAGGTGCTTTTCTGCTGAGTGAACCTGAGGCGGGGAGTGATGCCTCCTCGCAGCATACGACCGCTGAGGATAAAGGTGATCATTACCTGCTGAACGGGACTAAAAATTGGATCACGAACGGGTCATCTGCATCCGTTTATCTGGTCATGGCGCAGACTGATCCGACTCAAGGATCCAAGGGTATCAATACATTCATCGTTGAAAAAGATCAGCCGGGTGTGAGTGTAGGTGTCAAGGAAAACAAAATGGGTATCCGAGGCAGTGACACACACAGTATTTCATTTTCCGACGTCAAAGTGCCCCGCATCAATCGTATTGGGGATCATGGATTCGGATTCACATTCGCTATGAAGACGCTTGCTGGAGGTCGCATCGGCATCGCTGCTCAAGCTTTGGGTATTGCCAGCGGGGCCTACGAATTGGCGCTCGCATATTCAAAACAGCGCAAAGCTTTCGGGACGGAAATTGCTAAACATCAGGCGATACAATTCAAATTAGCAGATATGGCCACCCGGATCGAGGCGGCCAGACTGCTTTGTTTAAAATCTGCCTGGGAAAAGGATAATGGACAAGACTATGGATTGAGTTCATCCATGGCCAAGGTCTTCTCCTCAGAGACCGCCATGTGGGTGACCACTGAAGCCGTGCAGATCCTAGGAGGTTATGGTTATGTCAAAGAATATCATGTGGAGCGCCTGATGCGTGATGCCAAGATCACTCAGATATATGAAGGTACCAGTGAGGTCCAAAGAATGGTCATCAGTCGGCAAATACTCAAATAGATTAAATATGACTTTCCGCAGATCCAGACGTTCCATTTGACATGCATTTCGTTTCTTTACCTAAAGCATCAAAAAATGAATTTGCCTGTAATCTCGGTCAGGAATCTACATATGCGTTACGGCCATAATGAGGTTTTGAAAGGGATAGATATGGAAGTGGAGTCGGGGGGGATCATTGGTTATATTGGGCCTAATGGCGCTGGGAAAAGTACGACCATCAAGATCCTGACCGGAATCATAAACGATTTTGAAGGTGATGCTACCGTTCTGGGTATGGATATCCGGCGCGATGCCCTCGAGGTGAAAAAAAGGATCGGTTACATCCCTGAAAATGCTGCCGTTTATGAAGTACTGACACCCATGGAATTCCTTGGTTTTGTTGGCAGGTTGCACGGAATCCCCCGGACTGCAGTGGAAAGTAAATCACATGACCTTCTTTCTCTTTTTGGACTCGCCGAAAAGGCGGATCATCGGATGAACTCCTTCAGTAAAGGCATGAAACAAAAAGTGCTCCTGATATCCGGATTATTGCATAATCCCGATATCATTTTTCTGGATGAGCCGCTCAGTGGCCTGGACGCGAATGCAGTGATACTTGTCAAAGAGATCCTTGGCCAGCTCAAGAAAGCAGGGAAGACCATTTTCTATTCATCGCATCTCATGGATGTCGTAGAGAAGATAAGTGACAGGATAATCCTCATTCATCATGGCGCCATAATCGCTGATGGAACTTTCGACACCCTAAAGGAACAGGCACATACAGGCTCTCTGGAAAACGTTTTCACCCAGCTCACGGGTAGTGGCGAACAGGAGTCCAGAGCAGGGGCTTTTGTGGATGTCATGAAGAATTGAGTATGGAAAAACTGCTTCTCCATATCCTTCGTTTGATGAAGCCCCTGTTAGGGATCGGTGGATCTGATTTCGATCAGATGATGGTTATTGTTGAGACCAAACTGCTGATGGACAAACGCCGTGTTTATATGAATTGGCGGAACAGTCAGCAAAAGGAAGGAAGGAACCAGATGTCCAGGGTTTTACTCTTTTATTTCGTGATCGGCATCCTGATGGGCTCCAGTCTTTATGTCTTGGATAATTTCCTCACGGTCATGGTATTCATGCATGCCTATTTCCTGTTCATGATGGCCATGACGCTCATTACTGATTTTTCCTCCGTACTTCTGGACACCACCGACAATCTGATCATATTTTCCCGACCGGTCAGTAGTAAAGCCGTCTTCATGGCCCGGATGGTGCATATCCTGATCTATCTCCTGCAATTCACCATTGCCATAGGTGCAGGTGGATGGATCTTCGCATTTCTGAAATACGGCATGGTCAGCGGGTTCGTTTTCCTGTCAACCAGCATTCTTACCGTACTTCTGGCAGTTTTTCTGACCTATTTTCTTTATCTCGGCATTTTCCGTTTCAGCAATGAACAGCGAGTGAAGGATATCGTCACCTATTTTCAGATAGGGATGACCATTTTCTTCACGTTGGGATTTCAGTTGTTCCCTCGGATGATCAATATGGTTGATATCCGGCATGCGGTAGAGTTCAGGGGATGGGCATTTGTCTTGCCACCTGTTTGGATGTCTCTCACGAACGAAGCATTTCTGAACCGGAATTTTGACAGCCTGCATGTTTGGATGATCTGCATATCCGTGATCGTTCCCTTGCTCAGCTTCCGGATCTTGAATCGCTTTTTGGCTCCGTTGTTCGTACGAAAATTGTCCATTTTGCAAAACGATCGATCATCCTTGATCGGTCGGACTGACAAAGGCTTAGGGGAAGAGCAAAGCCACGGATCAATTTCCACTGGATCCCGGTCTACGATCTCGTCTCTATTTTCCTCATTGGTGTGCAAAGGGTTCGTGGAAGGGGCATCCTTTGAAACAACTTGGATGATGACTTCGCGCGACAAAGGATTCCGGATGCAGTTCTACCCTGGGTTGGCTTACATACTCATGTTCTTTCTTGTATTCGTCCTAAAGGGCAAAGGGGACATCATGGCGAATTGGCATGACCTGCCCGGCACCCAGAATTTCCTATGGTTGATCTACTTGCCCATGATGACCATATCTTCCGGTATCACCCTGATCAGTTTCAATGAACATTTCAATGCTTCATGGATATTCCACAGTAGCCCATTGTCCAGTCCCGGGTCGATCATCGCAGGAGCTGCGAAGTCCATCTTTTTCAAATATTTCATACCCGTTTATATGATCATGTGTGCACTTTGTCTTTTTATTTGGGGTACAGAGGTGGTTGATGATCTGGTTTTTGGATTTTTTTGCAATGGGCTTTGCTATACTTTTTTCGTGAATGTCTCTGACCATTATCTGCCTTTTTCCAGACAGCCCAATGTTCGACAGCAATCTGGCCGTTTCGCCAAGGCAATGATCCAGTTAATGGTGGTTTCTTTGCTTGTTGGCGTCCATTATTTGCTCATTGGAAGATCCATTTTACTATTAGCCTTAGCCCCCGTCATGGCTATAATCATGCTTTATTTCATCCATCGTATCCAGACCTTGCCCTGGAGCGCTATTAAGATTTGAACATGCCAGTGAATCGTTCCGTTTACGAAGAAATCATCAATGAACTCGGTCCACGAGGAGTCACTCTGGTTGCCGTTTCCAAAACAAAACCCGCTTCCGATATCCGGGAATTGTATGAACTGGGACAACGCGATTTTGGAGAAAACTATGTACAAGAGTTGATCCAAAAGCAATCTGAGTTGCCCGATGATATAAGATGGCATTTCATAGGGCATCTTCAAAGTAATAAGGTCAGGATGATCGCACCTTTTGTAAGCTTGATACATGGGGTGGACAGTCTGAAACTTCTTCAGGAAGTGAACAAACAGGGGGCGAAATTGGGCCGCCCCATTTCATGTTTGCTGCAGATGCATATTGCTCAAGAAGAGACCAAATTTGGATTGGATAAAGCCGAATTGAAGGAAGTCATAAATCAGTTGAAAAATTTTAGTGACAACCCGTTTGCACCTATTCATGGACTGATGGGTATGGCCTCTTTCAGCGAAGACCTTGACAAGGTCAGGCAGGAATTCAAGACCTTGAAGAATATCTTCGACGATTTACGTTCCGAACATTTTTCAGGTGATCCCCGTTTCACCACGCTTTCCATGGGTATGAGCGGGGACTATCTTGCGGCGATGGAAGAAGGGAGCAATATGGTCAGGTTGGGTAGTTTGCTGTTCGGTGAAAGGGTAAAATGATCCTGGAAAAACGGTCTGTTGACAGTTCATAACTTGTCTTCAACTGACCGCAGGTTATTTTTTGCTCTTCAATCTTGCAAAATCAAATAGCATGTTGCAAAAGGCTTTCACGCCAACATCCAGGCCACTGTCGTCAATGTAGAAGTCGGGGGTGTGGTGAGGAGGTGCCTTGGCCGGATCCATCCCTTTGGGCATTCCCCCGAGATTGAAGAAGAATGCAGGAGTTTTTTCTCCGAAATAAGAAAAGTCTTCGGCGCCTGTCATCCAACTCATTTCCTGCACTTGGTCGTTCCCCGCAGCATTCTGCAGGGATGGGATCAGCATCTTCACCAGTGAGGGATCATTGTAGAGCACGATGGTCTTGCTGTCTATCTTCACGTCCACCGTCGCTCCCCAGGAATCAGCGGTATTCTGACATACTTTTCTGATTCGCTCCCAAACATCTTTTTGCATTTTACTGTCCAGGGATCGGATCGTACCATCCATATATGCTTCTTCTGGAATGATATTCGAACGTACCCCACTTTGAAATTTGCCAACCGTGATAACCTGCGGGGCCTGTACGAGGTTCTCTTGACGGCTGACGATGGTCTGAAGATTATTTATGATCTGAGCACCTATAACGATCGGATCTATACCTGTCCATGGGGTGGAGCCATGTGTCTGTTTGCCTCTTATGGTGATCTTGAACCAATCTGATGCAGCCATGAAAGGACCTGCGCGGTAATGTATTGAGCCTACTTCAGCACTGGAGGAAATGTGCAAGCCCAAGACCGCATCCACATGGGGGTTTTCCATAACTCCCTCTTTGATCATCAGGGATGCACCACCTTCCTCCTCATTGGGGGGGCCTTCTTCTGCAGGCTGAAAGAAGAATTTGACTGTGCCGGGAAGGTCTTTTTTCATGGACGAGAGCACTTCTGCGGTCCCCATAAGCACAGAAACATGGGAGTCGTGACCGCAGGCATGCATAACCGGAACGGTTTGGCCATTGAATTCTCCCGTGACCGTCGACTTGAAGGGCAGATCAACTCTCTCCTTAACGGGAAGTCCATCCATGTCGGCTCGTATGGCTATTACGGGACCGGGTTTTTCACCTTTGAGGATACCCAAAACCCCGGTTTTGGCAACAGGTTTGGCATCTATCCCTAAAGACTTGAGGTGTTCCAATACATAGGCCTGGGTCTTGAATTCCCGGTTACCCAGTTCTGGGTTTTGGTGAATATGCCTGCGCCATTCCACTAATTTGTTTTTGATCGCATCGGATTTTGCATTGATCTGGGTCTGCATTTTGATATCCTGTGCTTTCAGGAAGCTGAATGAGATCAATAGGATGGCAAGTGAAACTGATTTATGTGTTCCCATTATGGAAGGTTAAGGTTTGAAAATATGAAAATATTGCTGATTACCGTCTCATTTCCCCCTTTACTCAGTATAGGTCGATATTATTCGGGATTTTTACTATTAGGTGTATTGATGAATGGATTTTTATAAATCATGGATTCTGCATGAAGGGGGAATGTCTTATATGGTATGTTATGAAACTATATTCATCCGCAGTCTGACAATGAAATGCTTTCTGTATAATACTCCCCTAATTTGAGGCCAGAGGGTTAGTTAACATTTTTGATTAACTTAAACCTCAATTATGAAGAAGCAAACCCGTCGCAAATTCAGTCC
>CAIKEH010000021.1 GCA_903826405.1 uncultured bacterium
AAATCGTGGGTCCTTTGTTGTTTCTGCGTGAGTGTTTTATTTTATTCTTCAGAAATACCAATGTACTTTTTTAATTCAGTTTGGTTTTCTGCTTGCTTTATTAAAAAGTCTGCTACGTCAGCTCTATTGATTCCGCCAATATTAATTCCTTTGAATAATTTGTTTTCAACTCTGTATATTTCTGTCAATTCTTTGTCTAATAGCCTTCCTGGTCTAACAACTGTCCAATTCATATCTGAATGAGTGATAATTTCTTCCATTTTTGTTTTGTCAGCATAAACATCTTTTAGCAAGTATTTTAAAAATAAATTTACTAACCAAGAAACATAATATTTACTATCCCCCGCTCCAAATCCGGTAACAAAAATAAATGGAACATCTATTTTGTTCTCCCTGTGTATTTCCACAATTAATTTTGCAAAATCTGAAAACAGGGTAGTAGATTTCATATTCTTACCAGTTCCTAATGTTACAATTATCGCTTCTGCATTTTTAATTGAATTTAATAGGTCAGCTTTATTGGTTGCATCACCCAGTATCTTTTTTAAGGATTTATTCTCTTCTATTTCAATGTCAGATCGAGAAAGCGTCGTTATCGTATGTTTTCTATTTAATCCTCTTTTTACTGTTTCAAGTCCAATGCCACCTGAGGCCCCTATTATAGTTATATTCATTTTCTTTATTTATTGATTTGGTTTTAAAAAATATCAACCATCCGTGTAAATGTACTTTAAAGAAATTTGGTAATCGACAACCATCATGTTGAATTCATTCAACACTAGCTTTAGAGACATAATCTACTTCCGAATGGTGAGCTTGGAAAGGATTTGAGTAGCTATTTACGGCAAAAAATGGGACTTCGCAAAAGTAGAATGTTCACCACAGAAAAGCGAGGTACAATACTGGACATGACCTGCATTCACGAACGTCCCGTTGAGGTTGGTGACCGGATCATATCAGGGGATTGGGAGGGTGACTTTATCGTGGGGAAGGGGCATAAATCAGTTATTGGGTCTGATGTTGAGCGTAGCACCCGAACGTTTCTTTATGTTGCACTGAAGCAAAAGGACGTGACGTCAGTTATAAAAGCGTTTGCCAGAGCGATGAAGTTCCTTCCGATCCAAATGAGACAGTCCTTGACATATGAAAGAGGTAAAGAGATGACAAAGCGTAAATTATTCACTAAAAAAACCGGATAAAAGTGTTTTTCTGTGACCCATATAGCACATGCCAGCGTGGCACAAATGGCAATACCAAAATGCTGATTCTTGACTTTTTTCCAAAGCAGCCCGATTTTTTAAGTTTTCCAGCAAGAAAATCAAGCGTGCAGAAATGGTTAAACGAGCGTCCTCAAAAAGCGCTGAACTGGTTTACGCTAAAAGAACGGTTCAAAGAACTGCTGTTGCATTAGAAACTTGTACTTGCCTCGTATAAATCTGTTGATTTCGTTTTTATGAAAATGTAATCTATGGCAAATCAACATATTAATATTGAACCTTTAAAATATTCTTACATCGTGGAATTGGGATGCCGGAATACGGAATAAAAAAAAGCAGGGCTGGATAAAAATCCGCCCTGGTTTGATTATGACCCAACTTAACCTGCTCGCATCTATCTGCTCCGCAGTGTCTTTTTTCTGAATTATATTTTGGTGTATTCTGAACTGGAAAGGTGCGTTCAAAATGCATAGATGGCAGCGAGAATGAAACTTCCAGTTGACTTCTGACCAACGCCGTTATGATCAGTAAAGATCTCGTGCTGTGCATTATCCAGCCTGAATTCGGGAATGAAAATAAAACCGTCTACCTTGAAATTGGCGGAGAGAGTTGTTGCGAATACAGAGCCTCCGTAAGGCAATCCGGAATAGACCTTCAGGCCGTTCTTGTCACTGAAATATTCTCCACGTAGGGTGAGGCCGAACCAGGGTTTCGGATCTAGATTTAGGTATAGTGCGGATCCCCACCAATTTTTTGCAGATTCATTTTTTGTGCCGTCCCATTTTTTAGAATTGTTTACCGTGGCATTGAAGCCTAGGCTGAAAGTGGACGATAGCTTGGATGTGGCCACCAGATCGAACTGGCTTGACTTTGAGGTATCGACGTTCTGTCCACCCACATAGTTAAGGAAGAGATGTAGGGCGTCACCTGCAGCGTAACTGTATTGGGCAATGAAAGCTTTCTTATTGATGAAGCCCGAGGGTACATAACGGAAATCGGTCGGATTGGCGATGCCGATCATGAAACCACTTTTACCTGAAGTGAAATCAGCACGGACCCCCGTATGGGAGAAAGGACCGTTGGTGAACATGTAGGACATGCTGTAGTTTCTATTCAGTTGTGGGTCCAGGACCTCATATCCAATATGTGTCGCCCAGGAGCCAGCGGTCAGTTTCAGCCAGGGTTTAGGCGAATAGCTTACGTAAAGTTGTTTGATGGCTGCCAGGATACCTTGATCGTTGTATGCGAATTCCTGAGCACGTTTACCAAATCCAAGATCGGCGACAACATCGAATCTGGCTGTTTTATGTTCCAATTTGACCGTGGCCATTCCCAATTCGAAACGGTTCTGGCTGTTCGTGAAACTGGTGTAGTTGTTGTAGTTTGGATTTTGCGGGTTACTGAAATTGAAACGATAGTAGACGTCCACTGAACCGTTAATCGTGGTCACCGGTTTTACCTCCTCGACCGGGGTTGGTGCGTTTGCAGCGGTATCCTTTGGGACGATTTCTACTTTTGCCTCAGAAATTTGGGAAAAAGCTTGACTTGAGCCACCGAATAGGATGGCTATCACAAAAATATTTCTTAACATTGGTTTGATTTTTTGTTCTATTATGAAGGGTACGGGAAGAAAACAATGCTAGAACATTGCTTCTTCTTCTGTACCCTTCTCTATGAATACATCGAGTTTCTTTTCCTGAACTTTGCCGTTGCTCTCGGTGCTGACCACTAATGTACCCTGCACGTATTGCTCGTTGTGCTGAGTGGCATCCAGACCCAGTTCTTCTTCTTCCTTGCTTACACGTATAGGCGTGATCATATTGATCAGTTTGAAGATCGCATAGGAAACTACGAAACTGTATACTACGGCGATCAACATGGCTTTCAATTGTACCATGAAAAACGCTGCGTTACCATAGAATAAGCCATCGTTACCTGCACTATTCACCGCTTTGGTTGCGAATACCCCCGTAAGGAGCATTCCTACCATGCCACCAAGACCATGGCATGGGAATACATCGAGCGTGTCGTCGAGCTTGGATTTTGACTTGTAGTAAACGGCCAGGTTTGAGATGACCGCAGCAACCACGCCTATGAAGATGGATTGGGGAATGGCCACGAAGCCTGCAGCTGGGGTGATGGCCACCAGACCGACCACGGCACCTATACAAAATCCGAGTACGGAAGGTTTCTTGCCGCGCATAACGTCAAAAAACATCCAGGAAAGACCAGCTGCGGCTGCAGCCGTGTTGGTGGTAGCAAAAGCCGATACCGAAAGCGCGTTTGCTCCAAGAGCGGAACCAGCATTGAATCCGAACCATCCGAACCAGAGAAGTCCAGTGCCGATCAATACATAAGGAACATTTGAAGGTGGAACTTCCTCGCCTTCAATATGTGTTTTTCTGCGTTTCAGGACCATGGCTCCGGCCAACGCTGCACAACCTGCAGAAATATGAACGACTGTTCCTCCAGCGAAGTCCAGCGCACCCATTTTGAAGAGGAATCCATCAGGATGCCAGCTCCAGTGTGCTAGGGGAGCATAAACGAACAGGCTGAACAGGACGATGAACAGGACATAAGATGTAAAACGGATCCTTTCGGCAACAGCACCCACGACCAAGCCTGGAGTGATGATGGCGAACATGAGTTGAAAAAGTGCGAATAGGGTTTTGGGTATGGTAGGGGCTAAGCTCCAGGGGGTACCGGAATTCACACCTTTGAAAAAGAAGTGCGTCATGGGATTCCCTATGAACCCGCCTATCGAATCACCGAAAGCCAGGGAGTAACCCACGGTCACCCAGATCACGCTTACAATACCGGCAGCTACGACGGATTTGATCATCGTAGAAATGACGTTTTTCCTGTGCACCATCCCACCGTAGAAGAAGGCGAGGCCTGGTGTCATCAGAAAAACCAGAGCAGTGGCTACAATGATCCATCCGGTGTCGGCGGCGTTGTATTTGCCATCGTCGAAATTAGGTAGTGTGGGAACGAAGATGGCTGCTACGGCCAAGATCACGAGAAGGGCAAAGGGGGTGATTTCCCTGAATCCGATTTTTTTCATTGCAGTGCGTTTAAGTTTTGCGTTTGTTTGGGTTCTCGACACAAAATTAATACGAAAAGGTCTAAAACGTAACCTTGTGTGGAAAAAATAACGAATATGCAATAAATTAATATGATGATTTCTGAAAGTAAAAAATCACATATGTTATTGTATATAAGTTTATTGTAAAAAAAGTATTCCGGTATTAAAAAAATAATAACCGATAAATAAAATTGTATTTAATCACATTAAAATAATTATAATTTATATTGAATTGGAATGCTCAAATCACTTTTAATTTGAGTACTCTTTGCAAAAAATTTTCTTACTTATCATGAAAGAATCTCCCGCCACTCAAGGATTTCAGGGTGATCCTGTTAAATGTTGAAGTTGTCTTTTCTCGATCATAGGGAAATGATCTGGGGAGCCATTCTTAGTTCGATCACCTGCCAAATGATTTTTCATGGAAAATTTTGATTTTCCAATGATATTTTCATTTTCTCTTGGGACTATCATTTCATGCGGAAAGCTGAAATTAAGTCCTTGACATGGGTGATGACCAGCTAAAAGCATTAATCCTCCGTCAACCATCCTTGCAGCGGCACAGGATCTCCGATTTCAAGACCAGTTGGCAGTTCTTTGAAACTATATGGTCTCATCCATTCGATTGAGCGATGCATCCTATGCACTGATCCGTAGTAGTGACTTATCAGGATATGTAGAGGATCTGATATCGATTTTGGAATGTAGGGGAATGAAAAAACCGCCACTGAGGCGGTTCCATATATCTTGTTAGTAGATTCAATCAGGCAGTGAGCAAGCTTCTGTCCTTGCTTTCCAATAATGATTGTCCAAGAAGGTATTCATCCACCTTGCGGGCACATTCACGACCTTCACTGATGGCCCATACGACAAGGGATTGTCCGCGGCGCATGTCACCACAACTGAAGATGCGTGAAATATTGGTCTGGTACTTTTTTTCGGAAGCCTGTACATTTCCACGCTCATCCGTTTCCACTCCTGATTCCTGGATGAGTCCTTCGAATTGTGGGTGCAGGAATCCCATGGCCAAGAGTGCCAGTTCGCAGGGGATCTCCCTTTCGGATCCTTCTCTTTCCACGAACTGTGCTGGGCGACCATCTTCAGTGAATTTCCATTCCAAGTCTACAATCCTCAAGCCCTTCAGGTTTCCTTCCGAATCTCCGATGAATGCCTTGGTGGCAACCGCCCATTGTCTTTCACATCCCTCTTCGTGGGAACTGGAAGTTTTCAGAACCATGGGATAGGTGGGCCAGGGCATACCCTGGTTCCGATTGACCGGCGGTTTGGGCAGTAATTCGAATTGGGTAACTGATTTAGCGCCTTGGCGGTTGGATGTACCAACGCAGTCGGAGCCGGTATCACCACCACCAATGACGATGACATTCTTTCCATTGGCGATGATATCATGATCAACGATGTTGCTTTCAGTTTCTGGTTTATCAAATGGGTCTTTTTCGGCGTTGCGCTTGTTCTGTTGCTTGAGGAACTGCATGGCGAAATGGACCCCTTTCAATTCTCTGCCCACCAGAGAGAGGTCCCTGGGAACGGTCGAGCCACCGGAGAGGACTATACTATGGTATTCCCTCAGCAGGTCGTTCATGCTCACATTGACACCCACATTGGCGTGACAACGGAACTGAATGCCTTCTTCTTCCATGTGACGGATCCTGCGATCAACGACCCATTTTTCCAATTTGAAATCGGGTATGCCGTACCGCAATAAGCCGCCCGGTGCATCATCGCGTTCAAAAACGATTACCTGATGGCCTGCACGATTGAGTTGTGCTGCAGCGGCAAGACCCGCGGGGCCACTACCTACGACGGCTACTTTTTTCCCGGTGCGTACAGCTGGGCGATGCGATTTCACATATCCCTTGTCGAATGCGATTTCGATGATATGCTTCTCGATCTCTTCGATGGATACCGGTGGCTGGTTGATTCCCAGCACACAGGCGCTTTCACAGGGAGCAGGGCAGATCCTTCCGGTGAATTCCGGAAAATTGTTGGTGGAACTCAGGATGTCATATGCTTCTTCCCAATTCTTGCGATACACTGCATCGTTGAATTCGGGGATAACATTGCCCAACGGGCAACCTGAATGACAAAAAGGTACGCCGCAGTTCATGCAGCGGGCTGCTTGTTCATTGAGTTTTTTATCCTCGTATCGCAGTGTGAATTCATTGTAGTCATGCAAACGGTCACTGACCGTTTTTTTACCCGGAATTTCCCGGGTGAACTCCATGAAACCTGTTGGTTTACCCATAATCTGATCTTTTACGCGCTCATTATGTTCTGTGCTGGAACAAGTTTTTTCCTATGGATCACCTGCCTGCATTGATGCCCTTCTTTCCTTTTGTCTTCTGCTGGATCACCTTTTTATAATCCTTGGGGAAGACTTTCACGAAATGTTGAACCTGATTTTCGAAGTCATCAACCACGAATTTGGCTACGCTACTGCCTGTGTTCAGGTAATGTTCATGGATCATCTCTTTCAGTTCGGCCGTATCTTCTTCTCCGACCGGGTCAAGGTCTACCATTTCCGTATTGCATTTTCCAGCGAAGTCACCTTTAAGGTCATAGATGAATGCGATTCCACCACTCATACCCGCTGCAAAGTTCCTTCCGGTAGGTCCGAGTATCACCACGCGACCGCCTGTCATGTATTCGCAACCATGGTCGCCAGTTCCTTCAACGACAGCGGAAGCGCCGGAATTCCTGACCGCGAAACGTTCTCCTGCTTTTCCACGGATGTATGCATTCCCGGAAGTTGCACCGTAGAAGGCTACATTACCAATGATGATATTGTCTTCGGGGACAAAACCGGCTTCCCGGGGTGGATAAACCACCAACCTTGCGCCACTCAGACCTTTACCGAAGTAGTCGTTCGCATCGCCTTCCAATTCCAATGTGATACCATTTGTGTTGAAAGCGCCAAAACTCTGGCCTGCAGTTCCCTTGAATTTGAAATGCAGGGTATCATCAGGTAGGCCTGCTGCCTGGTATTTTCGCGTGATCTCGTTGGATAGCATGGCACCGACTGTACGATCCGTGTTCTTTATGGTCCATTCTGCCGTAACCTTTTCTTTTTTCTCGAGAGCGGGTTTGGCTTTCTCCAACAGTTTCCAGTCCAATACACTATCTAATCCATGATCCTGTTCTTCCTGTTTGTACAATCCCGTGAAGCTAGATGCGGGTTCTTTATACAGGATCTGTGAAAGATCGAGTTTGCTGTATTTCCAATGGGATATGTTCTCTCTTAGACCTAGGTTGTCTACCTGGCCGACCATTTCATTCACAGTACGGAATCCAAGTTCGGCCATGATCTCCCGGAATTCCTGTGTCAGAAATTTGATGAAATTGACCACATGGTCGGCTGCACCGCTAAAGCGTTTCCTCAATTCGGGGTCTTGTGTTGCGACACCTACGGGGCAAGTGTTCAGATGACATTTGCGCATCAATATGCAACCTTCAACAACCAATGCTGCCGTGGCCACGCCCCATTCTTCCGCTCCCAGGAGGGTTGCAATGGCCACATCCCTGCCTGTGCGGATCTGACCATCTGATTGCACCACAACACGGCTGCGGAGGCGGTTCCGGACAAGGGTCTGATGTGTTTCCGCAAGGCCGAGTTCCCAAGGTAGACCAGCGTGCCTGATGGAACTCAGTGGAGATGCGCCGGTGCCGCCATCGTGTCCTGAAATGAGCACCACATCGGCTTTGGCCTTTGCGACCCCTGCAGCAATTGTACCTACTCCCGCTTTTGAAACCAGTTTGACACTGATGCGGGCACGTCTATTGGCATTCTTGAGATCGAAGATCAACTGAGCCAGATCTTCGATCGAATAAATATCGTGATGTGGAGGAGGAGAGATGAGTCCGACCCCCGGTGTGGAGTGACGCACCCTGCCGATCCATTCATCCACTTTGTGACCGGGCAATTGTCCGCCTTCACCCGGCTTTGCACCTTGTGCCATTTTGATCTGCAATTCATCTGCTTCGGTCAGGTACAGGCTGGTGACTCCGAATCGGGCGGAAGCAACCTGCTTGATGGAGGAGCGCATGGAATCGCCATTGGGCAAAGGGGTATAACGAGCCTCGTCTTCACCACCTTCACCGGTATTGGATCGGCCACCGAGACGGTTCATCGCAATGGCCAGGGTAGTATGGGCTTCCCAGGAAATAGAGCCGAAGGACATCGCGCCCGTGGCAAACCTTTTATAGATGTTCTCCGGTGCTTCCACTTCATCGATGGAAATTGCAGGTCTCATACGCTTGAAATCGAAAAGACTTCTTAACGTGCAGGCTTTTTCAGATTGGTCGTTGATGGCGCGGGAGAATTTTTTGAATATTCCATAGTCTCCTAGCCTGGTGCTGTTCTGCAACAAGTGGATGGTCGTGGGATTGAAGAGGTGGAACTCACCTTTGCGTTTCCATTGGTAGATACCTCCGCTCGGAAGTCTATCGATGGACACGTCTTTTCTGGTGAAGGCGAGGTGATGCTTGGCCAGAGATTCACGGGCGATTTCGTCGAGACCCATGCCTTCGATGCGGGAGATTGCTCCTGTGAAGCACTTGTCGACTACTTCCTTGTTCAAGCCAATGATCTCGAATATCTGTGCACCCATATAAGACTGCAGGGTGGAGATCCCCATTTTGGAGAAGACCTTGAGGAGTCCTTCATTGACGGCTTTGATGTAATTTTTCTTGAGTATCTCCTGATCGAGATCAGTCTGCATCTTGCCTGAATGCCGCATGTCCCTGATGCTGGACAAAGCCAGATAGGGGTTGATTGCTGTTGCGCCGAAGGCGAGCAGGCAAGCAAAATGATGAACTTCCCAGACATCACCGGCTTCCACGACGATACCCACTTTTCCGCGATGACCTTTGCGGATGAGATGATGATGTATCGATGCCGTGGCTAGAAGGGAGGGGATGGGAGCATGATCCGAATCAACGGCTCTGTCCTGAAGGATCAGCACTTCAAAGCCATCTTCAACGGCGTCTACTGCGTATCGGCAGATCCGGTCCAATGCGGCTTTGAGTGAACCGGGTTTGCCATCGGCCCGGAAATAGCATTGCAGAGTCTTTGCCTGGAATTTGCCTGTATCGATGGAACGAATCTTTTCGAGGTCATGGTTGGTCAGTACCGGATGTTTAAGGGCCACGGTATGGCAACTCATGGGATCCTCGATAAGCAGGTTTCCGTTATTACCTACGAATGTGGCGAGGGACATGACCAGCCTTTCCCGGATGGGATCGATAGGAGGGTTGGTCACTTGTGCGAAAAGTTGTTTGAAATAGCTGCTCAGGTGCTGTGGTTGTTCACTCAGAATGGCCAGTGGCACGTCTGTGCCCATCGATCCGATAGGTTCCTTGCCATCAATGGCCATGGGGGAAATGATCGTGTCGAGGTCCTCCGTGGAATAGCCGAACGCTTTCTGGTATTTGACCACCTGATCATGTTCGAGGTGGGTGAACATGACCCGGGGGTCAGGCAATTCATTGAGTCGGATCTTGTATTTGTTCAGCCATTCGCCATAGGGCTTCTGTGTGCAGATCTTTTGCTTGAGTTCGTCATCGCTGATGATACGACCCGCTTCCATATCCACCACGAACATTTTTCCAGGCTGCAGGCGCCCTTTCTCGAGGATCATATTAGGTTGAACGGGAAGGACACCAGTCTCGGAAGCCATGATGACTCGATCATCCTTGGTGACACAGTAACGTGAGGGGCGGAGTCCATTCCTGTCCAGTGTGGCTCCAATCATTTTCCCGTCGGTGAATGAAATGGACGCTGGACCGTCCCAGGGTTCCATGATGGAAGCATGGAATTCATAGAAGGCCTTCTTCAGCGGATCCATATCCTCGTTGCCATCCCATGCCTCTGGTATCAGCATCATCATCACTTGAGGAAGGCTGCGTCCGCACAAACTGAGCAGCTCGATCAGGTTGTCCAGACAGGCGGAGTCCGATTGATCCGAGCCGATGACGGGAAGAATCATCTCCATCTCTTCCTTAGTGAAGTACGGGGAAGTGAATCCTTTCTCACTTGTTTTGAGCCAGTTCAGGTTCCCTTGGAGTGTATTGATCTCTCCATTGTGAGCGATGAACCGGAAAGGTTGTGCCAGTTTCCAAGAGGGGAATGTGTTGGTTGCAAAGCGGGAATGTACGAGCCCGAATGCACTGACGACCCTTTTGTTTGCCAGGTCAGGGAAATAGTTCCTGACCTGCATGGAAGTGAGTTGTCCCTTGTAAACAACAGTCTTGTAGGATAAAGACGAAATATAGAATCCGATGGCGTCCTTGCGGACGGTGTTGTTGATGATATGGCTGGCATGGTTGCGGAGGACGAAAAGTTTGCGCTCGAATGCCTCGGGATCATTGATGTGGTCCGGACAGGCAATGAATGCCTGTTCCATTTCTGGTTCAACAGAAAGTGCCGTAGGTCCGATGTCATAAGGGTTGACTGGTACTTTTCTCCAGGTGAGCAGTTCAAGTCCCAATTTTTCTGCGGTTCGGTTGAAGATGTCACGGCATTCCTCCCGCAGGCGGAGTTCCTTTGGGAAAAAGATGCATCCCACACCGTATTTTCCGAAAGCGGGAAGGTGAACTCCCAAACGGAGGCATTCCTCAAAGAAGAATTCGTGAGGTGTCTGGATAAGGATGCCCGCTCCGTCACCAGTATTGTTCTCGCATCCGCATGCACCACGATGCTCCATGTTCTCCAGAATGGTGAGTGCATCGGAGACGATCTGGTGGTTCTTGTTTCCTTTGATATTGGCAACAAAGCCGATACCACATGAGTCGTGTTCGAATTCGGGACGATATAAACCCAAGTTGCTTGCCATGGTGTGAAGCAATTAATTGAAGAGTATCTAAAAAAGTCAGGCTATTCTTAAAGGATATTCAAATTCTTGGCAAGCAGGATATTAAAGTTACGAAAAAAAACCCTTTTTAGCCCGGGGAAGGCAGATTGTTTTTCACATTTTCATGCTCAGGAATAAAATTCGGAATTCGCAATGCGGAATCAGGAATTGTCAAATCAAGTATCCGTATAATTTGTCGTCTTTGTTGATTTCGGAGAATTGGATTCCGGAGGATTTCATTCTCTGTAAAAGTGATTCATAGTCGTTTTTGCTGAGCAGTTCGATTCCTACGAGTGCAGGCCCGGCTTCCTTGTTGGTTTTCTGCATGTATTCAAAGCGGGTGATATCATCAGTGGGGCCCAGAATGTTGGATACGAACTCCTTTAGTGCGCCGGGTCTTTGGACGAAACTGATCAGGAAATAATGCTTGAGTCCCTCATACTGTAAAGAGCGTTCCTTGATCTCGGGCATTCGGTCTATGTCGTTATTGCTGCCGCTCACCACACAGACGATGGTCTTACCCTTGATCTCTTCTTTGAAATCTTCGAGGCAGGCGATGGACATGGCTCCTGCGGGTTCCACCACGATGGCATCCTCGTTGTACAGTTTCAGGATCGTGGTACAGATGCGCCCTTCCGGTACCAAACGCATGTCATCTAATACTTCGCGGCAGATCGAGTAAGTGAGGTCTCCTACGCGTTTAACTGCAGCTCCATCCACGAAACGATCGATACTGGATAGGGTGACAGGTGAGCCGGACCGGAAAGCTTCATACATCGATGGTGCGCCCTCGGGTTCGAGCCCCACTATTCTGGTGCGTGGGGAATAAGTTTTGAAATAGGTACCCATCCCCGCGGCGAGACCGCCGCCGCCAACAGGAACAAACAGATAATCGATATCCTGAAGATCATCGAGGATCTCGACAGCTACTGTTCCTTGACCTTCTATGATGCGGTTATGCTCGAAGGGAGGTATGAAGGTCATGCCATTCTCTTCAGTGTATTTTTTCGCAGCTATTGCGCAGTCGTCAAAGGTATCGCCTTCAAGCCTGATCTCCACCCGTTCTTCACCGAACATCTTGGTCTGGTTGATCTTCTGTTTGGGGGTGATGACGGGCATGAAAATGACACCATTGACCTGAAGTTTCTTGCAGCTATATGCAAAGCCCTGAGCATGGTTGCCTGCACTGGCGCAGACAACTCCTTTATCCAATTGTTCCTTGGGCAAGGTGGACATCATGTTATAGGCGCCGCGGATCTTGTAGGAACGAACCACCTGGAGGTCTTCACGTTTCAAATAGACCTTGCAATGGTACCTGCGGGACAGGTTATGATTGTACGATAGAGGTGTCCGACTCACGATCTTTTGCAGCCTTTCTTCTGCCAATCTGAAATCGAGCCCCTTCGTCCCAAAGGGATTCTGGAGAATTGGCTTGCTTTTGTTCGCTGTTTCGGACATCATTTTAGGTTTAACCGGAGCTGGCTCTAGGCCACGCTCCGGTTTTGATCTGACTTAGGCTTTTGCTGCTGATGGCTGGTTTTCCGGGCGGAGGCTCCTTACGGTGCGTCCTGCCTGCCACATCTCACTATCTCTTAGATCCTTCAGTTCGACTTCCAGTTTTTCACGATAGTCGGGTTGACTATTGCTGTCTATGCTGCGCTGACTTTCCTTTCCGGCGGCCACACTGTCATACAACTCGTTGAATACGGGAAGGGTGGCATCCCTGAATCGCTTCCACCAGTCGAGTGCCCCGCGTTGTGCGGTGGTGGAACAGTTGGCATACATCCAGTCCATGCCATTCTCTGCAACCAGTGGCATCAGTGATTGTGTCAATTCCTCCACGGTCTCATTGAAAGCTTCCGAAGGGCTATGTCCGCGGTCGCGGAGTACCTGATATTGTGCTGCAAAGATGCCCTGTATGGCGCCCATGAGTGTACCACGCTCTCCGGTGAGATCGCTGAACACCTCACGTTTGAAGTCGGTTTCGAACAAGTAACCGCTGCCGATGGCGATGCCGAGTGCCACAACCCTTTCCTTGGCCCTGCCCGTAGCGTCCTGAAAAATGGCGAAGCTGCTGTTCAATCCGCGGCCCTGGAGGAACATCCTGCGCAAGGAGGTGCCTGAGCCTTTGGGAGCAACCAGGAAAACATCAACATCCGAAGGAGGTATGATGCCTGTCTGATGCTTGTAGGTGATGCCGAATCCATGGGAGAAGTATAAAGACTTTCCAGCTGTGAGGTGTTTTTTCACGGTGGGCCACATGGCTATCTGTGCAGCATCGCTGAGTAGATAGCAGATGATGGTCCCCTTCTCGAGTGCTTCTTCGATATCGAAAAGTGTTTCGCCGGGTACGAAGCCGTCACGAACCGCTTTGTCCCAGCTTTTGGAATTCTTGCGCTGGCCGACGATGACACGCACGCCATTGTCGCGCTGATTCAGGGCCTGACCGGGTCCTTGAACCCCATAGCCGATGACGGCCACGACTTCATCCTTCAATACTTCCTGGGCTTTGGACAGCGGGAATTCTTCACGCGTGACCACGTTCTCTTCCATACCGCCGAAATTGAGCTTTGCCATAATCTGAATTTTACTGGTTTGGTTTGTTTATTTATGATGTTGGTTGTGCATGATCACATGGTGAAGACCTCATCTTGTTTGTCGAGGAATTCATTTTCGATGACCTCTTCTGCAGGTTCCTTGCGTTCGAATTCCCGGAGTTTAGAGTGGAAGCCGGCGCTGTCCTTGATGATGGCCACCCGGGCACTCCTGACGAATTCGATGAGCCCATAGGGTTCGAGAACCTTGATGAGCTTGTCCGTTTCCTCCCGATGCCCTGTGGTTTCGAAGATGGTATAATCCTTTCGGATGACGATGGCACGTGCTCCGTGTTCACGAAGTAATCGTTCCACTTTCACTTTCTCGGTGATGATCTCGGTAGGAACTTTGTACAGTGCGAGTTCCTGCCACACGATCTCTTCATTGGTGTTGTAGTAGGCTTTCAGCACATCCACCTGTTTTTCGATCTGCCGCGCCAATTTGCGGACGACCTCTTCCGTCTCGTGAATGAGGATGCTGAAGCGATGAATGCTCGGCACCTCTGATGGAGAGGTGTTCAGGCTTTCGATATTGATCTTCCGACGGGAGAAGATGATGGCGATGCGGTTGAGCAGCCCCACCTGATTCTCGGTGTAGACGGTGATCGTAAATTCCTGTTTGCTCATGTCTTTTTGTTGAATGCTTTCGAATTTATTTGAGTCGGATCTCGGCCACGCCACATCCTTGCGGGACCATCGGGAATACGTTATTCTCTTTACCCACATGCACTTCAAGTAGATATGATCCATCATGTTCGAGCATCTTGCTGATGGCCGACCTAAGATCTTTCCTCTCCGAAACGGAGGCTCCGTGAATATGGTAACCTTTGGCCACCTGCACGAAATCCGGGCTTTCGATGTTGACGAATGAATATCGCTTTTCGTGAAAGAGTTGCTGCCACTGGCGTACCATGCCCAGGAAGTGGTTGTTCAGGATAATTATCTTGACCTGTATACCTGTTTGCATGATGGTGCCGAGTTCCTGCAAGGTCATTTGGAAACCTCCATCGCCGATGATGGCCACTACGGTGCGGTCCAATGCGCCGAATTTGGCCCCGATGGCAGCGGGTAGTGCGAATCCCATGGTGCCCAGTCCTCCGGAGGTCACGTTGCTGCGCGTGTTGTTGAACTTGGCATAACGGCAAGCCACCATCTGATGCTGTCCGACATCGGTGACGATGACCGCATCACCCAGGGTGAGTTCGTTGAGTTCTCGTATCACTTCGCCCATGGTGAGGACGGCACTTTTGGGATTCAGTTCATCCTGTATGACCGTTTCTACTTCTTGTATGTGGCAATCTTGGAATTCCTTAAGCCATTCCGGGAAAGTCCGCTTGTTTATGAGTGCGGTGAGCAAGGGAAGTGTCTCCTTGCAATCGCCCCAAACGGGCACTTCTGCTTTGACGTTCTTGTCTATCTCCGAAGGATCGATGTCCAGGTGAACCACTTTGGCCTGCTTGGCATATTTGTCCAGCCTGCCGGTCACTCGGTCATCGAAGCGCATGCCTATGGCAATGAGCACGTCACATTCATTGGTCAATAGATTGGGGCCATAATTACCATGCATGCCCAGCATGCCTACGTTTTGAGGGTGGTCGGTCGGCAAGGCACTAAGTCCGAGTATGGTCCATGCAGCGGGGAAGCCCCCTTTCTCTATGAATGACCTGAATTCCATTTCGGCTTCGCCCAGGATGACACCCTGGCCGAATATGACGAAGGGCTTTTTGGCGCCATTGATCAGTGCTGCTGCTTTTTCGATGTAGTCCTTCCTCACGACCGGTTTGGGTCTGTAGCTCCTGATGTGGTCACAGGGTGTGTATCCACTATAACTGAACTTCTGGAGTTGTGCGTTCTTGGTGATGTCTATGACCACGGGGCCGGGCCTACCGCTTTTGGCGATGTAGAAAGCCTTGGCGATGACAGAGGGTATCTCCGTGGCGTCCGTTACCTGATAATTCCATTTGGTGATTGGGGTGGTGATGTTGATCACGTCCGTTTCCTGAAAGGCATCTGTACCCAACAGATGCGCGAACACTTGACCGGTTATGCATACCAGTGGGGTGGAATCGATCTGAGCATCTGCGAGACCGGTCACCAGATTGGTGGCGCCAGGTCCGCTTGTTGCGAATACCACTCCCACATCGCCTGAAGTTCGGGCATAACCCTGTGCGGCATGGATGGCTCCCTGTTCATGACGTACCAATATATGATTGAGCCTGTCACGGTAGTCGTACAGGGAATCATAGATGGGCATGATCGCTCCACCCGGATATCCGAAGATGGTGCTTACTCCTTCGTGCAGCAGGGCATCCAAGAGGGCTTCCCCTCCGCTGATCGTGCGTTCAACTGAACTGGACGTTTCGGTGCTACTTTGTTGTGCTGTCAGAATCTCCATATCTCAATGATTGATTAGGAACATTTTCATGATCTGGGTCCATCCGTGATGCAACCTTGGGCTGCATTGGATACTTGCATGGCGTATTTGTACAGGATGCCGTTCTTGGCATTCAGCGGTGGTTGTTTCCACTTCTTTCTTCTTTCTGCAATGATGGTATCGTCCACCTTCAGGTTGATCGACCTGTTGACGGCGTCGATCTCTATTGTGTCGTCATCTTCTACGAGGGCGATGAGCCCTCCGTCAAATGCTTCAGGAGCGATATGTCCCACAACGAAACCGTGTGTGCCTCCACTGAAACGACCGTCGGTGATCAGGGCGACGGATTTGCCCAGACCGGTGCCCATGATGGCAGATGTGGGTTTGAGCATTTCCGGCATTCCCGGCGCTCCTTTTGGCCCTTCGTAGCGGATCACCACTACGTCTCCCTTTTTCACTTTCCCGTCATGAAGTCCGGTGATAAGATCTTTCTCATCGTTGAAGACGCGCGCGGGTCCGATGAAATGTTGTCCCTCTTTGCCGCTGATCTTGGCAACGCTTCCTTGTTCAGCGAGGTTGCCGAACAGGATCTGAAGATGTCCGGTTGCTTTTATAGGATTCTGTAAGGGGAAGATGATCTTCTGTGCATCGAAATCCAGTTCAGGCACATCCTTCAGGTTCTCTGCAATGGTCTTTCCGGTTACGGTCAGGCAGTCGCCATGTATCAGTCCTTCCTTCAACAGATATTTCATTACGGTGGGAACTCCGCCGATGTTATGGAGGTCCTCCATGAGGTATTTGCCACTGGGCTTGAGGTCGGCTATGACGGGGCGCTTATCGCTCATGGCTTGTATCATATCGTAGTTCAACTCGATATCCACGGAATGCGCCATGGCGATCAGGTGCAGTATGGCATTGGTTGATCCTCCCAGCGCCATGACCACGGTAAGTGCATTCTCGAATGCCTTTGCGGTCATGATGTCCTTTGGCTTGATATCTTTTTCGAGCAGGTTCAGTATGGCCTTACCGGCATCGGCACATTCTTTTTTCTTCGCTTCGCTGAGTGCAGGGTTTGAAGAGGAGTAAGGCATGCTCATGCCGAGTGCTTCGATCGCAGAAGACATCGTATTGGCGGTGTACATGCCTCCGCATGCACCCGGACCAGGGCAGGAGTTCATCACGATGCCTTTGAAGTCGGCCTCGTCGATAGTCCCGGCGATCCTGTGTCCTAATGCTTCAAATGCAGAGATGATGTTGAGATCCTGACCCTTGTAACGTCCAGGGGCGATGGTGCCGCCATATACCATGATGGATGGACGGTTGAGCCTGCCCATCGCGATGATGGAGCCGGGCATGTTCTTGTCGCAGCCCGGAACCGTGATGAGTCCATCATAATATTGGGCACCACATACTGCTTCGATAGAGTCTGCGATGATGTCGCGACTGACCAGCGAATACCTCATGCCGTCGGTCCCATTGGCCATTCCGTCACTGACACCGATGGTATGGAAGGTGAGACCCACGAGGCCACTGTCCCAAACCCCTTTTTTGATGATCGCTGAAAGGTCGTTCAGGTGCATGTTGCAGGTGTTGCCATCATACCCCATACTGGCTATGCCGACCTGTGCTTTTTTCAGATCATCATCCGTTAGGCCTATTCCATATAACATGGCCTGGGATGCCGGGTGGGTTACATCCTGTGTGAGCGTCTTGCTGTACTTATTCAGTTCCATAATCTGATATCGGGGTTATGCTGGGGTTGATATATATGATTTGTTCATGATCTTTTCCGTCAGTTTGCTTTCTGTGACCAGTGCCTTGTAGGCTTTTTGGATCTGATGGCTAATGCTTTCGGACCAAGGTAGCGGGAAGGCATAGTCGTCGAAGTGTGACCATCCCACCACTTCGGCAGCGGTTCCACAAAAAAACGCGGCATCTGCAGTCTTCAATTCTTCTATCGTGGCCACTTTCTCTTCTGTGGGGATCCCTGCTTTTGCACAGATCTCGAGGACGGTGGCTCGGGTGATGCCGGTAAGGATGTTACCCGGGGCCGGTGTGAAAAGCCTGCCATTCTTTTCAAAAAAGACGTTGGCGCCAGGACCTTCAGCCACCATTCCATTTCCGTCCGTCAACAGGGCTTCATCGAAGCCAGCAGCTTTGGCTTCCTGACTGGCCAGGATCGAGTTGACATAGTGTCCGGATGCTTTGGCAAGGATGTGGAAACCTTTGGGGTTCGGTCGCTGGAAGGATGAGGTCATTACGCGCAGCAATTTTTCCCCGAGGAAGGGAGCCATGCCCCAGGCCTTGATGGCGATAAAGGACTCCTCGTTCAATGCGAAAGTCATGTTTGCCGGTGCGTACACGATGGGGCGGATATAGGCATCCTGCAGATCGTTAACGGCAAGGACCTCGTAAGTAGCTTCGATGAGTTCATCTACTGACCAGTGGTAAGGCAGGTTGAGTGCCTTTGCTGAACTGTATAGACGTTCATAATGTTCCCTCGCTTTGAATATTCGGGTGTAGCCAGCTTCAGTGCGGTAGGAGCGTATGCCCTCGAATACCGAGTATCCATAGTGCATGGATTGGCTGTAGAGGTCGATGAGGGCCTCTGCCGCTTTCACATACCGGCCATTATGCCAGATGATCGTTCCTTCATGATAATAATTGCCCATTTTTCTTTTTTTCAGGCCATGAAAAAACCCGCCTGTCAGGGGAGGCGGGTCTGATATTGTGCTGTACGATCTTCGTCAGGATCCACCTCCATGTGCCAGGTTCTCGATCACCACTGCTTTCATCCTGATGGCCGGGATGGGGATGATGGAAATTTTCCTGTTGTTGCTCATGGGGATGTTTGTACAAATATACAGACGCCCTCCAGAAATGCAAAAAGCTGAATCAAACAGCTATATGATCGTCGATTTCCTCAATTCGATATTGGTTTGGTTTACATCGGTCCGGATCTTCTGTGCAATATGGTCGCAGATCAACTCGCCAATGGTCGTCGTGAAATAAAAATTGACCGAGTCGATGTCCTTGGTGACGAAGCCATGCTGTAGTGTCCAGTTGACGGCCTCCCGAACCCGCTCGGATTCTTCGGTCATCCCAAAATGGTCGAGCATCATAGCGGCGGACAGGATCGATCCCAGAGGGTTTGCGATGTCCTTGCCTGCTGCCTGTGGATACGATCCATGTATGGGTTCGAAGAGTGCACTTCCGTTTCCTACAGAAGCAGAGGGGAGCAGTCCTAGCGATCCGCTCAGTACGCTGGCTTCGTCGCTGATGATGTCCCCGAACATGTTCTCGGTTAGTACCACATCGAACTGTTTTGGGTTGAGGATGATCTGCATGGCGGCGTTGTCGACGAACATGAAATCAGTCTCCACATCAGGATATTCGACGGCGATCTCCTTGACGATCTTCCTCCAGAGTCGTGAGGTCTCCAGAACATTGGCTTTGTCCACAAGGGTCAGTTTCTTCCTGCGCTGCTGGGCATATTGGAATGCCAGGTGTGATATCCTCAGGATCTCTTCTCTAGTGTATGTGCACAGGTCACTGGCAATAGTCTGGTCGGCATTGGTCTCCTTATGCCCGAAGTAAATGCCGCCTGTGAGTTCGCGGAAGATCACGAAATCTACGTTCTCGAGCTGGCTGGCCTTGAGTGGCGCCAGATGCTGCAGTGACGCATAAGTGGTCACGGGCCTGATATTGGCGAAGAGCTGCAGGGTCTTCCGCAGTTTGAGGAGCCCTTGCTCTGGTCTCACTTTGGCCGAGGGATCATTGTCGTATTTGGGATGGCCGATGGCCCCGAAAAGAATGGCGTCGCTATTCAGACAGATCTCAATGGTTTCGTCTGGCAGGGGATTGCCGGTCTTATCGATGGCATCAGCTCCCATCAGTCCATAAGCATATTCGAACTGATGCTCGAACTGTTCGGCGATGGTGTCCAGAACGCGGATCGATTGTTGGGTGACTTCGGGGCCGATTCCGTCACCAAGTATGACTGCTATTTTCTTATGCATGATTTCTTTATTGAATGTTGGCTTGGTGTTTTTTTGGCTATTGTTTTTCGTAGGCTTCGATCTCGGGTCGCATGCTGAGCAGGTAATCAATGTCATCATATCCGTTCAGCAGGCAGGTCTTTTTATAGTTGTTGATCTCGAATGCCTCAGAATCACCGGTGGAAGGGATGCTGATCAGTTGCTGTTCCAGATCCACTAAAACTTCAAGGCTTGGATCGGAATGGGTAAGGGTGAATAGGAGATCCAGAAACTTATCGCTGACCTGAACGGGCAGGAGAAAGTTGTTGAGTGCATTATTCTTGAAAATATCTGCGAAAAAACTGCTGACGACCACGTCGAATCCGTGGTGCTTGATGGCCCAAGCGGCATGCTCACGACTCGAGCCGCATCCGAAATTCTTTCCTGCGACGAGTATCCTGCCTTTCCAAATAGGGTGGTTCAGGACAAAGTCAGTTTTCGGTTGTGCCTCATCGTCATTATGATAGCGCCAATCCCTGAAGAGGTTCTTGCCGAAGCCGTCCTTATTGGTGGCTTTCAGGAATCGGGCCGGGATGATCTGGTCCGTGTCGATGTTCTCATGCCTGACGGGAACGATGGTGGAAAGAACTTTATGGATCGATTTGTTCATGATCTTCTTGTTTTCTTCTGATCAGTTCAGGTGTTCACGTATGTCGCCGACCTTGCCGGTGACGGCTGCCAATGCCGCTGTCAGCGGGCTGGCCAGCAATGTTCTTGCTCTGGGTCCCTGACGTCCTTCGAAATTCCTGTTGCTGGTGCTGATGCAATATTTTCCCGCGGGGATTTTGTCTTCGTTCATCCCGAGGCATGCCGAACAACCGGGTTGCCTCAATTGGAAGCCGGCGGCCTCAAATACCTTGTCGATCCCTTCTTCACGAGCCTGTTTTTCCACCTGTTTGCTTCCGGGTACGATCCATACTTCAACGTTGTCGGCCTTTTTTTTCCCTTTCACGAACTCGGCCACCATGCGCAGGTCTTCTATGCGGGAGTTGGTGCAACTGCCGATGAACACATAATCGACAGGCTGACCTTTTATAAGCTGTCCTTCCTTCAATCCCATGTAGTCTATTGATTTCCGGAAGGAATTTTTTTCGCTTTCAGGTAGTGCATGGCTGCTGGGGATCATGCCGCTGACCCCGATGCCCATACCCGGGTTGGTTCCATAGGTGACCATGGGTTCTATATCGGCGGCATTTATCCTGATCTCACGATCGAAGACGGCATCTTCATCCGTGGATAACGTTCTCCAATAGGCGAGGGACCGATCCCAATCGGCACCCGAGGGGGCGAATGTGCGTCCTTTGAGGTATGCGAAAGTGGTTTCGTCCGGGGCGATGAGTCCGCCGCGAGCTCCCATCTCGATGCTCATGTTGCAGATGGTCATCCGGGCTTCCATGGAGAGGCTTCGGATGGCTTCGCCGGCGTATTCCACGAAATATCCTGTTCCGCCGCTGGCGGAGATGAGTGCGATGATGTGCAGGATGATGTCTTTGGAGACGACTCCCGGATTGAGTTTCCCATCAACGGAGATGCGCATCAACTTGGGCTTGCTTTGCATCAGGCATTGAGTGGCCAGCACCATTTCCACTTCGCTCGTGCCGATGCCGAAGGCCATGGTTCCGAAGGCGCCATGGGTGGAAGTGTGGCTGTCTCCGCATACAATGGTCATGCCGGGTTGCGTGACACCCAGTTCAGGACCGATGACATGGACGATGCCCTGATAGGGGTGTCCGAGTCCATAAAGTTCTATGCCTGTCCTGGCGCAATTGCTGATCAGATGGTCCACTTGCTTGCGCGAGTGTTCTTCGCGGATGGGCAAATGTTGGTCTATGGTGGGTACGTTGTGGTCCGCCGTGGCCACTACTTGCCGGGGCCGGAAAACGGGAAGGCCGCGATGTTCAAGTCCATTGAAGGCCTGAGGTGAGGTTACTTCATGAATGAAATGGCGGTCGATATACAGGACCGAGGGTCCACCCTCGATGGATTTCACCACATGCTTATCCCAGATCTTTTCGAATATTGTCTTACCCATCTTGTTTGCTGTTTCTTGGACGTGGTCAGATTGTTGCCCATATCAGGCAGTTATGCTCAATGTGCAAACGATTTTTCCTGAGAGTGAACGGAAGCCATACCCAACAGGTCATCATCATGGACTTCTTTCTTCTCATCGGCGACTTTCAGGAATTGTTGGTAAAGGGCATCGATATCATTGCGATCATAATCGTATCCTAACTTTTTGAATCGGTAGGCCAGTGCAGAGCGGCCACTTCTAGCGGTCAACACGATCTTGGAATCATCGGCCCCTACTTCATCGGGGCGTATGATCTCGTATGTCTGCGCGTCCTTCAGAAAGCCGTCCTGATGTATCCCGGAAGAATGGGAAAACGCGTTGGCGCCAACGATGGCCTTGTTGGGTTGCACCGGCATGCGCATGATCTCCGATACGAGTCGGCTTAGGGGATTCAGCAATTCGGAGCGAATGCGTGTGTGCAGACTCTGACCGAGACCGTTATGCTGCTTGATCACCATGGCCACTTCCTCGAGTGCGGTATTTCCTGCCCTTTCACCCAGACCGTTGATCGTACATTCGATCTGTCTGGCCCCGTTCATTACTCCATAAATCGAATTCGCAGTGGCCAGACCAAGGTCATTATGACAATGACAGGAAAGTATGGCCTTGTCGACGTTGGGTACGTTATTGATGAGGTAGGCGATTTTTTCTCCGTATTGGTGGGGTAGGCAGTAGCCTGTCGTGTCCGGTATGTTGACCACGGTGGCCCCGGCAGCAATCACGGCCTCGACAACGCGTGCCAAGTATTCATTGTCGGTTCGGCCGGCGTCTTCAGCATAAAATTCCACATCCTCCACATGTCTTTTAGCCCACTTGACGCATTGCACGGCCCGCTGTAGGATTTCTTCTCGATTGCTGTTGAATTTCGATTTGATATGGTAATCGGAGGTGCCGATCCCCGTGTGTATCCTGGGTCGGCGCGCCGGCTTGAGCGCGGCAGCAGCGGCGTCGATATCTTTTTCCACTGCCCTGCTCAATCCACAAACCGTGACGTCGCCAATTACTTTGGCGATCTCGTTGACCGATTCAAAATCCCCAGGGCTCGAAATGGGGAAACCTGCTTCAATGATGTCCACGCCTAAGTTCTCCAGAGCAAGAGCGATCTCTATCTTTTCGCGGGTATTCAGTTTGCACCCAGGCACCTGCTCGCCGTCACGGAGCGTGGTGTCGAAAATATGGATCTTGCCGTTTGACATGTGGCGATGATTGATGATGTTTCGGACGGTGTATTTTTGCGACAACCATGGAAGCGCCCCAAAAATTCCCAGCCTATCTTCCGAAATTAGTTCTACTTGCCGGGGAATTTCCGACAAAACCCTTCGTAAATTACGATTGGCAAGCCGGTTGATAAAATGTTAATCAGCTTAAAATCAATTATTTAATAAGATACCGGATACGATGCCCAACCGCTCCTCTGATGAATTGTTCCAGTTGATCAAGACCCTTGAAAAGGCGGAAAAGCGCAATTTCAAGCTCTTCGTGCGCAGGAATGCCGCTTCGGAGGACCTGAAGATCATTCAGTTGTTCGATGTTTTGGACAAACTTGACCGGTATGATGAGGATTATATTCTCACCCGCACAAAGGATATCCGGAAGCAGCAGCTTTCCAACCTGAAGGCACATCTTTACCGACAGATCCTGGCCAGCCTCCGGATCCTGAAGGATGAGGGGAACATCGACATCACCCTGCATGAGCAGATGGACCATGCCCGGATCCTCTATAATAAAGGACTCTATGTCCAGAGCCTGAAGGTGTTGGCCAGAATCAAGGAGACAGCTCGATCGTATGATCAATTGACCTTCCTCCTGCAGGCGCTTATCTTCGAAAAGAAGATAGAGTCGCTGCACATCACCCGGAGCTTCGAGAATAGGGCGGAGCAGCTTTCCCAGGAAGTGGAGGAGATCGATCAACGATTGGTCATGGTGGGCAGGCTGAGCAACCTCGCGCTTCAATTATATGGTTGGTACATCCGCATGGGGCATGCCCGTGACGAGAAAGATGAGCAGGCTGTCAAGGACTTCTTCAGTGCCCACCTCCCACAGGAAGCCCAGAGATCCGAGGGTTTCTATGAGCGACTCTATCTCTATCAAAGTTATGCCTGGCATGGCTTTATCCTGCAGGACCTGCTTCTCTATTACCGTTACTGCCAGAAATGGACGGACCTTTTCGACAAGATGCCTTTCATGAAGAAGGTGGAGTCGCAGCAATACATCAAAGGGATGCACAACCTGCTTAACGCACATTTCCTGCTGCGTAATCAGGACAAGTTCCATGAGGCTTTGCATCAGTTCGAGAATTTCCATCGCTCCAAAGAAGCCAACAGTAGCGGTAATAACCGGGTGCAGACCTTCGTATACCTGTACATAGCCAAGATCAACAGGCATTTCATGGACGGCACTTTCACGCAAGGTTTGAAACTAGTTCCACATATCGAGGAGAAGCTCCAGGAATATGAGGTGCAGTTGGACCGTCACCGTGTTCTGGTTTTCTATTATAAGATCGCCTGTCTGTATTTCGGCAGCGGGGACAAAGAGAAGGCGATCGATTACCTGAATCGGATCATCAACTGGAAGATGGACCTGCGTGCGGACCTTCAGTGTTATGCAAGGCTACTGCATCTCATCGCTCATTATGAGCTCGGCAATTTTGATATATTGGATCATCTGATCCGCTCGGTATACAGGTTCATGTCCAAGATGAAGAACCTGAGTGTGGTCGAGAAGGAGATTTTCATTTTCCTGCAACGGACCTTCCACCTGGACAGAAAACAGGTCAGGGAAGCTTTTCAGCTGCTTCGCGATAAGTTGAAAAAATATGAGTCCAACCCACTTGAAAGCCGGTCTTTCATGTATCTGGACATCATTTCCTGGCTGGACAGCAAGATCCTCGGGATTCCTGTGCAAGAGGTCATCCGGGAGCGGTATCTGCTGGAGCAGAAATGAGGGGTTGCTCCAAAAAACAATACATGCTTAGATTGCTTCAAGGTTCTATTCCATTCTCTGAATCCGTCCTCTATGAGATTTAGTTTTTTCGATGTTCTGTTCATGGCCTTGAGAATTGGACATGTTGACATGGAAATTAATTTGGACCCCGGTACTCTCTCCTGATTTAACCGTGATCTTACCCAATAAAAAAGGCGGCCTCGAAAATTCGCTTATTTCAAAAAGCCGGCAATGGAGGCGGAAGTGGCTGCCAATGACTTGGTCACCTTCACATAAAATGGCCAATTGAAAGTGAATGCCCTGTCGGTCAGCTGTTCCCAATTGGAATTGACCTGAGTCAGATCATCTTCTATGAGCAGGGCTGCAGGATCTCCCGCATTCCAAAATGCAACATGATCATCCAGATTGTCTCCGGACTCCTGGATATTCGGCTGTATGCCCGTAATATTATAAGTTGAAAAGGCTTGCAGCCATTTTTTTTGCTATGATATGGTCCTGGTTACCCGGGTGTTTTCCAGCCTTTCGTGTAACCATAAAAGCTATCTGACTCGTTGTGTCGGGATTTCAGGCAAGAGAGTCGGCGCTGATCATGGCGATCAATTTCTCTCCTTTTGCCATTAACTGACTTGCATAGTAACCGGCCCCCCAATCAAAGGACATCCAGGAGCCATTCTCTTCCGCATTGAAGAATGCGAATCGGATCGTATTTGCAAATTGATGCCCCGCAAACAGTTGTGCCAGCTTGATCACAGCACATCCTGATGCGTCATCGTCAGCACCATGGGAGATCATACTCGTTCTGAACCAAGGTCTGGCGTCTATATGCCATCCGATAATGACAATATTGTTTGGATTGGTGATGCGGGTTATTTGACCAATGATGTTTCTTCCGTATGAAACCGCGCCCCGACCAAAATAAGAAGCATAACTTGAATTTATGCCGTAAGAATTGCGGTGTTCATAAAACCATTGTTCCTCGTTTCGCATTTGCTGGCCCGCAGCTTCCGCACGTGTTGTGATGGTAAAAGCATTCCCGTTCAGTATAATTGGAGCCTCGCCGGTCATCTCAATCACCAAAGGTTCCAAAGCCGACCTGGATATGCTATTCACCATGTTGGCTACCGTGACATTTGGTGTCAAAGTCTGGGTGTATGATTGAACCCAGTCGATGGATAAAAAAAGTTCGATCTGCCCTTTGGAATTTATTTCAGGCACGATCTGGTCCGTCCGATCGATCTTGTTTCATGCGAAAAGGGAAAGCAGTAAAATGGAGACAATGTGCGGTTGAACATGTCGGAGAATAATATGGTGTTGCAAGTGCGGTGTCAATTCGATACGGAAACTATTATTTTTTGAACACTTCTTGTGCACGATCATTTTCCTGATTAAATTAGTGGACCATTACACTCACGGCTATGAGGCAAATAATTTCCGTTGCTGTCGTTATCATGATTTTTGCTTTTTCCTGTAAAAAACCAGCACGCCCACCCCTGTACCTGTGCCAAAACCTGATCCCAACGCCTCTTTGAAGGATGGCCTTGTAGCATATTATCCATTCAATGGAAACCTGAACGACTCAAGCAGTAACCATTTCAACGGTAAGTCTGTCGGAATCATTGGCTTTGGAGCAGACCGGACGGGAGTTTCGAACAAAGCTTTGCAATTGAACGGGGATAGCAGTTATGTCACGGTCGGCGATGATGTAAAACTTGACCTGACCAACAAAATGACCATCACGCTCGAGTTTTATCCTGAGACATCCGATCCTTACTCCCTTGTGGCCAAACGTACGGTTGGCGATGGAGCACAGTCTTTTCACCTCATGTGCAATTATCAGTCCCCTTCTGTATTCTCGGTGATCAAAGGGGGTAAGTGCAGCCCGGCAAATATCATAAGTGATTGGTCTAATGCATTTACTGATAATACTTTATCGGTCCGGGTGAATGCCTGGAACTGCATCGTTGCCATCTTTGACGGAGCTTCTCAGAAAGTGTACCTGAACGGGGCCAAGGCGGCTGATCTGCCCATTGATTTTGCGACCATGGGAGGATGTGCCGGAACGGATATTCGATTCGGCTATTGGTGGAATTTCCAACCCTATAGCTATAAGGGACGGCTTGACGAGATCCGGATCTATAACAGAGTGCTCACCACTGACGAGATTGGAAAACTCTGTAGTTCAAATAATTTTTGAGTTTACAGGATAGCCCAGGCCCAGCCCTTGATATTCTTGCCCCTTGTTAGTTCTACCTTGATCCCTATTTTCTTCGTGAGGAACTCAAA
>CAIKEH010000022.1 GCA_903826405.1 uncultured bacterium
GTTCCGTCACGGGCTTCACGGGTTATACACCCGGCGGTCATTACCTGATCCCCGGCGCCCTGATCTCCCGAAACCTGGATCCGAGTTATGTTCTGGGTAATCTGACCATTAACCAAGCAAGCCCACATATCAGAATAGTGGGAAGTACAGAATATATTTATTCAGGGCAACCTCAGGGACCTAATCACATTAAATTAACCGATGTGTCGGGTGCGGAGATCAAGGATTATACCGGTACCGTCACGTACACTTACTCTGGCGGGAACATTACCAATCCAAACACCACTCCGCCAACCGCATTAGGTGATTATCGAGTGACCGCATCCATATCCGGAGATGATAATTACACGGCGACGAGTATGGAAGGATTCTTCTCATTCAGTATAAAGAATCCGGACCCTTACATCATACCTGGACTGGTTTCGGTGACACCAAATCCTGATGCCAGTTCCTCATTCCCATTCTTGGCCAATTTCAGCTATAATAATACATTCCCCAAATTGTCAAATGGATTGAATGTGATCAAAAATGGTTTGATCCAGGATCTGGATGCAACAAATTCAAACAGTTATCCCGGCAGCGGCTCAAACTGGTATGATGTTTCCGGCTCTTCGACCAAAGCAAATGGATCATTGCCTGCATCTGCGTCATTCGCCAGCAATAGTATGATATCTTATTTCTCCTTGAATGGAGCGGTCAGTGCTCCGGTGAGCAAAGCTGGATCCATGACGTTCTCCTTGTGGGCACAAACCAACAGCATGGATGGTGTTTTGGTCAATGCCGGAACGGGGTCCTCTGGTCAGCCTGCCTATCTGTATTTCAATTCGAATGACACTTATATATATTGGGGATCAATTCCGTTCGTATCAACCGGATCAACGACAGGAAATTTGCTGATCGGAGATATAGAGGATACCAAGTGGCATAATTATACCATAGTGAACGACTTGTCCAATAGCGCGGCGAAATTATATATCGATGGTATCCAAAGGGGCCAGTCCACTTATGTGCCATTCAACTCCTCGTCATCTACAGATCTCTATATCGGCGGAAATGATGCAATTGGGTCCAATGCCTGGAACGGTTCTATTGCCAATATGTTCACTTATAACAGATCGCTGACCGGAGCTGAGGTTCTCCAAAACTATGAAACCACGAAGAATGCATTCATCGATGCGTCCTCTGGCGGGGCCGTTCCACCGCCAGTCGTCTCCATCGCTCAGGGTGTTAAAAATAGTTTGCGTCCATATAATGGTACCGCAGGAAATTTGCGGTATCAGGTTTTCACTACCCATAAGGGAAATGGCACGAACGACCAATATCCTGCTTACCCGGCTACCGTCCTGGGAATGGATTCCCTGTTTGATGTATCCAATACGAATACGATCAAAAAGGATTCATCAAGTACGAGTGCAACCGCATTGCTCAACTGGAGTTCAACGCCCAGTACAGGTTTGCCTGTTTCCATCACCGGCAATTATTACTCCGTCGAGCTTACAGGCATCTTTGTTCCGAAGGAATCGGGCTCCTACACGTTCAGTTTGGATTCTCGTGATGGCTCGGACCTGCAGATGAATGGCGGATTGGTGGCATCCAATTATGGATCCCATGCTTTAGGTACTCCTTCATTAGGAAGCATCACGCTTGTTGCGGGTAATTCCTATGCATTGAAAGTGCGGATGCAGAAAGGTGGAAGCACCGGTACAGGAGGTTTGAAATTGACCTGGACTCGACCTTCACAGTCCGGATCTACTCTGCAGAGTGATGAGATCTTTTCACCTTCATTTGCAGCTTCATCCTCATCAAATACGGGTGTGACTTTTGATGTAGCGAATCTGCCCAGTGATTTCTCGCCTGGCATCAATACTTTCTCCATACCGTTCAGTGGCGCGCAAGGAAGCCTACTTGCCTGGTCCATCTCCAGTACTTATAAAGGATGGGACCACACTGACCCGAGATCATATGAATTCTATGAGGTTTTAGCGCTGGCTCCGGCACCGATCGCTCCTGTAACACCGAAAGCCGTTGTTCCTTCAGGCCCGGCATCAACACTGACCAACAAACAAGTGGATGGGAAGATCGTAGACAAGGTCTATCCCAATCCGACCTTCGACAAAGTGATGATAGAGACCACCTTGAACAAAGTGATCGAGAGACAAGTGAAGGTATTCGATCTGCTAGGCAGGGAATATAGGCCCGCCGGAGTGAGAAGAACTGGATCCGGACATTGGGAAATCAATTTGAGTAATCTGCTGCAAGGCCAGTACAATATCAGTTTGACCAATGGCATGGAAACAAGAGTTTTCAGGGTCATCAAGCAATAGGTCTGTTCGTTTCAGAATATTGAGTAGGGGGTAAATTAGGGTTGATTTGGGAGGGCCTCTTTCATCCCTTAATCCTATTGAAAGCATTGATAACCCCTGCCGGAATCGCTCTAATTTCTTATAGGTAACGGCAGAAAAATAATCTTATCTGAACACCGGTTGTCGTATCCTGTTCGCCAATGGTATGTAATAGTACTCCATGCAGCGGTTTGGTGGTGGTTTTGGGTTATGCATACCATCATTTCCTAACTCAACCTAACATCTTCTCCATTCTGAAACCCTTACCGGCATTGCTTTGTGGGATTTTGTGTCCGTTTCTATTACATTCCCCACTTTCCGCCCCACACCCCTTCAGCAAACGATAAACCTTTGTAGATTTAATGCTTACAAGGGTTTTTTATTTGGGGTGCACAGAAAGGTGCACCGTTTTTGGGGGTTCACTGAAATCTTCTCGTTTGATTTATACATGTTATAAGATAAGTGAGATGAGAGGGAGAGTAAAGGGTTTACTTGATTAAATTTATAACCTCTGTTCTATATTGAGCAACTACTTACCATGTTAAGAATATATATACCAATAATTTATTTCTTAGTTTTTGTAGCTTGGGTAATTTACCGGGTAATTATTAAAAAAGATTTAAGACAGCATTTGAACAGTTTCTATATTGGATTAACCTTTATTGGAGTCTGGGTATTGATTTATTATTTTTTGCTGAGGTAGTTTTTTCTGAAGAATTTTGGGAGTCTCATTCTTGATTATTGAGTTTTCAATAACCTTTGAATTTTTATTATATAGCTTATAATTTTGAAATTTACATCTTGAAAATTCACATTAAAAAAGATTCCGCCCGAAATACTATCACTTATAAAAGAAAGGGGTTGGAGGACGCATGGATTGTTGCTGATCATTTTTTAGTGATGCATGATTTAAGCCATTACGTTATCGAAAAAACGATGAATTATGAAAATGCTTTCTGGGGTATGATTAAATCTGGAATTCATCCTGAAGAATTTTTAATTAAAGAACGAAGAGAAAAAATATTAACATCAGATGAAGCCTGGTATGCCGAGCACATGGCCAATTTATTTTTAATGGAACTTTCTCAGGGTTATTTTGAAGATTTCAATACTGTGCTTCATCAAACTCTTAAAACCACAAATCCAAATCTACCTCTCGTTCAGATATCAGCCGAAAAAATAAATATTATTAGGAAGTTATACAAGGAGTTTATTGATGACTGGAAGATATTAGATAATGGTGAAGTGATGTTGCTTGAATTTTGAATCTTCACATTCCACTTGTCCATGTAATAAGATAAGTGAGGAGAGAGGGAAAATGTAAAGGGGTTGTATAGATTTGAATGTATTATCTAAGACTTAATCTGACAGTTATGAAATCAGAGACTAAGTTAATCTATAATACTCCCCTAATTTGAGGCCAGAGGGTTAGTTAACATTTTTGATTAACTTAAACCTCAATTATGAAGAAGCAA
>CAIKEH010000023.1 GCA_903826405.1 uncultured bacterium
ACCTCAAAACTTATGCAGGAAAAAAGTGGCTCAAAAAATACCTCGAATGAACATCTCGAGTTCCCTGCCCGACTGGCTGACGCCAGTCAGGCAGGCGGGGAATCTCGTACGGGCTACATTCACCCGCGGATATTACCGCGGATTTTTTCATGATCTCCGTTTATGTCATAGAATCATCGTCCGATCAAACCTGGTACACGGGTATGGCCATCGATCCCATTAAACGACTCGCTGAACAGATTAAAACAAAAATTGAAACTCCGTTCTGGGGTTTGCAAAATTCTTAACTTGGGCAGATCAAACCCCGCATATGAAATTCTTCGCTTCCCTTTTTATCTGGTTGACAACTTGCACAATTTCATTCGCTCAGAAAAATAACAAACTTGCTGGATCCTCCCGCCAAGATAAAGCAGGTTGGATACAGGTGCATTTGGAAGGCAACCCATCGAACATTGGTTACCAGCACGGCAATCTGCTGGCCAACGAGATCGACACCACCATTCAGGCTTGTGCCTTTTGGATTAAGCATGAAACGCCATACGATTGGGCATTTTTTCGAAATGCCGCCAGAAATTTCATTTGGCCATCCATAGACCCCGAATACAAAGAGGAGATTAACGGGATAGTCAGTGGACTGAGGTCGAAGAACAAGCACTATGACAGCCTCGATATTGCAGCCTACAATGCTCTGGAAGAACTTGCCTTCTACTATATCCCACAATTGATGGAAGCGGTCAAGTCAAACAGTGGGGACAACAAGGCCCCGGGAAACTGCAGCGCTTTCATAGCCACGGGCAGCTATACCAAGGATGGCAGGATAGTCATGGGACATAACAATTGGACCGAATACATCTGGGGACAGCATTGGAACGTGGTTGCAGATATCATCCCCGCGAAAGGGAATCGAATTCTGATGGATTGCCTTCCCGGCTTCATCCATAGTGGTGATGATTTCGTGATCACCGGAAACGGGCTGCTCATCACGGAAACCACCATCACACAATTCAAGGGTTTCGATTCAACCGGAATCCCTGAATTCGTGCGGGCCAGGAAAGCGTCTCAATACAGTAACAATATTGACGATGTGATCCGGATCTTCACTACCGGCAACAATGGTGGTTATGCCAACGATTGGTTGATCGGCGACACCAAAACGAACGAAGTCGCCAAATTGGAATTGGGTCTCAAAAATTACAGGGTATGGCGCAGCAGGGACACTGCCATGATCGGTTCGAATTTCGCCAGTGACCCAAAATTGATCGCGGAAGAGACAACGTTCAACAGTAATGACATGACCAACTCTCCGAATGGCAGGAAATTGAGGATGGAACAATATGTCATCAGAGATCTCAGAGGGAAACTGGATGCCGAGACCGGCAAACAAGTGGAAGCAGACCATCTTGATGCCGTGGATGGAAAGATCGCCAATAACAGGAGGGTCATCTGTGGTCACATCGAAGAAGACGCAATAGGATGTCCGGAATGGGACAACCCTCCATTCGATCCCATAGGTGCAGTACAAGGGAAAGTGACCACTTCAGAGCTGGCTGGGAAATTGCAATTCTGGGCTCATATGGGGCATCCATGTGGAAAGAGTTTCATCGGGGCTGAATTCTACAAAAAGCACCCGGAGTGGGCATGGCAGTCAAAATACCTGAAGAACATGTATTCATGGCCGTGGGCGCTTTTCACAGCAGTCTCATCTGGCCGTTGAAATCAAACTTCATTTTTCTTAAAAATGTCCTGCATTTCCAATAAAATGAGCGATATATCCGGGCTGATGCATTAGTGATGTACATCTTTAATATTCGAATTGAATGACCGCAGATCCTCAATCGGATTTGCCAACCAGCTTCCAGGAATATGCCCCTCCTTCCTGAACGACACCGAAGTAATCAAATGACCCCTTACTTCGATCACCTGCATCATTCAACAACATAGGTCCTGTTATGCCGAAGTAATGATCCGCTTCATTCTGGAAAAGGTCTTTAGCGAGTGTGAAATCGGACTTTGATGCTGGAGCAGAGAGAAAAGTTTTAGCGATCACCCAAACTGCATCGTATGATGCCAAGGCATAAGCATCGGGATCAGCACCCGTTTTGCTTTTTACATAAGTTGCAATGGCTTCAAGATCCGGGTGCTGAAAACTAGGCAAGCCGAAGTTCGGAGCAAAGAACTGAACTGCTGAAGCGAAAGCGGATGCTGCAGTATCGGCTACCAATGTACTGCTGAGCACAACACCATCACCTCCAAACCAATGTACAGACGAGAATACAGGGTCAGTCTTTGCTTGCTTGAATAGCTCAGTGCAGTCATCGAATGATGCGAGATAAACACCTACTTGATCTGCACCGTAAGTGCTGATATATTGATTCAATGTAGTCTTTACCGTATAGAGAAGCGAGGAGAAATCACGTGTAGCCCCCACATATGGCTTGGTCGCTTGTACGAATCCTCCAAGTGCATTGAACTCGGCGCCCACTGCTTTTTGCAGGCCCTTATTCCCGGCATCATCGCGGGATATGGTCACCAAGGCTCGTCTTCCTGATACGTAAATACTCTTGGCCATCGCAGTACCTTCTACAACATCACCTGGACAAAATCTGAAAATCCCGTCACCAGGGATGGCCAGACTACTTGCCGTGCTACCCTGACTGACTATCAGAATACGGTTGGCTTCCGTAAAATCCCGGATGGCGGCTACCTCCGCGCTGGATTGGGGACCGACCATGAACCGTATTCCTTTTCCAACTGCATTAGCCACTGCCGTCTTGACAATCCCGGTATCGAGTTTAGTATCATAAATGGTGGCGGTGAAACGGTAAATGGACCCCAACTGTTCCATGTAAGTATTGACATCGGAGACTGCGAGTTGAATGGCCTCCTGAGAAGCGATACCTAAAGATGACCAATTGCCGGTAAGGGATAGAAGCGCCCCAATATTAACCTCCTGCTGCTGGGGTGCTATATCTTTTTTGCAAGCGATGCAAAATAAAAGAAATAAAAAGAGGAGATAAATTGACTTTCTCATGCCAAGGAAGTGAAATAAAATGATTTGGGAATTTGTTAGAAGTAGATCAAATTGAAAGGTTCTCAACTCATTAAGAAGCGAATTCTAGGAAGATCGAATGAGCTATTTTTCTGTACCCCAGGTCATTGGACCGAATGAAGCAGCATCTCCCCCACTCCTTTCAACAGGACATTTCCTAATTCAGAAGTTTTAAATCCACTGTCCAGTTTCAACCGGGTATTCTCCGTGACGGTAACTTTCATATTCACACCTACTGATTCTACCCGGGATGCGATATTGACAGATTCACCGAGTATATCATATACATATCTCGTTTTACCGACGATCCCTGCAATGACCTTTCCCGAGTGTACACCTATTCTGCAGAGCCACTGCTTTTCAGAAACTGCGTTGCGTTGGGTCAAGTATCGGATGAAATCCTGTCCAGTTCTGACGATCCTCGAGGCATGGTCGGGATCATCTCCAACCAACCCGGTTGCGGCCATATAAGAATCACCGATGGTCTTGATACGGGTTGTTCCATGTTGCCCACAGATCTCGTCGAATTCCGAAAATATCCCGGAAAGTTCCTCTATCAATACCTCAGGGGTCATAGTTGAGGCCATTTTCGTGAAGCCAACGAAATCAAGGAACATGATACTCACATTCTCATGCAATTCAGGAACATAGCGTCCGTTGGAGATCAGTTCAGAGATCACATTCTCTGGAAGCAGGATCTTGAGCAAGCCTTCGGATTTCCTCCTTTCGGATTGAAGATCAAGATGGGTTTGGATACGAGCCTTGACCACATCCTGATTGAACGGTTTAGTTATGAAATCTGCGCCTCCTGATTGAAACCCTTTGGTCTCATCAGTAACCATATTCAATGCGGTGAGGAATATGACGGGTATCTTGTTTGTCGAAGGATCAGCTTTCAATCTCCGACAAGTCTCGAACCCATCCATGCCGGGCATGAGGACATCAAGCAGAATCAGGTCGGGCTTGTTCGGCTCAGCAAGGATCTCCAATGCTTTTTCCCCCGACTTAGCTACTTTAAGACGAAAATGGTCCCTTAGGAGCGTAGTAAGCACCTGTAGGTTCTCCACGGAATCATCAACCACCAATATCAACTCTTTCTCTGATTTCATATCGGCCATACTATCGATTTTAACAACTCCTCAGCTTTGGTGAATTCATAATTATCAAGCTCGATGATAATGGCTTCGAGTGTAGCCCTCGAGGAAATCGGCATTTGTCCGGAAGCCAGTATTTTAAGGCACCGTTCGCCAGCAGCGGGATCCGAATCGTTAATTTCCTTCAACAGCGACTCTCTTTCAAAGTTCAAATCCAAATCGCTCACAACAACAGTTGTTTCCGTTGACTCGAAAGAGCCAAGGCCTTCTATCGTTTTTAGTAATCGAGGTAAAATCTCTTTGATCTTAGTCAAAGCGGTCAGATCTTTTTCACTCAAACTGGTGTCTGATGTTGCCGACTTAAGACGGTTGGATATGTCCAACGCATGCTCATATAGTTCCATGGCACCGATATTACCTCCAACTCCCGCCAATGTGTGCAAGTATGCCCCGAGTTCCTTTAGCTCTCCATTCTCCTGCAATCGAACAAGACGTTCCACTGATCCGGAGTAACTACGGGAGAAACTATCCAATAATTTCCTGTAGGACGCCTTCTTACCACCCATTCTATTGAGCCCGGCAGCAAGGTCTATATCTCCATGTTGATCGGTTCCAAAATCTACAGTAGATTTCATCTCGACTTCCTGAGTACCGGATATGTTTACAGTCTTTCCAGGATGTACAAATCTGACCAGACATTCATATAATGTACGGGGATCGATGGGCTTGGTGATGTGTTCATTCATGCCCGCGGCGATACTTTTCTCCTTTTCGCCCTTAAGAGCATGCGCGGTCATCGCAATGACCGGCAGATCTTTATAGCCATTCATATCCCGAAGTTTGATAGTGGCCGTTAAGCCATCCATATCCGGCATCTGGATATCCATCAAAATAGCATCATACTTTTTTTCACGGACCATATCCAATACTTCGAGTCCATTGACCGCCTCGTCAAGTTCGATTCCAACATCTTGTAGTAATTCCCTTGCAAGTTCCCTATTGATCTCGTTGTCTTCGGCTAAGAGGACCTTGGTTCCATTCAGAATTTCACGGTAAGCATCCACCATATTGCTTGCATCTGAAACTTTTTCCGTTTTGGTGACACTACGGAAAAGAAAGCCTTGCAAAGTGTCAAAAAGAACAGACAGGTTGATGGGCTTGAGCAGATAGGCATCAACCAGCTTATCTCTCGCGGCTTTGCGGACTTCTTCCTCACCATATGCCGTTACCAAAAGTATCGATGGAACTGTCAATCCTTGTTTCTCCTTTAACTTATGAACCAATTCCAGTCCGTCCATGCCGGGCATCTTCCAGTCCACGACCAACAGGGAGAAAGGCGAATCTGGTTGATGCTCCAATTCAAAGAGCCGGATGGCAGTTGGCGCATCCTCTGCCACAAGAACATCGAACCCGATCGACTGCAGCATTTCTTGTAGAACCATCCGTGCTGATTCAGAATCATCAACCAGTAATACTTTAAGTCCAGAAATGGATTGGACACCGGTGACCGGAACAATGGAATTATCATGGATGGCCAAAGTGATATCGAAATAGAATTCACTACCCTTTCCGGGAACACTGTCCACCTTCAATTCGCCTTTCATCATTTCCACTATACGCTTACAGATCGCCAGACCGAGTCCCGTGCCGCCATATTTTCTGGTAGTGGACAGGTCTGCCTGCTGGAAGGGATTGAAAAGTTTCAAGATCTGATCGTGGGTCATCCCGATACCCGAATCTGAAATGCGAAAATTTATGGTCACTTTGTCACTATGCTGACGAACGACTCTCGCCTGTAGTTTCACTTCGCCTCGTTGAGTGAATTTGACAGCATTATCCACGAGATTGAGGAGAATTTGTCGTAGACGAATGGGGTCGCCGAAAAGAACAGGGGGAATGGACTTGTCTATATCAATGATCAGCTCAACTTCCTTTTTCTGTCGGAGTTTGACATTCACTGTGTCCGATAGCTCCAGAACCAATTCATTCAGGAAAAGTGCAGATTCCTCTAAAGTGAGCTTCCCTTCCTCGATCTTGGTGAAATCGAGGATATCGTCTATGATGCGTAGTAGATTGTGGGCAGACAGATCCATCTTATCCAGATAGTTCCTCTGCTGCTCATCCAGCTTCGTTTTTTTGGCCAGATAGTTCATCCCGATTATCGCATTCATCGGTGTTCGGATCTCATGGGACATATTGGCCAGAAACTCCCCTTTTGCGTGGTTGGCGGAATCCGCAAGTTTCCGGAGGGTATTCATCTGTTCGTAACGATCATTCAACTCCGTATTCTTGACCCTGATCAGATCCAACTGCCGTCCCCCGAAAGAAGCGAAGATCCCCAAGAACAAGGGTGCAGTATCAATTATCCAAAGTAAGGGAGATGACGACTGAGTGTCTATAAAGGAACTTCCACTGAATGTGTGTTTATCCAACCAATTTTGAAGTATTGTTCCGATGATAGGAAAACAAAAACCGAAGCAAGCCCCGTAAAACGCATAAAGGGACTGATAAGAATGGAAGGTCTTAAGTAATGCTTTCTGCATGGTTTTCAGTTTGTCAGTAAGAAGCAATGCTTTTGGAGACGGTTCTCTCCGTATACTGCTTCAAATATCGGCAGATTCGCTGATGAAACTGATTCGGGAATACCATCGGATATACAGAAACAGGTCGAGACCGAAGGCAGACAAAGTTTGTCAAAAAACATGAATTGAACAACCCGGCAGGAAAAGAAAATTTATCTTTTCAGGGAGATCCCCAGGAAAAAGACCCCGCATCTTTAATATTTTGTAACAAAGCCGGAGTGGGGATATTTCGTACACGGGTATCAGGTGCATTCTGGCTTTTCACCTTGATAGAGTGGATCTGTAGAAGATCCGAGTTCATGGTTTGAAGGCTCCATCAATAACACTCCTGATTACGATCCGACCCACCGTATTTGAACATTCCATAAATTTAACTATCTTCGTGTCTCTTATCCGTTATCAGACTCCACTGAATTTGTCTATTTCTCCATTCAAATGCCGTGCAGGCTTAACGTAAGGCGGGTAAAGTATCGCAACCATACGGCGATAGCCTTACCATTATTTTTCATTTAAATAGTAAACATTGTCATTTCAAGAATTACAGCTCACAGAGCCTATCCTCCGTGCATTGCAGGACGAAGGATATACGACCCCCACGCCCATTCAACAACAATCCATCCCCGCGATCCTGAAGAGAAAGGATCTCCTCGGCTGCGCCCAGACCGGCACCGGCAAGACCGCGGCATTCGCCATTCCTTTGCTTCAACTGATGCAATCGGAAAGAAATGCACATCAAGGCCATGGTCAAAGACCCATACGTGCACTTGTGCTCACACCTACACGTGAACTGGCCATTCAGATAGAAGAGAGTTTTCTGGCCTATGGCCGATATCTGGACCAGAAACCTTTGGTCATATTTGGTGGTGTTTCACAACACAATCAAGTTCTTGCCCTCAGGAAAGGTGTGGACATTCTTGTAGCCACTCCGGGCCGCCTTCTCGATCTCATGAATCAGAAGATCATTTCACTCAGGGATATCAGGTATTTCGTACTTGATGAGGCGGACCGTATGCTTGACATGGGATTCATCCATGATGTCAAACGTGTCATCGCGCATCTGCCTCAACATCGGCAAACACTTTTCTTTTCCGCTACCATGCCGCCTGATGTCAGTCAGCTTGCAGACGGCCTGCTCAAGGAACCATTCAAGGTATCGGTGACCCCGGTTTCCTCGACCGCGGAGACCATTCAGCAATCCCTTTATTATGTGGAAAGGGAAGAGAAAAAGAATCTTCTTGTCCACCTGCTTCGAAATCCCGAGATACGATCCGCACTTGTTTTCGCCAGGACAAAACACGGAGCGGATAAAGTCGTCAAAATTCTGGATCGGGCAGGTATCAAAGCCCAGGCCATCCACGGGAACAAGTCGCAGAATGCTCGGCAAAATGCCCTTCAACAATTTAAGAATGGGCAGACCCGTGCACTCGTGGCAACGGACATAGCAGCAAGAGGTATCGATATAGATGATCTATCCCATGTGATCAATTACGAATTGCCCAACGTTCCAGAGACGTATGTGCATAGGATCGGAAGGACAGGAAGAGCAGGAGCAAGCGGGATTGCCATCTCTTTTTGTGAAGCAGAGGAAAGGCCATTCCTTAAAGATATTCAGAAGCTCATATCAAGAAACATTCCCGTTATAAGCGGTCATCCATTTGAATCCAATGGCCTGGTCGGAAACGGTCGCCCACCTTCGACAGCAAGGCCAAATCATCAAGACAGAACGCCACGTTCTCCTCAACAAAGGCATCGACAAGATCCAAAGGAAGGGCAACTGAAAAGATCCGCTCAACAAATTGGACAAGTTCGATCAGAAAGGAGTTCGACAAACACTCAGGGGTCAAATGTATCACCTGTTCGTCCTCTTGCACCCAGAGGAGGGAGGACTTTCCGCCAATCGTGAGTGTAAATAAGTTCCTATCTGCATGACAAAAATGCCCGGTAGTACCGGGCATTTTTATGCCTGCTGGAAAGTCCACTTATTTAATGTAAAAAAGAGTCTCGAATAGAGACTCTTTGAGGATTTTCCCGATTTGATCACCAACGACGGGGGCCGGAGGAAGAGCGGGCAGGTTTGTCCCTGGCCACATCCACAGAAAGCGCACGGCCTTCCACTTCCTTACCATTTAGGCCACCGATCGCGGCGCGCGCCTCGTCTTCGCTGTCCATTTCCACGAAACCAAACCCGCGACTGCGGCCGGTCTCACGGTCAGTGATCAGTTTGGCCGATGCGACCTGACCGAACTGCTCGAATAAAGTTCTAAGGCCTTCTTCACTCAGTTTGAAACTGATGTTGGAGACATACAAATTCATAAAACAAATTTTAGTTCATGAAATAAATGATCCGTGAAAAAAACCTGTTCTGCTTGACTGACGGGAGGAAGCACAATGCTGGACACGAGGACAAGAATTGATACTTTCGGACCGGACAATGGAAAAGCTGTTTTTCACGGTGTGAAGATAAGGGGTTTCCAATTACCAATCACAAACTGGGGATCAAGGGTATTTTCAACCTGTTTTCTTGTGATTCAGAAAGAATATGAAAAATTAATGGTTAAACGTCAAAGTGCCTTGATCCTCATATTCCTGTAATATGCCTTATTACCATGGTCCTGAAGTGCAATGTGCCCCTGGGTGGAAGTTCCATACCCAGGGTAATCCTTCCATTTGCCTGTTTCACGCTTATGCTTCCATTCCGGAGTGTAAGCCTCGAACTCCACGATCCTGACACCGTTCAGCCAATGCTCTACATGGCCTTTATTGTAAATGATCTTACTGGAATTCCACTCTCCTACGGGTTTGAGTTTCTTTTGCCCATTGGCTGGTGTCATAGCATAGTCGGCACCTGCCATTTGCCATTCCTCCAGTTTAGCGGGAAAGCCGATATCGTCGATGATCTGGTATTCAGGGCCTGTCTCATATGGCGCCTCATATTTATCGCTTTCCACCACATGGTACATAACGCCACTATTACTCCCTTTGTCCACCTTCCATTCCCAACTGAGTTCAAAATTCTCATAAACACCGTCACTGACGAGATCGCCGCCATGAGCATCCTGAGCAGCACCTAGACAGACCAAGGCTCCATGGGAAACCGTCCAGTTCTTCACTTCACCTTTCTGGTTAAATCCATGCCATCCCTTAAGCGTCTTGCCATCAAAAAGGATCTTTTCAGTGGACTGTGCCAGAACGGAGGAGTAATGGGATGTTGCCAGAATGAGTAACAACAACATCATGATTCTCCTTGAAGAATTTTTGGTCATATTGTTCATTTTTTGATGACCTGCATTTTTTCGGGATCCCAGAACATAGGCGAATTTTTGTAATAGCTGTCGTTGCAAAGCAATGCAGGGGCTGCTGCACGATACCCGAATACAGCATCTTCAGCAACTTTACCACCCGTACGAATGGCCGTGAAAAAATTGTTCATGTGATCATAAGGCCCACCCAAGTATCCTTTCTCCGCTTCAAAAGTGATCGCCTCCGGAGGCATCATCTTCTTCCTGCCGGACAAGTCCTGCCCTGACTGTTTCATCTTCTCAACATAAAAGGGATCATCAGAAGCAATCGACTTATTCCTTTTCAGTGTAACGCTATCCCAAGTGATATCCATGGAACCTTCACTCCCAACGAGTTTCAGGTAAGTGGTCCCACTAGTGCCATCCACGAAGTTGCATCGCAGGGACAAATTGAAGCCAGGATGAGCCATGGACTTCGGATAATCGAATGTGCCCAGCAATACATCAGGCACTTCACGTCCATCATTCCAGTACCGCAAACCACCAGCGGCATAAACTTTATTGGGCCCGACCGAGTTGGTGATGAAGTGCAAACTGGAAAAAAGATGGACGAAAAGATCTCCTGCCATACCTGTACCATAATCCGTGTAATTACGCCAGCGGAAAAACCTCATTGCATCAAAATTACGCTTGGTAGTATTGCTGATGTAAGTCTCCCAATCCACGCTTTGAGTAGATGCATCCGTAGGGATGGGATATTGCCAAACTTCCAGTGGTGCACGCCTTGCCCAGAAGCCTTCTGCATAATTCAGGTCACCAATGGCGCCTTCTTTGAGCAACTGTCTTGCCTTTTCATTGCCCAAGGATGAAACACCCTGACTGCCAACCTGGAAGATCTTCCCTGTTTCTTTTTGAGCTGCGATCACGGCAGGTCCTTCATCCACGGAATGCACCATGGGTTTCTCACAGTATACATGCTTCCCGGCGCGCATCGCATCAATGGAAATACGTTGATGCCAGTGGTCTGGCGTGGCCACAATGACCGCGTCGATATCCTTGCGGTTGAGTACCTCCATATAGCTTCTGGTGGTGAAAATATCTGCACCCCAGCGGTCTTTTGAATCCTTGAGTCGACCATTATATAGGTCGCATACAGCTACTAATTTAATACCTGGCACCTTCAGGGCAGTGATAGTATCTTGAGTACCCATGCCTCCGGCTCCAATTAGCGCGATATTGAGGTTGTCACCAGGTCCGAATCCACCACTTCTCTTAAGTATGGAAAACATCTCGCCGCTTTTATCATTTGCTAATAGCGGTAGCCCCGTGGTCAAACCGGCAGCGGAAAGTACCGATTGCCTTAGGAAATTACGCCGTGAAGATGGGTTCTGATTTTTCATGTAGTAGTCGTTTTGTTGTAAACTTCTTTTTGGTCCGGTAATTTAATGTTTTTCTATTCACCATTAGCTTGAGCGTCTCCCACTAAAAGAACAATAACAGAAAAGACCGCCGGGGGCGGTCTTTTCTTATCAGGACGGGTTATCCCCGCTTATTGACTGACTTTGAATTCAACTCTCCGATTGGAAGCACGACCTGCGGCGGTCTTGTTATCCGCAACGGGAACGGTCTGACCGAAACCAGAGGTACTCAGCCGGTCGGCAGCTACACCCTTCTTCACCAAGTAG
>CAIKEH010000024.1 GCA_903826405.1 uncultured bacterium
CCACCCTTTCCTGGACTACACTTTCCGGAGCGATCAACTATGATGTCGATTACAAGCTGACAACCAGCACCACCTGGACCAACAAGATCACCGGAAAAACGGCAGTTTCGACCAGCCTTACAGGTTTGACTGCGGGCACTCTTTATGACTGGAGGGTTCGTGCCAATTGCACGGGTGCAACTGGAGCCTACTCACAAGCGCAATTCACGTCAACATCCCCATGTCCGGGTCCCTATGATGTAAGTACGAACGGAACGTACACGGGTGCCGCTCTCATACCATTGAATACCGACATCAAAGGCACTATCAGCGCAAGTTCCGATATTGATTATTTCAAATTCACCATCACCACTGCCGGAACGGCAACCATCAACCTGACCACTTTACCAGCCAACTATAACCTGACCCTTTATTCAACCAACGGAACCACTTCACTCAAAACATCAACTAATTCGGGAACAATAAATGATTCTATCAGCAATTACGGTTTTGGCATGGGCACCTATTATGTAAAGGTGAGTCCCTCAGGCAGTGCTGCAAACGCTTCTAGCTGTTACACATTGAGGGTAAAGACCGTCACGGCTACTGGAGCAGCACTACAGCCTGGCCAAAACGATCCCAGTTTAGGAGCCCCGTCCAATATAGAGAACAGTTTAGCACTCAGTGTGAAGATCTACCCGAATCCCTCGAAAGAAAAAGTAACGGTCTACCTGATCGGTGATAATACCCAGAAAATGCTGAGCATCCACGATTTAGCCGGAAGAATGGTATATCAGGGGCCATTGGCCGACGTGTTCACCACACTGGATGTGACCAATCTGGCCAACGGGATCTATATTTTCTCCGTTCATGCGCAGAATGGGCAATTATTGCATAATGAACGATTTATGAAGAACTAAATAAATGAGAGAGTGAAAAATATAAAAAAGTGAAGATCCGACCTCTAAAAATATACTCCGAGACCCTATGAAAACGTTTTTAACAAGGATTCCTGAAATCGTATTCAGCCATGCGATGTGGATCCTCAATTCCTGCATCCTTGAAACAAGAAAAACCGCATGAAATAGCGGCATTCATGAACCACAAAACCAGAACACCATGAGGCCAATTTTCCTCTTTCTTTTCCTGATCCCCTTTGGGGTGAAGTCGCAATGCTCCAGCCATGTCAAGGTTGCTTATGCTTATCTCCAACCAGGGGGAGGCGGAGTGGAGGTCGGCTTCTGGCCCGTTGAATCGCGTATTGGAGGTTACCTGGGTGCAGCGATCGCTGCTCCTCGTAAACAATCCGTAGCGAAAGCAACGGATGTACAATATGCCAGACTCTCGGGATACCTGAAGGGTCAGCTACGCTTCAACCAGTATGTCTCGGCAATCGTAATCGCCGGAGCATATCAGATGGATGAAGGTTATCTGGCTGCCGGTCTCCGAGCCTGCTATCCTTTTCAGGAACGTCAACGCTTTGCTGTGATCGGAGAAGCCACCTATGGCACCACCGGTCCCAATTTCAATCTGGGAGTAGGAATATCCCTGGAATAGACTACCGTCCTTTTGAATACTCCGCCTGCTGATTCACTTCAGCAGGCATTTTATTGGGGGGCATCTCATGAAAAACGATGATCGTGATGTGCAGGCACGCGCTATCAGAACCTGCGCTCAAATGAAGTATCCTGTGGCTATATCGATGACTGAAGAATGTATGAAATACTCGAAATTTCGACCATCGTAATCAGAACGCTTCCTGTCGATAAGCTTCTCATCCCTTCCATGTATGAGTGCCCATTTCTGATTAATGGTGGTCAGGACAACATTCCGATTCCGTTTTTGGATGGATTCATTCTTGATGGAAAGGCCCAAAATTCGATTGATCTCGTCAATGCTCGTGGTAGCCTCCTCTTGGGATCGATCAAGCAGGAAGCGGATCAGGTTAAGCTCTGTATTATTAAAAACTTCAGCCATCCTTTTCCCTTTAATAGACTCGATCAAATCCACCGTCTGCATCTCCTGTTCATCTTTACCGGTATCATCGTAGTCATCATCTGTAACCTCTAAATTGATGTCGGGCGGAGACATTTTTTTGGGCTTCCTGACGACCAGGAATATGAGTCCTGCAATCACAGGGATCGCCAGTGCCAACAGATTGTTACGCCAATCGTCCATCCATTCACTTTTTTCCCCGACCCACTCGTCATAAACTTTATACTGTGTAGGCTTGAGATCAGCTCCGGACAAATGCAAACTGTCGAAAAGGTCGCGCTGTACATCGCCAAAATAAAGCGTGGAGTCCATGCTATACCAGAACTGAGGTTGCCATTTCAGCAGCCAACTCTGGGTACGAAGTATCGCAACTTCTGACGCAATGAGCCTGCGGTTGTTGCGCAGGTCAAGAATATTGAAGCGGGATGGATCATCTGCAATACGGATACCCCAGGGGGTATTTGTGCCATGGGTCAAACCTTTCGTCAGTGCACCCAACTTACGCCACTTCCTGTCATGGATATTCAATACCCATATCGTGTCGTCAAGATTAGTTCCAGGGTCGCCCGTGCCGATGAGGCCGTTATTCAGGGATATTCCATGTCCTATGTACAGTTCACCTTTCAAGCCATCAAACCAATAGAAAGAGTGGGCGGATGTGGCAGGAACTTCCCGATCTATCGGGACGATATTCCAGTCGTTGTTGATCGGATCGTAGAAACGCAAATGACCATTGTTCTTCCAAAATCCATACCCACCATAAGAGTAGATGGTATCCGACATGGTGAAGACGATGGGTAAGAAGTCGTATCCTTCAAAATAGGTGGAATCCACCCGTCGGAAAATAAGGGTGTCTTGCTCCAAGCCAATTTGATACAATCGACCCGTTCCACTTACCCCTGCGAAAAGCCCTTTAGGGGTCTTTACCAGGTATTCAGGCTCATCGCTGATCTTAGGTGGCAGAAGATATCTGGGAATCAGCCCTTTAGCTGTACCCTCAATGATGGGAATTCCTTTTTCGGGGTGAGATAGCAAATGACGGATCATCTGCGGTACTAAAACCGGTTGTGCGGAACTGTATAGGGCCGATAATAAAAAAATGGTGATGTGGAAAAATCGGGGCATAGGTGTGCAACGGCTAACGATGCAACCTAGTCATTTCGATTTACTAAAATTTCAGGTATGTAATTAAATAGATCATAAATATTAATTATTACGTTTAATCTAAATTTATAATACATTATTTTCCATTGTTTTTCACATATGAATTTGCATTTGTATTGCATTACCAATTAAATTACCTACCGGTGAACTTTTGCATGATCCTTTGTTCCATTTTACCGAAAAATCAAGGGATCCCCTTTGAATGATCTTTGATTCGATCACGCTAAAAGAGCAACTTTTAATGTCCAAAGCCTCTCTGTAAACAAGTTAGCAATCCTTGAATTTAAGTGCTAAATGCTCAGTCAGCCATTTATTTCCCCACTAAAAGAATCAGTTTCCGCATTTTCAAAAAAGTTAAAAACTTAAAATGGGCTTAATCCCTTTGTGCCTAAATTGCCCCTTACCCAAAAGGCAAAGGCCCATTCATCCTGCAGACATTGCAGATGGTGAGACCTGAACCGATTCACCCTTACACCCTCTTTTAAAGACGCCCGCATGCTCTTATTTTACAAGAAGCTATTCCTCTCAACTCTAATTTCTTTGATCTGCCTTAACCTGCATGCGCAGAAATCCGACTTAGGAAACTGGTTCATGTATTTCGGCAACCAACGTTTCCACCAAAAATGGAACTGGTGGAATGAGGTGCAATACAGGAACTATAATTTCATCGGGGACATGGAGCAACTGCTCCTTCGAACCGGCATAGGACGTGACCTTTCCGAAAACAATAACAACCTGCTGTTGGGATACGCTTTCATCAACTCCACACCATATATCAGTGGCACAGATTCGAAGGCCAGCCTAATGGAACACAGGATATTCCAACAATTCATAACCAGGCAGCGCTTCGAAAGGGTATTGATCCAGCACAGGTTTCGTATTGAAGAACGTTTCCGCCCTAACCTTTTTAGGGTTCGTGCCCGATATTTTCTATCCCTTAATATCTTGTTGAATTCCAACGAAATGAAGAAAGGCACATGGTATCTCTCCGCCTATAATGAGATCTTTCTTCATTTGAACAAACCCGTCTTCGATCGTGATCGCATTTATGCAGGCATGGGATACGCCTTCAACCCCTCAGTCCGATTGGAGACAGGCATCATGTATCAGCTTTTTGAGACTGGAAATCGGCCTCAATGGCAGTTCGCGTTATACAATAGCTTACCTTTCAAATCTACAAAACCAAAACAATGAGAAGGAACATCCCTGCGATTTTAGTTACCATGGTCATCACCCTGTTGATGATTTCATGCAAACAAGGCAGTGACACCTCCGTGAATCAGACCGCGGATACCGTCAAGTCCGTTGTAAAAGTCTCCCCCGAGATCAGGGATACCATCCTGCAAGCTCATGAACAGAAAGAATTAAAACCTGATCAAGTTATCCAACTTCTTAAAGACGGAAATGCACAGTTCATTAGGAACAGCGTCACCAAAAGGGATCATGCCGCCTTGGTCATGGCCAGCGCAGACGGTCAATACCCCATGGCTGTTATCCTATCCTGCCTGGACAGTCGTGTTCCTGTCGAAGACGTTTTCAATAAAAGCATTGGCGATCTTTTCATCGCCAGGGTTGCGGGTAACGTTGTCAATGAAGATATTTTAGGCAGCATGGAATATGGCTGTAAAGTAGCTGGCGCCAAAGTCATCGTGGTGATGGGCCATGGCTCTTGTGGGGCGGTAAAAGCAGCCATCGACGATGTGAAAATGGGGAATATCACCGGACTGCTCACCAAGATTAAACCAGCAGTGGCCAAATCCCAAAACTACGAAGGAAAGAAATCCTCGAAGGACCACGATTTTGTTTCCCTGGTTGTAAGGAACAATGTATTATTGGATGTAGAGAAGATCAAAGCGAAAAGTCCGATCTTAAAGGAAATGTCGGATAAGGGTGAGATCAAGATCGTTGCGGCCTTCTATGATCTGGAAACGGGCGTAGTCACCTTCCTGTAATTTCAAAAACATCAGTAACCCTGTATTGTTTATCAAGAGAGGTCGGCATGCCGACCTCTCGCTTTTCATTCCAGGTATTTCTTGAGCAATGCTTTACCCTTCAACACTTCCTCCCTTCCTTCCGATTCTATTCCATACCATCCTGTATACCCACCATCCACACAGATCCTGATCATCTGCGCGGTCATTTCTTCCGTAGGCTGGTTCCGGTACGAAACGCCGCCTGCCCAAGGAAGCATCTTGGACAGGTATTCTATGTGATCATACCCGAAACTCGGATCGCGCCAGTCGGGATAACTTCCAAAAAGGGGGTGATCCACACTTTTAAATAGCCTCACCATCCAATCTGCATTGTCTGAAAATCCGCCATGGTTTTCGATGAGTATCCTGATACCCTTTGATCCGGCATATTCCAATAACTTCAGATAGCTTTCGGTGGCCCATTTCAAAGAATCATCAGGATCTTCTTTCAGGTTGCCCCGGCAATTCGTTCGGATGGCATGGCAACCAAGGTATTGGGCGATGTCCACCCATTTCTGATGCTGGATCAAGAATCGATCACGGCCTTCTTCTGTCGATGAACAGCCGTCGCCTTCCTCATCGACCATGATCAGCACATTTTGAACATCATATCTTTTGCATTGCTCCTTGAGTGCGTCCAGATAAGTCAGGGTGGGCACTTCAAACAAGGTGTTGACCCATTCTATACCATTCAGGCCGAAGTCTTCCCGAACCATGCGCGGAATATCCATGGCCTTGACCTTTCCTGAACGATGCTCTTCTATCAAAGCCCATTGGGCAAGTGAGATATCATTCTTCATATCACAGCTCCCAGCCTTTACGATATTCACGATAGAGATACTGATTCGCGTCCGGCAAGTTGGTGATCTTCATGGACGCCGTATCGTATTTGACTTTCTTCCCGGCACGCAACGCAACAGCTCCAAGCAGGATGGTCTCCGTCACCGCACCGGCCAACAGAAAACTTCCGGGGGATTCCCTTTTATTCAGAAAAGCGTCTATCCAGGTGTTCGTCCAATTCCCATCCTTGGGGTCCATGGTCAGCGGCTTACCGTTAAGCCAACTGCTCATCCTGGAATCGGGTATCAGGCGCGGATTCTCGCAACGGAAATCGGCCAATATCCTGCCTTTATCTCCTACGATCATCATCCCTTCGCGTGGCATCTCAAAGTCGGCGGATTCGATCTCGTCGGGTACTGCGGGCTTCATGCCTCCATCATACCAGAACAGGTCGAATGCCGGCATCGTCGGTTGTGTGGGCATCTTGAAGCGGACGGTGCAACTGTATGGGAAGGAAACTTTGTTCACTACTTCAGTACTCACCTGGTTGACGAATTCACGAGTCGAGCAGGCATTTGCTTCGGCACTCAAGGCTGGCTTGGTGATCCCCAATGTGAGGAAGAGTGGCCACAAACTATAATGTCCCATGTCCGCGATGGTTCCTCCTCCGAAATCATACCATCCGCGGAATACCATGTGCGTATAATCGATATGGTAAGGACGGTCAGGTACGGGGCCAAGCCACAGATCCCAATTCATCCCTTCTGGTACGGCCATCTTCTCTGCCGGATTCTTGGTCCATTGAGGCCACACGGGACGATTTGACCAGTTGTGTATCTCTTTTATGGTGCCGATGGCGCCGGAGTCCACCATGGCCTTCATAGTCTTATAACCCTGAAGATCGCTCCAGGCGAGCAGGTGTGTACTGACACCGGTCTTTTTAGCGGTATCCATCACGAGTTTGGCCTCATACATCCGGTTGGCGATGGGCTTATGGATGACCACCTGCTTCCCCCTGCGCATAGCGGCAATGGATACCGTGGCATGCAGGTGGTCGGGCGTCATGATCTTGACGGCATCGAAATCCTTCTCTTTCTCCAGCAGTTCTCTGAAATCCTCATAAGAAGTGCACCCCTTGTATTTACCTGAAGGCTGCGTGCGTCCATAATATTTATTGACGAGTTCCTGTCCCATGTCCCGTCCACCGGGTATTCCTTTCAGGTTGGCACCCCACTGAGGTTCCCCAGTGGCATCACGCATGCGATCGATGAGTTCATTGGTGGACCAATCCCGGTATTGTGTGCTGAACTTGATGGGATCACAGACCGAGGTGATCTGAACGCGGGGATTCTTGATCAGATCATGCATCTCCCGGATGCCCTGTGAGCCACACCCGATATAAGCAAGATTAAGTTTATCACTCGGCGCGACGAAACCCTTTCCGCCGATCACGTGTCGGGGCAATACGGTCAATGCAATGGATGCGGCTGCGGTGGTTCCGATGAAGCTGCGGCGGTCGATCTTCCTTTTCCTGGACATGGCAAGTTGTTTTGGTTGAAAAAAAGGGGTAATGGAAGATACCTATTTTTTATTTATCTTTTCTGACCAAGAAGGACCGGAATGGAACAGGTCCCTTAATTATTGATCAACCCCAGACAAAAAACCCATCATGAACAGAAGATCCTTTCTCGGCAATGCAGCAGCCGGCCTAGCCGCTTCCGGATTGCTAACCCAGATCCCCGCCTCCGTACTCGCCATGTCCAATGCCAAAGGCGTCAAGATGCCGCTAGGATTCCAGTCCTACGTTTTTCGTGAAGAGATCTCCCAGAAACCTCAGGAGACCATGAGCCGGCTGGCCAGTTATGGTTACAAAAATGTAGAATGGTGTAGCCCCAAAGGCTATCAGGGTCCGTTCACGCCATTGGTGAAATATTCAGGAAAGGAACTGAAAAAGATCACCAACGACTCTGGGTTGGAGACCACCAGCTGCCATTTCACCTGGAACGAGATCATGGACGACAACAGCTTGGCTGAACGCATCGAATTTGCGAACCAACTCGGCTTGAAGCACATGGTGTGCTCTGGCGGCCTTATGGCCAAGACCGCTGATGAGGTGAAGAAACGTTGCGATCAAATGAATCACTATGCAGAGATGGTCAAAAAAGGGGGCATGATCGCCGGATACCATAACCACAATGGGGAGTTCGACGAAAAACTCGATGGCCGTCCACAATATGACCTGATGCTGGACAACCTGGACGGCTCGCTGGTGAAGATGCAGTTTCAGGTAGCTGCTATCACATCGGGATACAAGGCACAGGATTATTTCCGCAAATTCCCCGGCCGATTTATATCCGCACACCTGCAGGATTATGCGCCGAACGACAACAAGAAGCAGGTGGTCATGGGAACAGGCATCGTGGATTGGAAAGACTTCTTTGCCGCTGCCAAAGTGGGCGGCTTGAAATACATCTTCGTCGAGATGGAATCCGACCCCGCGATTATGGAGGGTTGTGCCAAATTCGTGAATAGCATTTGATACTGTTCCACCCAAATTGAAGCACGACCCGTAAGGATCGTGCTTCATTTTTTCTGATTAGAGCTGATTTTCGGGCTGATCAAATTGATTGATGCGCCTGTCATGATAATGGCATTTTGAAATTGACCCTTGAACTTTAAGCGTATGGATAGAAAAGCGTTCCTCCAGAAAATGGGGCTTGGACTGACCGTCGGATTGATGGCAACAGATCTCCCCTCAACTTCTGATCTGAAGACTGCCGGTGACTTGCAGAAATACCTTAGATCCCTCAAGTCCGTCCCCGAACCCAGCACAGACAGGATCATCATTGGTGATCCGGCTACGAAGATCAAGAAGATCGGCACTTGCTGGATGCCTTATTGGGATGTCTGTCGCGAGGCGGTGAGTAACGGTGTGAATGTGCTCGTCGCGCACGAGCCCACATTCTTCACTCACTGGGACCTTCAGGAAAGTAAGAGTGACTATTTTGCTGCGGTATCTCCCATCCGGGAAAAATACATCGAGGCCCGGGATCAAAAAAAACAATGGATACTGGATAATGGTCTCGTCATCATACGATGCCACGATGTCATTGATACGTTGAAAGACATAAGCATGCCCTATGCTCTGGGCCAGGCGATCGGATACAAGAATGCAGACATCATTCGTTCCCGGGATTATTACAACGTATACCAGGTGCCGCAACAGTCAGCTTTGGAAGCGGCCCGACAGATCGCCCAAGGATTGAAGGAAGCCGGACAGCCTGGCGTGCACTTTTATGGCGATCCGGATAGGATGGTGAGGACGGTGGGTGTGGGCTGTGGATATGTTTGCGACCCACTGCTTTATGGAGACCTTGATCCGGATCTCTACATCTGCATCAGCGATACGATACGCACGTGGATACAGGGAGAATATGCACACGACAGCGGTCAGCCCATGGTGGTCATCGATCATGGAACTTCGGAGGAATACGGCATGCGGTTGCTATGCGATCATTTGAAAGAGAACCTGAAGGGGATAGTTTCCATCCATTTCAGGACTGGTTGCAGTTACCGCTGGGTGAGTTGACCACGGCAAATGATGGGCAAGTTTTGCGCTTCCCATATCCTCCCAAAATAGGCTAACTTTTACCTCCAGATCAAAAATCAATCACCATGAGATCTATCTTCCTCAACATTTTACTTTCCACTCTTCCTGTATTTGTACAAGCTCAGGAAAATAAGACGCGGGTCATTGTCATCGGCGCACATCCGGATGACTGTGACGGTGAATTCGGAGGAACGGCCGTCCTCCTTTCACAGATGGGATATGCCGTCAAGTTCGTCGCGGTGACCAATGGTGATGCCGGACACCACAAGATGCAAGGCAAAGCATTGGCAGAAAGAAGGTATGCCGAAACACAGGAGGTTGCCAAAAGGCTTGGTGTCATCTATGATGTGCTGGACAACCATGATGGCATGCTGATGCCGACCCTGGAGGTCAGGTTACAGATCATCCGCAAGATCCGCGAATGGAAAGCCGATGTGGTGATCGCCCCCAGGCCAAACGACTATCATCCCGACCACCGGTACACTGGAGTACTGGTACAGGACGCAGCATACATGGTAGCTGTTCCCAATATCGCTTACGATGTGCCTGCCCTCAGGAAGAATCCCGTATTCCTCTATTCCGAAGATGGGTTTCAACGTCCCAATCCATTCCGGCCAGATATTGCCATCGATATTAGCTCCACTTTCGAGAAGAAGATATCCGCCTTTGATGCACATGTATCCCAATTCTATGAATGGATGCCTTGGGTGGATCATTATGAAGATCAGGTGCCTTCAGGTAAAGAAGAGCGATTCAAGTGGTTGATGAAAAGATATGACGATCCGATCAAGCCTGAAGTGCGGGCATCACTGGCCAAATGGTATGGCCCCGATAAAGCAGCAAAGGCCATCCATGCGGAGGCATTCGAGATCTGTGAATATGGCAACCAACCTTCAGAAACAGAGATCAGAAAATTGTTCCCCATGTTATCCAAATGAAAGATCAACTCCTCAACATGAAAATATATTCCACTCTCTGCCAAACGATCCTGTACTCCATCCTCTTACCAATGATGCTTTCAGCACAGCAGGCGCCGCCCGATATCATCCATTTGAAGAAGACTGTCGATTTCGAACTGACCGGTAACGGATCAGCACCTGAATGGAGCAGGGCGGAAAGCTTGGTCATCCCGAAAAGGCAAGGTGCCGTAGAATACAAGACTACGATGAAGATACTCTGGTCAGAAAAAGGCATCTACCTACTTTATGATTGTGAGGATGGGAAGATCAGTTCCACACTGCGAGAAGACTTTGCAGACATTTACAACGAGGATGTAGTGGAGGCTTTCTTCTGGCCGGAGGAAAGCTCAGTCATCTATTTGGAGTATGAACTTTCTCCATATAATTATGAGTTACCCATCTTGGTACCGAACTATATGGGTAAGTTTTATGGATGGAGGCCTTGGCATTATGAAGGAGACCGGATGACCCGTCACAAAGCAACGATCAACAAGTCTGGTGATCAAGTGACAGGCTGGACAGGGGAGATATTCATCCCTTTCAAATTGCTTTTTCCACTACAGAATGTACCCCCCACCGCAGGAACTCAATGGAGAGCAAACTTTTACAGGATCGACTATGACAAGGATATGGCGGAATGGGCCTGGAAACTCACGGGGCCAAGCTTCCATGAATATGAGAAGTTCGGGAAGATCGTGTTCGACTGATCTTCATTCAAGAAAAATTGAGCGTAACCTGCTCATCGCTAGTAGGCTCCTTCACATATGCCAGAACGGATAAAGGTTGTAACAATCCTATTGTATCGTCAACCAATTATTGAAGATGGCCTTCATGACATTCCAGGATTGCAGACCGGCGCTCGTAAGTGCAGTCCCCGTCGTGTAATCATAATTATCCCAGTACATCCAATCTGTGTTGGAACCCATCAGGGCCTCGAGATGTGATGTGGAAAGTGCCACATGCCCGTTGCCATAAGCGTATCGGACCAGATTTGCCTTACCCACGGCTGAACTGCTGGCGAATACACCGGCAGTATATACATGCGCGCCTTGTTGTACGTCCGTAGGTATGGTATGATACCCGCCACCGTAATACATGACGGATACATTTCCGAATTCGCCGATGACATTATCGCCTGAGTACGTGATGGAACTTGACTGATATCCAGGCCACGCTACGATATCATTGATCGGCCCAACGTCCTGCCCGGCATACAATTTCAGGGGATAATCATAATTCTTCTTGTCCCATACTATGGTTGAAGGCGTATAGAAAGAACCTGCGCAGATACCATAATATCCTCCACCGGCGGTGACGAAATTCCTGATGTTGGTTTCATAACCCGCTAGCCCGGTTTTATAACCATATGCATATCCACCTGGGAAAGTGACCACTTTGAAGTTGGTCGTCGTCAATTTTCCGTTAATGATATCCTTGAATCGGATGGCTAGAGGTATATTTCCCGAGTATTCCACTCCACGACCCACAGCTGGCAACAAGCCCGGCCAGGCGCCTCCATCTGCGGTGTGTTGTGCTACGATGGCGATACGCGCACCGGCAGGATTAGGTGTTTCAGTGATCGTGGGTTCAAAGGCCGTTCCTGAATATGCCCAGTTGATCATCCTGCCGAGCATCTTCCAGACTCCCACTGAATTGGCATGGACGTTGCCCATCTCCCAATTGTCCCATACTGTCCAGTCCAGTTCGGTATCGCCCCTCAATTCAAGTGTGAAGGAAGTCATGATCAATCGCCCGGCACCATAAGACTGCTTCACGATGACTGCCTGGTTGCTGCTGTTGACCGCAACCACTCCAACTGTGGACGGGGGCGTCGGGAAATAACCACCGCCATAGGAATGCCACCCATCCTGTGATCCGCTGCCAAAATTGGCGTCGGTAATGGTGAATGTCTTTTTGCCGATCTGATTCGTAACGTTCGTGTAGTTGCCCGAATAAATGTCCAGGGTACCGCCATTCATGGAACTGTAAAAGGCTCCCGCCTCCTCTGCGACCACACCTCCTCCATTATTGAGATAAGTCTTGATGGCCGTCTTGGTCGCTATCTTGTCCAATCCATCCGTAGCGGAAAATTTCCCTACACAGCATTTCGTGCCATCCTCCCCCGGAGGAATGATGAACACATTGAAGTTCGCCGTGGTTAATCGTCCAGCGAGAATGTCGGCGGATGTCAATGCCATGGGCTGGTAACCCATTGCCGCCACTGCACGATACAATGCGAGCGTGGTGCTGGATTCCGCGCCCGTACCGCTGTATATACCCACTTTCAAACCCGAGGGCGATACTGATGCACCAACCATGGCACCTGGAATGGGAATAGTCCCGATGTTTTCTTTCTTCAAAATAGACTCACGCGTACAGGACGAAAGAAAAACAATGATGGGAAGAAGGAAAATAAATGGCCTCATCTTTTTAAAATAAAAGTCATAATGATATAAGAGCGATCCCACCCTACAATTTCGCTCAAATAAACTTCATAATCATACCTGTACAGCAGGTCGTATTTTACCCTATGCGGCAGGCACTCCATAAAACCCTAATCACTACATGATTGAGAAATATGATGGAAATGAAAATTTCAAAACATACCTGCTTACAATTGTAACTGAACGGTGTTTTGAATGCAATTTGACACATTGGCTTCGAATAATTTAGTCTTGCCGAGATCTGCTTCCTGAACATTCCATTCATATAGAAGCCATCGACTATCTGTTACTAGCCACCTTACCATATGATCTTCCCATTTTTATGGGCATGAGTTCTGCTACCGATCATTTTCTTCAGATCAAGAATGATCCCTCAAAAACATCATATCCGGGGCCTTGAGGAGAAGGATGAATTTTACGGTCCGACTGGAAGCGGCAAATAGCAAAGTTTATCCACTACTTCATTTGCATTCATTACATTTGTTATGCTGGTCATGTATGAAAATCCCAACCGGAGTCTTCATGCTTGCATTCAGGCTAATGTTAGATTATTCTCTCTAATTCAATCAAATTCAATGCTGTGACGAAAGAAGAAATGACTCAAATTCCAGGCTCTGCCGGCGTGAACGAAAATACCCTGTTGATGTCGCTGAGGGTCAGTGATTATGATAAATTCACACAGGCCCATGAAACTTCGGCGGAATTCCGGGCATCATTTGGCATCAAAGATCGGCTCATTTGCAGAGGATTGGATGACGAAAACATGGTTCTCATCGTCATGACTATGGAAGACTTGGATAAAGCGAGGGAATTTTCCTTACACCCTGCACTCGTTGAATTGTTTAAGAATACCGGGGTCTCAGGCGTTCCCATTTTCAATTTTCTGGAAACTCAGTTCCTCGATGAAAAATTCATGGAAGGATCTTCCTTCGGTGTTCAGGTTTCACAGAAGATCAAACACTACGCGGATTGGAAGAAGACATTTGATGGATATAATCATTTGAGGATCGATGCAGGCCTTACTGACAAATTGGTCGGCTATGATTTTTCGCAACACCATTTGGCATTGGATTTTTCTGGGCATAATCTGCTGAACGTCCTGACCTCGATTACTGATCTTGGAATAGCCAGAGCGTTCTTTGCATCATCAGAATTCAATGAAAAAATGATCGCTTCCGGAGTTATAGGCGAGCCTTCCCTCTTTTTTTTCAGGGTCGTATAATCCAGCTTTCCAGTCCATTGCTTTTAGCATTCAGCTTGGTAAGTTATTCAAGAAAACCTGGATTTGTTTTCAGGCAACCATCATCCGATCAGGAATGGATGAACGAAGGAGTACGCGCCAACTAGTATCACAATTCTCCCTTCTTCAAGAGTCCGGCAGCGATATTCGCTGCACGTGCAGTCAGCGCCATGAAGGTCAGTGAAGGATTCTGATTCCCGGTAGAGGTCATGCAGGATCCATCCGCAACGAAAACATTCGGGCACGCATGCAACTGATTGTTTCCATTGAGCATGGAGGTGGCGGGGTCCTTCCCCATCCGTACGCCGCCCATCTCATGGATGTCCAATCCCGGAGCCTGACCTGAATCACGGGGAACGATGTTCCTGCAACCCGCCACCTCCAATATTTCAGAACCTTGAAGAAGGAAATCTTTCAGCATCTTTTCGTCGTTTTCATCGTAACCGATGCTGGTGATCAATTGAGGGATACCCCAGGGATCCTTAAGTTCAACGCTGAGGCGGACGTGCTTATCGTAGGTGGGCATGACCTCGCCCTGCATGGACATGTACACACTCCAATCACCTGCTTCGGACAACGATTCCTTAAGTTCTGAACCGATCCCTTGTTGCGTAGTCGTTCCAGTATTTCGAACAGCTCCCCAGAAAACCAAATAACCTCTTTTGAAATCAGTTTCCTGGCGATGCAGGTTTCGGAAATTGGGCATGAGCAATGATACCGGCCTGCGGCCATAGTAATATTTATCTAATGGCCCATCGATGTTTGCAGAAATGGAGCCCCGGTAATTTTGGAAGGCCATGTATCGACCAAGGATATCATGGTCATTTCCCAGCCCTTTGGGAAAACGAGCGGAAGTTGAATTGAGGAGGATCAGATTACTGTTCAGGCAGGCAGCATTCACGAAAATGATCCGTGCAAAGTACTCGGTGGTCGCTTTTGTATGGGCATCTATTATCCTGACCCCGGTGGCCTTGGCTTTCTGTTCATCGTAAATGATGGAATGCACCACGGAATCCGGCCGCATGGTCAGGTTTCCCGTTTTCAAAGCCCAGGGAAGAGTGGATGCATTTGAGCTGAAATACGCACCGAAGGGGCAACCCCGCTGACAGATGTTGCGCGCCTGACATCTACCCCTGCCCTGCTGCAAATGGATTTCGTTCGGTTGGGTCAGGTGTGCACATCTGCCCATGATCATCTTCCTGTCCTGATAATGCGCATTCACACGGGCGCGCATCATGTCCTCCACGCAGTTGAACTCCCAGGGAGGAAGGAATTCCCCGTCCGGCAGGTTTTCGATACCATCCCGGTTGCCGCTGATCCCTGCGAATCGTTCCACATGTGCATACCAAGGCTCGATATCCTTGTACCGGATCGGCCAGTCCACGGCAAAACCATCTCGTTGGGGACCTTCGAATTCAAAATCACTCCATCTCTGTGTCTCCCGTGCCCACATCAACGACTTGCCACCCACCTGATAACCCCTGATCCAGTCGAAGGGCTTCTCCTGAACGTAGGGATGCTCCTTGTCTTTAACGAAGAAATGCTGTGCCGTCTCGTCGAATGCATAGCACCTGCTGATGATCGGATTCTCTTGAGTGATCGCCAGTGGCAGTTGCCCGCGATGGGCGAAATCCCAAGGATCTTTCAGCGTGGTCGGATAATCCTTGTTGTGCTGCACATTCCTTCCTCTTTCCAGGACAAGTGTTTTCAATCCCTGATCACAGAGTTCCTTGGCGGCCCAGCCGCCACTGATGCCCGATCCGATGACTATGGCGTCGTAAGTGTTTTCTCGAACACCATCGATGTTTACATGAATGACAGGAGTATCTCCGGGCATGGGGTCATTTTGGAGAGAAGTTATGAAATTATCTGCGAGGTTCCCCGATAGAGACACTTTTCCTATCTTAAGAGGAACGCACAGACAGAACACTGTACATGGTAATAAACATGCTTAATCTAATAAGGACTTCCAGATGAAACAGAATAAGATCCAAGAAAATGGGATGAACATATACATGCAGAAAAAGGGTATAGCCCTGATGATTTTCTGTTTCAATATTCTATCCGTCTACCCCTCGATCGGACAGACCAGCAATCTGAGTTATGTGACCTCGGGTGGCGTATTGAATCCCATCCAGGCAAATATGGATATCCGCCATTATACCCTGGCACTGGACGTCGACATACCTGCAAGATCATTCAAAGGAACAGTGACGGTGGATATGATTCTCGGGCAAAATGCAGACACCATCCTGCTCGACCTCGTACATACCCTCAAGGTGGGTCGGATCAAAGTGAATGATAAAATGGTTGCCTTCTCTCAAACTGATGATAAGATCTTCATCACATCGGAAAAAGGATTTTCCAAAGGGAGACAGAAAGTAGCAATCGATTATGGAGGAGTGCCGCCCGTTCCGGTGAGGGCACCTTGGGATGGCGGTTTCAACTGGTCGACGGACAGGAACGGGAATCCCTGGATGGCCATCAACTGCCAAAGTGAAGGAGGTAAATTCTATTTCCCCTGCAAAGATCATCCCAGTGATGAACCCAATGAGGGTGCGGATCTGTTCATCACCATACCTAAGGGTTTGGTAGTTGCCGGGCCTGGCTTGCTGCAAGAGGTCACCACCCGAAAGCAGAGATCAACCTACCACTGGAAGACCAACTACACTATCAGCAATTACTGCATCGTCTTCAACATCGGCAAATACAAAGTGGTGAGCCGTAAGTACACCACCACAAACGGGAATGTGGTTCCCATGCAGTTTTATGTATTGGAAGAAGATACCGCCCATGCGGAAAAGGTATTGGACACCAAGGCCAGGGATACTCGCATATTGGAGAAATATTTCGGGGAATACCCATGGGTCAAGGAAAAGATCGGCATCGCAGAAGTTCCCAATTCAGGCATGGAGCACCAGACCATGATCACCTTCAACAACGGGTTCAAGTATGTGAAGATCGGTGGGCATGATTATTCAGACAATCTTTTCCATGAATATGCACACGAATGGTGGGCGAACAAAGTGACCAACAAAGATTGGGCACATATGTGGATCCAGGAGGGGATTGCCACCTATGCCGAGGCACTCGCCCATTTTGAATTGGGAGGTCTGGAAGCATATGATGAAAATATCGGCCAGCACAGGAGATACGTGACCAACAAAAAAGCCGTGGTACAGGGTGAGCAGGTCACGGAAAAAGCCACCTATACCCGCGATATCTATTTCAAAGGATCATTCTTCATCCACAGCCTACGTTACCTCATCGGTGACAGTATCTTCTTCCCGACTTTGAAAAAACTGGCCACGGATCCCAAGTATACGTATGACAATTTCGTAACGACCACCGACGTGGAACAATTGTTCAGCTCAGCTTCTGGAAAAGACTTGAAACCTTTCTTCGATTTCTTTCTAAGGACAACAGAGGTGCTTGAATTCACTGTGAAGGAGATCGATCACCATAAATATCATGTCTCCCTCGTCAATTACTTCATGCCACTCCCCTTGGAACTGAACACGGACAAAGGTCCGATCAATATGATCATGAGCAAGGAGGGCATCAGGGTGGAAAGTAATACACCACCAATCGTTGATCCGAAAGGATATTACCTGAAAAAGGTCACCCAGCTCTGAACTTCAGCAATAAGCTTACTTGTCCATGCCGGATTATAACGGTAAGGGTGGCGGGAGGAGTCGCTTGGTCAGAAACAACTGAATGGTCTTCACGATCAGGATGGCCAATACGATGTTGGTGATGATGAACATCCCTTTACCCAGCCATTCATATATGGGGTGAGCACCCCTGATCCGGAAAAAAAGGAGGTCAAAAGTGATTGCCGCGAGGCCGAAACTGAAAGCCCAGTACGATGCGTTGAAAGGCTGCTTGGCAACCCAAGGCATCATCCGCAATAGGTTGAGGAAGATCAGGCAACTATATGCCAATAATATTTGTGCTGCCAGATCTGGGGCAGGTCCGGCCTTACCATTGATAAAAACATAGGCCAGGCAGCAAACAGATGGAGGTGCCATCAAGATCCCCATCAGAGGTCGCATCGGCTCCGGGAGGGCGTTCTGAATGATCAACCGGTTGGCGATGACTGATTCCAGAGACAACCAGGAAAAGAGTCCAAAACCAATGAAGAAAATGGCCATCGTGGGGTGGTTGATGTATCCCGCCACGAAAGCATTGACGAAATTGGCTGCGACTGTCGGAAGGTAGATCGCCGGTGAGATCGTAAACGGATCCCTGCCGCCTTTCCAGGCAGTTGTGGTGAAATGGATGCCATAAGCCAACTGGAAAATTGTTCCCAGAATGAAAAGTGGATTGATGAGTGCAGGGAAATGTGGCTCAATGGCAACCACCACCAGAAGTGTGGCAACTGCAATGAGTCCGATGAATTTACCTAGTATGAGGTGGTGCCATTCTGCCTTTGCCTGTTCCGGAGCAAGAATCCATTTGGCAATATAGGCGATCAGAAGTACAAACCAGACGATAAATGCAAGGTACATGACCGCTTCTCCAATGGCTTCCGGAAACCCCCAGAGTTTGGATGCCGCACGCCAGCAATCCCCAAGACCCACCAGACCCATTACGATTCCAAAAAAGGAAGCCGGAATGAATTTTTTTTCAGTGCTCATTTCATTCAATTTATATAAACCACATTTGCCAGATCCCGAACTGCTCAACGATCCGCGTGATAGAGATCACAATTAATTCCTACGATCGACAAAGACGACAATCCTGCAAATCTTTATTCAGGTGGAGGTAGGAGGAAGGGTGAGATTACTGGGAAAAGGGTAATATTGCAAAAGTCAAGACGGTAAACCCTGAAGAAAAGGCGTTCATCGCAGACCACCCTTCTATTCCATGCATAAATATAAAGATTAAACCACTAATTGGATCCAAGAGCAGATCCATCATTGAAACATTCCCATCATCAGGCAGGCGCTGCCGGATACAAACCAATGCAACATGAAACAGGTGAAAACACACGAAAGCCAGTTGCCCTCTATCGCCATCATCGGAATGGGATTTGCTGGCACTTGGTTGGAGATCTATCTACTGGACGCTGCTACTTCTGATATGACCATCTACGAGATCGAGTCTCATGAAAAACGAAAAGGGGGCGGTATCGCTTATGCGGAGTGCGACGACATGCATCAGGTGAATCTGGCCCCTGAAAGGATGGATGGCTATCATGATCATCAGCATGATTACTTGAACTGGCTGAACAGTGCCGACCGCAGTAAATGGCCGGAGACTTTCAAAATTCAGATGGGAGACAAGAAGTTCAATGCGGGAAGTGGCTCATTTCCCAGATCACTGTATAAAAATTATTGTCTTGACCGGTTGGAACAAGCCAAACAAAGGGCAAAGGATAGAGGACTTCACATACATTATGTTCCCATCATGGCCGAAGCCGTTGCGATCCGGGAGGGAAAGAAAAGGGTGGTGATTCACCTCAGCGCCATGCGCAATTCTTGTGGCAAGGAATTACAGGTCATGAATCTGGATAATGGGGAGGATCATAAGATCATCACGGACATCTGGGTTGCCGCCACTGGACATGGCCCCGCGATACTCCCCTCATTCATGAAGAACATGACAAAAAGTGACCGGGTGACACTGGATCCCTGGTGTCCGGAAACAGCCAAGCGGATGACGGAAAGAGACCAGAATGAAAGCATATTATACATCGGTACCGGCATGACCACATACGACTTGATCATGTTGGATCAGAAGAGGGGACATAAGGGTTCAAAAACCATGATATCCCGGCATGGGGACATGCATTTCGTTTATGAAAAAGGCCAGGTTTTCAATCCAGAACAGCCCGCCATTCCAGAAGCATTCGATAAGGCGACAAACAAAGAGGAATTACTTCATGGGAAAGAAGGTGAATATACCGGAGCAATTGAGCTATTCCAGAACCTGACAGCTCCCGTTGAACAAGGTGGGAAAGGCATGAAAGCAGAAGATGTACTACTCATATGGCAGAAAAGCATTCCGAAAATTCTGAAGAGACTTCCCCTGACAGACGTGATCTCCCTCTTCCGGCATAAGACGATCATCAATACCCGATGCATCGGCATTGCTCCGGAAGTGGGGATAGCCATGGAAAAAGCCATCCAGGAAGGATTGGAACTCTGGAAAGGAGACACCTTTGATATGGAAGAACGGGAAGATGGGATATATGTTGATATCCACAGGAGTGATCTCGGTCATGAGAAAAGGGAACTCCTGCGTTTCGATAGAGTATATTCAGGGCTGGGCATGGGTAATGATTTTAACGTGATCAAAAATGAAGTGGCACTTTGGTATGATATCATAGAGAACAATTGTTTCACACAACCTCATCGTTTTGGAGGGGTTGTAAGTGAGGAAGGAGGAAAACTCCCCGGGGCGCGGGCAGGTTATGTCATCGGCATGCCATCTTCCGGCATGAGGATAGAAAGTGGGCATATGCCCACTGTCTCCGGATCTGTAATCACCATCAGGTCGGACTTCGAAAGTGTCAGTCAGAGGATCCGCAAGCAACTGATGGAGATGCATGCCTCTTAAAGCAATCGTTTTGCTTGATCCATAAACTATCATGAGAAATCAGATGGCTAATCAAGATGTCCATTGAAGTTGATGGGGGTATATGCCATACTTATTCGTTGATGGCTAGGGGATCGCCTGAAAATGGTACTTAAAAAAGAAGCATTTATTTTTGTGTCATCCTCCATACACCATCCCAACCTGAGCCGAGGGCATGCTTTTCCATTAGACTGATACGATTCATAAATACTTTGGAAGGCTTATCCCCGTACTTATCGGCCAGCTCCTCAAAGATCATGCTTGCCGCCACCCAGTCCTGCTTTCGATATGCGGCCAGTCCATCGCTGAATCTGGAACGGCGTTGTATCCATTCTGGGGAAAGCTCATTCTGACGGGAAAGAAGTTCATATACTTTGACCGGTTCGGATTTACCTTTCACCACGATCTGGTCTATCTCGCGGGTTTCCACCTTGAGGTCGGCCATGCGCATCGTGCCTTCAGAAATGAGGATGAGGGTTCCATATTCCTTGTTGGCGGATTCGAGTCGGGAGGCCAGATTAACGGTATCCCCGATGACCGTATAGCTACGGGTGGTATCGCTACCGATATTCCCGACCACCACTTCACCGGTGGCCAAGCCTATCCGGATATCAATGAGGGGAAGATCCTTGCGTAAGCCTAACAGATCGGGGAGTTCTTTCCGGAATTCGGTAAGGGCATCTCTTTGACGAATGGCAGCACGGCATGCTGCAGCGGCCTGATCTTCTTCGGAAATGAAAGGTGGACCCCAATAGGCCATGATGGCATCGCCGATATACTTGTCGATGATGCCCTGCTCGGCCTGAATACATTCGGACATAATGGTCAGGTATCTATTAACCAACTTCACCAAGGCTGTAGGTGATAACTGTTCCGAGATCGTCGAGAAACCAACCAGGTCAGTGAAAAGCAATGTCATGATCTGCTTCTGTCCAGCCAGCACTTCGGGGCGCCCAGGAAGGATGACCTTTTCTACGATGCGTGGATCTATATAGGTGCTGATCATCGCCTGCAATTCCTGTTTCCTGCGCAACTCACCGATCATTTCGTTGAGGCTATCGCCCAGCCTGCCGATCTCATCATCAGGAAGACCCTGGATGGTGACGCCCAGATCGCCATGATGTACCGCCTGTGTAGATTTCAATAAGGTCATAATGGGCCTGGCCAATTTTCGGGAGAGAACCCATGCCCCCCAAAGACCAAGTGCCAATGCCAACAAAGTGATGAAAAGACTGCTCCAGAGCACACCTATCTCTCCTTTCTTCGCTTTTGCGGATGCATTCAAGGCGATCTCGCTACCGATATCCTGCAACTGTGATCTTTTCTCCTGAAGCAAGGTCTGGGCTCGAACATTGATCTGCATCAGTTCATCGTTGTTTCCACCCACCCCTTCTTTCCTGTTTTTGAGTATATGCCGCGCCATTTCCCCTTGCTGCTCAAAAATGGACTCTATCTGTGTTACAAGCTCGCGGGCCTTAACAAATAGTTCCTGCTCTTTGGGGTCGTTGGGTAAGATGGACAGGTCTTTCCTCATTTGTGCCACCCCCGTTTCAACAGCTTTGGAGAACTTTTCGAAATTCGGTTCAGCCTCAGATATGACCTGCGGATCCGGTTGAGGCGATCCATACTCGCGATAAAGACGTTCGAAAGCAATCCTGCGTCGCAAACCAGCTTCATTCAGGTCTGCGGCATCTCTGGCCACCGGCACGCCAACAGTGGTAATGGCCTGCACGTTCTGTCCCAACTTGATCACCGCAACGCTGTTCATGATCGAAACGATCATCATCAGCACGAGTATGCCCACGGCGAGGGCGAAGATCTTGAGGGCTATGGAATGCTTCATGTATGTCCACTTTTCCGAGACAGGAAAAGAAGTAAGTTAAATCTTTTTACCTTATCAGATGGGGTAGTTCAACTTACCGGTGAAGCCATGGCATGGACAGGTGCCTGTATTCTGGCACGCTGATCACCTGCGGATAATGTATGCGTCTGTCAGTTGCTAAGGAAATGGTCATCGGCCGTTCGACCTGAGCACAACAATATCCTTTTTCAGGTCATCATCATAGGTTTTGAGTACGATGTAGTTCCATTGACGTTCAGGCACATCAACAAAAAACACCTCACCTTTCTTGTGATTCTTGATCGCATCCTGCAATTCCTTGGGGACCGTTTCCTCACCGAAGAACCATCCCGTGTCGCCATGGGTATTGTTACCGTCCATGGTGAACTCGTCTGAAAGTTTTTCGAAGGGAACCCCATCGGAATACTTCTTAAGGATGACTTTTTTCAAGCTATCGATCTCGGACTTGGAAAGGGAACCTCCATCCAAAAAAACATAGGAAGACCGATACTGTACAGTCTCCTTCACATCGATGACCTTGTACGTGACATAGGCCACGGAGAACACATCCCCTTTGTTCTGCTTCAAAAGACGTTTGTCGATGAGGGCAGTATCCTTGCCATAGGAAAGATTCAACAGGGCGGGCTTGAGATTGGAATTGGCATCGACGTATTTCTGAGCCTGATCCACCGTCAGGATTTTGTCGAATTGTTCCCGCACGGTGAGCTGGGCTGATGCGTTTAAGGAAAGAGCGATCAATATGACCGCGAATGTATGTTTCATGATCTTGGGTTTTCTGACCCGGGATACAAGTTCATCCACCCGAGCACAGTAGTGAAGTTAGTGATTTTTCAAAGCTATAATGGCTGGATCTCGACCCATATCCATATAAATGAATCGTTAAAAATGGTGCGGCATTTCCCAAGGATCCGGATGGGTGGCCGATAGAGAAACAAGCCTTCTCCACTAATTGTTGCATCCAAGGAGTCAAAACTTACTTAATTTGTTATCTGATGGCGAACATCTTTACCATTATCGTTCACAGTGAATGGGGAATGCCATGATCGGATACCTGATAATAGCCCTGCAGTTGAAAGAACGACCTATTTCATTGCCTAAAAGGGCTTTAACTATTTTATTGATGTCGCTGTTCATACAGGGTATCATAAGCGGGCAGGAAAGATACATCTATAAACCCGGCGATGCCAATGGCATCAACAAATGGTACATGGGGCGACAGATCGCCCAGGTGATGAGCCACTACGGGATCGACTGGCTGGAAAGAAAAGAACGGGATGAAGAGGAGAACACAGCTCAGGTCTTGAAAAATTTGGATGTTCGCCCGGGCATGAATGTCGCCGATATCGGTGCGGGTAGCGGATATTATAGTCTCCGCATCGCGAAACAATTGGGAAAAGGCAAGGTATACGCAGTTGATGTGGAACGGGAGATGATCAGATACATGGATGAACGAATAAAAAAAGACAAGCTGAACAATTTGGTCACTGTATTGGGTACGGAAAGAACGGTAAATCTTCCTTCATCCAGCATCGACCTCATGTTCTTGGTGGATGTGTACCATGAATTATCTTACCCATACGAGATGGGACTTTCCATGTCAGATGCGCTGAAGCCTGGTGGTAGACTAGTTCTGGTCGAATTCCGGGCAGAAGACCCATCCGTCCCCATCAAACCGATACACAAGATGAGTGAAAAACAGTGCGTGCAGGAGTTGAAAGCCGCCGGGTTCAGTTTCGAAAAAAATATGGGAAATCTTCCCTGGCAACATTTCCTCGTGTTCAGGAAAAACTGATCCCAACCGATATTGATCACCGTTCAAACAAAGAGGCAGAAGGGCACTCTTTGTTATATTGCTTCCACATCGGCACAAGATAATAAGATCGGCTTCCCCACCCTACACTTGGCGCACAAGAAATTCATATGGAGAAATGACACTTGCATTGAACTTACAGATCATTTCCGTGCGGCCCTGGATCGATATTCATTTTCAGTAAACAGCTGGAATACCATGTATCATATAGGACCTGATGGGAGGTTTTGCTTTGCCATTTTTACAGTCTCGATTCGGAATGGGAATCGGGGAACTTTCGGATAACCCAATCGGATCCTCAAGGTCGATTTTCGTTACATTCACCTTTGACAACATTCTTTACGGGAAAATGACCGGTATCGGACGAGCTCATACCAGTGCAACATCAAATGAACAACGCATGAAATACGGAATAGCCATCCTGCTACTGGCGTTCATCCATGGCCGCTCATTCGGTCAGGAGATCGTCAGGGAGTACTTGATCGAGAAGAAGTACCTCAACATTCCTGTGGAACAGAAGCAGGATCGGCAACGTGTAGTGATCAGGGAAGGTGTTTCAGATTCAACCTATGATGTCATCAGGATCGCCGAGGGCAAGCCTGACTACTGGGTGTTCAGGGATGTATCCGCCCTCAAGGGGAAAATCCTGAAACTGGCGTTCAGCCGAAAAGTCAGCGGGATCGATCTGATCCATCAGGATGACCATTTTCCCGGCGAGGATAGCCTATATAAGGAAGTCGGAAGACCGCAATTCCATTTCTCATCTCGCCGGGGATGGAATAACGATCCGAACGGCCTCATCTACCACAAGGGCGAATATCACCTTTTCTATCAGCACAATCCCTACGAAGTCAATTGGGGGAACATGCATTGGGGACATGCGGTGAGTATTGACCTCCTGCATTGGACAGAACTCCCGGATGCCCTGTTTCCGGATACATTAGGAACCATGTTCTCCGGATCCGCCGTAACCGATAAGAAAAATACTTCCGGCTTCGGAAAGGATGCCTTGGTCGCCATCTATACAGCCTCGGGGAAAAAAATGACCCAAAATATAGCCTACAGCCTTGACGGAGGCAGATCCTTCCGCAAATATGCCGGCAATCCTGTGCTGGGTCCGGACAGGGACCCCAAAGTTTTCTGGTACGAACCCCAGAAAAAATGGGTGCTGGTGATGTACAATGAAAATTATAATGCCATCTATGACTCAAAGGATCTGAAGACCTGGACCTATCGCAGCAAAGTGAATGGGTTCTATGAATGCCCCGAATTCTTCGAACTCTCCATCGATGGCAATCCTCAAAACAGGAAATGGGTGATGTATGGTGCTTCAGGAACATACATGATTGGCACATTCGATGGGAACCGGTTCATACCTACCTCGGGCAAGTTCATGTACACTTCAGGGTCACTCTATGCAGCACAAACCTATAATGATGCCCCCGATGGCAGGAGGATACAGATCGGATGGGGCAACATAGATCATAAGGGCATGCCCTTCAACCAGCTGATGCTCTTTCCAAATGAACTTACGCTCCGTACTACGCCCGAAGGTGTACGCCTGTTCTGCGAACCGATCCGCGAGATCGAAAAACTTCATGACAAAAAATATGAGTGGAAGAATACCGGCATCGATCTGGTGAACAAGGAACTCAGTCAACTGAAAGGTGATCTATATCACGGGATCCTGGAATTCGAGTTGGACAAAGGCTTGGGCATGGAGTTGCATTATCGGGGAGAGCCCATCATTTATTTCGATGGCAATTACAACTCCTTCAACCACATCCCGTTCACGGGAGAAAAACCGGATATCCAAAAATATCGGGTGGAGTTCCTCATCGACCGAAGTTCGGTTGAAGCTTATATCGACAAGGGAAGACTCTTCCTCGCCGAGGGTTTGAAACTCACCAATCACGAGGGATTGATGTTGGAGGGTGGCATCAAGGTCAATTCCTTCCAGCTATATACCTTGAAAAGCATCTGGTGAGTCGATGATAACAACCCCGTACATTCATCATTAACATATATCCCCAACCATGAGAAATGCCGTCATCTTCATGATCGTCCTGCTTGGTCATGTCCCTTTCCCGGAAACGACGAAGGCACAGTCTTCCATCGATCAAAAAAAAGATCAGGGCAAAATGATTGTCAACCTGCACGCTCTTCTGGAAGAGATGATCGACCGACAATCCGTGGCGCGGTGGCCCAAGCCTGCATTCACGATGCGACAAGCCAGTAGTTATGACCGACATTCCGTTTCACCGGATCAACCGGGGTGGTTCGCCAACGACGACCAGAACCAATTCATCCGGACGGAGATGATATCCGGACGTACCGAGTATGTGATGATGGATGCCGATGGCCCGGGTGCGATAGTCAGGTTCTGGCTAACGATGCAAACCAACACCGGTCGCCTGCGCATCTATTTCGATCATGAAAAAGACGCCTCCATCCAGATCGAAGCTTACGATCTGATGAAAGGTGGATTCGATATCGGTTCCGCACTGCTCAGCTATCATCGTCCCAAGATGGAAAGAGGAAATACCATGTACCTCCCCCTGCCCTACCGGGAGCATTGCAAGGTTACTTTCGAACGCACTGATACACTACTGAAACCAACGCCGCATTATTACCACGTCAATTATCGGACCTATGCAAAAGGAACAACCGTGAAGACCTTCACTTTGGACGACTTACGAAAGGAAAGAGCCACCCTCGCTAAGGTCCAGGGCAGCCTCTGGAATCCACCAGCCATTGAAGGACAAGAGAAGAAAATGCCTGGCAGGATCATCTCATCACGAGGATCTATTTCATTTGACCTGCCGGAGGGTTCCCAAGCCATAGAGAACCTGACAATCAAACTATCAGAAGCAGATTCCGAAAAACTATCGAATGCCTGGAATACGGTTTTCCTGAAAATGGAGTTCGATGGACAGGAAACGGTTCGTTGTCCGCTTGGAGATTTTGCAGGGAGTGGATTCGGCGGACGCCGCATCAAGAGTTGGTATCGGGAGGTGGATGGAAATGGACAGCTGACCAGTCGCTGGGTCATGCCCTACAAGAGCAAAGCAAAAATAACCCTCTTCAATAGCGGCGGCTCGGAGGTGAAAGCAGACCTGAATGTGACAACTACACCTTGGAAATGGGATGAAAGCTCACTGTACTTTCATGTCAGTCATCGATTTGGAACCGACATCAAAGATGTACGTTCCGATTACGACCTGAAGAAAGTGGCCAGTCAGGATAGCACAGGCCCTATTGAATGGACATTCATTGATGTGAAAGGAAAAGGAATCTATCTAGGAAATACACTTTCGGTCAATAATCATATGAAAAGCTGGTATGGTGAAGGAGATGCGAAAGCCTGGGTGGATGGAAGCAGTTTCCCTGTCGAATTCGGCACGGGGCTGGAGGATTATTACAACACATCCTGGGCTCCGGTGGAAATATATCAAACTCCATTCGCCAATGCTCCACGTGCCGATGAAGAAAGTTCACATGGTTACAACACCTTCACCCGCACCCGCAACCTGGACGGCATCCCCTTTGAAAAATCGTTCCGCTACAACCTCGAAATGCTGAGCTGGGATGGAGGCACGATAGATATTTCTTCGACGGTGTATTGGTATGGACTATAGGATTGCAAATCCGATCGCGTTGCAGGAAAGCATGCCCTTAAAACGTGATGAAAGTAGGAAGAACCTTCATGTTCTTGATATGACATGAAACGCGTGCCGTTTCCCCATCAAATCCATACCGTACATTGGACATAGCGGATTCCCTCCGAACATCATTTCTTCGCTTCCGAGTAGGTGATCCTGTAGATGGTGCCTTTTATATCATCCGCGATATACAGAGAACCATCTGGGCCTTGTGCTATACCCATGGGACGATGTTGAATGGGGCCTTTACCCACACTCAGGTCGTAGCCCGCAAAATTATCCGCGAAAATTTCCCATGCACCGGAAGGCTTCCCGTTCTGGAAGGGAACGAAAGCCACCAGGTAGCCTTTATTCATAACTGCTGATCGGTTATGAAAAACAAGGAAGGCGCCGTTCCGGTATCTTTCAGGGAACATGGTACCTGTATAGAACAACAGATCATTGGGAGCAAAATGTGCCGGAAATGCCGCTACCGGGTCGATGTATTTTCCTTCGATCGACTTTTTGCCATCCCCTCCATATTCCGGTGAAAGCATTTGCTTCTTCTGGATCTGATCATAATATACAAAAGGCCAGCCCGCGTCTACACCTTTACCTAATTCATACAAGGTTTCGGCTGGTAGTTCAAGGTCTTGCTGCTTCGTATAGTATTGGGGGAATTTCTCCGCCAACCTGCCTCGCCCATGGCTTGTAGCAAAAAGAGACTTGGTGCTGCTATTCCAAAAGAGGCCTACCGGATTCTTCAGTCCGCGAGCATAGTGGATGGAATTGCCGTAGCTCTGATCCGTAATATTGGTTTTGAATTGCCACACGCCTCCCAAAGAATCAAGCAATGGGCATCCCGGCATGCCGACGACGGAGTTTGGACCTGTACAACCTTCGTTATAGGAACCCACGGTCACATACAGATTATCCTGATCGTCTACCGCAATCGACTTTGAATTATCCATATTCCTGTCCACCAGTCCCTTCACGAGAGTAACCGGGGTGGCCGTATCCACCACTTCCCCTTTGTCGTTCAAAGCGTATTTGTAGACTCCACTGTTGGAAGACGCATACAATACATTATCCTTGGCAAGGATGCCTGTGCCGGGATAATTACCGAAACCCATTTGCTGATCAACCAATCCGTCGTGATTGGTATCGCGCAACATGTAGATACCCTTTCCATCCCTCAAGGCACTCAGTTTGACATAGATATCACCTTGGTTGTTCACGGTAAGGTGTCTGATGTTACCGATGGAATCAGCCACGATGGTGGACGTGAAACCAGTCGGGAGTATCAGCGCCGTACTATCGAAAGCCACGGCCTTATCCTTCGAAGTTTGGTCGTTGGCGCATCCGGAAAAACAAATGATGGATATGAGGGATGGGACAGACAGCAGGAGCAGCGAAGTCAACTTGCGCATGAGCTTAGGGTTTATTTAAAGAGTGAGGGTAAATCTACTGAAATATTTTATGGCAAGGCCTGATTAACCACCTCGATCTCTTGGGACAGCACCCACCTTTGCCCATATGTTAATGAGCGTTCCCGGGTGGCATTTCCAGACTTTTATATGTACATTCATGCATTACTATTCTTCCATGCGCACATTTCTAGTTCTGATCATGCTCTGCACATCCTGGGTAGCAAAAGCGCAGCCACATCAGACAATGGGATCTTCTTTCCCCAACACGCGAAATTCGTTGCCTGATGGCCGACAAATGAATGACAGCACCAAGAGCCGACCCTGGTCACTTCATGCATATTCTGGCTTTGCAAGCGGCTTCGGTTCTTTATATGGAGGAATATCACCCCTATTCTCCATTCCCGTAGGGCTTCAACTCACCCGCAGGTTGAATGATAATATCTATGCATTTGCCGGCCTGTCGGTCGCTCCAGCCTATGGAGGATTCAACCATGATTTTCTTACCTCGGGATTAAACGTAACACCCATGGGGCATGGTTATTTCGATCCGCGAGGAATGAATATATATTCTCGTGCAGAGTTGGGTTTGATGTATGTCAATGACGCCAAGACGTTTTCCATCTCCGGCAGCATCGGCGTGCAGAGAGGGGTCAACCAAATGTTTTCCATCCCTCCCATGTATGGCAACAAGCCCCAGGGCCCCATTACCGCACATCAATGATGAGGTGCATGTTGCACCGGGAACACACTTTTATTCTTTTTAAAAAAGCCTGCTTCCAATAAAATCAAGACCGAGAGAATTTCATCCTGATCGATCAGATCAACACATCATTCAGTTCATAAAAGAAAGAAACCCCCGTGGGCGGGGGTTTCATATTCATTCATCGATTTGATGGAAAAGCGGAAGCGGAAAACCCATTATTTAGGGGCAGCAGCCGTGACCAGTCTTTTGAATTCCGTCGCATCGTAAAATTCTTTGACCTCATAGATCTTTCCCGCATCGTTAAAATCCCAGAGTCCATAGTAAAATACAGAAACTTTTGAGCCATTCGATGCATCGGCTTTGATGGTCATGTAAACACGCACATCTATGTTTTCTGTTTCAGTTTGTGGAGTCATCCCTGGGTACATATCAAAATTTTCGAATGTCAAATTGCTATACTTATTCAGAACCGCCAATGAATCCAGCCAGGCTTGTTTTGATGTTGCCGTGTCACCGATCGCACGAGAATAATGCTTGAAATCATCTGACAAATAGTTTGAAACGGTGCTCAGGTCTTTCTTGGAAAAAGCTTCCAATATCGATTTAACCACAGCTTCGTTCGCCTTGAATTGTGCCTCATTCTTGGCATCCAGCCCGGTTGTTGCTTATGGCTTGGTATTACAAGCCATTACTGCCATCATCATAAGAGAAAACAAGAATTTTGATTTCATAACTTTAAAATTTAGGGGGGGTGCATGTTCATGCTTTTTTAAAAAGGTTTGTTTTAGGAATAGATTTTAAATATATGCAAAAAATTAGATGCATGTTGCACCAGGAACACCCTTTTATTCTTTTTTAAAAAAGCCTGCATCCAATAAAATCAAGACTGAGAGAATTTCATCCTGATCGATCAGATCAACACATCATTCAGTTCATAAAAGAAAGAAACCCCCGTGGGCGGGGGTTTCATATTCATTCATCGATTTGATGGAAAAGCGGAAGCGGAA
>CAIKEH010000025.1 GCA_903826405.1 uncultured bacterium
AAGTCCACCACACAACGCGACAGACCCCGAATAGCCGCTTTGAAAACTCAATGAAAACCGCCGCCTGATGAAAAATGTTCTGATGCCAAATCTTAACTTAACTCCCTAACCTTTTGGTCTCGAAAATGGGGAGTATTATACAAGTCAGATTTTTGGTCGTTTTCGAAGTCATGCTTTTGTACATACCGATGGGGTTGTTCGCCATGTTCAGTCGTTTTCCGCATCGCTTCCGTGCCACCGGAAAACAAATAGGATAACCTCGAAGCAACGGTATCATCGGACTAAACGGTGGGGTCCGTTTGGTGCGGAGAAGCGGGTCTATTTGGGCGGAATTTCCACTAAAGTAAAGGGGATGGTTCCTGTTTTTCATTCAGGATACGGGGTTGAATTCGGGCTTCGGATATGGCCTGATCAACATTGCGTGGTTGCAGGGATCTGAGGCGGTGAAATTCGGAGATTGATTATCAATTTCTTAGCGGTTTCTTCTGCAAGGTTGCAGGAATTTCAGTACGGTATGGGGGCCGAGTAATTTTGTTCCATAAATATTACCATATGACACAAGTAGCAAACGTAGCAGTTCAAACGATCGGATTTTACAAGGAGGATGGGATCTGGTATGCAGACCTGCCGGAATTCCTCGAAGCGGGGCTGGGTACCAGGGCCAACCTGATGATGGTAGACGGAGCGGATACTTTCCTGGACAAGCTCTCTGAGATGGGGGACCGGATCACCCTTCGGATCTCCCCGGAAGATTTCAAGGGGTCGGAGATCGTGATGCACAAGATCAGGATAGGGCTGGATCAGGCGGTTTTGGACGCTGTGGGCCATGCCCCAGTGGATTATGGGGCCTATTACAGGGTGGATAAGGACCATGGGGAGCCCTCGGACCATTTATTGTGGCTTTGCCCCGTGACGGAATATGTCTTCGGCGACTATCCTGACATCATCTACGCAGCTATTGTTTAATTCATTTAAAAAAATACATCATATGAATAAGACCTATTACCATGTCATTTTGGACAAGAGCGGTTCGATGAGCGACTGCCAGGAGCAGACGATCACTGGGTTCAACGAGCAGATCCGTAATATCCGTAACCTGAAGGAAGCTCATCCGGAGCAGGAGATCAGCTTGGGACTCACCTTATTCAATGATGATGTCAGTATCACGACGCTGGATAAGGATCCATACCTGTCCAAGTTGATGGATATCAGCACTTATGTGCCCGGAGGAAGTACCGCCTTGTTGGACGCCATTGGCTGGACCGTTCAGAAGCTTGAGGGCCTGCAAGTTGGTTCAGATGCGTTCATTCCTCCCACTTTTGTGATCATTATTCTCACTGATGGCTACGAAAACTGCTCCCGGTTTTTTAAATTGACTGACATCCGATCCAGTATTAAGCGTCTGGAAGCGACTGGCCAATGGACATTCAGTTTTTTAGGAGCCACCCTCGATGCCGTGGACATGGCTGAACAAATGGCCATCAAACGGTCGAACAGCATGTCTTTTGCAAAGATAAATATGAAGGGTGAGGTGTGGGACAATTTGAATGAGTCCATGAGCAAGTACATGCTGGCCAAGAAAGAAGGCCAGCGCCCTGACGATTTCCTCTCCAAGTAAGTTATGCGGTCCGTGTAATCAAGCATGATGAAAATACACCTGATTAAAAGCGAAGAGGTATCCCGGGAGTTGTTCACTGAAGTCGTCGACCTGCTCCAAGTGGCTCCCGGGCCACTTCAATTTGAGTGTGATCCGGACTCCATGATCTCATTTGACGAGGAGGAGCTTTATCCGCGCTGGCAGTCCGAATCCGATTTTGGAAAGATCACATACCTGATAAATCGGGAATATAATCAGAAGGAGGACACATCCTTTCCCATGGAACGTGATTTTGTTTCCTGGGAAACGCTTTTTCGCAAGTGCAAAGCGTACCGGGAACGGCATCGTATCCCAGATAATGAATTCGTATTGCTGCTGACCGAGGTGCCCAACAAACAGAATTGGTTCGCTTCCCTGGATGATCGGATGCCCTTCAACGGGTTCATCCATACGGCCGATTGGCGCCATTTCATCGATTGTTCCCCATCTTTCCCTGTCGCTTACGAAGTGGTTGCCTTAGTCCTTCAAAAACACATATTCACCAGTCATTCAGAAGTGGCCAGCATCGTACACCGGACCCCCATTGGCTGTGTGAACGACTATTGTGAACAGAAGAAGGAAATCATCCTGAAGCTTCGGACTGCGGACATCTGCAAGTCTTGCATGGATAGGCTGAAAGCCGTGGTTGACCCGCGTGCGATCCACCAGGCCTTGAAGATCATGGAATCCCTCAGGGTCAAGATGCTCTATGCCCAGAATTTCCGCCAGGATTCGCCGCTGAGCAGGCTTCTCATCACCCGATCCAAGAAGATCTTCTTGCCGGAGTTCGAGAATATAGAGATCAAGATGACCCCACTCGAGAAGACCCTCTATTTACTCTATTTGGACCATCCGGAAGGTATC
>CAIKEH010000026.1 GCA_903826405.1 uncultured bacterium
AAACCGCCGCCTGATGAAAAATGTTCTGATGCCAAATCTTAACTTAACTCCCTAACCTTTTGGTCTCGAAAATGGGGAGTATTATAATCCCATCCTATAGGCTGTTTTATAGTCCATAGTGGAGCAATTTGGCAGGGAATAGTATGTCAGGAAAAGAAAAGGTAACTAAGACGGTATCAGACTCCTATAAGACCGGTAATAAAAAAGCCTCCAAATCATTGATAAGCAATGAATTGAAGGCCTTTTTGCATAAAAAACATCGCTGTAGGGGGAGGACTCGAACCTCCACGGGGACGTTAGCCTTCGCACATCGTTAAGGGAGGCGATCCCTTACCTCCTGGTGGTCAACCCCAGTCGGTTCTGCTGCAGGCAGAATCGGCGTTATGCAATGTTTATCCGTTGGCCCCCACCCCCGAGACAAGAGGGTATGTCTGCCAAAAATTTCATCACCCCACAGTATTCGTAAAAAGAGCTTGATGGCATAAAATTAGTGTAACGCCCGTTTTGTTACAAATATTTCAATAATAATTTTTGAAATATCGATTTTATTCAATTAATTGCAATTATTGTTGAAATAGTTTAAAAACGGAATTTCAAAATGGCAGGAAAATTGAATTTGGATAAACTCGATCTCCAGATCATCCATGCAATGATGGAGGATGCCGGTATTTCCTATGCCGACCTGGGAAAGAAGCTTTTTGTTTCGGGAGGTACCATACATGTGCGCATCAAGAAATTGCAGGAGATGGGCATCGTCAAAGGCACCAGGCTCAGCGTAGACCTGAAGCAATTGGGTTATGATATCACCGCTTTTGTCGGTATCTACCTGGAAAAGAGTTCATTGTATGATCAGGTTGCAGAGGATCTCAAAAAGATCCCTGAACTGATCAGGCTTAATTATACAACGGGGAACTATTCCATGTTCCTCGAGGTGGTGGCCAAGGACATCAACCAATTGAGGTATGTCCTACATGATCAGTTACAGAAGATCAAAGGCATTGAAAGGACGGAAACTTTCATCTCACTCGACGAAAGTTTCAACCGGAATGTTCAGGTAGCTGGATAAACCATCTCCATTGGCTAAGCAATTCTTCCGCTCACTTACCCTCCTGATCACACTGAACCTGTTGGTCAAGCCTCTGTGGATACTCGGTATCGACCGGCAGGTGCAGAATATTGTCGGCCACGCTGCTTATGGTGTCTATTTTGCGTTGCTGAACCTCACACTGATCCTCAATATATTGTTGGATCTGGGGATCACCCCCTTTTTCAATCGTTCCGTAGCCTCGGAACCTAACTCTGAACAAGAACTATTTTCCAGCGCCTTTTATGGCAAGTTGTCCCTTACACTTGGCTATTCACTGATCGTTCTGATCATTGCAGTTGTCGCAGGGATCCGGGATTTTGGTATGTTGGCTTCACTGATCCTCCTACAGATACTGACCGGGTTCAATATGTTCTTCAGGGGATATCTTTCCGCCACTCAACATTTCACTCGCGATGCCATTGTCTCGGTTACCGATAAATTCATGGTCATCCTCTTTGCAGGGGCACTCATTCTTTTGCCTGACCGCACTGGAGGCATCACTGTGGAAAGATTCGTGTGGATTCAAATTTGGGCCCTGGTACTTTCTGTTTCATTGGGCGTTTATTTTCTTCACCCCAAACTGGGTTCATTGCGTAAGTTCTCCTGGTCAACAATGGACCGGAAGATCTTGATTGAAAGCCTGCCTTATGCTTTTAATATTTTCCTCATGGGATTCATGTCAAGGGCCGATGGATTCTTATTGGAAAGAATACATCCGGATGGACAGGTGCAGGCCGGAATCTATGCTATGGGATTTCGACTATTGGATGCAGTGAATATGGTGGGTTTCCTTTTCGCAGGGTTTCTGCTACCCTATATTGCCAGGCATTGGCCGGATAGGAAATCGATAGACCCTGTTCTTTTGCTCTGCAGACATTTTCTGGTATTCACCAGTGTCATCGCCGCATCATTTGTTTTCGCTGCACCAAAATGGACGAACAACTTGCTTTATCATGATGTGTCACCATATAATGCCGGGGTAATCCGTGTTGTCATGCTATGTCTCCCCTTCCTTTCGCTGACACAGATATACGGGACATTGCTGACCGCGGTAAAGGAGATAGGAACTTTCATCAGGATCAGCTTGTTCTTTTCATCACTCAATTTCATGTTGAATATATTCTTGATCCCTAAGTATGGGGCATTGGGATGTGCAAAAATCGCACTATGCACACAGGCAACGAATGCAGTCGTACTCATGTATTATTCATCTAAAAGAACGGGAATCGATCTTCATGTTCAGCAGCTTGTTCTTTACACCGCATGCGGAGCTTTAATGTTATTTTCTGTCAGGACTTTCCTCCATTTTGATCTTCCGCTCATTCCTTTGACTTCAGTCATGGTAACATTGGTTACCATTGCCTTTTTAAAAATGATACGTTTTCATTTAAAGTCTTTGTTATTGTTGTTCCGTTGATCGTGACTTTCAATATGTGCATTCCATTTGTTGGAAATACTCAGGATTTATTCAGTTTAAATATCCTTTGATAATTACCGGTTTGTTTTCTTTTCTCTCAAACAAAACTTGGCGGTAACTTACTATGCGACCATCATAACCTTGATGATCATCCTTGCTTTTTCTGCGTTCTGATTATGTGGCCACTAATCGGAGTCTCGACGACTTCGATTTATGGATTGAGAAATTGTTCTTTAATATTTCAACTCTCATTTGGAGTCGCATTGATTTTGCGTTTTTGAATGTGGAGTCATTCACTGAGCCTCATACCACGGACACATGAACGCAATCAGTACAAGAATTTCGTTGTTGTTGATCGTTTCTCCTTTGATCATTTTGAGCATCGCCCGTTCCCAGAACACCATTGTGACGGAGAACCAGTTGACAGGTAACCCCCGCAGTGAGTGGGATGTGAGTGGTGCGGGTGATCTGTCCATACAGGGATTCGCCACCGATATCAGTGTCAACAAGGGCAACTCTATTGGTTTCAAGATCAATGTCCCGTCAGGTGTGAACTATGAAGTGAAGATATATAGATTGGGCTACTACAACGGTTCCGGTGCCAGGTTGATCGCCAATCTTGGCACCTTCATTGGAATATCTCAACCCTCGTGTATTACCGACAGCCAAACGGGTCTGGTCGATTGCGGAAATTGGTCGGGTTCATTGAATTGGTTGGTTCCCTCCGCTGCAGTTTCGGGTATTTATATTGCTCGGTTGAAAAGAAATGATACTCAGGGAGCCAGCCATATCGTATTCATAGTACGAGATGATGCAGCGAATTCTGATATTCTTTTCAAAACTTCCGATGCCACCTGGGAAGCTTACAACTATTACGGCTCGAACAGTTTCTATCAAGGCACTACGAGTTATCCAAGTGGCCACGCCGTGAAAGTAAGTTATAACAGGCCATTTAAAAATCGAGACGGGAGCCCACCCAATAATGTTTACGGACTAACCTGGTTTTTCAACGATGAATATCCGATGATCAGGTGGATCGAACGTATGGGGTATAATGTAAGTTACGCCACATGTGTCGACATGGTTCGAGATCCTTCAATTTTCACCACAGCAAACCATAAAATCCTGATGTCTACCGGACATGATGAATATTGGTCTGCCCAGGAGAGAAACAAGTTTGAAAATGCCCGGAATGCAGGAGTCAGCCTTGCTTTTTTCAGTGGTAATGAGATGTATTGGAAGACACGATGGGAGAACAGCAACTACGGCACAAATGGCTCTTATCGAACACTCGTCTGTTATAAAGAGGGTAATGTTCCTACTGAAAGAGGCTGCGGAACAAAATGTGATCCTGTAGCCACTTCATGGACAGGGCTTTGGCGTGATGGCTGTTCATATCCCACGGCTGATGGATGTAGGCCTGAAAATTCCGTAACCGGTCAAATCAGTTGGGACGAGGCATACACAAGCATGAATGTTCCTTCTGCGTACAAAAGTTTACGTTTCTGGCGGAACACAGCTATCTCCAAACTGGCAGATGGAAATTCGGTTGTTTTGCCGGATGGAACCCTTGAGTATGAGTATGATATAGAGCAAGCGTTATATTCTTCAACCTACCCGGCAGGAAGGATAACTATGTCGAGTACATCACTCGCATCAACGCATGGCTTAGGTACCGTCACACATAAACTTTCTTTGTACAAGCACTCTGGCGGAGCTTTGGTTTTTGGTGCAGGTACTGTTCAGTGGTCATGGGGGTTGGACACCTTACATGATCGGTACCGCGGAGGTGGCGCGAGTTTGGACATGCAACAGGCCACGATGAACCTTTTTGCAGACATGGGGGTCCAGCCATCAACGCCACACACGGGGCTTGTAGTTGCAACAGCCTCATCAGATCATAATGCACCTGCCATAACCATCAACAATCCAATAAATAACGCATCGATTACTCCCAACTCCAGCATTCAGATCAGTGGATCGGCCTCTGACGCAGGTACAATTGTTGGCATAGAGGTTTCTGTGGATGGAGGTACGACATGGAATGCTGCATCGGGAACCGGAGCCTGGACTTATACTTGGCTACCTATGGCATCAGGGGCATATACTATAATGGTCCGGGGTTTTGATGATTCAGGAAACCTGACGCCATTGGGTTCAGAAACCAGGATCACCATAAATATTAATAGTAATTGCCCGTGCACAGTATTCACGACACAAGCTCCTACGAATCTTGTTAACGATGGGCAGGCGCTTGAAGTAGGCATGAAATTTAGATCTTCTGTTGGGGGTTATGTTACAGGAATTCGGTTTTATAAATACAGCGGAAATACGGGTACGCATACTGGCCAGTTATGGAGTAAAACAGGCACACTTTTATCACAAGGTGTTTTCACAAATGAATCGGCTTCCGGCTGGCAGGTATTGAACCTTGCAAATCCGGTCCCTTTGACTGCCGGAACAACATACATAGTAGCTCTGCACAGCAGTTCAGGGTTTTTCAGTTCGAAAGTAAACTTTTTCAGTTCTGCTACCACCAATGGGAATCTTCGTGGCTTGGCTGATGGCGAGGACGGTTCAAACGGGATCTTCATTTACAGTTCCAGTCCAGCATTCCCCACTCAGACATACATTAAATCAAATTATTGGGTGGATGTTATTTTCAATTCAAATACCACGGATTTTACACCTCCCGTGATCAGCAACGTAATAGCCACGCCGAACACCAACGGCACAGCCATCATCACCTGGACCACAGATGAGAAAAGTGACAGCAGGATCGATTATGGCACCTCTAGCACATCGCTTGGACTGAACACTGTCGACGCCAATCTGGTCACCAGCCATAGCATCACGCTATCCGGCCTGAGTTCCAGCACCCTTTACTACTTCAGGGTCAGTTCCAAGGATTCTTCCTTGAATTCAACGACCTCACCTGTGGCTTCATCGAGTCCGCTGACCTTCACGATGCCTGATTTCGCACCTCCAGTGATCAGTGCCATTGCAGCTGCTCCCAATAGCAATGGCACAGCCATCATCACCTGGACCACGGATGAAAACAGCGACAGCAGGGTGGACTACGGAAAGCAACCAACTTCTCTGGACTCCACTAGGTCAGACACGGCAAAGGTCACGAGTCACAGCATCACCTTGACAGGATTGAGTGGAGGAACAACCTATTATTACCGAGTGAAGTCAATGAATGGGTCTAATATGAACACCATCTATCCGCAACAAGATGCCAACCCTTTGAATTTCACCACTCCTTCTACAGTTGTCATCCCCCTAGTATGCGGATTTGATGATACGTATGGTCAATTCAATCAAGGAGTTCTTGATGGGAATTCAGTAGCAGTTATGGATAGCAATGGTGCACTTATTCTTAAACCTTTGCTTTCAGAGGATTTCTTGAGTGCCGGAACGCCTTCGGGCTGGACCTTGGCCAACTGGGTCAATGGCGGAAGCACAACCTATTCTGCGGGGATTGTCACGCTTAACGGAGCACATATATTTACAAATGCTAAATACCCAGCGGGTACTTCTTTGGAGTTCTTCGCCAAATTTACTCAGGACGATTACCAGAATATAGGTTTTTCCTCTAGTGCATCCCTTGGAAGTCCCTGGGTGACTATCGGAAGAGGTGGCGTGGGTTCTGCGGTTGGACTTTATGCACGGACTAGTACCGGGCTTAATGTCCTGCTTTCGTCATCCTTGCTAAATACGTATCATAAGTACAAGATCGTTTGGAACAAAACCGGATTTGACATCTATGTCGATGACACCAAGTTCACAACATTGAATATGACAGTTACTTCTTCAATGAATGTGCAGATCAGTGATTACAATACGGGAACGACAAGCATTTCGACGGATTGGGTACGCATCTCTCCTTATGCCGGTAGTGGGATGTTCACTTCCAGGGTCATTGATGCAGGTGTGGTTAGCAATTGGGACAGTATTTTCTGGAAAATGATGCTGCCCATGGGAACAGCGATCTCCGTTTCTGTCCGTTATGGGAATTCAACGATGCCGGATGCCACTTGGTCAGGCTGGTACGGTGTTTTGAACGGATCTGCCCTTTCCCGGAGATCAAGATATCTTCAGTATCAAGTTGCGATGTCTACGACAGATCCGAAATATTCACCCTTGTTCAAAGAGATCGGATTCACCTGTACAACCAATTCGATCACAGTGGGGAAGACCGGTAGCAAAGAAATTGATGGGACGGTAATTCATGATCTTACTTCACCTTCAATGTCCGGTTATGTACTAGGTCAGAATTACCCTAATCCATTCACTACGGGCACTACCATACCCTATACCCTGCCTGTGCAGGCAAAGGTCCGGATCGCCATTTATGATATTTTTGGGAGGACGGTACGCGTCGCTGAAGAAAAAACACAAGCTGCCGGCAGTTACTCGCTACAATTGGATCCGCATGGACTGGCGCGTGGTATATATTATTATGTGATGCTGGCTGGTGAATTCCGATCTATCCGGAAAATGATCATTGAATAGGTGTAATTGGATGAAAAGCTGGGGGATGGAGAGATTCTCTGTCCCTTTTTCATGAATAGACAAGACCTTGATCGGCTTTTTCAAGTTTCTTAATGCGGTAGGGCCTCCATTCTATCCAGAAGTGAAAATATAAGTATTATTAAAATAATATATAGTAATGTATATAAACATATAATATATTATACAAAATAATTATCTAATTGTTTCTCACATGAAATTCAGGCCACTGTTTTTTGTCTTTACTACAGGCCAAGTTTAGGATCTGGACTCCTTTGAACCGGCATCTTGAGCGAAAACGTGAAAATCTTTATTTTTCATGTTAAAAAACTTGCATTAACGAGAATCGGTATTAATTTTACATCCGCTTATCTCATATCCTTCCTGTAATGCCACGCTCTTCCTGAGCATACTCCAATACCTTTCTATGTAGGGCCATTCCTGTTGATCGTCAATCGAATAGGGAATTTACTTCTGCCAAAAAGTACCTTATGACCTCTCTGACAACTCTAAACCACCTCATGCCCCTACGCAAGTATTTTACCTGCATAATTTTTGCCATGTCTTTGTGGATGACCCTGTTATCCACAACAGGTTTTTCGCAAACAAATGCTATTGTTTCGGAAAATCAGCTCCCCGGCAACCCTAAAAGCGAGTGGGACATCAGTGGTGCTGGAGATCTCTCCATTCAGGGGTTCGCTACCGATATCAGCGTGAACAAGGGCAGCACCATAAATTTCAAAATCAATGCACCTGTAGGTGTCCTGTGTACAATCAAGATCTACAGGTTGGGGTGGTATGGTGGTAATGGGGCACGCTTTATCACTTCTCTTCCGGATTTCACACCCAATACTGCCCAGCCAGGATGTCTCACCACAGCTACAACTGGTCTTATAGATTGTGGTAACTGGTCCACAACTTCCTCATGGGACGTACCGGGGACAGCTGTGACAGGAATATATATCGCCAAACTCACCCGCTCGGATAATAATGGTTCCAGCCACATGATATTCATCGTACGGGACGACGCGGCCAATTCAGATATAGTGTTCAAGACATCCGATGCCACTTGGCAAGCATACAACCCTTATGGAGGGAACAGTTTATATATTGGAAATACCTCTTATCCCAACGGACACGCTACAGAGGTGAGTTATAACAGGCCATTCACCACAAGAAATGGTGGAGGCGGTGGTGGTGCAGGACAGGATTGGGTCTTCAATGCGGAATACCCCATGCTCCGCTGGATTGAGAGAAATGGTTTCAACGTAAGCTATGTCACTGACGTGGATATGTCCCGAAACCTTACTCCTATCACTCCCTCCAAATACAAGGTGATGCTTTCCGTTGGGCATGATGAGTATTGGACAGCAGAAGAACGTGCCAGCTTTGAAACAGCACGGTCCAATGGCGTCCACTTGGCCTTTTTCAGCGGCAATGAGGTTTATTGGAAGTCCAGGTGGGATAATAGTATTGATACCAGTAACACACCTTATCGCACATTAATCTGTTACAAGGAAGGCACCATTGGTGAAAACTCTTGTGGCGGTAAATGTGACCCTGCCGGAACCACCATTTGGACGGGTTTATGGAGGGATGGCGGGGCATTCCCTTATGCAGATGGCAATAAACCTGAAAATGCATTGACAGGTCAGATCAGTTGGGCCGAGAATTCAGTGCCATTGGCCGTACCATCCACTTTCAAGAATAACCGTTTTTGGAGAGGAACCTCAGTAGCCTCACTAGCATCTGGTGCAACCGCAACAATGACGGACGGAACGGTGGGTTATGAGTGGGATCAGGAATCGACCACATACCAGTCTTCATATCCAAAAGGAAGGATACTTCTTTCTACCACTACCATATCTGGGTCTGTTCACCATACCTCGCTGTATCGATTCAATAATGCAAATCGGGCATTGGTTTTTGGCGCCGGAAGCGTACAATGGTCATGGGGTCTGGATAATGTACATGACAATGGGAGTGATCCGGCCAGCCAAGACATGCAACAGGCGACCCTCAATCTGTTTGCAGACATGGGCATACAACCAACCAGTTTGCAAGGGGGACTTTCCTTGGCAACTGCGTCGACTGACGTCACTGCTCCTGTAGTCGTGATATCCAGTCCCGCCAATAATGCAACCGTGAATGCGAACCTAACCACAACCATTTCCGGCACCTGCTCTGATGCCCAGATGGTGGCAGGCGTGGAGATCTCTTTTGATGGTGGTGTAACCTGGCAGGTGGCAAACGGAACAAATAGTTGGAGTTATAGTTGGACGCCTACCGCAAATGGCTCATATTCCATAAAAGTAAGGGGCTTCGACGACTCCGGAAATATGCCTGCCTCTGGAAATGAAACCGGCATCACCATCAACGTGACCGGTGCAGTAAGTTACAACTGCCCATGTACGGTATTCACGACCGATCCTCCAGTTTCTGACCGTGCCAACCAGAATGATGGTTCTGGAATCACGTTGGGCATGAAATTCAGGTCAACGATCAATGGCTATATTACCGGTGTTCGATTCTGGAAAGCTGCTGCCAATAATAGCTCACATCTCGGAGCGCTTTACACTGCAAACGGCATTCTACTGGCACAGGCAACTTACACTAATGAGACCGCTTCCGGATGGCAGCAGGGGAACTTCGGTACTCCCGTCGCCATCACTGCAAACACCACTTACGTTGCTGTTTATTATTCTGACAATGGTGATTACGTTGCGAATAACTCTGGTCAGGGTAGTACCGGGTTTTTAAATACTGCAATAAGCAATCCGCCGCTGAATGGGTTAAAGAATAGTGCATCTGATCCCAACGGCCTTTATGACTATGTCTCCATGCCGGCTTTCCCTACTAGTTCATATAATGGTTCGAATTATTATATCGACGCCGTTTTCGTCACTTCTATCATTCCTGATGTTACTGCACCCATAGTTTCTTCAGTAAGCCCGCCTTCCGGAAACACCAGTGCCGCGGTAACCTGTACGATCACCGTCACATTCAGTGAAGAAATGGATTCAGTTTCTTTGAACTCCGGATCTTTTTTTCTCAGCAATGGTAGCAACACGGTGCCCGCGACAATCGCTTACCTATATGGATCTTCCAAAGCTGTGCTCACACCACAATCCTATCTTGGTTACAATACGACTTATACGGTGACTGTAAAAGGAGGCTCTGGATATTTCAGGGTAAAGGATGTTGCCGGTAATGCCCTGGCCAATGACTATACCTGGTCTTTCACAACAACTTCCCCACCTCCTGCTCTGAGTGCAGAAGGACAAGGCGGGCCGATCCTCGTCATCAGTTCCTCAACCAATATGTTCAGCCGATATCCGGTTGAAATATTGAAGGCAGAAGGCTGGAATGCATATAAGTCCCTCGACATTACTAATGTAGATGCGAGCGTACTGAGCAATTATGATGTGGTCATACTCGGTGAGATGAAATTGACAACCCCACAGGCCAATATGCTGACAAGTTGGGCTACTGCAGGGGGCACTTTGATCACTTTCCGTCCAGATAGCAAGTTGACTTCCTTCTTGGGACTCAACGAATCCCAAGGCACGATGAGCGATAAGTATATGCTGGTAAATACTGCCACCGGTCCCGGTGTGGGTATCGTCTCGCAGACCATTCAGTTCCATGGGAAGGCCGATCTCTACACGGCCAAGGCAGGTACCACGGTCATCGCCACACTTTACAGCAGCGCCAGTAGCCCGACCTCAAATCCAGCTGTCACCAGCGTGAATGTAGGTTCCAATGGCGGGCAGGCCATAGCATTCACATTTGACCTGGCCAAGTCCATAATTTATACACGTCAGGGAAATCCAGCAAATGCTGGTCAGAAACGCGATGGAACAACGGGCCCTATACGATCTGATGATATTTTCTATTCCAATTGGCTTGATCTGAATAGGGTAGCCATCCCTCAGGCAGATGAGATGCAAAGATTGCTGAACAACATCATTGTAATGGGTAATTTGGATAAAAAGCCCATGCCGCGTTTTTGGTTCTTGCCTAAAGGACTCAAGGCCGCGGTGGTGATGACCGGCGACGATCATGCTTTTGGCAAGACCAAAGATCGTTTCGATCAGTATTATACAACTAGTGCAGGAAATACGGCAACCGATGTCGCGAATTGGGATGCCATACGTGCCAGTTCCTATATATATACGTATACTCCAATGACTAATGCACAGGTCGCAGATTACCAGAACAAGGGCTTCGACATAGGCCTTCATGTGAACACCGGCTGTGCGAATTTCACTTCTAGTTCATGGAGTTCAAGCTGGACGACCCAACTCAATCAGTTGAAATCGAATTTCCCCAGTATCGTCAATCCTACCACGAACAGGACACACTGCATTGCATGGAGTGATTGGGCCACCCAGCCAAAGTTAGAAGCTCAGAATGGAGTTAGGCTCGACGTAAACTATTATTACTGGCCGGAGAGCTGGGTATCTAATCGTCCGGGGATGTTCACCGGATCCGGAACTCCAATGAGGTTTGCCGATCTCGACGGCTCACTGATAGACTGTTATCAGGTAGCCACTCAATTGACTGATGAATCTGGAATGAACTATGCTTTGCATATCAGTTCCCTCTTGGATAGCGCCCAAGGCGAGTCCGGGTATTATGGGGTTTTCTGTGCTAACATGCATACGGATATTTATCCGCACGAAGGCTCCGATGCTATTCTGCTAGCTGCAAAAAACAGAAATGTACCCGTGATCTCCGCAAAACAACTGTTGGACTGGATGGATGGTCGTTCCAATTCAAGTTTTGGCACCATGACCTGGAACAGCAACCAACTCTCATTCAATGTGACCAAAGACAGTAAGGCCAATAACCTGAAAGCTTATTTGCCTACCGTGGTGCCTTCCGGCACACTGGTTTCTGTAACCAGGAATGGCACACCTCTTCAGCTTACCAAGCAGGTTGTAAAAGGGATCGAATATGCATTTTTTGATGCCAATTCCGGAAATTTTGTAGCCAGTTATAATGCCGTTACTCCTGTAAACCTGCTTTATCTCAAGGCCACTCCTGTGAACAGCACCGATATCAGACTCAATTGGGCCACTGCAAGTGAATCCAACAACAAAGGTTTTGTGGTGGAAAGGAGCAAGGATGTCAAGAAGTGGGATAGCACGGGTTTTGTCATAGGTGTGGGGAATAGTACGAGTGTCAGGCCTTATGAATTCATGGACAAAGGGCTGGAGGAAGGACAATATTTTTACAGGCTTAAACAAGTTGATCTGGATGGAAAGTCAACATTCACCAATGTGGTCAGCGCTACCCTTTCCCGGACCAAGAACTATGTGTTGGGCCAGAATTTCCCGAATCCGACCGTAGGCACTACTATGATTTCTTACAAGGTACCGGCAACCACGCCCGTTAAGATCACCTTGTACGACCTGTATGGAAGGACTGTAAAGGTCCTGGAAAACAATATCCGTCAGGCAGGTAATTATACCATTCGAGTGGATGTGAACGGCCTTCTGAGAGGTGCGTATTACTATAAGATGGATGCCGATGGCTATACGGAGTCCAAAAAAATGATAATCAATTGATTTTAAATCATTTGTATTTCAATTTATTCGATAGGAAAACTATGATTGGCTGTTTGGGTATTCCATTTAAAAGCCCCTTTCATATGCAGGTATTAAGGACCTTCCTACGAATTAAAGAAATCAAGGGTTTTGAAGGATGACCAGGATCTTACCACGTTACGACAAATCTAAAAGTGTACTTCTCTATAAAAAATTTATAATTAATTGATTATCAGCAAAATAAAAATTTAGGGTAATTAAATTCGTCTTTCCCGCTGATTCTCATGATTTATTGTGATTTTGATACATTTAATCTAAGGAATGTTTTGTCCAATTATTATTAACATCCTACCTTAGCAAACTACATTAGTACTCCTATCCCCTCTTGAAAAACCTCCGCTGTACCCTATAGTTTACCATTTTTATTTTTTGACAATCAGGTCCATCATGTTTGTGAAAGATTGTCACGTTACTACATAATAGAAAATATTAAATTTTAGGTATGCGTAAAATTTTACAAAAAGGGGTTCTTGTCATCGTTTTGGGTGCAGGATTTTTGGGATTTCAAAAGGCAGCTGCACAGAACTCCATCAATGAGTCCTTTACCAGTACTGTAACGTTTTGCGGCAACTCAAATACATGTCAGTGGTATGGTGAGCAGTGGAATGTGGGTGCTGGTACTGCCACTCAAGATAACACGAATGGTACACTGACGCTCGATGGCTACCACATCGTATCCAACACTTATTTTGGTGTGGGCTCCTCCCTTACGGTAAGGGCAATATTCACAGCTGGTAGCCTTTACGAGAACATTGGATTTTCCTCTTATGCATTGAGCCCTCAGTATAATGAGCCATTTGCAACTATTGGAAGGGGTGGAAATCCCTCGGCGACTGGTGTCTATGCCCGTTTACAAGCGGTAGGTGACCAAACACCTCAGGAAGTTTTTCTGGGAGATTTTGCCGACGGCTCTTATCATGATTTTACCATTACTCGGACTTCTCAAAATACTTTTGAATATTACGTCGATGGTACCCTTTACGCCACATTGACCTCTTCTGCTTTCAATATGCCATTTGCAATGGTCATCAATATTTCTGATTATTCAACTGCTGGCGCAACTTTAGTCTTAGACAGCATCGTTGCATCATATGCCGCACTTCCGGTCTCCTTCACCAGCCTTACAGCCAGTGCAGTTGGAACTGCAGTTAAATTGGCATGGTCCACTATCTCGGAATCCAATAACAAAGGGTTTGAGATCTACAGAAGCCCTGATGGTGTCAAGTGGGCCAATCTCGGATTTGTTTCCGGTGCCGGTAATTCCAGCGTGAAGAACAACTACTCTTACACCGATAAAGATCTCGTTGCTGGTACATACTACTACAGACTCAACCAGGTCGATCTCGATGGTAAATCAGCACTCACTAATGTGGTGAAAGTTAACTTGGCTGGGCAGAACAACTTCTCCCTGAACCAAAGTTATCCCAACCCGATGCGCGGAAGTTCAGTAATATCCTATTCCGTGCCTCAGCAGACCAAGGTCAGGATCACCATCTATGATGTATCCGGTAAAGTGATCAAAGTGGCTGAAGATGCCATTCGCCAGAAAGGTAATTACAACCTCATGGTCGATGCCAGCAGGATGAACAGCGGTGTCTACTACTACAAGATGGAAGCGGGCTCCTTCACCGCCACCCGCAAAATGATCATACAGAACTAAGCCTTAACCTGAACATTCTATATAGGGCTGGCATTTGCCAGCCCTTTTTTTATCGAGTTATTCTAACTTCAGATGCGACACGGATGAAATGAGGTAATTTTAAGCAAACCTTCCACGATCATGCCAACGACCGGCAATAAACCACTGCTTAAAAAATACAGGAGTTTCTTCCTCACCATCATCAGCTTGCCTTTGATCGTCTCCATTCTGGTGAGCCTGCTATTGCCTAAACAATACCTCTCCATCTCCACGGCCATCCCTGCAAATTCCCGACTGACGGATAAAAATCACTTGATCTCCAAAGACCTTCAGGAATTGTATTCCGTTTTCGGTGAAGCGAATGACCTTGACCATGTATACATCATGGCACGTTCATCGACGGTCGCTGCATCCATCTGTGACAGCTTCTCTCTCATTGCACATTATGGATTGGATGCTTCGAAAATGGATGCCAGGGCAACAGCGATAAAAAAACTGGGGAAGAATACGGAGATCTTGAAAACAGAGACCGGCGAATTGAAGATCTCCGTATGGGACCGATCTCCTGAGATAGCTGCAGCTATCGCCAACGCTTATGTCGACAGGATCGAATCCATGTACCGGCAGTCCACTTCAGGCATGTATGCGGATATCAAGAACAAACTCGAGAAGAAGATCATACAGGAAAGTTCAGCCTCAGCCATGCAGCAAGCTTCCGTATCTCAGGAATCCCTTGATGCGCTCCTGTCCAAATTGAAATCCATGCGGGAACTTGCCGATCAGGTGGACATCTCCATGGAAGGGATGCCTCCTGCATTGATCATGATCGATAGGGCAAAGCCTTCCTTAAAAAGCGACAGGCCCAACCTTCTGATGAATGCATTGGCCACACTCGCCATCAGCCTCTTCACGGGGTCTGCGGTATTATTGCTTTTCCCTCTTGCTCGTACAAAACCATGAACAGGTACGGAGTTGCGCCGACATTGACTCCTGCCCGCACCTGGTGGATAGCTTTGGCGGTCTCCCTTTCTATAATTATAGCTTTGCTGACGGGGCAATGGTGGCCAACGCTCATCTTGCCCTTGCTGATGCTTCATGTCGCTTCCTTTATTCAGACACGGCTTTTTCATATGGCCCTGCTTTTCTTCATTCCCTTGTCGATAGAACTACAGGTCAGCCCTTCTTTAGGGACCGACCTTCCTGATGAAGTGGTCATGTGGCTGCTTTGTATACCGATCACGGGAACGATCCTCTGGAGAAATGCCAAATCACGTATGGTGATCTCGATGCATTCTTTGTTTAGGATCCTGCTTGTTCAAATAATGTGGGTCGCGGTCACCATTATATTCTCGAAGTATCCCATACTTTCTGTCAAGTACCTGCTCGCCAAATGCTGGTATATCATACCCTTCGCAGGCGGCGCTGTGTTGTTCCTGGACAGCAAGGAAAGAAGGGAGAAAATAGCCCTCGTGCTGATCTGCGCCATGTTGCTTTCCTCCCTTTTCGTAGTATCTCGCCATGCGATGAATGCATTTACATTCGACTCGGTGAATGCAGCTGCAAGACCTCTATTCAGAAACCATGTGAATTATTCCGCCCTGCTCGTATGCATGATCCCCGTTGCGGTCGCCGGGGCATTTATATCCGTGAAATGGCGGCCTTTATTCATTTGCATTACCCTTTTCTGGATCTCGGCTCTGTTCTTCACGTATTCCCGGGGTGCATGGATCGCCTTACCCATCGGCGTACTCATTACTTTGGCGATCCGATACCATTTCCTGAAATGGGTTGCCCTTGCTGGAACGCTGACCATCATTGTGGTGATCTTTTCCCTTGCAAGTGACAATAGATATCTCGATCATAAACCGGATTATGATCAGACCATCTATCATTCCGATTTGTCCGGACATCTGCAAGCCACCTATCATTTACGGGATCTTTCGACCGCCGAGCGTTTGTATCGTTGGATAGCGGCCATACGTATGATGGATGGCCACTGGATCGTCGGACACGGGCCGAATAGTTTCTATCCGGAATACAGATCATATACGGTGAACATGTTCCGTACTTATGTCAGTGATAATCCGGAGAAATCCACTGTACATAATTACTTCTTATTACTACTTACGGAACAAGGCATTCCCGGACTCGCCCTCTTCCTCCTGCTACTGGGTGTCTTATTCAACTCCGCTTCCAAAGCCTATCATCTTTCATCCAGCCGTGAGGATCGCATCACTGTACTGACTATCTCCTGCATACTAGGCATGATCTTCACGCTGATCAGTCTGAGCGACCTCATCGAAACGGATAAGATCGGAAGTCTCTTCTATACCTGCGTAGGCATTCTTGCACTGATGAGCTTTTCGGAAAAAAGAGTTGACAAGGAGCATGGATTGTCCTAATGGTTTGAACAAGGATCAGGTACTTCCCCTGACATCCAGAGCATCCCGCAACCCATTGCCAAGCAGATTGAAAGCCAGTACAAGGATCATGATGGCCAGTCCGGGGATGATGGCCAGCAACGGGTTGTGGGTGATGATGAAATTATAATTCTCCTTGATCATGAGTCCCCAACTCGGCTGGGGCGATTGTACGCCGACACCGAGGAAACTGAGACCGGCCTCCAGTACTATGGCCGTGGCAAAATTGGAGGATGCGAGTACCAAGACAGGCCCCATGATATTGGGAAGGATATGCCTGCTGATGATACGAAAGTCCGAATAGCCCAATGCCCTTGCCGCTTCAATATATTCGAACTCCCGGATACTCATCACTTGGCCACGAATGAGCCTAGCCACATTCACCCATAATGTAAGTCCAACAGCAATGAATACCTGCCAAAATCCTTTCCCAAGGACCAAAGTGATGGCAAAGACGAGCAATAATGTGGGTATGCTCCAGACTACATTGATAAACCACATGATGATTTTATCCGTCCGCCCTCCAAAATAACCAGCTGCTGAACCAAGTGATATTCCAATGAGCAGCGATATGATCACTGCAATTCCGCCCACACTCAGGCTGATACGGGTTCCGATCAGGAGTCTGCTGAGGATGTCCCTTCCATACTTGTCCGTGCCCAGCCTGAATACACGTTCGGTCAGATGATAACTCCCCGGTGCAGCTGCATATGTATGTCTATCGGCAATCCCTTCGTCCATGTATTGATCGACCACGATGCTGTCTGTTCGGAATTCTGAATGAGTGATGGGTATGAACACCTGCCTTTCCGTTTGCCCGTTGATGCTCCTCTCCAGAAATGATGTTGTTTCCGGTGCAGGTTCTTTGTCTATAGCTAAAAAGCGCATCCTAAAACCGGGTTTCTTTCCTGCTATTTCGACCATCATCCTGTTTGCATATGGCGAAGGGTCGGGTATGATCCAATAAGCCGATACTGCGACCAGGATCGTCATTACGATGATGATCAGTCCTGCCATGGCCGGACCATTCCGACGAAGTTTTTTCCAGGCCTGTGCGAAAAATGAAAAAGCGGGATCCTGCATCTCGATCAAGTTACGACTCATTTCACTTTTCGTCCTTTCCATTCATACCTCCTGAACTGACTGAACGTACCTGCTGCAACAGTATAGAGGATGTGAAAGGGCTGCATGGGGATGAAGAACCATAGTAGTTTTTGTACGCTGAAGAAACGTGAAACGGGGAGGAGGAAGTTCAATTCTATGATGGCTTTTGAAAAGACTATACCCAGCCACCAACCCAGCATCGGATGATTCCAAATTCCCATGATCAGTATGGCAAGAAGCGACACATTGAACAGATATACGAGCAATAGGACGAAGAAAATAGTTGACTCGCGGTAATGGATCGCCTTGCTTGCCCAACGGATCCGTTGGCGTATGAAGTCAGTCCAGTTCTCCGCTGCTTCAGTTCGAACGATGGCGTCTGGCGAAAAGCAATAACCGACGCTTCTGGTATCCCTTGCCGTGAACTTTTGCATGAGTAACATATCATCGCCCGAAGCAATGTGATCGACGCCACTGAATCCACCGACCTCCTGGTATATTTTTTTCTCATAGGCAAGGTTAGCACCATTGCTCATGGCATGCAGCCCCATCGATGAAGCCGCTGCCGTGATACCTTGTAATGCAAGGAAATCAAGAGCTTGAAAAATGTGAAGCATGTTATGTGCTTCCTGGAAACGTACCGGTGCGGCTATGAAGGAAAGCTTGCTTTGTTCATAGAAAAGTCCCATGCATTTCAGCCAAAGGGGCGGAGCTGTACAATCGGCATCCGTGGTAACGATGAGGGGGTGCCGCGCTATGGAAATCCCCCTGTCGATAGCTTTTTTTTTGGATGAAGTTTGTTCATCCATTCCCTCTGCATCCCGCATATGTACCAACTTGACCCCTCTGTCTAAATACCCTTCCACGATGGGCACCGTTTCATCAGAGGAAAAATCATCTACGACAATGATCTCGAAAAGTCCTGCTGGGTATACCTGTGCGATCACCGATGATAGACAAGTCCCGATATGTTTCCCTTCATTTCGGGCAGGTATGATCACGCTGATCCCGGCGGTTGGGATCTGTTTCGGATCATTCACACGGAAGGTCTTGAGGGAAGCCCAGGCACGGCGATACATTAAGATGAGTAGCGCATAAGGCAGAAGCAAGGCTATGGATATCCAGATGATTACCATGAATGATCACAAACAGTTGAAGGGTACAAATTACGGAAAGCATACGCCAAAGTATATTCCATCATCAGTATAGGTGTATTCAGCAATAGGGGACCCATGGTGTCCCGGATCGTTTTCAAAGGAGACCAAAACGATGGTTGATAGCCACTTGTAAAATCTGGAAAGCAGGGTGATGGACATTCTTTTTAGAGTGATCGACCCTGGCGCTTGGGAGCCGATGAGCTGCAAACAGCTGTCATTCAGTCGTCTGATCCTTATAAACTCATTCTAGTTTCAGGGCCGGCATGTGTATGGAAATATACAAATCCCGATTAAAATTGATGAAAAGTTCGATGGATTGTATTACTTTGTATTTAGTTGCATAACTAATAATATGCCAAACAACCAATTTTCCAAGGGCGAACTGTACAGTTTCATTACTGGAAAGGCATCAACGGCCATCGCCCGTCGGTTGCAAAAGAATTTCAAGCAGAACGGAGTGGACATAACCATAGAGCAATGGAGTGTGCTTTATCATTTATGGAAGCAGGAAGGCATGAGCCAGCAGGAACTTTGCAATGCCACTTTTCGTGACAAACCCAGCATCACCAGACTGGTGGACAACCTGGAAAAATTAAAACTGGTCAAAAGGGTTTCCTCCAAGGAAGACCGCAGAATGAACCTCATCTTCCTAACCGATACGGCCAAGCGACTACAGGAAAGGACGATGGAACTAGCGGATCAGACTTTGAACGAAGCTCTCTTGGGCGTTGGTGAGAAGGAAATAGAACTATGCAAATCGGTCCTACACCAAGTATATGACAATCTGAAATAGACCTTCACCGTATAAATAAAAACCTATGCCTGAACAATCACAACAGCAAATCTTACATAAGGGCGCGGAATGGCTGACCAAGGAAAGTCAGCCTGGTGAAACTTTCATCCCCGAATCCTTCAATGAAGAGCAAAAGATGGTCAAGGACATGTGTCTGACCTTTCTCCATAACGAGATCTTTCCCAATTTGGACAGGATCGATGATCTGGAACCCGGACTCATGCCATCGCTGGTACAAAAAGCAGGCGAACAGGGTATGCTCAGTGTTTCCATACCTGAGGAATTCAACGGCCTTGGTAAGGATTTCATCACTTCGACTATCGTGAATGAGGGGTTGGGTGGCGGACATTCTTTTTCCGTTGCCGTCGCTGCTCACATGGGAATAGGCACTTTGCCGATCCTGTATTTTGGTACTCCTGAGCAGAAGGCTAAATATATTCCGAAACTGGCCAGCGGGGAATGGAAAGGTGCTTACGGGCTGACCGAACCCAATAGTGGAAGTGACGCATTGGGTGCAAGATCCACAGCTAAGTTGAGTGAAGATGGAAAGTATTATATCCTAAATGGTCAGAAATGCTGGATCACCAACGGTGGATTTGCAGACGTGTACACTGTATTTGCCAAGATTGATGGGGACAAATTCTCCGCTTTCATTTTGGAAAGGGGCATGGAGGGATTTACTCAAGGGTCGGAAGAACATAAAATGGGCATCAAGGGTTCATCAACCGTGCAATTGTATTTCCAGGACTGCAAGGTTCCCGTGGGTAACCTCCTCGGTGAGATCGGCAAGGGTCATGTGATCGCCTTCAACATACTGAACATCGGGCGACTCAAACTTTGTGCAGCGGCTTTAGGCGGTTCAAAAGGAGCGCTCAGTACAACGATTCATTATGCCAACACCCGTGAACAATTCAAGCAACCCATTTCCAATTTCGGAGCCATCAAATACAAGTTGGCGGAATCGGCCATCCGAATCTGGGTATGTGAAAGTGCATTGTACCGTACTTCGAGTTGGGTGGACGAGAAAGAGAAGGAATTGCTTGCTTCAGGTAAGCCTTTCAATGAGTCGTTACTGGGTGCCGCAGAAGAATATGCCATTGAATGCGCCATGCTCAAGGTATTCGGCAGTGAACTGCTCGATTATGTCGTGGATGAAGGGGTTCAGGTGCACGGAGGTAATGGATACAGTGCGGAATACAATATATCCCGCGCCTACCGGGACAGTCGGATCAACCGGATATATGAGGGTACCAACGAGATCAATCGCCTCCTTACCGTGGACATGGTTTTGAAGCGCGCGATGAAAGGTCGCCTCGATTTGATGGGTGCAGCCATGAGTGTGCAGAAAGAACTGATGAGCATTCCTGATTTCGGGAGTGAGGATGATTCCCCATTCGCCACGGAGCGAAAACTCATCCGCAACATGAAGAAAGCCATCCTGATGGTTGCAGGAGCTGCTGTACAAAAACTGATGATGAAGATCGAGCAGGAGCAGGAGATACTGATGAATATCGCGGATATGGCCATCGTTGTTTTCCATGCGGAAAGTGCTCTTCTACGTGCCATGAAACTGGTTGAATTGAACGGAGAGGATGCCGCTTCCGTACAGGTGGACATGGCCAGGACCTACTTGTATGATGGTGCCGATCAAGTCAATAAGTCTGGGAAAGATGCCATCAATGCATTCGCATCAGGTGATGAGCAAAGAATGATGTTGCTCGGAATCAAAAGATTCACGAAGGCTGAACCATTCAACGCCAAAGAGGCACGCCGTCGGATATCTGGCAGGCTAATCGCTGATGACGCCTACAAACTTTAGGATGCTGAGTTCAACAGTTAGGTCAATATTAAAATATAAATCAAAGTAGATCGAAATCAATAATCCGAAAGAATTTCTATACATAGTTTATAACCACAAGTAACTAACAAAAATAATCCCCTAAATTCAGCAGGGAAATGATAAAAAGTGTAAATGAAAAAGTGTAATAACTTTCATTAAAATTTGGGCGATGTCGAAAAAACTATGATTATTATCCTCATATTTTTGTTTTTAAACGAAAACGGAATGTCATTGGGGAGATGTTATTACATTGATCCATCCTATCAGGGACAATCAGACGGCAGGATTTCATCCCCTTTTCGAACTATAGGTGATTTGTATTCAATTCAACTTCAAGATGGGGATAGTATTTTATTTAAAGGTGGAGAAAAATTTATAGGCCCCTTGGTTATTGAACAAAAAATGAACAAAGGCTTATTCATATCAAGTTACGGACAGGGAAAAGCAATCATAGACGGTGTTGATGGACCTGGGATAACAATCAACAGGTCGCAATACATTAATATCAGCAACCTTGAATTATTAGGAAGTGGAAGGAAATCTGGTAATACAAAAAACGGATGTGAAGTTATTAACAGTAAAAAAATCAGCTTAAAGAATATAAATGTCAAAGGGTTTCAAAAGTCTGGCATTTATATATATTGTTCAGAATATGTAAACGTTCTTTATTGTAATTCTTCTGAAAATGGAATGGCTGGAATTATGATCAATGGCGAAAATAAAAAGTCATCCAGAAACATACGTATCGAACAGTGCAAAGCCTTTAATAATCCCGGCGATCCAACAAACCTAACCAATCATAGTGGCAATGGCATTCTGGCTGGGAATTGCACTAAAGTATTGATTGACCAATGTGAGGCATATGAAAATGGCTGGGATATGCCCAGAATTGGTAATGGTCCAGTAGGTATCTGGACTTACGAATCAGATAGCGTGACGATACAAAACAGCAAATCACATCACAATAAAACAGCAAAAGGGGCAGACGACGGAGGCGGGTTTGATCTTGATGGGGGAGTAACCAATGCAATCATACAAAACTGTATATCCTATGAAAATGAAGGTGCCGGGTATGGAATTTTTCAATATGCAGGAGCAAGTCCATGGCTAAATAATGTCATCAGAAATTGTACAAGTAGTAATGATGGAAAAGTTTCCAGAGCAAAGGCTGGGGTTTTTATCTGGAACAATAGTGAAGAAAAAAATAATTTCAGCGGACTACTTTTCATTAATAATAAAATTGAAAACAAGAATGGAGAAGCAATCCGGTTTCTGGATGATTCGAAACATACCAGATTTAAATTTCTAAATAACACATTTATTAGCAAAGAAGGTTTAAAAAAATGGGACAAAATTGATGTATCAGATACATTCAAGGGAAATATTTGGAAATAATGAGAATCTAAGTTCAAGTAATAAGTGCAATTTTTTCGAGTAGCACTTGGTTAGGGGTTTTATAATTAAATTTTCTTACTGGTCTGTCATTTAATAATCGTTCAACACTTTTTACTTGTTCACCGGTAACGATACTAAGGTCTGTCTTTTTCGGAAAAAACCTTCTGAGTTGTCCGATTCTATTTTCAACAGTTCCTTTATCCTGGCTGGTATAGGGTCTGGTAAAATAGGTTTTCACATTCAGCTTGTTAGCAACATTTATATGTTCAGCAAAGCCTTTGTCATTATCGAACGTGATTGTGTGCATAGGATATCCTACCTGACTAAGCTTTTTCACAATGACTTTACCAACCAAACGACTTCGTCGATTTTGGTGTTTGTGAAGAGTTGTATGCAAGGTTGCTCTATCCTTCATCACCAATAACGCTCCTTTATGGTCTTTACCCATCATAAAATCTACTTCGATATCGCCAGGACGAAATCGTTTCTGAACAATCTTAGGTCGCTTTTCAATCGGAACCCGGTGAGGAATGATGCCTCTGCTATCTTTTCTGGCTCCGCGTTTCCGTCTTCGTTTACCATGTTTAAGCAACTGATAAATTCTCTTATAGCTTTTATCCGAACGTTTATTACTGTGTTTACTCTTCCATATCCAGTGATACAAACATTCTATACTAACCGGGCATTTACCGGTTCTATGGCCTTCAACACTCATAATTTCAGGACTCCACTTTTCATGCGTCAGCCATTTTACCGCTTGCTCTTTCATAGGCTGGGTAAACTTCACCAACTTAGGCTTCTGATGGTGCCGCTGCTCCGTTCTTCGCTGAGCGCTCAGCGCCACATATTCGACAGCAAATCTGCCTCGCTTGGGGATATTCCGGTTCAACTCTCTGCTAACCGTAGAGGGATGAAACCTAATTTCCTGAGCAATCCTTTTTTGGTTCACTCCAGCATTAAGAAAGGTCTGAATCTGGTATCTTTGTACCAAACTGAGCTGTGTGTATTTTTGAGACATAAACAATCCAAAGATTGCGCTACTCAGTCAAATCACAAAATGCCCTTAATAGCATTTTGTTATTTGTATTCAAAAATTGCACTAATCAGTTGAACTAAGCAGATATTAGACTTTATAGTCTATGTTTGGCTCCATAATTAACCAATAGTTATTAGCTGGTCTCGATTCATCCATCAACGAAAGAATTTTTTTTTGGCTGGATAGAATAAAGTCAAAATAACTTCGAGATAAAGGATAGTCTTGAATAGTCCTGCCTCTAAATTCAACTTTTCGAATATTATGAGTCTTGATA
>CAIKEH010000027.1 GCA_903826405.1 uncultured bacterium
GAGTTCATGAAGTCCCTCTGAAATGAGGTCTATCGTCCGTGACTTCTCTTGGTCCTTGGGCAGGTTGTTTGGGAATACGCGAATATGCGGACATTGGATCTGTGCTGCAAGATCGATATAGCGTTTTCCCTCGTCAATATTGTAAATTCCGGTGAACTTGACCCCGGTATTCCGGGTGATGTTGACCCCCCTATTGAAGTATTGGAGGAACAGTGATGCAAAGAACTGTTTGTTGCTTTTCAAAAATATCTATCTTCTCAGGGTTCCCATCATTTTTTTCTTCTCAAAGATTCGCCTTTCAGTTCTATCCGGTGAGCACCGGCTGTCAATCTGTCCATTATTGCATCGGCGACGGTGGGCTCGTTCAGATATTCATACCAGGCACTAACGGGCAACTGTGAGGTGACGAGGGTTGAGCGCCTACCATGACGTTCCTCCAGGATTTGCAGTAAGGCAAGTTTTGCGTCCTGGTGCAGGGGTTGTAATCCAAAGTCGTCGAGGATGATCAATGCCTGGCGCTCCAGGTGATTGAGGAGTTTGATATATGAGCCATCCAGTTTGGAGAGTGTTATTTTTTCAATAAACCGGTTCATACTGAAGTAAGTGGTTTTCATGCCCAGTAGGCAAGCCTGATACCCAAGGGCACAGGCCAGATAGCTTTTACCGCATCCGGTGGGGCCTGTGACCAGTATGCTTTCGCCCTGTTTCAAGTAGTGACCGTCGAGCAGTGTGGCAAGTTGCTGTTTGGTCAGATTTCGGGCAGCAGAGCATTGGATCTGTTCGGGGATCGCATTCAGCCTTAGTTTGGCCAGCTTGAGGTAATAGGTCGTTTTCTCCTGCTGCCGGCAGAGTTGTTCTGATTGCAGGAGCAGGGCGACCAGTTCATGCGAGTCAAGCTGCTGATGAACGGGAAGTTCCAGTTGCTGGCTGTAGGTGAGGGCCATACCTGATAGCCGGAGGTCTTTCATCTGTTCGAGTGTTGCGTTTGTGTTCATGTTGTTTGATTTGGTTATTATTGATAGTGTCGTGAGCCACGGATATTTTCATGTACTGGCAACGGCTTGTCCGGCCTATTCGGCATTTGCTTATCCATGCCGGTGGCCAGCATATTTTTGATCATCGTGTAGCTGACGCGCGGGCCCGTCAGGGCCAGGGAACAAGCGGCTTCCAGCCGCTGGGTCCCGTAGCGTTTAACGAGCATCAGCATCCCGAAGCAGGCCTTGTAGTTCTGTTCCATATAAATACTGTTTCCCAGGATCTGCTCGGCAGCACAGCTTACGCTGGCACCCAGGCGCGCTGCCTTGGAGATCAGTTCTTCCCGCGTCCAGCCTTTTGCGTCAATGGCCTGCTGGTGGTTCAGGGGCATATGTTCCCTGATCGTGTTATATCCGCGTCCGGGGAGCCTCCGGTGCAGGGCGATGCGCTCGTGGTCCAGGTAGATCTCCACTGTTTTCTTATCGTACCACACTTTTACCTTCTTTCCCACGTACTGCCATGGGACACTATAGTACAGGCCGTCCTCACGAAGCTGGATATGGTAGTTACGTTGGACGGTCAACACGGCGCCTTTTTTCAACAGGCATGGTGAGCTGGGAAGGGGTCGAAGCAAGGACTGCTCCTGCTGCTCAAATAGGTCCCTCCGGCTGAAGGAAGAGCCTTTATACCTGCGCTGGTTAAGCAGATCGATCTGGATACGGAAGTAGTGATTGACCTCCGCCAGGGAGTGGAAGGTGCGATGACGCAAAGGGGCATAGACATACTTATACACCAGGCTGACCGCTTTTTCTACCATGGCCTTGTCCCTGGGTTTGCTTGGACGGGTTGCCGAGAACGTAGTACCGTAATGTTCCCCCAGCTGATAACAGAGATCGGTAAAACCCGGCTCATACCGGTCGGATTTGGTCACCGCAGTACGCAGATTATCACACAGGATGGTCTGCGTAACACCGCCCAGGTAGTGGATCATTTGATTGGAGCCCTCTAAAAAGTCCTGTGTTTTCTGCGAGTCAACGGCCAAACAGAAGATCATGCCGCTATAGGGCAGCGTGACCACAAACACCTCGCAGGGCCTGCGTTCTCCCGTATGCTCATCCACCCAGTAATACTTCGTGCCGGCAAAATCTACCATGATCTGCTCTGCCGGTTTGTACTCCAGGTGCATGACCACATCCTTCTTGCCCAGGAAACGCTGCAGGTGATAGCAGTACTGGCTATAGGCATAGCCGTCCGGGTGCTGCTCCAGGTACTCACGCCAGAGCAATTGCCGGGTTACACCGGTCCTGGACAGTTCCCGGTCAGCACCTTCAAAATGTGCCAGCAACAGCCGGTACCGATCACTTTTACACGCAGCAATATCCTGATTGTAAAAAATATCAGCCAGTGTGGCATCACTCTGTTTTGCCGTCGGATCGGCCTCTTCCGTTAATCTGGCCAGATACGCTCTGACCGTATTACGTGAAAGTCCGGTCAGACGAACAATACCTTTTATGGACATTCTCTCCCTGTATAGATTTAGCACCTGCTTTAACTGCTCCATTGCGATAGGTTTTGCTGCCATCCCTTATATGTTTTAAGGGGGCAAGAGTACAAATGCAATAAACAGTTCCCGTAAAAGTTCCTCGGACTACTAAAAGGGGGGGGGGTCAACATGTGCCGGAATGGCAGTGGACAAAAACCGCCCAGAGGGGTCAAAATCGTCCGGAATAGGAGGCTGATTGATTGGTCAAAATGCCAGAATCACGAAAATGAAACCTCCCCAGCAGGGGGTCAACTTGCTCCGGAATGAGGGGGTCAACATAAAACGGAACAGGGGGGTCAATATGGTCCGGAATCTACAATTTGAAGATCAGTGCACAGGTTCCCTGCCCGACTGCGTCGCGCAGGCGGGGATTCCTGTCGAGGCTACTTCAATTTTCACATTCCATTGTTATACAATATATTACAAGGGTTTTTTATTTTGGTTTAAACATGGTTTAAACAATTCAAAAAGGGCAAGAAGGGCAGGAAAAAAAACACAAATCTCTCGGTTTGCCCGATTTTCTACTTTACAACGCTTCGATTATTTGGGGGGAGGTCACTGCACTTTCTCTCGCTTCTCTGAGTGTCAGCGTTTCCAATAAAATCGTCTGATTGGGTATGCTGGTCAGGATACCTTTAAACTCAGCAAGTACTCTGTGTGCGCTTGCCACTTTTCTTAGCACAGCCTTTGTTTCAACATCTATCTTTAGAGGCAGGAAAGCAATACTAATTTGACTCATGTTTTATTAATATAATTCATAAGTAGCATATTTTGACTCATGTTGATATATATGATTCAAATTTCTCCAATTCTGAATGTGGAGGTCATCCTGCCCCTTCTATTGATGAGTATCAGACTGTAGGGTGTCTTATCAGCATTATTAGTGGTACCGTTTTCATTTGCTTTAATATAAGTTAAACTAGTAATTGGCATTAAGTTTTCAGGATTTGTTTAGACCAACGAGCGGATGGATGAGATTTTCATCATCCCTAATTTTAAAATTCATTTAGAGAATGGGCCACATGTAACCACAAGTCTTTACTCTTCTAAATCGTTTTAAAGGCTCGAGTCCTTGGTGTCGCAAAACTTTATCTTACTTGTTGCCGATATTGCTAATTATTTTCGACAAAATACATGTCAATCTCACCCTTATTCTTGGCCTGGATTTTTCCACGGTGTACACAATTAAATTGGTCTTTTACCAATTCATAAGTGCTACTGCTAATGTTTATTTTTCCCGCTTCACCCGATGATTCCATACGGGATGCAACGTTTACCGTATCACCCCAAATATCATAAGCGAATTTCTTCACTCCCACAATTCCTGCTACAACAGGCCCCGTATGAACGCCGATTCTTATTTCAAATATTTCTTTGTTTTCATTTTTTCGTTGTAGCAAATGTTGCTGCATGAACTGCTTAATTTCAATCGCCGCTTTTACAACATCGGTTGCGTTTGTTTTGTTGGCAACAGGTAAGCCACCAGCACACATATAAGCATCACCAATAGTTTTAATTTTTTCAACGTTGTATTTTTCGATGATATGATCAAATGCCTGAAAGCAAGTATGAATTTCGGCAACCAATTCAGATGGCGTCAGCTTCTCTGAAATCTTTGTAAAGCCCTTGAAGTCGGTGAACATTACAGTCACATCATCAAACTGCTTTGCATCGGCACTGCCTTTTGCTTTAAGTTCTTCGGCCACTTCTTCAGGAAGAATGTTGAGCAGCAAATCATCTGATTTCTTCTTTTCAGCAACCACTTCGGCTGTTCGTATTTTAACTGTATTTTCCAGTTTTTCTTTTTCCCTTCGCAAATTGCGTTCTCTCCATTTCACAAATAATCTTAATGTAAAAAGAAATGTCAAAGCATACATCATATATGCCCACCAAGTTCTGTACCATGGAGGCAGAACTTTAAAGGTATAAACAACCGGTTCGCACCAAACTCCATTGGCACCCTGAGCTTTGAGTCTAAAGGTATAGGTCCCTTCGTTTATATTTCCAAAGTTGGCGTTTGAACTGCTGCTAATTGGGCTCCATGTTTTGTCATACCCATTTAGCATATACTGGTACTTCACTAAAAAAGGTCGGCCCGTTTCAAGAGCTGCAAACTCAAAGGATATTTGGTTGTGCTCGTAGGGTAAGACCAAATTTTCAGGTATTGGATAAAATTTAGTCACCCCATCAAATTGAATATTTCCAAAACGTTTAAGCATTGTATCATTTTGGGATTTTGACGGCGTTTTCCCATAAGCAAGAAATTCCTGGAACAAAGAAATTGTACTGTCCTGTTTGTTATTTCTTACCCCCTTTGTTTGAAGATCGTACCAGCATATGTTTTCATCTTTTACTTTTATGGATTGTATAATCAAAGTAGGAGGCTCCGTACTTTTTTGCATCGCCGCATAATCAAACCGTACCACAGCTATTTTTTCGTTGCCTGTACCTGCCCAAATGATCCCTTTACTGTCCAATAACATAGCATGTTGACCCTGATTCACATCTTTTACTGGATAGCCGGTATTGGAGTTGAAAATTTCTACATTGTTCAATTTAGAAAAATCCTCAGAAGGATTAAAAAGGGTGATGCCTAAGTTTGTACCTGCTGCCATTTTACCATTGGGCAACTGAACAACTTGCGTTACATTATTATCAGGTAAACCATCAGCGATTTTAAACTTATTGAATAGAGTTGAGGGAATGATTGCATTTTTCTGAACTTGGTCAGGTGTTCCCTCTAAGTTCCTTACCACTCCTGCATCCATCACACTGAGTCCCTCCCCGGTGCCGAACCAAAGATCTCCCCTCTTATCCTCTAAAATGCTAAAAACAGAATTATTGGACAGACCCTGGGCAGTAGTAAAAGTGGTAAAGCTTTTACCGTCATAAAGACTGACCCCGCCACCAACAGTGCCGAACCAAAGATTTCCGCTCTTACCCTCTAAAATGCTAAAAACCGAATTATTGGCCAGGCCCTGGGCAGTCGTAAAACTGGTAAAGGTTTTACCGTCATAGCGACTGACCCCACCGCCCAAAGTACCGAACCAAAGATTTCCGCCCTTATCCTCCAAAATGCTAAAAACAGCATTATTAGACAGTCCCTGGGCAGTAGTAAAATTGGTAAAAGTTTTCCCATCATAGCGACTGACTCCGCCGCCATAAGTACCGAACCAAAGATTTCCGCTCTTATCTTCTAAAATGCTATTAACAGTATTATTGGCCAAACCTTGGGCGGTGGTGAAACTGGTAAAGGTTTTACCGTCATAACGACTGACCCCACCGCCATTAGTGCCGAACCAAAAATGGCCACCTTTATCCTCTAAAATGCTAAAAACAGAATTATTTGCCAGACCTTGGGCGGTACTAAAACTGGTAAAGGATTTCCCATCATAACGACTTACCCCGCCGCCCAAAGTGCCGAACCAAAGATTTTCGTTCTTATCTTTTAAAATACTAAAAACAGCATTATTAGCCAACCCCTGGGCAGTAGTAAAACTGGTAAATATTTTATTGTCATAACGACTGACCCCGCCACCGAAAGTGCCGAACCAAAGATCTCCACTCTTATCCTCTAAAATGCTATAAACAGCATTATTGGCCAGGCCCTGAGCAGTGGTAAAACTGGTAAATGTTTTCCCGTCGTATCGACAAACCCCGCCGCCATTAGTACCGAACCAAAGACTTCCGCTCCTATCCTCTAAAATGCAATAAACAACATTATTGGCCAGACCCTGAGCAGTAGTGACACTAACAAAGGATTTCCCATCATAACGACTGACCCCGCCGCCATAAGTGCCAAACCAAAGATTTCCGCCCTTATCCTCTAAAATGCTTAAAACAATATTATTGGCTAGACCCTGCGCCGTATTAAAATTGGTAAAGGTTTTCCCGTCATAACGACTGACACCACCACCATAAGTGCCGAACCAAAGATTTCCGCTCTTATCCTCTAAAATGCTAAAAACAATATTATTGGCTAGACCCTGAGCCGTGTTAAAATTGGTAAAAGATTTCCCGTCGTAGCGACTGACGCCGCCGCCATTAGTCCCGAACCAAAGGTTTCCACTCTTATCTTCTAAAATGGCATAAACAGAATTATATGCTAAACCCTGAGCCGTCGTAAAACTGGTAAAAGATTTCCCGTCATAACGACTGACCCCTCCGCCCAGAGTGCCGAACCAAAGATTTCCGCTCTTATCCATTGCAGAACACCTAATGGCATCCAAAGCCAAACCATTATCGGTAGTAAAATTGGTGAAATTAGATTTGCCGCCATCACCAAAAATAAACGGCTTCCCCTGGGCATCCAAGATAGGTTCACCTTTATCATTTTGCAAAACCGGAAGTGGATTAACGAGCGGTGGTTCCAGATTTATTTTTATTAGCCCGCCTTGGGGGTTGGTTTTTGAATAAAACCCGCCGGCCTTATTTGGAATGGCCACCGATAAGGGTTTTGGCATTTTATCCAAAGAAATGGTTTTAGGCTGCAGACTGTCCCGCAGGTTCTCAATAATTGTTACCTGCAATGGAGCAAGGGTGTCTTGGATGGCAGGCTTGTTCTTTACATTATTTTCCTGTTTTGAATTGCAGGCCCATACAATGAGTAATGAAAGAAAATAAATTATTGGTTTGTTCATTGTGTTTCAAATATAATAATAGTAATATAAGTTCCTTCGAGATTTGGCGCGAAAGGAAGAAACTCTAGTCATATGATTTCAAATAAGTTATCTATTTCATCAAGGGAAAAGATGATAAAATAAATAGCAAATCACATCATTGAAGATTGCTTGTAATAACTTACGGACTGCCTACTCTTAGAAAATAATATTGATGTTCATAGGTTTCCTTACCTGTCAGCCTTACAAGACAATATTGAGCAGGGCAATCCACCGGATTTCAAAACAAAATCAGGAAGGAAAGGCATTTCTTATTACAAGTGTAGCTCACAATTCTGAAATACCTGAAATACAAATTTTTCTAGTGGAGTAAATCCTTGGGCAAAGCTTCAAGTGCCCTGATGCGAAGATCTTTATAGAATACTTCGGCACCTTCTGACTGGATCTGAATTTTCCCCTTGGCCATAGGTATCAGTTTGCCATTGATCAGTTGGGATGAGTGGTAAAGAACCATCATGACTTTCCCATTGATCACATGGACACTAGTATCTCCATGACAATAGAGGTCGGCCGTATTCCATTGACCAGTTGGATTTTCCGCATCCGTTCTTTTCTTGCAAAACCTGCCGATTTTGGAAGCTTCGTTGAATGTTCGCATCACTCCACTCTTAGTATACTGGTAAATGCTGTCAGTTATTTTCACGGTAGGAACATCCTCCGAACCACCTGCCACTCCCCAATAATCTCCGGAATTACCCTCTTCAATTTGGAACTCCTGTGAGCGCATCCAAAAACCATAATCGGCACCATGGGGACCAACGGCAAAATAGAGCAATCCACTATCCTTTTTCTTACCCTTTTTTGAACCCCATTCCAGCTTACCCCATTTGAATTGAAGGTGCAAATGAAAATTCTCGTATTCACCTTTTGTTGAAATCCCACCCCATTGCTCACCGGATATCCTGATCACCTTTTCTTTTCGGTCTTCCACGACCGAAAAAACGTGAAGTGGATCTTGATTGAGTCCGATCGGCCGGTCTGTCAAATGCTTCTCCTGATCATCCATGATCGGACCGATATATGTATCCCATCCTGTAAGGTCCTTACCATTGAACAGATTTGTCCATGGGTCCGCTGAGTGTTGAATACTTATGAAACCCAATATGCCAAGCGGAAACAGGAATAGGAGGATCAAGTATCTCTTCATAACAATTGATTTATCATTTTACAGTTTATTTGGACGGCCAGGGTTCACCGAATCTACTCCAAATTCCAATACTTGGGCCAAATAAACCAACAAGCCATACATTAAGTCAACACGCCATTCGTATCAACCAAATCAATTGATGTACGTCCAACTCCACCAATATGAATTTTTTCTTTGGCCCACGCATTCAGGACTTCTCAATTAGTACATGAAACCACTTGCCGCACGATATGCTCATCCTATCAGATATCATCAGCATTATGAAAATCTGGCTTCCATAATTGAATTTTGCAGACCCAAATGCCATGCCTTACTGTTTCGAAAATAAAGGGTATAAATATTTGGCGTTGTTGTAAATAAAAATTAAAGTTAAATAATTTACCCTTCGGAACAGATAGCCTTTCTTTCTTAAAAAATTCAATCCTCTTTCCCATTCAGACCCCTTAATTAATCGATAGGTAGTTGCAATAAATGTAATATCATCAAATCGCCATTCAGATCAGTCAACACATCATAAAAGACATTGTATTTCCATTGGATAAAAAACAAAAACATCAATTTCCATCAACCACCTAAAACAAAACACATGAAATCCAAAATCTTAGTATTATTATTTGCATGCGCACTCTTCGCCTGCACAAATAAGCCAGAACCATCGATTGGACTGAATTCAGAACAGGAGGCATTGTATCAAGGGAACATAAAAATTGTAAAAGAGGTTTGTGAAGCCATCTCTAACAAGAACATGGAAGCCGTATCAAAATACTTCGTTGACACTTTACGTCATGATTCACCTTTTTTCGGTGATACAGCAACTTCGAAACAAGCTTGGCTAGACTCTTTGTCAGTCATTAATAAAACCGGTAAAATCACTTTCACAAACTTTGATTTTTACCCAGCGATGGATCCCGGAGGGGAGATCGAAGACGTAGATGTAAGAGTTTACGCGAACATCAACCTAGAGTCAAACAGTGGCATGAAAACTTCAGGTAAATATTTTGCAGTCTTTTCATTCACAAATGATGATAACAAGATGAAGGATGTCAAAATATACAATGTCAATGAATTCTACGATGCAACCGGCATGTTGAAAGCCGCGTCAAGCGCCAATAAATAATTGATCAACCAGCCTTTTTTCAACAAAAGACCCCTGCAGGGTCTTTTGTTTTTTATAAATCTCTGTATAACTTGATTTTTCTTGCCTGATACTCTAAATAATTCAACTCGTATTTATAAAGTATAACATAAGCGTTCCAATCTTTCGACACAGATTCAAACTAATTTAGTTGAACTTCTCTTTACGATTTTTACGCCCCTGATTTCAAGAAATTCGCCTCGTTATAGATACAAGTTGAGGCCACCATTGGATACCGCTAAATTAACCTGCATTTCCCCAGATAACATGCCAAAAACCATTTGCATAAATTGCAAGTTGATCGCTACAATGCGGGACACCAAAATTTAACCTATATGACCATAAGAGAGGCGCATTTGACCGACATTCCCAAAATGTGGATCGTCAGATACTCCGTCAAGGAAAACATGCTCACTGATGCCGATGAAGTAACGGATGAAGATTGTGTGGATTATCTCACACAAAGAGGCAAAGGCTGGGTCTGTGAGATAAACGGTGAGATCATCGGATTTGCAATCATCGACTTGAAGGACAATAATGTGTGGGCACTTTTTCTGAAACCCGAATTTGAAAATAAGGGCATCGGGAAAAAACTACATGATATTATGGTCAACTGGTACTTCTCGCAGACAACGGAAAATGTCTGGCTGGGAACCCTCCCCGGCACAAGGGCAGAGGGCTTCTATAGAAATGCAGGCTGGAAGGAGATCGGAATACACGGGGACGGTGAGCTCAAATTTGAAATGACTTACCATGACTGGCAGAATACGAAATAAAAGTAAATACACTATTCTCCAGATGGCCCTGCTCAGGTTTGAACATCATTTGGAGAAAATGGATGATCAGGCAACCATTATAAAAAAGATATTCACGAAGTAATCCAATATTTTTGCGTCTCAATAAAGGTTAAAATGAATAAACGTTCGCTTGGGAAAAGTGGTCTCGAGGTATCTGCCATCGGCCTAGGCTGTATGGGCATGAGTTTTGGTTATGGCAAGCCAGCTGACAAGGAGGAAATGACCTCTCTTATACGTTCCGCGGTTGATCAGGGTGTAAATTTTTTCGATACTGCCGAGGTCTACGGCCCTTTCGCGAACGAGGAACTGGTCGGTGAGGCTTTGGCACCCTACAAAGGAAAAGTGATCATCGCCACCAAATTCGGATTCAGACTCCATCCTGATGGAAGGCCCGGTCATCAAGGCTTGGACAGCAGCCCCCAGAACATCAGAAAGGTTGCAGAAGGTTCCCTGAAAAGGCTTCGAGTAGATGCGATCGATCTTTTCTATCAACATCGGGTGGACCCGGAAGTTCCCATAGAAGATGTTGCAGGCACCGTAAAGGAACTGATACAAGAAGGTAAAGTCAAACATTTTGGTCTATCAGAGGCCGGAGCCAATACCATACGACGTGCACATGCCATACAGCCCGTCACCGCATTGCAAAGCGAATACTCTCTTTGGACTCGGGGACCGGAAAAAGAGATCATCCCCACATTGGATGAACTAGGCATCGGTTTCGTGACCTACAGTCCCCTGGGTAAAGGATTTCTGACCGGTGCCATGAATAAGGATTCTACTTTTGGCAACACGGATATTCGCAGCACTCTTCCACGATTCACGACAGAGGCTTTGAAAGCGAACCAAAGCCTGATCAGCATACTTGGGGAGATCGCAAATCGAAAGAACGCCACCACCGCCCAGATTGCTTTGGCCTGGCTATTGGCACAAAAGCCCTGGATCGTACCCATACCCGGAACCACCAAACTAACACGGCTTAAAGAAAACAATGGGGCTGTCGAAATAAACCTGGAAGGAAATGATCTGGACGAGATACGGAAAGCACTAGCGGGGATCCAGGTGCACGGCGCGCGCTACCCTGAGCATATTGAAAAAATGACCGGACTTTGACCGCTCGTAATTCCGATTATCCCATAAAGAAAATCAAAACAGCATTTCCCCTGCCGAAAATCTGCCTATTTATGAAATGTAGGAATCGCATGAATCCATTTAAAAATTTCACTCGTCATTTGAAATAGATGTCCACGTAACTGGTCTCGTTACCGCAGCTCTTCATGTCCTGGCAGCGCCAGTACTTCCTGGTTCCGGTGGCCTTGAAAATGTATTCTCCTTCTTTAATGCAAGGTTCACCTGCAGAAAGGATGTCCACGCTTGTTTCGATCTTACCCGTGAACTTCAGCGTCTTCGCATCCGCACAAACCACCTTACCGCTGATCTTGACATAACAACTATCACATCCTTTCCTGCCTAGCTGCTCACCTTCAATGGAATAATTGTCTTTTGCCGTCTTCTTGAAGACTACTGAACCCGGTTCGGTAAAGCTGATCCATTGCAGGGTCAGTTTATGCTTTCCGGATAGATCCGGCTTGGCACTTTTGGATTGCGCATGAAGAGACGTGACCACAAAAAAGGAGAGTAAAATCAAGATCACTCGCATGGTGAAGTTTTTAGCGTTACAAAAATCTGAGGCACTACAGGAAAACCTCATTTCAATTTACGTATATAAAATTTATCCGGATAATTTCCGAAATACAATTTGACCGGTTCGCTCAGCCAGACAGCCGAGATCAAAAGACCATTGATATCGTATACTATATAGTCAGCCCCTCCCTGAATACCCCTTAGTGAATCCAAAATGCCAACATGGTCAGGGTCAAGGGAAAGTGGGTCCTCAGAAACCTCAACGACCACCTCCGGATTCCCGTCAGCCAGATAATTCAGAAGGATCTCAGCACCATCACGCATACGCAACTGCTCCTTCGTTCCGCCCTGCCGAAAAAAATTGGGTAGGTAAACATACCAGTAACCATTTTCGTTTACAAATTTCAATATGTCACTGTATCGAGCCATTTTTGTCGTATCAAAAGAGAAAGATCGACCTGAAATAAATCCAAAAGATCATTTCCCGTGACCAATAGGTCAACACACAAATATCAACCCCAGGCGAACACCTTTTCCCGAAATCTTAAATTTAGAAAATATGGCGCCATTTTCTAACAATAGTTACGGGTAGCATAACCAGGAGAACAAGACCGGAAATCACGTATTTGCAGTTTTAAGGCAAGGGTACCCTCTTAATTGAAATACAGATCGACTGGAGAGTCCCAAAATGCTTCCATGCCTCTCGTCATTACTAGTCGCCCGAATGCGGAACCATATCTTTAAATTCAGTACATTCGAAGAAACTCCTGAAAATGGGATTTCATATCAACGACAAAAAGAACAAGGCCGGCAGCAAGAACTCCAAGCAGAATACGCAGGCAGGCTCCAAATTCATAGCCAAATCCACTTCCAAAGCAGCCGGCCCGGTAAAAAAACCCGTGAAAACCGGGGGAGCCAGAGGAAGCTGAAGATTTCCATTCCATACCATCTGCACAGCATTTTAACTCCAACCGGACCTTCAGGAATGGGTGCGGTAGAGTTACGGTATACCTTGGCACCCTTTAAAGATTGTGTATGAACCCATTGACCATTTCCGCTTGAATAAATCAAATGGAGAGGGTTATTGATAGAAGTTACGATCAATTCCGATCACCATCCCTAGATTTCGATCCAACAAGTAGATACCATAGCGAACGTTATGGGTGGTCAAAGGATACGGGGTCATCCCTTTTAGTCCCCAGAAAAGATACTTCCTCACCATAATGGGCTATTCATGGTCATCTCTGGATGGTTGCCTAATTTCGCGAAGTGCCACAGCGTCATTAAGTGATCATGCAGACCCGCAACCAGATCAACCATTCCTACTGCCTGTATTCGGTGACCATTTCTGGATCATTCATCCTGGGTCTGCTCTTGTTATGGATATTCCCCAAACCGGAATTGTTCCTTATGATGAACAGTTTCCATACACCCTTTCTTGACGGATTTTTCAAGATGATCACCTTTCTGGGAGATGGGTGGTTTTCCATCATTGTTGGCGCATGGCTGATCTTCACCGGAAAAAGGATCTTGGGAAGTAAGGTGCTCATCGTTTATGCCGTTTCAGGGATTTTCGCCCAATTTTGCAAAAGCTTCATCATCATGCCACGCCCTAGAGCGATCATTCCAGAAAACATTTTTCCACACTATATTCCTGGATATACCCTAAATGCCTGGAACAGTTTTCCTTCAGGACATACGGCCAGTGTATTTGCACTCACCGCCATCTTGGCTTGGAGCAGCCCTGTTCGACCCCTACGATTCATCTTGGCCGTGGCAGCCATACTTACGGGCTTTTCAAGGATCTATCTTGGTCAACATTTTCTAGATGATGTGTTGTCCGGCGCCTTTTTAGGTGTTCTCACCGCATACGGGGTCATGACCTTTACAGATCGTAATCTTTCACGCAAACAAAGTCGGGATCGATGAACATAATGCCATCGGTTAAACGGGATCAATGGGAGCGGATATGCCTGCTATTTACGATTTGTGCATTCGCCTTCAAGTTCATCCTTTCCTTCACAACAGAGTTCACTATCGATGAGGTTTACTATACGGTTTGGGCACGGCATTGGCAGTGGAGTTATTTCGATCATCCCGCAGCCATAGCCTGGCTGCAAAGACTGACCACCTTCAATGGCCACTTGATGACCGAATTGACCTGTCGTATCGGTCCAATGATCTGTTCCGTGATCCAGGCCTTGATGGTCTTCCGTATCACTGAGGCCATCAGCGACCGCAAAGCAGCTTGGCTTGGGGTTCTTGCCTATTCCGCCATGCCCTACGGTAGTATCATATCTGGATGGATGGTGATGCCGGACGTCCCGCTGATGACAGCATGGTTGCTGGCCATGGCTCAAATGGTTCGGATCCTCCAAAAACCTGAAGAAACTCAATTCTCCATCTCGGAAGGAGTCATCCTCGGCATCACTCTTGCATTGGCCGTCTCTTCCAAAGTGCAATCCCTTTTCCTGGGCCTCGGGATCGGAATATTATCCCTCCATTCGCATCGTCAATGGTGGAAAAAAACGGGCTGGTATGCCGCCATGTTCATCGGCGCTAGTGGTATCATTCCCCAGGTCTGGTGGAATATCAGGAATGGGTCCCCCATGACCTCTTACCATTCCAGTCGATTGGGTTCGACGATTCATCCCGACCATCTCTTCAGTGATTTCTTTGCCGGGTGGGTCTACCAGAATCCACTGGTGATGGTATTGCTGATCGGTGGATGCATCCTATGGGTTAAAGGTCATCCATTCCGGACCAATGTTTTTACAAGACTCTTCCTTTTCATCAGCATGCCCTTGTTGGTCACGTTCATGGGTGTTTCGCTCATTTCAGACAGTCTCCCGCATTGGACCGGCCCAGCTTACCTGAGCCTGTTGCCCATGGCCGCAGCGGGCGCAATGAGATCAGCAAATCCCATACGGTTTTTGAATTGGACAAAAGCCGGATGGTGGCTCCTACAGGGTATCATGGCTTTAATCGTGATCTATGCGATATGGTTCCCAGGCAGTATGGGGGACCAGAAAATGAACACCAGAGGATCGGGAGACCTCACACTGGATTTCACCGGATGGAAAGCCTGGAAGCTTCCCTTGTCGGATGCATTACAGCAGGATACCATCATTGGGAAACATCCAAATGATGTATGGCTACTTTCAGGTTTCCATTTTCCTGCAGCACAGATCGAATTTTATCATGCCCACCCACTGAACCTTCGGACGAAGGTGGTCGGCGAATTCAATTCCATTCACAATTTCTACTACACTAATCAGATCCTTGGAGAACTGGCGCCAGGAGATAATGCGGTTTGGATGGATATAACCAATTATGACCGGAAACTTCCTGACGCTTTGAAGCTCGCCTTTAACCGTACCGGCGAGACGATTTGGATCCCCCAAATCAGGAATGGCGCCACCGTCAGGTACCTGCGCATCACTCCACTTTACAACTACCAGGGAGGAATACCCGCAAGTGGTTTATTGACGAAGCCCTAAGCAAGCCTTTTTCCCATTCCGTATCTGAAAAAGGAGATGGCCCATGCAAGAATGGTCACAAATACTTGTGGATCTCCTGGACCCCTGCCTTGAGGAAGGGCCATATGGGCAGTGTATTGAGCAACCTGACCTCCGTGGAAACTGAGCTATCGTTGTCCAAAAAACGAAGGATAGAAGAGGGGTCATTCTTCTTAAATAATATCCTGAAAACATCATGACCTTCCATTCGATGATGGGCAAGGACATTGAGCAATACGGAATCAAACCATTTGAACCGTTTTGCAGATCGCTCTGGGATCTTCAACGGATCACCTGACTTTGCCAAGGAATGGACAATCGCGGCCGTTTGTTTCTGAATGAACTGGAAGGTATACCCTGTTGAGGCCTTGGTATTCCCACCTGCAGTACCGATATTCACGATGCCCGCTTCAGCTTTTTTGAAAGGCTGATCCGTCATTGGTATGACACCGGATTCTTTTTCCAAAATAGCGTAACTCCCGATACCGAGTGTATCTGAAATGTAATGCCTCAATCCATCCTCATATTCCTCGTCCTGCAGAAGTGATTTGGAGAACAAGGTGTATTCCACCAGAGCCCTTCTATCCGTCAATGGCATAACATAGACGAAAGTAGCGCCGTGCTTCTGCGAAGGGCGGAAATCCATCAATGTTGCCACCCCGGCATCGAAAGCAGGTTCAGGCGTCTCAATGATCCATCCTTTGAAATGTTGAAGGAGATCATGATAGGGAGGTATGACCACATGCTTTTCAGCTATCAAGCTGTTGAAGATGAATCGGGATGTGATTTTTAGTCCACCAGCGGAGAGGTAAGGTCCTTCCCCGGATCTGCCCATGCCGTCGATTCTGGATTTCAGAAAACTGACGTTATCCTGCCGCGAAAGAATTTCCTTGCAATACGAATAGAAATCGATGCCGCGGATCATCTTGTATCGATAAGGCGACAAGTCGAGCAATTTCGAAAAACCATGGTCATGGAACCAGGCTCTGGACCAGGAATGGTGAACGATATTCTCGAAAAATCCATCGTTCTTTTCCCAGAAGCACCAAGTCCGGTCGTTCCTGGACTTATCCTCCTGATCGATAAGCAAAATACTCTGATCCTTGAAATCACCGGAAAGCACCATTCTCGTAGCCAAGCTCAGTCCTGCGCATCCTGCGCCCGCGATGATATGATCATGGTATGGTGTCAGAGTCTGAGAAGATGTTAATCCGATTCGGGAGCGTATTCCACCTTTTTACTGGCCATCAACTGCCTGTCGCGTAGTACTTTCTGCCAGTACTTCTTGTGAACATACAGCATGCCGAAACTCTCTCCTTCTTCTTTATTAAGATGTTTGTGGTGCATTTTATGACCCCACCGGATCGCGCGCACATAGGTATTCCGACTCCGGGAGAACCATTTGAAGCGCTGATGGATGATCACATCGTGGACCATGAAATAAGCAAATCCATAGGCCATGATACCGAAACCAATGGCCTGCAGCCACCAGATATCCTGTGTGGTACCGAAAAGGATACAGAGCATACTGGGTATGGCGAAAATCACGAAAAAAGCATCGTTCTTTTCAAAAAATCCGGGTTCCACCTGATGATGATCCCGGTGCAGGTACCACAGGAAACCATGCATGACATATTTGTGGGTCGCCCATGTCACCCCTTCCATGATGAAAAAAGTGCCCAAAAGTACAAGTATGTAATAAAGCCAGATCATTTGCTACAAATTTACCTCAACTGGTCGAAACTCGGACAATCCGAGCTCAGAACCTTAACAATTTACAGAGGAAATCGTTCAGAGAAGCCCCGCCGATGGCACCTACCGAAATCCAGGTGGATTTCCGGAAAATCCAACCCCGGAACGGCTTTGCACTGACTGATGTCATTGAAATCCTTGTCGCATTAGGTTTGCTTTACAGACATATAAACGTCTCCTAATGAACCTCAAGCAATTCTATGCCGAGATCGGCAAACTGCTGTATGCAGTGGCGGACATCGATGGAGTCATTTCCAGGAAAGAAAAAGAAAGTTTGCATGAACTCATAAGGTCCAGACTCACGCAGAGGGAGACCCATACAGACGAATTCGGCACGAACGATGCCTGGTATGTTGAATTCGAGTTCGATGTAGCTGAAGAACAGGTGATGAGTGCCGAGGACGCCTTCTTATCTTTCATTGAGTATGTACGTGAACATCAGGCCGATTTCGACATGCCGATGCGGGAACTTTGTATCACTCTGGCCGAGAGGATGGCCGCTTCTTACAAGAATACCAATAAAAAGGAAATGATCCTGATTGGCAAACTCAAGGAGGTGCTGTTCAGCAATACGCCAATCCGTGAAATCATTCACCATAGGGAACAACACCTGAAGGATAGATGAAAAAAATATATTCGAACCTCAACAATTCGAAACCATGAAAAAGATAATCATTGCGTTCGATGGCCGGCACTTTTCTGAAGGCGCATTGAATATGGCCGCATGGCTTAATGAAAAACAGACCATCCTGGTGACCGGCATTTTTCTTAGCCCGATTGATTATCGGGAGATGATAGGTTATCATGACACGGGATTGAATCTTCCTGTTACTTTCATTTCGACTGACTTGGATCAGGAAGAAATCGATTCAAACATCTCCCGGTTCGAGGAATGGTGTGAAAAGAAGGAACTTGAATATCGAGTACATAAAGATGCCGAACTGTACGCTATTCCGGAACTCATCACCGAAACCCGCTTTGCCGACATGCTGATCCTGAGCAGCGAGCTTTTTTACGAGAACCTGGGAAAGCAACAACCTAATGAATATATGAGGTCAATCCTGCATCAATCAGAATGCCCGATCCTGCTTGTACCAGAAAAACATCATCCCCCCGAAAATCTGGTGATCGCCTATGATGGGAAGCCCTCCTCTGTTCATGCCATCAAACTGTTCTGCCAACTACTGCCCGAACTCTGCGGACTGAGTACATTATTGGTGACGGCTGGTGAAAATAATCCCGATGTTCCGGATATGGACCGAATCACCGAACTACTGACCCGTCATTTCCCGACCATAGAGATCCGTTCATTAATCGGCGAAACACGTCGATCACTCGGTCGTTGGATCGCATGCAGACCCGGGAGTTTGCTGATCACAGGAGCATATGCACGCAGACAACTTTTCGAGTCATTCAAAGAAAGTTTTGCCACCAAAATTATTCGAGAGCATAACATACCGGTCTTCATCGCACATACCTGATTGCAACATCTTTCAAAAACTTACAAAGATTCTTCTGCCATCTTGCCTCAATGGATTAGGTTTGGGCGGAATTAATGAAAATGACCGACAATAACGACAAACTGCCAACTCCAAAAAATCATATACCCAAGACTGAGATCCGTTTTTTGGAAGGACCTCACTCCAGATGGGAGGAATTCAAATTCGTTGTCAAAGTCTGTTGGGAATTCATCCGCGGCTTCCGTACACTACATTTCATTGGCCCTTGTGTAACCGTTTTCGGTTCGGCTCGTTTTGGCGAGGATCATCCATTTTACCAGTTGACCAGAGAACTCTCTGGGGAAATAGCCAAATTAGGCTATACCATAATGACGGGAGGTGGCCCCGGGATCATGGAAGCAGCCAACCGGGGAGCAAAGGATGTAGGGGGGCGTTCCGTGGGATGCAACATCGTCCTACCGATGGAGCAAAATCATAATCCCTACCTTGACAAATGGCTGAATTTCAATTATTTTTTTGTAAGGAAGACTCTCCTGATCAAATACTCGTATGTTTTCGTGATCATGCCGGGCGGGTTTGGGACACTGGATGAACTTTTCGAGGCCATGACCCTGATCCAAACCGGAAAGATCAAGGATTTCCCGGTCATCATTTTCTGCAAGGAATACCACAAGGACCTGATTGAACATATCGAAAGGATGAAAGAAAGGAAAACCATCGCCCCGGAAGACATGGAACTTTTCCTGGTAACTGATAGTATCGAAGAGGCTACGAGCCTGATCCGGAAAGCTATCCGGAAATTCGGATTGAAGCACGAGAAGCCCAGTATTTCCAAGTGGCTGTTTGAAGAGCCCGTTTTCAAAAGTTGAGCTGTAGTCCCTGTCTCCCTTTCATGAATCCGACAGTTATCTGACCATTGTCACCCCATTTGAGATTTCCGTCATTCCCAATAATGGAGGATAAGGGCAACTTTGTGTGACATCTGAAATCAAATCCTATAATCGAATCTTATGGATTACAAGATCATCGACCTTTTCATGAAGGAAAACGACGCTTGGGACGACATGATCACCAGGCAGAGTCAGGAGATTCCCACATTGGAACGCACGTTGAGTGAGATCTTCTCCTCCAAAAAGGGGGCTGGAACGGAAACGCTTTCCAATGTCAGGTATTTCCGGCTCGAAATGCAAAGTCAGGAAAAGGAGATGGCGGAACTGAAGAACGCTTTGGCTGACCAACAGACCTTATTGGCCAGGGAAAAGAAAGTCGACAACGATCCATTTGCGATAAAGACCGTGAACAGCCAGAATATCCTTCGGGAAAGGATCAAAAAAGTGCAAAGGACCTTCTTGGACCTCAAATGCAATTTCCTGAACTATCTGGCGACCTTATTGTGACCCATGCATGCATGAAAGAGGTATCAAGAAGGTACAAACATATTATCATGGTGTCGATCGCTGTGATCCGTCCATCAGTTTGGAGGGAAAATATTTCAGTTTTGAGGGTTGCAAGCACGTATATCTTGTTCTGAATGAAAACGACCTCTTCAAGTATTATGTACTGGAGAAAAATCCAGTTCTCAAAGCCAAAAGGAAATCCATTTCCAGACGCCTTGAATACCTGAAGGACGAGTAAGTCATCCGGAAACTCACTCGATTAGCAGATGGCATCAACCCCAAGTTGAGCTTTTGCCGTCTGAATAGCCTTGTGCAGGTTGCTTTTGGGCGAGCGAAAAGGATAATCAGGAATTTCACTACAAAATGATATGATCTTGAGGGGATTGGACCTGCGAACTCCTTACCTGAGTCCAAAGGCACCGTTAATCAGCACGAACAGGGTGGATAATCATAGCTGATGTAACTCAGGAATTGGAGTGACTTTGATTATTGAATGAAACTAAAATCAAGGATAACTTTACCGACGTTGAATGTAAGTTGAAGAGGTCCGTTATGTACAAACTAGACGGTGGATTATGGTGGAATGAGTAAACCTGCTAGTTTTCTCTGTTCTTTATCCATGAAAAAATCGATTCAAGATGTTAGTCCAAATAGATGAAGTGAAAGACAAACTGGAACAATTCCATCACGAAAATCAGACTTGGTCCAGGTCATTGGATTTTTACAAGCAAGAGAACGCTTTTTTAAAAAATCGTCTATCGCAAGTGGTGGACAAGACCTTCGATCAAGATTTCCTCGCACAAGCTGAGCATTTCCAAAATCAGTTCATCATCAAGGATGAGTTCATGGACGAGCTGAAACACGAAGTAATTGTGCAGAGGAGGGTTCTTGAGGAAAAATATATAGTAAGTGGATTTTCGTTGGATGAGCAGGTATCCAAAAAGCAGATGAATCTGCGCGAACAGATCGAATTCCTGGAGAAGGATTTTTCCGCCCTCCGCAATGAATTCATAGCGTACCTGGGCAAGATATTATGATCCCTGAGCCCATCACACACTATACTTAATGAAAAAGCCGTGCATTGCACGGCTTTTTTGATGACCCGGTTATGGGACAGATCTGGAGTCCCTAACAGGATAATATTCTGCTGGTTCCTTGAATGGTCAATTCAGCATTGACGCCAACTTTTTCTCATTCACGATATATATGAATCCGTCCTTGATCTCGATGAGTTTTTCGTTTCGGAAATCACTGAGCGTTCGGATCAGTGATTCTGTGGCAGTGCCGGCTATGTTCGCCAGATCCTCCCTGGAAATATGTATGGAGAAAGTCTCCTGACCTGGTCGGCTGTATTTTTTCTGGAGCGTGATCAGTGAATCCGCCACGCGTTTGCGCAGGGAGTTATAGGCCAGCCCCAGCAACTGATCCTCTTTTTCAGTGACATTATTAGCTAGAATGCGAATGAATCTACGGGACACCTCAGGATTCGTATTGATCAGGGACTCGAAATCCTCACGGGGTATGACGGCGATATCGGTATCTTCCAAAGCCTCTGCGGTTTCCCTGTATATAGAACTTTCTAATAAAGCCACATAACCGAAGAAATCACCTTCCTTATACAGGCCGATGGTAAGCTCCTTACCGTCATCGTTTGATTTGAATGTCTTTACCTTGCCTTTGACCACGAAATACAATCTACCAGGATGATTTCCTTCAGAATAGATGAGTTGTTTTTTCCTGTAGTGGTTTATGTTCCTGTCCTCGGAAAGTGCCTTTAGGGCATCAGTATGTCCAATATCTTTCATGAACGCATGCACGCCATCAACATCCGGAGCATACTCTTTTTTAAGCAATTCGACCTTTCGGAGTCTTCTCTCGATCGAGTTCAACAGCTCGATATCCGTGAATGGTTTGGTGATATAGTCATCAGCACCCATTTCCATGCCCTTGCGGAAGTCTGATCGTTCCGCCTTTGCGGTCAGAAAAATGAACGGGATATTCTTCAGGATGGGATTCTTGTTGAGCAGGTGAAGAACCCCATAACCATCCAGTACAGGCATCATGATGTCGCAGATGATCAGGTCCGGGGTTGATTCAAGTGCCTTTTCCACCCCCACTTTACCATTCTCTGCGGTTGTCACTTGGTAATTGGCCAGTTCCAGGATTTCGGCGGTGTTCTCCCTGACTTCAAGGTTGTCTTCGATCAGAAGGATCTTATTCATATTTTAAACGTGATTTTAAACATGGTTCCCATTTCCAATTCACTGTCTACGGTCATTTTCCCGTTCATCAGTTCCACATATTTGGATACGATATGAAGGCCGAGGCCGGTACCTTGGATATTGGTGGCATTCGTTGCCCTGAAAAAGCGCTCGAAAAGATGTTTTTTATCTTCCTCGGGGATCCCGATACCATGATCTCTGACGGAAATTAAGATTTGTTTCTGATCCACTTTCGTTTTCACCTCAATGACACCATTCTCTTTGGAGAATTTGATGGCATTCGAAACCAGGTTGATGATGACATTCCTGACTAGGGAAAGATCCAAATTCACTTGCACCTTGCCGGAATGGGAGCATTGAATGCTTTGACCCTTCACCAAAATCGGTTTCATTTCATTGCATACCAGTTGAACCTGTTCCTTGATATTGAAGGAACTTGGGGTCAACTGTACCCTTCCCTCTTCGATCCTGCCGATGGAAAGGAATTCGTTGAGGATATCCGTGAGGTTGCTCACGGTGGAACGGATACGCTGAATATGCTTGTCACGTTTGACCTGCTCCTCTGCTTGTGTGTATTTGGCCACCAAGGAAGCGGAGGACAATATGGTACTCAGCGGAGTACGGAATTCGTGGGAAGCCATGGAGACAAAGCGTGTCTTCAGGTCGCTCAATTCCTTCTCCTTGCTCAATGCCGTCTCCAATTCGTCACGGGATTTTTTCAGTCCGTCCAGAGCTTCATTGAGTTGCCTCGTACGCATCTCCACCTTCTTTTCCAGATTCTCATTCAAACTCTCAATGACTCTGTTTATCCTTTCCATCTCCACCTGTTGCTTTTTCATTTGGTCATGGATATCCTTTCGTCTGGTGATATCCACGACATAGGCAATGGCGAATTGCTCCTCATTTCTTGTATAATGCCCTAGGCTAATCTCAACCGGGAATTCGGTACCATCGCCCCTCAATGCGTACAGGGCGATACCTTGACCCATGGGGCGATTCTGGGGATTGTCCATGAACCCCTTACGTTTCCCCTCATGCTGAGGCCTGAATCTTGAAGGAATGAGTTTTTGCAAATTCAAGCCGCTCATGGCTCCTGAAGTATATGAAAAAAGCCGCTCTGCAAAAGGATTTGCGAGCATCACTGTGCCCGAACCATCGATCAGCAGTATCCCCATCGATGCAAATTCAAAAAGAGCTTCAAATCTCTTTTTCTCCTGCTGAAGCCCCACAACCGCCAAACTCAATTCTTCAACATCGATCACCCTGCGGATCAGGTATTCCGTGCTTTCATACTGGAAACACGTGGTGTGCATGAATCCATGGAAAGTAGACCCGTCTTTCCTGTAGAATAACATCTCATCCTTCCTGTGTTCCCCGTCCTTGATCAATGTGAGTTTGGCTTGAACGTCCTGATTGATCATGGAATAAGCCTTCCCGGATGCATAGGCCTCTTCCATTTCTGTAATGGAATCATATCCAAAAAGGGCACACCCTTTGGGGTCGAGGTAGATCAACTTGTCAGTGTCTTTATCCCAAAGGGAAAGGCATTCATCATCCGTGTTGAATAATGCCCTGATCAAGGATCCGTTAAAGGTGTTTTCCGCTATGCGAGAGATATTTCCCATAAATTCCACCGGACACTATCAAGATAAGAAATCTACATAACATGGAGAGCAGCATTGCAGTCATTTTGGGAATAGCTCGAATTCCAGTAACCCGTTGCATGCTTAACGACACTACTAGCAGCGGGATGAGGATTTCCCGGATCAGAGGGATGAAGTCCTAAAAACCCAAAAAGGGGAGAAGGCCAATAAACTCAAACAAAAGACATAGTAGGATACCTGTAAACCTGAGGATTAATCCGAGAATGATCGCTTATCAAAATTCTTACTTCTTTATGTGGTGGGCGAACGAAAGTCCTAAATGAATATTGATCACCTTTGTGAACATCCAAAAATTGGGTAAAAATCGGTGAACCAGAATGCCTCTTAAAAAAAAGACAACCGTTCACTTATACAGATCCCCAAAGAGATGCATCCCGGATAAACCGGTGGTAAAGGGTTCTTCCTTAGGCGGTGATCGTCATCCCCTTCCGGATGGGATTGATCAGCAGGTATTCGTGCAGTCTTGGAAGTGCGATCTTGAACCATTCCGTGTATTTGTGCGGATGTGAGTCCATACTGGAGCGGATCTCCTCCACGTTTTTGTATGTATAATCACTAACCTCTTCTTTATTGGGAGAGATCGGGCCATCATAATGACCGATAAAAACATGGTCGTACTCATTTTCAGATAGGCCATTATCGAACATTGCCCGATACGTGAATGAAAATGCCTTGTGCAACGTGGTTGTGAAACCCAATTCTTCCCTTAGCCTCCGAACTGCAGCTTCCTGGATATCTTCCCCGGGCATCGGATGACTGCAGCAGGCATTCGTCCATAGGCCCCCGCTATGGTACTTATTCATTGCTCTACGCTGAAGGAGCATCTCCCCTTTGTTGCTAAAGATGAAAATGCTGAAAGCTCGGTGCAAAAGTGCATTACGGTGTGCTTCCATCTTCCCCATCGTGCCGATCTCAACATCCTGATCATTCACCAGGATAACATCATGTTCTCTCATCTTGAAAATTTAAAAGTCAATACCAGTAAGCGGACACTTTCTGAAGGGGTGGTCGGGTGGGTCAACAGGACGCGTATCGAGTTGAAATTAAATAAAAAACATCATTCACATTCCGATAAGGGGTCAACAGGTTTTCCCCAGTGGAGTAAGGGAAAAAGTGAATCTTAAAAGATTAATTATGAGACGATTATGAAAATCCGTAGCTCATAGCATATTCAACTGAGTACGAACAACTGCTTTGGCTGCGACCCAAGCCTTGGCATAATTGGGTATTCTGATCCTTTCCTCAAGGATCCGTTGAGGATGCATTTTCCTGATTTTCCGAAATAGACTCAGGTAATATTTATAGGCGAGATAGACCCCGAATCTTGCTTTTAGCGGAAGTTTAGTGATGCCGATATAGGCGTGATGGAAATCCTTTGCAATATCCTCCTCTATTTTTTGCTTCATGGCAGGAGTGAAATGCTGGAAATCCACCCCCGGAAAATAAACTCGATTGAGTTGTTGATAATCGGCCTTCACATCACGAAGAAAATTCACTTTCTGGAATGCAGCACCGAGTGATCGAGCATATGGACGCAGATCTTCGTATTCCTGCTTATTGCCTTCGCAGAACACATACAGGCACATGAGGCCGACAACCTCAGCACTGCCATATATGTATTCTTCATACCCCATCTGATCATATTCCGTCTTGTCCAGGTCGAATTCCATGCTTCGGAAAAAGGCTTCGATCAATTCATGGTCGATGCCATATTGGTTGACCGTAAGTTGAAAAGAGTGGAGAATGGGATTCAGGCTGATGCCTTCGTTAATAGCCGTATATGCATCTGACTTGAATCGGGCGAGAAGGTCTGCTTTGTCATAGCCATGGAACGTATCCACGATCTCGTCCGCGAAACGAACGAGGCCATAGATATTGCATATGGGAGTGCGCAGATCCCGATGCAAAAGCCGGATGGCACTGCTGAAAGAAGTACTGTATCTCTCAGTTGTGAGGCGGCTGCATTCTTCGCTTACGGTATCGTATAAATTCATCATGTCAATAAGGGTCACTTACTGTTATATTCCATTCTGGCAGGGGATCATGATCCTTGATTTTTCCGTAGAGAGGATCATCGGATGGGTAAATCTAATAAAAATTGTCACGCCCCGAAATATTTAAGAACCTGTCCGGCCACGACTTCGCCACTGATCAGGCTTGGAGGAACACCTGGTCCCGGCACGGTCAATTGCCCGGTATAAAAGAGGTTATCCACTTTTTTGCTTCGGCATCCGGGCTTGAGAATGGCCGTTTGCATGAGCGTATTCGCCAACCCATACGCATTGCCCTTGAAGGAATTGTATTCACTGAGGAATTCACTGTATGCGAACGTGCGTTTATATATGATATTACTCCGGATATCCTCGCCCGTTAGTGCCTTGAATCTATCAAGCATGGTGTTCAGATAATGTTCCCTGATCTCTTCCGTGTCCCCACTGAGTCCGGCCGCGACAGGGATCAGCAGGATCATGTTTTCACAACCCTGCGGGGCAAGGCTTTCGTCTGTGATAGAGGGAACGCTCACGTAGAAGAGTGGAGCTTTGGGCCAGGACTTGCTGACATAGATCTCCTGGGCATGAGCTTCGAATGGCGAATCAAAAAAGAGGGAATGATGAGGGACATCTTTCAATTTACGGTCAAGACCTATGTAGTAGAGCAGGCAACTAGGGGCAAGCACTTTCTTGTCCCAATAGGATTCGGAATAACTTCGGTATTTCTTCTCCAGCAATTTCGCTTCGATGAAATGGTAGTCTGCGCCACCTATAACGACGTCCGCTTCAAAAATTTGTCCGGAGCTGGTCACGACCTCATTGGCCTTGTTGCCCTTGATGCGAATCTCATTTACATCATGGCCGTACAGGAATTGTGCTCCCTGTTCCTCGGCGAGTTTGACCATGGCCTCAACAATACTGTACATGCCACCTTTCGGGAACCAGGTGCCTAATTTGATGTCTGCATAATTCATCAGGCTGTACAGTGCTGGTGTGTTCTCAGGAAGTGCCCCCAGGAATAGTACCGGGAATTCCATCAATTGTCTAAGCCTGGGGTGCTTGAAATATTTTTGGATGTGGGCTTGAATGGAGTTGAATACTTCCAATTTGAAGAGACCCTTGAATAGATCCAAGTCGATGAATTCCGTTATCGACTGCCCTGGCTTGAAAACCAATTTATTGATACCTACACGGTACTTGTATTCCGCACCTGCCAGAAATTGATCGAGTTTATCCCCTGACCCCGCTTCGATGGATTCGAATAATGCCCGGAATGCTGAATAGTCCGCGGGAATGTCCATGGGGCCGTCATCCCAATAGATCCTGTAGGAGGGATCCAACCTGATCAGTTCATAATAATCACTCACTTTCCGACCGAACTGCGCGAAGAATCGCTCAAACACATCAGGCATCCAGTACCAGCTGGGGCCCATATCGAAAGTAAAACCATCCGCCACCAGTTTTCTTGCCCTTCCCCCTGGGGTATCGTGCTTTTCGAGTACCACAGTTTCCCAGCCTGCTTTTGCCATGAAGGCAGCAGCAGACATCCCGGCAAAGCCGCTACCTATGATGATGACTTTTTTTCCCAAGAAATTCGTTTTAGTACCGGCTGATCTGTGATTTCAGCAATCGGCGGGCAAAATGTATCCTGCTTTTGATGGTACCGAGAGGTTCACTGAGCATGTCTGCGATCTCATGGTACTTATAGCCCTCAAAATACAACAAGAATGGGTTTTTGAAAATTGCGGGAAGTCCGTGCATGGCCGCATAGATCTCTTTCAAGGTCAGATTCATCTCGGCGGAATTGGACGTGGTGGCTTGACCGTGGTTCAGAAGGAAATCATTGGGGGTGCTGTCGAATATCGTCTGCTGCTTCATCCTCCTGCGGTAATTATTGATGAAAATGTTCCGCATTATGGTATAAAGCCATGCTTTGATATTGGTACCTGAATTGTATTTTTCCTGATTGGCCAAGGCCCTGAACATGGTTTCCTGCAACAGGTCTTTAGCCACTTCCTGATCCTTGGTCAACGTGATGGCGAACGGCTTCAGGAAATCTGCATTGGCGATCAGCATCTGGTCGAATTCTTGGTGTGACATGCTATTTTGTTTAAACGTGGATATGACGAATTTAAACAATTCCCCTAATCCACACATTGTTTTTGTGTAATATTTTCGTCACATTATTAAACAAAATATATTTTGATATAAACTATTGATTTACAGTCAATAAAGTTTAACCCAGCCGCTCGCAGCATGTCAAACCTACCTTTTAATATCTGTGCTTGTAAAGACTTCCCACCCTTAGATTTTACGGAACGCTCCTAACGGAAAGAATCAGGGTGATGTCATTCTCGGGAATCAGGTATCAATTAAGTGCTTTGGGGAATTTCCCATTTCATCTGATCAATCAACTAACACTATGGGCATGCCATTTTTTCAATGCGGTATGGTGTAGTATAGTTCAATAAACGGCATCTTCTACACATACCGGGGTTCGAAAAGCGTTCCCAGGAAGGGTAAACCGTCCATCAATGGATGGAAGAAATGAATTCCATCACTTCTTGCAAAGATCTTTTGAAATGAAAGCGTGGGGGGATCTTCTGCTCATAGGAACTGGCCAATCGACCGGATATGATCAAAGGTGTTTCCCCGAATTTTCGGGAGGCCTGAAGCAGGAACTTGTCGAAGTTGAATCCGTGTGAAACGGAGGTGAGGTGGGTATATAAATAATCTGGTTTCTTGAGATTGATGACATACTCTACGTCATTGGTTGGCACGTTTGCACCCAGATAAAGAGTGCTTATTCCCCTGTTGCGCAAGAGGTAATTCATATAAAGAAGACCCAGTTCATGGTATTCGCCTTCCGGCAGGAAGAGCAGTACATTTTGCTTTGTACTGATCCGGGAAACTATATTCTGTATGCCTACGATGAGTTTTTGTCTGATGATGTTGGTCACCAGATGTTCCTGGGCCGGATTGATGTGGTCGGTTATCCATAGCATTCCTATCCTTTCCATGAATGGGAAGATGATCTGGCTGATGGATTTCTCTATGCCTTTTGACTTGATATAGTCGTCCAGTATGTCCTCAAAGAGATCCAGATCCAGATCGATCATGTACTGGACCAGATCATTGATTATCCTGTCCGTCTGGGATTCAGGATTGGACAGGGACAAAATCTTCTCCCGAATGTCATTCTCGTTCATCCTGTCGATATGCGAGATCTTGTAGCCGTATTTGTTGAGCAGGGCTATATTGAGGATCTTCTTTAGCTCCTCGCTATTGTAATAACGTATGTTGGTTTGGGTTCGCCGGGGTTTCAGGAAATTATAGCGTTGTTCCCAAATGCGTATGGTATGGGCTTTGACGCCGGTGAGATTTTCAAGATCCTTTATGGTATAGGTGTTCACATCACCAATTTGAAGAATAACAAGATACCAGCATGAATGTTTGATTCAAGCGGCCATTAATTCACGATCATCAGACAATTTAGATAAATAATATTACAAATAATTACAAATCAATTACTTGCAAATTGTACAGGGAAAATAAAGTAAGTGGGAAGTCTACTAGAGTTCGGCGTTGAGCATGCCTTTTTCCTCTACCAGGCGGGCGAGGGCGGGAGTATAAACAAGTTCACGGAGGTGGTGCAGGTGGCGTTCGTGGTGAAGATCGGTTCCCAGCAGATCGATCAAGCCTTTTTTGGAGAGCATTTCAGCCGCCTGCATGACATCGGATCCGTAATAACCAGCGAAGGAAAGCAGGTTGGCCTGGAGCAGGCAGCCCATGGCCTTGATCTCTTCATATTGTCTTGGCTGATGATGGTAGAAACTGTAACGCTCAGGATGCGCCAGAATGGGTTGATACCCGTTGATCTGCAGTTCAAAAATAACATCCTTCAAATGGAATGGTGGACTCACAAATGATATTTCCACCAATACGAAATTGCCCGTGAGCGTAAGCAAAAGTCCCTTCTTTTCCAGTATCTCATCCACGTTTCCATCCAACAAGTATTCAGCGGCGGGTTTGATGAAGACGGACAACTTCTCCCGTTCCATTTCTTTTTCGAGTATCCGGAATGCAGTAAATATCGACTCAGGATCATTCCTGTACATGTCTTCCATGACATGTGGGGTCGTGATCAATTTCTTATATCCCAAGTCCACCATGCCCCTGATCAACTGTATTGAAGTCTCCACATCCGGAGAGCCATCATCGATCCCCGGAACCAGATGGGAATGCATGTCCGTCCCTAATTTTTCAAAGGGGAAGAAGACCTTATTCCGTTTCTTGTTGAAGATGGAGAACATGGGTTGAATTACGATTAATGAATTAGTGGATTAGTGGATTAACGAATTAATGAATTAGTGGATTAGTGGATTAATGGATTAATGAATTAGCGGATAAGCAAATCCGTTAATCCGTTAATCTTATATCCCTCATACACTTTCCTGATCCCCTCTTCAAGTCCGATCTTATGTTTCCACCCTAGTCCATGAAGTTTGGAAACGTCCATGAGCTTGCGGGGGGTACCATCGGGTTTGGAAGTGTCATTGATCAGCTCGCCTTCGTATCCTACGATTTTTTTGATCATCAAAGCCAGTTCACCGATGGCGATATCCTCACCGGTGCCAATGTTCACCAGGCCCTCCTCGTCGTAATGTTGCATGAGGTGGAAACAGGCAGCTGCTAAATCATCGGCATGCAGGAATTCCCTCCTGGGCGTTCCCGAGCCCCAAATGGTAACGGATGGGTCAGAGCCAAGCTTGGCTTCATGGAATTTACGGATGAGTGCGGGAAGAACGTGTGAACTATTCAGATCATAGTTATCGTTCGGCCCGTACAGGTTAGTGGGCATGACCGATATAAAGTGGCATCCATACTGGGAACGATAAGCATCACATAGTTTGATACCCGCTATCTTGGCAACAGCATAAGGTTCATTGGTATACTCGAGTGGCCCGGTGAGTAGATAATCCTCCTTCAATGGCTGGGGCGCCATCTTGGGATAAATGCAGGACGACCCCAGGAACATCAGTTTTTTGACTCCGTTCAGATAGGCCTGATGGATGACATTGTTCTGGATCATCAGGTTCTCATACAGGAACTCGCCACGTAAAGTGTTGTTGGCCAGAATGCCTCCTACTTTAGCAGCTGCCAGAAATACATGATCGGGTTTCTCAAAAGCAAAAAAATCAGCCACCATGTGCTGATCGCGCAGATCCAATTCTTTTGACGTGCGAAGTACCAGATTGGTGAATCCCTCTGATTCCAATTTCCTTAGGATAGCAGAGCCCACCATACCTCGGTGTCCGGCTATGTATATCTTTTCGTTTAGGTTCATATCCATTTACTGAATTCCGGATTACATGATCTATCCTACTCGTATTGATTCTTGATGGTGAATCCCGACTCATGAAGCAGCTTCTCCTTACGAAAAAGTTCGACATCAGCTGCAACCATCTCAGCGACCAGCATGGAAAGATCATGCTTGGGCTTCCACCCCAGTTTGTTGTTCGCTTTTGCAGGATCACCGATAAGCAGATCCACTTCGGTGGGGCGATAATAACGTGGATCCACCGCAACCACTTCAGATCCTGCTGCAATCTTGAAATCAGGGTTCTTGCAACTGACCACTATACCTGTCTCCTTCTCATCTTTTCCTCGGAATTCCAGTTCAACACCTATTTCCGAGAAAGCCATGCGTACGAATTCACGAACCGGAGTTGTGATTCCTGTTGCCAGAACATAATCCTCCGGAACCTCCTGCTGAAGGATACGCCACATCCCTTCCACATAATCCTTGGCATGGCCCCAGTCCCGACGTGCATCCAGATTACCCAGGAAGATCTTGTCTTGAAGTCCCATTCCGATCTTGGCCACGCCGCGGGTGATCTTGCGAGTTACGAAGGTCTCGCCGCGAAGGGGTGATTCATGGTTGAACAGTATCCCATTAACAGCATACATGCCATAAGCCTCACGGTAATTGACCGTTATCCAATAGGCGTATAATTTGGCCACGGCATATGGTGAGCGGGGATAGAATGGTGTTCTTTCTGATTGAGGAACTTCCTGAACCAGTCCATAAAGTTCTGATGTGGAAGCCTGATATACCTTGGTCTTCTTGGTGAGGCCCAGTAAACGGACCGCCTCAAGAATACGCAGAGTACCTATTCCATCTGCATTGGCCGTATATTCAGGTGTTTCAAAACTCACATGCACATGGCTCATCGCTGCCAGATTGTAGATCTCATCGGGCTGCACTTCCTGGATGATGCGAATGAGATTGGTCGAATCCGTTAGGTCGCCATAATGAAGCTTCATTTTGACCTTTTTCTCATGCGGATCCTGATATAGATGGTCAATACGTTCGGTATTGAAAAGGGAACTCCGACGCTTGATCCCATGGACCATATAACCCTTGGAAAGCAGAAGTTCAGCGAGGTAAGCACCATCTTGTCCAGTGATGCCGGTGACTAAGGCGACTTTCATTTATGATCTATTTAGTTGATTATTAACGTTAAAAGGTCATGAATTGGTATGCCATCATGTAGTCAAATCAGGTTCAATCCGTTCAGAAATTTAAACATAATTATGATTTTCAGTAATTTATATATTTAACCGGGCATATTTTATAACTCAAATTATCGGCAAATAATTCAGTTCCACCTCTTGAACTGGGTTTCCAAGTTCAAATATGCAGAAGCCTGCATCGTATTCAATTGTGTTGCAAGTTGATCCGCATTCTTCTTCAGTTCCAGGCATTTTTTCAAATCCAGGGTCTTCATCTTTTCTGCTACTTGAGCATTCAGGTCAATGGATTCATCGATGAAGATCGTGGCGCTTTTCAGATAATGTTGAACATCGTTCTCAAGGGTGCCAAAATAAAAAATTCCGGATCCTGCACAAATGGCACTGAAGGCTTTTGAAGGAGAACAAATATGGTTCCATTCACCGAGCAAGGACACCAGATGGAGATCAATGAAACCCAGATACTCCCTTGGAACATTGGGTACGACCCTGACGGCAGAATTCAGCAATGCCTTTTCCCTCACTTTTGCTGCTTTCACCCCATAAACAGATAAGATCATAACATGACGTGTCGGATCCAGGTGGTCCATGACAGAGAGAAGAAATTCCAAAGAATGAGCTTCTCCCAGATTTCCGCAATATCCGAAGTATATCTTATCGTCATTGCTCCTCCACTCTGGTTGTGAAAGAGAAACCTGATTTTTCTTCCAAATGCCACAGGGCAATTCAACAGCAGGGATAATTCTTTGAAAGTGGTGCAAAAGGAAGTCCCTCTGCTTGATACCCAAACTGATCAAAAATCCCGGTGGCGAATTTCGTATTGCTCTTTCAAAGTATCGGTAAAAAATATTCCGATGGGAAACAAGTCCTGCGGCGACGAATGCATAGGGATAAAGATCCATTGACCAGTACGCCCATTTTCGGTTCCGTAGCAACAAAGAAGCCCATAATACAAGGAACGGAGGATCGGTCATGACGACAACAGGTCCTTTGTCAATGCTACGGGCTTTTCGTATCAAAATAAAAGACTCTACGAAAGAAGTCAACAGCCGAAGTGCTTTCCATTTTCCACTGTATAAAGCCTTCACCTTATGGACTGTTCCATTGGGTGTAACCACCCTATTACCTCCGGCGTATCTGGCATCCGTATGCACAATATGAACATCGAGCCCTTGTTGACCCAAGAAATATGCAAGATCATTTGCAGATTCCCCAGTCACACCAGGACCTGGAGGATAATTACTATTTACGATAGTTACGAACCGATTGTCCGGGTTCTCCATGAGTCATGAATTTCCTGGAAGGTGGTTTTAAGGTCTTTTGTGATGTCCCATCCAGGATAATGGGCTTTCATTTTTCTGAGATCACTGTAATAACAGATATGGTCCCCGATACGGTTTTGATCCGTATACTTGTACTTCATATCTTTTCCGGAGATGGAGGAGATGAGGTCGAATGCCTCCAGAAGTGATACCGTATTATTTTTCCCTCCACCGAGATTATATACTTCTCCTATTCTGGGTGAATCAATGAAATGATGGATGAATCGGGCTACATCGTAGGAATGGATGTTATCCCTGACCTGTTTGCCCTTGTATCCGAAAATGGTGTATTCCCTCTCTTCGAGGTTACAGCGGATCAGGAAACTGAGGAATCCATGTAACTCCACGCCGCTATGGTTCGGTCCAGTGAGACACCCTCCACGCAAGCAGGCAGTAGGCATGTTGAAATATCGTCCGTATTCCTGTACACTAATATCTGCCGACACTTTAGATGCACCGAATAAGGAATGCTTGCTTTGATCTATTCGGAACGATTCCGGGATCCCTTCAACATAAGTGGGATCAGCATAATCCCATCTTGTTTCCAATTCAATCATGGGTATTTCGTTGGGCGCATCACCGTATACCTTATTTGTTGACATGTGCACAAAAGGTATTTGAGTGGAGTATTGCCTTGTAGCTTCCAAGAGGTTGAAAGTACCCACAGCGTTCGTATCAAAGTCATCGAACGGGATAGCAGCTGCACGGTCATGGCTCGGCTGTGCCGCAGTATGTACAATGGCGGCGGGGCGGACCTCCTTAACCAAACTGAGCAACCGTTCACGGTCCCGTATATCGCACTCATGATGATGAAAAGCGGGTAGGGTTTCCTGTAGGCGTTTCTGATTCCAGCGGGTATTCCCCTGTATTCCGAAAAATTGTTCCCGTTGATTATTGTCTATACCATGAATTTCCCATCCCAAACCAGAAAAATACACACAAACTTCAGAACCGATGAGCCCAGAAGACCCTGTTACCAATAACTTCCTCATATATTTTCAGATTGTCCTTTTTCAAAATAAATCAAGCGAGTTTCAGGCAGTTCGCTCTATGACACAATTCTCCAAAACAAGCATGTCCATTTTTGTCCTCAAGAAACATTCCAAAGCCTCTTCTGGAGTGTTCACGATGGGTTCATTCTCATTAAAGGATGTATTTACTAGGACAGGGACACCTGTCTTTGCATGAAAGTTGCTGATCAGGTCATAATACTTCCTGTCGATCTTTGCATCAACAGTCTGCAACCTGCCTGTACCATCGACGTGTGTAACCGCCGGTATCTTACTGCGCATTTCTGGTTTGATGACAAATACCTTCTCCATGAATGGCACGTAATCCACCGTTTCGAAATAATCAGGAACCTTCTCAACCAAAATCGATGGTGCGAATGGGCGAAAGCTTTCTCTCCTCTTGATCTTCAAATTGAGGATTTCCTTTACATCAGTTCGTCTAGGATCAGCCAGGATCGAACGATGACCTAGTGCTCTTGGGCCGAATTCAGCCCTACCCTGGAACCAACCAACGATACCACCACCGATTATACAGTCGGTAACTTTATCGTATACCGTTTGATCACTCATCAATTTATAGGGCACCTTCCTTGCCAGCAGCAGAGCTTCTATGGAATCATTGTCCGATCGGGAACCAGTATAGGGATTGAACATAGGCTTTATCCTGGGCTGATCCAACACGTGGTTCATTAGGTAAAGTGCGGAGCCTATGCTGGTTCCCGCATCATGTCCTGCCGGAGGTATGTATACGTGTTTGAAAGGAGAGTTGGCTATCATCTTTCCATTTGCAACCGAATTCTGAGCCACACCTCCCGCAACGGAAACATTTTCGAGTCCGGTCAATAGGTATAGGCGCTTCAGCAAGTGGAAGATCGCCTGCTCGCAATGTCGTTGCACCGATGCTGCAATATTGCGATGGTGGTCTGTTAGTGGTTCTTCCTTTTTACGAACGGGGCCGAATAATGTAACCAGCTTTTCAGAAAAAATGATGCTTGGAGTCGGGTCATTCTCTTCGAAGATACGAGTAGTTACCCCTTTTTTGTGATGCACGAAATAATCAAGATTGAGTTGGAACAAGCCGCCTTCCTGCAAGATCAGAATTTCCCGCATTTTGTCCAGGTATTCCGGCTTCCCGTATGGCGCAAGGCCCATAACCTTATATTCATCCCCATAGTAAGGGAATCCAAGGTACTGTGTGAACGCAGTATAAAAGATCCCGATGGAATGTGGGAAGAGTACACTTTCCAAAACCTCGATCTTATTCCCTTTCCCTCTTGCCAGCATCGTGGAACAGAAATCTCCAAATGCATCAATGGAAAGAACTGCCGACTCTTCAAAGGGAGAAGCCAGGAAAGCGCTGGCCAAATGTGATCGATGATGCTCTATATTGTGGATTCGTCCCTTGAAAAATTCAGGAGACATGTTGAAATGAACGGAGAAATCCTGCTCGAGAGATCCCGTTTTTCTACTATTGGCGAATCTCTGTCGTATACTTGCCAGACTGAACTGATTTCTTATCGCGTGGATCACCTTTTTGGTGAAATGCTCGCGGGGATCCCTAGATACCGTGATATGATCAACCTGGTCTATATGGATTCCTGCCTCACGTAGGCACTCTTTAATGGCAAGGCTTGGAAAACCCGCCCAGTGCTTGATCCTTGTGAATCGCTCCTCCTCGAAAGCACAGATCAACTCCTGATCTTTGAAAATACATGCAGAGGAATCACCGTGATAAACATTCAACCCTAAAATGTACATAAGAATGAATTATTTTCCTTGTTGTTTGATCCATTGAAGTGTGATCTGCGTTGACTTTTGCAGATCATATGGCATTGGTCCGGAAAGATGCATCGTATTTTCGAGAGGCAGCACATTATCTGTTGTCATATTCTTGAAACGGAAGGATGTCATGGGAAACCCGATTTTAAAGAGACCAAGTACATCTCCTACAAGGCCGGCGGCACGGATGAAAAGATGATGTATGACTGGAGGCTTACGCATTCCCGCCGTTGCAGCGACCATGTCAGTCCAAGACCTTATGTTGATCGGCGGCTCATCGCCGATATAATATACCTGTCCATGAACCTGATTCGAATCAAGTATCGCTTTGATCTGTTTCACAGAGTTCAGGATGAATCCATATGTTTTGGTAGCCGAATCCATACCCCCTATGGAGAACATGCTGCCTTGTAATACCCGGTCGAAGAAGTCCCTGTAGGGCGACGCGAACCAAGGCCCCCAAATTGATGATGGACGAATGATATTCCAACGATAAGACGGGTTTTTCTTTCGAATCAGTTCCTCCATCATCATCTTACTTTCCCCGTATGGAGTTGCGGGCGCGAAATCAGTTCCATTCACTGGAATGTATCCAGGTCGGCAAACCAGCATAGTGGACGTAAATAGGACGTGCTCAAGTGCAGTCTCGCTATCCAAAACATCCATCAGAATTTCAGTTCCTCGTGTATTCAGAGCATAATCCTTTTCAGTTTTGCCTTTCAGATCAGCTCTTGCGGCTAGATGAACAACATGAGTAGGTCGGAAAGATTTAACCAAACTCGTAATTGAATCCCGGTCCATTAAATCTGCCTGAGACCAGAATTTCTGATGCTCCTCCATTTGCGGAGACTTGATATCGATATTGCAAATGGACGCACCTGATCCAATCAGTGACTCCACCAGATTCGTTCCTATAAAACCGGATCCACCGGTGATCAATATTCTTTTCCCGTTATTCACCATCGCACTTTAACGAAATATTTCCTCATATTTAAGCTTGCTTTGGTCGTTTGCCAAATAAGCCTTCGCAAATTGCCAACTTTCTCCAGCCACTCTGTCATAATTGACCTGATCCCAAGATGCAGCAATCTCTATAGCATTTCTGAATGCGTCTATTTCAACAAGCGGGATATCAAATCCCACATTTTTATTCTTCAGATCCCGCCAAGGGGTCTGATCACTTATCAATACCGGCCTGCCGCTTAGAAAAGCCTCGAATATGCTATGGCCAAAATTTTCACCACGTGACGGCAAGACGTACATATGGGCTTTTTGCATCTGATGAATGATGCCCGATTTGGCAACAGGCCCTATATATTCCGCCTGTACATTCGACGGTAGTCCTTTTATCGCTTCGCAACAAACACGCCAGTAATCCTGATCGTCAACCGGGCCAGCGATGGTGAGTTGTATTGAAGAACGACACCCTTTGAGAATCTCCAAGAGTAATAGTAGATTTTTAATGGGGTCGATCCTGGCCAGATAGATGAGTTTCAAAGAATGAGGCTGTTTTTCAATGTCTTCAAAAGGTTCCTGGCTACCTTCTGGAAGGTTTGCGGCCACAAATATCACTCTTCCCGGGAATTTTTTCTTCACTGAACTTGCCTCCTTTTCATTCGTGGCATGAAAACGGATGTTACTGTGCCTGTACAAACTGGATGCAAGCAGAAAAAATAATTTTTTCTTGGCAGATTTCTTGTCAAGTGCTGAATCGAGAAGCATTCCGCGTGGAGCAATGGTGAACTGGACCTTATGTTGGATTTCCCGATCAAATTTATTGGCCAGCAAAGGCCAGATCGTGAAAAACTTTGAGAACATGCTGTTGATGTAGATATGGTCAGGCAAAGTTTCAAGGATCAACCTTCTGATATTGTTGAAATTCATATGAGCCTTGCTTAAATAATTTATACGGAAGCCATTAGGATGTTCGGTCCAAATATCCGGTTTGATGTAGGGATATGCATCAGCTTCACCCATATCAGAGTCCCGAGTCACTACGGAAATATCATGACTTCCGCTCAAAGCAAGCACCAGATTATAACAGGATTGGATCGGGCCACCGCCCTTGAACCCGGGATGGAACCAATCTACGAAAACAAGTATCTTTTTCATCAATCAAAGATCATTCCATACCATGGGCATCAAGCCAATGGGACAGCACCAAGAGTATCCAGATATCAGGCCACCTTATTTTCCTGCGATTTGCCTGATAGTCATTCCAATACGACCGTATCCGGTCTGCATGAAAATGATCTCTTGCACAAAGCGATTGGATACGTTCATCTCCGAAATTTTTCAGTTCTTTTCTGATCCATCGGTCATATGGCAAAACGAAACCCATTTTCTTTCGGTGCACGATCTGCTCAGGGATCAATGGGGATAATGCATCAACCAATAAAGATTTGGGATAAGCACCCTTTTTAAATTCGTCAGGAAGGCCAATTACATATTCCACAAGTTCCGTGTCAAAGAAAGGTTCCCGTGCTTCAAGGGAAACGGCCATGCTCATCTGATCCGTATCTTTCAAAAGCACGTGTTGAGTATACCCCATGTATTCTGAAATAGAAACCTGGCTATAAGGTGCGAAGGCTCCTACTGAAGGCTGCTGGGATGCCAAGATTTTCTCCAAACTCCCGTAAACCGCATTTGAACTTTCTTTCAATAGTCGCCTTACCATTACCGGCGTCTGGATCTGCCTCAGCAACGGATAAATCTCAGCGATATCCGTGCTTGAAGACAGCAACAGCTGTTTCAATCTTTGTGTCCTGTGATCACGATCGGGAATGACCATGGCCAGTGAGTGACGAATCGGAGCTAAGGTCCTGAAAATTCCATCCAGACCATGTAACCTGGAATATTGCCGAAAAATCGGATAACCGGCAAAAAGTTCATCGCCTCCCACGCCGGTAAGTGCTACAGTGATTCCACTCTGCCTTATGGCCTTGGCAACAGTGAATGTGTTCAAACCATCCCCGGAAGGAGTATCCAGGGCATTGAGTGCTGTGGGTAGATCTTGTAAAAAATCGTCTGCTTCCAGCATCACTTTGGTATGCTGCACGCCGTAAGCAGATGCAACCAGATCAGCATATGGGGTCTCGTCGTATTCTTTTTCTTTGAATCCTATGGTGAAAGCAACGGGCTTCTTCTTACTCACCTTGGACATAATTGCAACCACTGCGGTAGAATCTATACCACCGGAAAGGAATGCCCCGATAGGTACATCACTGACCAACCGCTTCTCAACTGATGCGAATAGCAGGTCCCGGATCTTTCGGCGTGCTACAACAATGTCGTCATGGCGGTCCTGTGGGGCCGAAGTGATGTCCCAATAACGGGATACCGTCAATCTTCCTGCCCGGAAATCTGCATTATGGCCTGCTGGCAATTGCATCACACCCTTAACCAAAGTAAGCGGGGTGATCACAGATTGATACTTGAGGTAATCTTCCAAAGCGAGAGATTCGATCTTTCTCGGTACCAGTCCACTCGCAAGCAGAGCGCGAATCTCCGAAGCAATCAGCAACAAACCATCCTGCTGGTAATAATACAGAGGTTTGACCCCGAAACGGTCTCTTGCCATGAAAAGCCTACTTTCCACAGCATCCCAAATGGCGAAAGCGAACATGCCCTGCAGTCGCGACACGCATGCACTACCCCATTTCATGTAGGCCGCCAAAATCACTTCAGTGTCGGATAGTGTAGTGAAAGAATAATCATTCAGTTCGGAACGGATCTCCATGTAATTATAGATCTCCCCGTTGAAAACAAGTTGGTATCTACCGGTAGCATCCGCGAATGGTTGATTGGAGGCTTCGGACAGATCGATGATGGATAAACGCCTATGACCCAAGGCTATTCCTTTACCTTCATAAAATCCACTTGCATTAGGGCCCCTATGAGCCATGCTGCCATTCATGCCTCTAATGCTTTCCGTCCGTCGACGGCTATCCATTTCACCAATAATGCCACATAAACCACACATTACTTAACCCTTATTTGAACTGAGTTTTCTGAAATTATTCTTCATCTTGAAGAATTCACGTAAACTGGGTGTAGTGAAGCTCCTCCCCTTTCCCTGAGGATAAGCTTTTGATTCGTACTCCGGGTAATTTTCCAGTAGTTTAACCAGACCATGGCCCGCCTTCTCCAAAATCAGGTCAACCGTATGCCGCACGGTCTCTTCCAGATTGACCCCAAAAAGGATGGGGAATTTTTCCTGCAGTAGAATATCACCCGTATCGATATGACTATCTATTCTATGTATGGTATAACCCGTCATGCTGCTTCCCTCGTGAATTTGCCAAATGACACTTTGTGCATTTTGAAAAGCAGGTAATACTTCTCCATGAATATTAAGCATGCCCATACGCGGAATACTGAAAACCTTTTTAGGGATGTAGCTGTTTCCTAAACTCAGTCCGAGATCGGCTTTTGCGGTAGCCATTTCCTCTACTGTCTTTGGATCGTACATGGAGGGTGTAACAGAAAAAGGAATGCCATTCGAAGCACAAATCAAGCCGATATCTTGTAGTCCCGATCTCAGTCCAGCACCATCGTACCATTTCCGGATACGAATTCCATTGATCGCTCCGGCAAGTCCGATATTCAATATTTTTTGGAATTTCTTCTTGTAAAAACGAATTCTATTCTTGACCCGAGCTTCGCAATAGATTACTTTCACGACATTTATTTCGGGCGACTTGAGTAGAAGCGACAGGCAAAAGGATGCGGTATTCCTTCGGTTGCTGGTCAATATGACAATATCCATGTTAGTCGCGGAAATGGCTTTGCTGAAATCGTTTATCTGCTGCATTCCTGGCCAGAAAATATAGATTATGTTCGATTGGCCAATCCAATACAACATGGTCTCTGCGTATAAGCAGATCATTTGCACCAATAGGATGGTCATTCGACAAATGGCAACCGCGCTCTGCGGAAGAACAACTCGTATGGCCAAATCTGAAAATACACTCTCTTGCTGCGGCATTGAAATGAACATGCCGCCCGTATGGGAATGCAAAATGTTGACCTTCACCACAACGTTCCTTTATGGTCGTGAAAGCCGTGCCTATCTCTTCGTCAAGCGCTGATATGGCAGTATCTGCAATATTTACATGGGAAAGGGTATGTGAACCAATTTCGTGACCATCCCGTTGAAGGTGATGAATGTCATCCCAATCCATGAATTCCACTGGTGGAATGTGGAGTTTGTCCTTGCAAAACCGAGAAATGACATTGGGATCTTTTACTCCAATCATAGAAGGGCAAATGAAGAAGCAGGCACTGGCATTGAATTCGTTGAATATCGCAGCAGCCCTCCTATTATTTAGAAACCCATCATCGGAACTGAAGCTCATGTACGGTTTGTCGATCTTGCCGCTGAGTACCTTGGTCCAGGCATCAGTGTGGGATATGAAAGTGTGCTTTTCTGATAGCTTTGTCAATAATGTACGGAGTGATTCCTCCTCGTCACGAAAAACATGATGTATATAAATGAATTGAACCCGAGGGGTATCGAAACGCTCATCCAATGAGGATCTGCTTTGATGGGCAAGTACATCAAGCAGCAAATGTCTGAACCTGCTCCTGAGGGTCACGCCTCTTGCTCGTTTCAAATCCCTATAATTCTGCAGGTAGTTCATGAGAGCATTAAAAGGGATAAAAATATCGATCGGTCTGAGTTCTTGTCGGATCTGTTGAAAATCAGAAACATTCCATCATTTTTTCATAAATATCCAAATATCTTTTTGCGATGATTTCAGGTGAATACAATGTGACCACTTCCGCGGCCTTCTCTATGAGCTCTTCCCGATAAACGCTGTTGTTTATCACTAAATTCACGCCTTCATGGATGGAAGCGATATCCTTGGGATCAACCAAACACGCCGCTCCTTTAGCCACATCCTTCATAGGGCTAATATTACTGGTGATCACTGCACGACCTGCTTTGAATCCTTCAATGACCGGAAGGCCAAACCCTTCATAAAGCGAAGGGAAAAGAACAATATCCGCATTTGAATATGCTGCGGCCATTTCCTCATCAGTGAGACCTGAACGTATTATTGTCTTTACCCCGTTTGACTTCAAAAGGGCTTTTTGATGATCCTTTGGTCTGCCTATTATCTCCAATCGACAATGGATTCCTCTCAAAGCTTGTGCCACCCTATCCAGATTTTTATTCGGTGTCGATCCTACAAAAAGGATTTGCGGTTCGTGCTGATCAAATTCTCGATCAACATGTTGAATAATTTGATTTACAGGATCAGGAATCACTTTTATTCGTTCAGGATCGCATCCGGTGAAGTTGACGAATTCAAGTTTCGTGTTTTCTGAAATGGCAACGAGTGTGTTCTTTTTCCAAACAGGCAGATATAAATAAAACAAGCGGATCAAATGAAGTCTCCAGCCGCGATAACGATGCATGAAATTCAGGTCATGCATAGTCAGTACAGTTCTCTTTCCGGGAAGCACCAGCGAAGCATAATGGACATCACCGGTGATGTGGTACAAAACATCCTTTGATTGTCGTCTTTGAAATCGGAAAAGATGGACGAGATTCCGCACACGAAATCCAGTTTCAGGGAAATTATACACCCCTATATCCATCCTATCCGACAACTCTTTACGAATGAGTCGAGAGACTCTCTCTATGCTGAAGTAGGATGGGTGGATCGCCCTCTCGATGTGAATGACTCTCATGCTGGTGTTTGGGGAACAAAGTGGGAACAAATCTTTTTAAAAGGAAAATGAATAAAGCTCCTTTGAGTAGCGAATTGAATGCCTGCAACGAATCCGTCTCCATCACATATACGATCTGGAAAAAAAGTACCGGCATCCAAAGGAATAACAAAGAATTCTTTGTGCATAAACGCAGGAAACGCAAGTAGGAAAAGCGGATGAATAAGCCAAAAAGAAAAATGTAAAAAGATCCACCTACAGTCCCGAAGCTTCCATATGCCTCTCCAATGGGTCCAACATTCGTGGACCAACCTTTCAGGGTGATCCCTGTATAGAGCTTCATGTTCTCTTTACCCCCGGCTTCAGGCTTGTCAGGCCAAAATATTCTTGGGACAAAGGAAGAAATGAAAGTCAGTAACAAGTGCTCTCCGCCGATAAAATCAACTCGATTAGGTATCCTGCGCTGTACCAATCCAATGTTGAATCCCTGATTAGCTCGCACATAAATAGGGAACATGATGGATTCGAAAGGGGATGCATGATAAACTTTCAAGGACATGAGGATCGCATTCGATTCGCCTTGTTTGTTCTGCCACCTGTCTTGCCTCCAATTCAACTTGAATAATTGCAAATAGACGATCGCCAATAAAGCACCTCCAATGATCAGTATCCTGTAAAGCAGCTTGATCTTTTTATCTGCCAAATAAAGAATAATGAAAATGCCACTCATATAAGCAATGATCGTGAACATGCCGGAATTAAGCGCATCAAGAAGTATGAAAAGAATTCCGCCAGCCAGGTAATAGAAGCGTTTGGGAAATTCTTTTTTGTTATAAATGTAAAATAAGGCGGTATAAAAACTGAAATAAAGGAAATTATTGACCTGCTTCAAGCTGTCAGGAATCAATGTCGCAATGTTATATGCGAAGAGTGAACTGAAATAAAGACCACGGATGACCCCGGTAGGAACATTATTCATGTCCGATTTAATCCGGGTCATGATCGTTCGAGTAAATTGACTGTCATCCTTTGTTGTGCCCCGGAAAAGGAAAAAGGCCAATGAGATCGCAAGGCAAGATGGTATAAGTAACACGAAATAATATTCTTCAGGAACGGGCATGTATTTCACCCATAGATTTGCGATGGGGTTACTTCTTGGGAAAAAAACATAACCAACTACCGGCATCACCAGGCAGGTGAGGCAAGTGAAAAAATAAACAAGCTCTAATAGGAAAGAACCATTGCCGAACTTATGGATGACCCGAATTAAGGAAAGGATGCTCAAGGCGATGGCGCCGCCCATGTACCATCCCATGGGCATACAAAGAACAGTTACCAATAATTCAAGAATCCAGATCACTCAATTCAGTTGGATAATAAAATTGATCATCTGCAAAATAGTCAAACTATCCCAGGAGAGACTCCTTGAAAGGGGGATATACATCTTCACAATAAAAGGAGGCCATACTTCCCGCATGTTGTTTAGTCGACTCCGCAGCAGCATCTATCGATGTACTCACCTCATAATTTACTGACACCACCTTGGGGCGACCACCCTCATTCACATAGGGCAATATGCCTTCCATATCGCGCGGGAACCAGACATGTAATCCACAGTTCAGGTATTCGAACAACTTATTTGGTGCATTATATCTGAAATTATCCGTTTTAACCCGATACAAAATCACACCAATATCATAACGACTCAGAAGTGAAGCTAGCTTGCCATACGGTACATATCCCATGGAACGCACATTTCGGAAAGACCTGCTTTTCAGGAATTCAGAAAGTTCAGTGTCATTTTGTTGCGTGTAAATATCCCAGATAAACCTTCCCCCTTGCGCCTCAACCCAATTGGCCAGTTCAGAAACATACATCGTCTTCATGCCCAAAGCCCCTACGTATACAATCCTTATAACCCCATCTGTTGCATTAGTATCCATTCCATGGCTCCAATTCCGAGGAGGGTAGTTGGGGATGATCCGGATCAAGTTGCGATCAGCATTCGGTTCATCACGCAAAAAAAGCTCAGCTCTTCGGGCATTCGTATGGGATATCCAAGACAACCTGGAGAAAAGTCGTTTTTCCATACCGTGAATCCTTTTAATCAAACTACTGTTATCATAGTCTCGCGGCTCCATATATTCATGGTAATGAACCATAAGCTTAAGTTTCGACCCCAACGTTTGATATAAAAGGTATGGCACCATGGCCGATATGGATTCATAATACAATACCACGGATGGTTTCCATAATAAGCATCCAATCCATGCTTTAACAATGTGATTTATATAATTGGAATACCTGTAGGATGTTCCACGTAGCTTGTTCAACCGTCCATACCTTATGATGCTTATGCCGGAATGCGCAGGTGCAACAAAAAGTGTAAGGTGAGAAGCCGGCCATGTGGTATAAACCCTGATTTCAGCAGTTCCGCTTTCACATTCACCCAAATAATTGAGGAAGTTCATCGCTGGAGGATAAAGTTCTATGGGACGAAAATGAAAAATGGCGATTTTTTTCATAACACCCTCAAATAAAACCAGCATGTTCGAGTATTCCAGTCATGATATGCCCATAATCAAACCGCAGACTTCTGATTTTCTCTGACCCACGATTAGATACTTCCCGGATTATTTCAGGCGATCTGAGGTATTTATGAAGTTTGGATAATAGATCCTCTCTGCCGGTATAATACAGAACTTCTTCCTCAGTGAAAAACCCACCTATCTCCGGATTACGCTCGGTCGCAAGAAGGGTACCACAAGCGGGGATCTCAAATGTTCTTGTCGTATGGAGTTCAGGGAATTTCCTGGACAATAACCCCAGTCCTATAAGACTGCCGGATATCGCAGATGCATAATCCTGACCAAAAAGACCTTTGCCCAAATAGACCAAAAAAGGATTTTTTGCGTGTACCCTTGCAAAACGTTCCCAATTTTCTCCAGCTACTTTTACGTGGATGCCGTTAGCAATAAGATAGGCCAAGAGATCCTCCCTATAGGGTTCGCAAAGTCCGATGAAGATGATCCCCTCTTTATTGCTGTGGGAATGTCGGGGGAAATGAAGGTTCGGGTCGTATCCCTGAGTACAAAAGACCACATCTTTCGCCCCATGACTTGTGTACATTTCTAATTCAAAACTCTTAGTGGTTACACAGTGATCATATTGGCTTATCCCATCCAGAAAGTGACGGGACCTGTTGAAATAAAAAGCACAATCCGGAGTATAGTGTATCAATTTCCTGGACTTTGCCCTTACCTTTTCTAGCGTGCTTTTTTTGATGAAGACACCCTTGTCGATCCAGGCCAAATCAAGCATATCCACCTCTGAAAGTGTTTTCTCCAATGCATCGGAAATACTTCCGATAAGTGGGCCCCGGTAAGTCCTCCAACCCAATGAGCGAAATACCATGGGCGTAGAATCAACGGGAATGTCTGAATCGGCAACGAAAAAAGCATCGGGCTGAAGAATCGTCTTCAACTGTTCGCCCCGCATACGGGAGGTACAGCCAACCTTGTAATGACCCGAATAAAGTACTTTCATCAGGAAAGCAACCCATCAATGGTCGCGGCATATTTAAAATTGTCAAAAATCATTTTTGCCTTTTCCCGAGCGATCGCGATCATGCCCGTGTAACGAACCAGATCCGAAGCTACCGAGTTGAGTTTATCAGCCAAACCTTCTGTCAAATTATCCTCATCATTTACCGTGAGAAGGTCAGAAAGTCCAAGCATTTCTCCCATTTCACCGATACCCCCGGCCAGAATACCCACAAAAGGTATTCCAGCGTCCAGACTTTCCAAATATATCCTGCCCAATGGTTCTGCTGGCGTACAATGAAGAATACAGTCCAATTCGGAGTAGATCGCTCTTTTATCAGCTTTGAAACCCATGAAATGCACGTTCGACATCCTGGAAAATCTGATCAGTTCAGGAGAATCTTTCATGTCGTCTGATACATCACCGAATAGTGAAAAATCGTATCTATCTATGTCGCCGATCAGGCTCAGATGTTCTAAAAGACGGAAGAAAGTGCCAATTCCCTTGGGGCCCGTGACCCTCCCGACGAGTCCAACCCGGAGAGGCTGCCCATCTCTGATGATCGGATTTGCCCATGTGCGATCCTCAAAGGGATAAGGATCGTAAGCCCACACGGAGTTGACCGGCATCATTCTCTGCATGAAAGCCGAAATGGTGACCGGCCTCATATTGTCGGGTATACTGCGACCCCATCTTCTCTTATCAACATCATTCATTATCCGTATATGAATAATGAAAGGAATATTTGGGAAGATCTGTGCCAAGAGCTTCATATATCGTACATGTCCGCCTTCGTTGAGATAAACCGAACTGTATTTACGGATCAGGAGATCCCAAAATACCTTTGCATAAAACCATTTCAGAAAGCGCAGATCAAATGGCAGTATCCCATATCTGCCCTGATTAACCTTCAGTAAAGCATGGAATGAACTTCCGGAAGGCACCGCAACGTTGACATCGTGACGGGTATGGGCAAGATAATCATACAGCACCCGTTCGCTTCCATAAAGGTTTCCCGAAGGACTAACGATCAAAACCTTAGTTCTATGACTCATGAAAAACTTCGGTCAGTTTAGTTTGAATGAGATCAACCTGTCTATCATATGTATTGGATTTTGCGAATCGGATGCGCCGTTCCTGTTTCGAAACGTCATTGTAAAAGGAGATACGAGATACTACCCGCTTGAAAAGTCCGGGTAGATCACTGTTCGCTTTCCGGTCAGTAGACATCACTAACAAAGGATCGGCATCATCATAGGTCGTGATATTATTAGATACGATGACCTTTCCGCTACCCAAAAATTCCATGACTTTGTGGTAATTGGTACCTTTGCTCTGGTCTTTTCCCACATCGTAGCAGATCAAAAAAGCATCCATCCTTTTATATTCCTTAGCCAACACGGAGGAGTTGACAACCCCGTGTAGAATCACATTCGCAGCCTCTTGCAGGGTTTTAGCGAAGGAAATCACCATTGGATCTTCGGAACTACCGATATTGGAATCCTTGGAATGTACCGCACCCCAACATTCAAATATAACTTCAGGATTATCCTGTATGATCCTGATCATCACTTCATGATCAATATCTGATCGGGTTAGGTTTCCTGATATGCCCACCCGCAGCGTGTCGGGATCGTTGACTGAAGCAACAGGCTCGTGTATGAAATCAGGTGTTACCCCATGATTGATGAAATGTTTTGGAACAGGAAATGCATCATATTTTGCCAGGATCTCCCGGGTGACAGAAAAAATAATGTCAGCGCCCCGGGCAGCATCTATCGCCTGTTGATTCAATGGTTCATCCACGGGATGAAATATTTTCACTGTCCGGTCTCCGAATAATTGCAAAGGATATAGGTTGCCTATATCAAATGACCAAACCAGATCTGGCTTACTGCCGATTGCAGAAAGTATTCGTTTCAAATGGAAACGCATCAAAAAATGGAATAAACGGGGAAGGTGGAACCTCAGGTCATAGGGGAAATAAAGTGAGTGACTGATCAATAAAAGATTTTCGCTTATCCCTGAAGGTTTAATACTTATCCGTGCACCCTTCACTTCTCTTCCTTGTTCGGGTGGGTTCAGAAAATAAACCCTATTACCCCGTCTCGCCAATTCAATGGCATAATGGTGCTTGGAAAGGAACATTTTTCCCCATGATTGTGGGGAAAGGATGATGATCGTCTTATTTTCCAAATTGGCCATTGGTCAACCTTCCCTTGTAAAATAAACCTGAAAAAGAAGGGCCACTTGATTGTTTGATACAGGAATGTTTTCAGGATTCAGAGCGGAAGGGTTTGAGGAATCTGATTGAAATGCTGTTCAAAATTCAACCTGCCCAGAAAACTTCTATGGGCGCTTTCAGAATAGCTCCCATAATCAGCAATGATTTCCTCCAAAGCTCTGAAGTATGAAACGGCATCATCTGTGACAGGGAACGCCCAGTCTTCCCCATCGAGGATCTTCTGCATGCTTGAACCTTCAACATACAAAACAGGAAGTCCGAGGGCTGCATATTCAAATACTTTATTGGAAGAAGTTCCCAGTGTATCATTCATGACATCCCTATTCATGAAAACGGCAACACCCACATGACATCCAGAAGCCAGCAGTGGAACATCCTTGTAAACTGTATACCCATGCCATTCCAACGAATCGGATACGCCATATGCTTCGGCAAGCGACTCCAAACTTATTCTATAATCTGGCTTGCAATAACCTTTGAGCACCAGGATGAGCTTCCTGCCTGTTATCTTCTTATCCAACAAAGAAATGATCTGTTCTAATCCATGACCCGAACCGATCCTGCCCTGGAAGATGATCCTTAATTCATTCACGGGTTCATTCATTTTTCGAAAATCCCCAAAAAATGAGATAGAAGGATAATTGGGAATATAGAAAAATTTTCCTTCGAATCTGTCCATATCGAAATAAGGGAGCCTTTCAAGAGTTGGCAAGGAAAAAATATCCAATGCAGGAAAAATTGATTTTTCGGATCTGGCCGCAAACCATCCCAATGAAAATTTACGCTGGTGCTCGATCTCAATGACATCATGATTATGATACCAAACCTTATGCCTGAATCGCAGGAAGATCCGTATCCAGCGGTAGGCCAGCAATGCATATGGATCATAAATGACCAGGTAGGACGGCCTGTATTTGACACTTTCACGGTACAGATCTCGACAGAAATTCAGAAAGTAAATTGCTTTGGAAATAGTGTGGGAAGCTTCCTGTTCCACAGAACTCATGGGTTTCCCAGATGGCTTTAAGCTTACATTTCCAGGAAAGGACCAAGAACCAACCAAATGCGGTCGGAAAACAATGGAGATTTTGTTGAAATGCCCACTCAATATATTAATGGCATTCAGTGTTGGAGGGTACGCCTCTGGATGGTAATATAAGGCGGCCAACATATTGTTTCCCGAGATCCTGCTATGCACAGAATTGATTTGTGATGCCATTTACCTAGAGTAAGCTGCTGCTAATGGTCCGTCCTGATCGATCACGTGCAAATAGAACATCTCTGCACTCAAAGTTAAAGAATGGAGCGCTTGAAAATAGATCACGAATAGAATGCCCTGATCGAATCCGAAACATATCCGATCATCTCGGAACTGAGTTCAGGATACATCGGCAGGGATAATATGGATGCTTGCAATCGATAGGCAACAGGGAAATCTTGCGGTACTGCACCCAGATATGCATAAGCTGGAAGCAGAGGTAATGCAGTGGGATAATGAATGGCCGTTTCCACGCCTCTGGCCTTCAGGAAATGAGCAAGTTCATCTCGGCGTTCAGCACGAACAACATAAAGATGCCAGGAATGTTCAGTATCAGGTCTAACCTCGGGTCTCATGATACCGGTGATGCCAGATAGAGCCTCATGGTATATCATCGCATTCCTTCTACGGGCAGCGGTCCATTCCATGATATGAGGCAACTTTGTAGACAATACAGCAGCCTGTAATCCATCCAGTCTGCTGTTTATACCTTCCATTTTATGTTGGTGTTTGACGAGTGCCCCATGATTGGCATACATCCTGCATTTCTCTGCCAGTAAGCCATCACTGGTGATTATGCATCCTGCATCACCATAGGCACCCAGATTCTTCCCGGGATAGAAACTGAAAGAAGCTGCATGGCCAAAGAGTCCGGCTCTTTTACCACCGCTGGTGGAAAAATGACTTTGTGCACAATCTTCTATGAGAAAAATCCCTTTGCGATCACAGATTTCCCTGATCTTTTCAATATCGCACATCTGACCCTGAAGATGAACCGCGATCACCGCCTTGGTAGCGCGTGTAATTTTTGCTTCAATCAAACGCTCATCCATACTGTAGTAGTCGGGGTGCACATCAACAAATACGGGTTTGGCGCCGGTTTGAGTGATCGTCTCAGAACTGGAGATCCAGCTATTGGCAGCAGTGATCACCTCGTCTCCCGAACCGATGCCCAATTGCTTCATGATGATGTAGAGGGAATCAGTTCCATTGGCACATGAAACCACATGATCCACACCATAAGCATCAGCAAAGGCCGCCTCAAAGGCCTTTACGGGTTTACCTCCTATGAAGGAAGTATCAGAGATGACAGAAAATATGGCCCTGTCCATAGCTTCTTTGATGGAGAGGTACTGGGCCTTCAAATCGACGAATGGTATATTCATGGTCTCTGATTGAGTGATGGGAAAATCAACCTCTCGACTGTCCTGCAGCCTCATAGATCTTGTCGATGATCTCCACGGTCTTCAGCCCCTCAAACCCATTAGTGGCTATGGAACCGTTACCGGAAAGCACTTCCACGACGTTTGCATATACCTTGTCGTGATTGGACATGGACCCTACGTATTTGCCATAATGATTAGGGGGATTCCCGGGAGGGAGATCGTTGATAACATACCCTTCGATATCCTGATATTCAAGTTCATTCAGGTACTGCCCCCCTATCTTGACCGTTCCCTTCTCCCCAAAAATCGTCAGGGACCCCTCCATGTTTTTTTCATGCGAATTCACCGTGTAATGAATGGAACCGATGACCGCATTGTAGAATTCCAGTATCACAACACCTTGGTCCTCGAATTCGATTATGCCCTGGTGATGAGCGTTCCGGGTATATGCATGCACCTGCTTCACATCTCCAACGATCCAGTACAGCAGATCGATGAAATGACTGAACTGCGTATATAGTGTGCCGCCATCGAGATCACGGGTTCCCTTCCACGATCCTTCATAATACTCCGGATTCCTGTTCCAGTAACAATTGAGTTGCACGCTGTACAGTTTGCCCAGTCTTCCTTCCTCAATGATCTTCTTCACGGCAGCAACGGGCGGGTTGAAACGATTTTGTTTGACGATGAAAAGCCGTCGGTTCGCCTTTTCTGCCTCCTTGATCATCTCTCCACAGTCATAAACGCTTATGGCCATCGGTTTTTCACAAAGAACGTTACAACCTGCGCGGAGAGAACGTATACAATGTTCCGCATGAAGCCCATTGGGCGAGCAAATGGAAATCACCTCCAATCCAGTTTCTCCGTCCAACATGTCATCAAGTGAATGATATGCCTTGGCCCCGTAATTTTTTGCCAGTTCTTCAGCCTTCTGAGGCACGGTATCACATACGGCAACCAGAACTCCAATCCTGCTGATGTGTTCTGCATGTCTTTGAGCGATTCTGCCGCATCCAACGATCCCGAAAGCTATTTTATGCTCCTTACTCATGATTCTGACGCATTGAAAAAGTGATGAGCTCTATTTAATATGAAGAAAAGCGATTCATGAAGAATCACGACAAATGCGAATTGACCCCAATGTGAAGTTCCCCCGATACCGAAAGTTGGAATCCGATGCGTTCCAGCATGGAAAGGATCTTTCCTCTGTCCACGTACTCATCATGAAGTTCCACGGCAAGGATATGCACTTTTTGGAGGAATCCCCTTGCGTAATCTTCATCGTTCAGCAGAAAGCGTTCAGCCCCTTCAATATCCATCTTGAGCACATCAATGCGGGCCCAGCCATATTTCACAGCCAAACCAGCCACCTCCACAGCTCGTAGTTCTGTGGGCTTTTCCGATTCCACCACTTGAATCGACCACTCCAGGCCGTCGCGGAAATCATTTACGATGGATAGAAAACAGGAACGATTGTACAATCCTGCCTGTTCAATATGAAAATGATCGATACCCTGTAGCAACAGATTCCGCTTGATCATGGCCACATTTTCAGAATCAGGCTCAACGAGGACGGAGAGTAATCGGTGAGTATCGCGTAACTTCTCTTGAAGATAGATACTCGTAAGCCCTATGTTTGCGCCCCCATCTATCATGGTGACATCTCCGGATGAGACATGTTTCCTGATCAAGCTCGCCAATAAACCGTATTCTTCATCTGAATAGATCTGACGATAAACAGTAGGATCACTGCAAAAAGGTTTTCGCATGGCCACATCGCCATGTTCCGCACTATGCATGACGGTATAATTCCCCTTATCCTCTCGGTGGTAAAGGTCGTAATTGACAAGTATATTGAAATAAGCAATCAATTTTTTTTGGTCGCCAACAAGTTCCCGGTGCATTAATTTCTCACCCACGTAAGCCTTGATCAGGTCAATGGCCCCACCTGGGCCCAGTCTTCGCATCTCAAATATTTTCATGCCTGCTTCAGTTCCTTGTAGAGTAATTCCTCCAGCGCGACCCGGTCAAGTTCAATATCCTCATCTATTTTATGAGCAACCAGGTCAAGATCATCCGGGGGATGGGGGCCATTCCCAAAGAATCCAATATATCGCCCACCCCGAATGTTTGTCATCTGCCAATAATAGGCGTCCTGATGATACGGCATCAATATATCCACCACCACCGTCCTGGATCCGATGAAACAAAGGTTGGACAATCCACTACCATGCACAGAGATTATGAAAGAAGCTCCTGCCATAATCCGTGCAAAAGCAGAAACAGAATGATCCTCCGGGAAAACCTCCCGTATTCCGAAACGGGCCAAGAGCTCCATAAAAGCGGGGTTATTGATGATCTGGCGGGAGGATGCATTTTTCCGTGAAATATAAATTCGATCATACCCTTCTTCTTTACCCCCATCCGAATGATATAAATCATTCAAAAAATCCGTAACCCATGGAGAAACGGTTCCCAATGGCGAGGGAAGTGAAGGCACTAAAAGGGTATCCGTTTCGATCAGCATATCCTTATCCCCCGTATTGAAGATCTTATCTTCCTGAATGCCCAGCAATTGGAGTGATTCCCTTTGAAAGGGCGAGCCTTGATTTCTGATCAGAAAATGATCCACCTTATCCAATAATCCGGCCTCCCGCAACATTTGAAACCGCGGAAGACAATCGTAGTTCCAGTGGTGGAAATTAGCATTCCCCTTGGTGGTGATCACTGCGGTTGTTCCAGGAAGAGATATGCTTTTCCCGTAGTAAAGTTGACTGGCATACAGTTCCGATGATCGAATATGCCTTCCTCCATAAGCACCGAATTCACGTGAAAGGTCTGTGGAGAGGACATTATCCCTGTTAATGATGAGATTTGTGTCCCTCCCATAAACCTTGCCTTGGGGAAGTTCAGCTATCCATGCGTCAGGTATCTCCCGGTTCAGGTAACGCGTAAACCTGCTGCTGACCGGATGGTTGAATATTTGTGGGGGCAACTCGGTCCTCCACTGTCCCGACCGAACAGGAATCATAGCGCCCCAATCCACTCCACTTTTCAATTCGTTATGGAAATCAACGAGGCGGCTAGGTGTATCATGAAGAACTCCTCCAGGTAAGGTCCGTTTTACGAACAGAACACCAGATCTCTGCAAGCGGGCCTTAATACCCCTGCCCTTCAATATCATTTTCCTTTCAGCGATTTGTACAATGGCGAAAGCAATTTCAGGATGGGATACATCTCCTTGATCTGCTTCTGTACACCATAATGGACATGCTCGATCCTTGGCGCATCCAGATATTCAGCGAAGAATCCGGGTGTGATACCCAATTTCTTTATGAAATATTCCGTATCCTCTCTCAGATCATTTTCCTTGTAGAGCGGCTGTTGCAATTCGGCCAGCGCCTGATCTCGGGTGATCTCGCCGGCAAGGATGAGGTTGGAGAGGTGTGCTTTGCGTTTGTCGATACCGAACTTCCTCGGCAATATGAAAGCCTGGTAGAACTTGGTATAAAAAGATTCATAATGTTTCCCGCCATAATCCGCCCAGCCGAACTGCTCGATGAGTTCCTGTTTAGCTTTTTCTTTGTGGTAGGGGATCATGTTCAGCGGCTTGATCGCTTTGATCTTGAGCAAGGCCTGATAGTAGGCCTGCTTCTCCGTACGCAACACCGGATAAGTCTTCAACTTTCTTGTGGAGAACTGCTTATGTATCGATAGCAGGTTCACCGCATCGGCCTTATTGAATATCCAGCTTGGGGGCATGATTGATTCCGTGATGTAATTATTGCCACTGAGCACGTAACGGATCTTGAACTGTTTAGCAAGCTTGTACCAAGTTGCATAAATGGCATGATCCGTGGGCACTTCCAAGTCAACCACGCCAGCCTTGATGTAACAGAGTTGAAGATCTTTGAATTCCTCCCAATCCACCACCAGTGTATATAGATCGAAACCCGTTTGGCTGATGATATTCTTGATGTTGCGAACAGCGATCTCTGAATTCCATCCATTATCAAAATGTACGATCAGCGGACGCAAACCCCATTCCTTGGCTTTGTGTATCATGTATGAACTGTCCACACCGCCACTTATTCCGGTGAGGCAATCGTACGGCTTGCCTTTGCCTTCTTTCCGAATGGTATCGAGAGCACGAGACAATGTTCCTTGCATATCCTCAGGAATATGATCACGGTATTGCTGATGGAATTCCGTTGCGTAGTTGCTGACACCCTGCTGATCGAACCGGATGTCTGGATCGGCTACATTATCCATCACGGTGACGCTGCATATACGGAAATCCGGATCCTCGCTGGTCATATACTTTCGCATTACTTATATCTTATTGAAAAAACCATCCTTCAATTCAACTTGTGTAGGGTAACTGATCAGTACTGCTCGATGAGTGCCTTGGAAAACGAAAAAACTACCCGCAGCAACCCCGGAGGCGCCATGTTTGACAGCGGTGAGAAAATCATGAATACCTGATGCGCCACCGATGGCGATCACCGGAATACCTACTGAATGGGATACTTTTTCAATGAGCACATGGTCATATCCCTTATAAGTACCATCCCGATCAATGGACATGAGCAGGATCTCACCTGCGCCAGCAGCTTCCATTCGCTTTGCCAGTTCCACTGGATCTTCGCCGGTTTTCTCCTGTCCACAGCGGGTATAGGCACGGTATTGTCCGAAAAGATTCTTTTTTACATCGATCGATACAACTATGCTCTGGGAGCCAACATATTTTGATGCCTCGCTGACCAAAGTAGTACGACTAATCGCGCTGGTGTTGAGCACCACTTTTTCAACACCTAGCGTAATGAGAGTTCGGATCTCATCAAGAGTGGTTATGCCACCACCATAAGCAAGTGGCATGAAAGCTTCGCCTGCCATTTCCCGTATCTTTTCAAAATCGGGCCCTCGTCCTTCACGTGTAGCTGAAATATCCAGAATGACTATCTCATCCACCTCCTTCTCATTGAAAATGCGCACGGCATTGATGGGATCACCAACGTATTTGTGATCTTTGAAACAGACTGATTTCACCAGTCCGCCTTTCTGCATCAATAAAGCGGGTATTACCCTGACCCTTTTCATTACTCGATCAATAATTACGGACGTAGTTCTCCAGCAACTTCATACCGAACTTGTGGCTTTTTTCCGGATGAAACTGAACACCAATAATATTTTTGTGTTCCAATGCAGCCGCGAACGGGTAACCGTAATCGGAGGTCAACAACCTATCTGCATCATCTGATAATGCGGCATGATAGGAATGAACGAAATAAAATCGGGGATCGGGATACATTCCATCCAGAAGGGGGGAATTCTTGACAAAGGTAACTTCAGTCCAGCCCATGTGAGGTATGCGTGTTCCGGTGGACATGCTACTGGAATTGAAACGCACATTGGTTCCCCCTACCCAACCCAAACCATTTCCGGATCCTTCTTCACTACCGGAAAGCAGCAATTGCATGCCTACACAGATCCCGAGAATCGGCACCTTGTCGACAAGCACTCTCTTACTTAGTGTTTCGCGCAAACCGGATTGATTCAATTTGTCCACACAGGTATCGAAAGCGCCCACTCCCGGAAGAATGAGTTTTGAAGCCGACTCGATATCAGATGAAATTCCTGAGATCAAGGAATTGATGCCGATTTTCTTCAGCATGTTCTTGATCGAGGCAAGATTCCCCACACCATAGTCAACAATAACCAGATCCATCGATTCTTTCATTGAAAAAAAGGAAGATCAAACATGGAGGCGTTTAGCTCTGAATTCCTCAAATTTGGAATGAGGGATGTAGCCGTTGTATTCATTGATATTTCTATAACGAATGAATTTTTCTTTAATAGATTCAATACCCGAATAATCAGCCACTATAGAAGCTGGATTACCAGATATTACGCAATAACCATTGGGGAAAGACTTTGTTACAATTGAACCAGCTGCTACAGTTGTAAAATCACCTAAAGTTACACCAGGGTGTATTATTGATCCCATTCCAATTCTACAATATGCCCCTATTCTTACTACACCAGGAACATGTCGTCGAACATCCAGCATAAAATGATTAGAACTCAGAATTCCGACATTTGGCGCGATCTGTGTATAATCTCCGATGTAGATTTTGCCGACTGCTTGAATGTAACATCCCGGTGAAACGCCAGGAGCGGCGTCAATTCCAACATAAATATTATTTGGAGAACGAACTGTCGATGTAAAATGTACGGGCCAATAACATGATCTATTTATACCCAAAACCTTCTGGTAAAACCAATTTGCAAAAGTAATACCACTTTCATTGCCTCGTGTGTAATATACAGCACGTGTGAATGGAATGATTCGCATTGTAAACCAGAAAACAGGTCCATAGAAAATGAACCTGTAGATTTTTCCGGGTAACTTTAAAATATTTCTCATAACAAAATGATCAAGACTGGTGCTTTTTTACTGCAGATACCATGTCACCGACGTTCTGAATTCCCATTATGTCATCCAGATCGAACTTAACTTGAAAAGCTTTCTCAACACTATCAATGAAGAAGAGGTTAGAGATCGAATCCCAACCCGAAATGGAATTTTTATCTGATGATTCCGTGACTAATAAATCATCCTGCTTGAATACCTCTTTACATATTAAAATGATTCTTTCAAAAATAGGATCATGTTGCATATTCAAATTAATTTATAGTAAACCATTAAAGGATCCAATTCCATGAAGCCTAACTTCTGATATAATTTCAAACCTTGTGGAGTAGAACTTAAATACATTTTACTACTCCCCAATTCAAGTGCATAATTCATGGCATGAGCAATAAGCAACTGCCCGATTCCTTTTTTTTGAAATGCCGGATCTGTACAAACCATATAAATACTGGTACCCTCTGAATCAGTGTACATAATCAAGCAAGATAATAGTTGATCTAATTCATCCCAAATACACAAATAATCCATCTTCCCATTATCCAATGCATCCTCAAATATTTTCTCGTCTAACAATTTACCGCCAAATAAAACCTTTGAAACCAATTTTACCCATGATTTTATATTGCCATCACCTTTCTGTATCAACCCAACTTTCAATTTATGTCCTGGAATTTCTATTGGTGTTTCCTTGTTCAATGGACAATACATGTTTACCCACCTAGCCATTAGACGATAGCCTGAATCTGACAAAACATTATTAAGCTCAGTTGATATTGATCCAGAAAGCAATAAAGTCTTGCAGTCATCATTAATCTGAAGCTGCTCTTTTAAATCTACTTCAGTGGTTTGATTGATAACGAACAAAAGATTAGGCCACGCAAAACCAGGCGTAATGAATCGGACAAAATCACCGGACTGGTGCCGTACAATCCGACGGGAGTTGCTTAAAGATTCTATAAATCCCAGATAATGACGATATGTAATACCTGTCGCAATCACTTCAAAGCATATTCGACAATTTGCGTCTGTCCAATTTGCCACTTGAATTCAAAGGAAATTGATCCAGCTGTATAATCTGGGAAGGTACCATGTATGATGGGAGAGCCTTTTTTA
>CAIKEH010000028.1 GCA_903826405.1 uncultured bacterium
ATATGAATCGAAAGCTCAACAAGGGAATCAATTTGGGTAATATAATTATTGTCGTACTGGCTCAAATAAAAATTTGTGACTTTTAAATTGCCATTACCTTTTCGATTAGACGAGCCGAAAAAATCAAATACGCTATTTATGTTAAAACTTGACATGTATTCCAATATAACTTTTTCAGTATTTCCGCATGTTTTTAGTTGTCCGTTCTCTATAAGCAAAACACTCTCGCAAAAATTCTGAATCGCTGCCATGTTGTGGCTTACAAATAAAACAGTTCTTCCATCATTAACACTCACATCCTTCATCCGCCCCAAACATTTCTTTTGAAATTCCAAATCTCCGACAGCCAACACTTCATCCACGATCAATATTTCAGGCTCTAAGAATGCAGCTACCGCAAACGCCAGCCTTACATACATACCGCTACTATACCTTTTGACCGGAGTATCAATATACGCTTCCACTCCAGAGAAATCCACGATCTCATCAAACTTTTTCTGGATCTCCCATTTGCGCATGCCGAGGATGGCACCATTCATGAAGATGTTCTCCCTTCCTGTCAATTCCGGGTGAAAACCCGTACCTACTTCCAGCAAGCTGGCCACACGCCCTTCCATGGTGATGGTACCCTCCGTTGGCGCTGTGATCTTGGATAATATTTTCAAGAGGGTGCTTTTACCCGAACCGTTTCGGCCAATGATGCCCAAAATCTCTCCCTTCTTCACTTCAAAATTGATGTCCTTCAGGGCCCACTCAAAATCACTTTCTGCCTTACTGGTACGGTCATTAACCTGACCGATCTTCGCATATGGATCTTCCTGCCCTTTCACCCTCATGGCCCACCAACGTTGGAGATCTCGACTCAGCGTACCGGTTCCGATCTGACCCAATCTGTATAGCTTAGACAGGCCTTCAACTTTTATCGCAACATCACTCATGAATTAAAACTTCGTTTATCAAATGGTATCCATGAATCTCTTCTCCACCTTGTTGAAGACGACTACGCCGGCCAACAGGATGAGGAACAAAACGAACCCGCTGTATAAAAGATCAATGGGCTGAAAATGTCCAGTTCCTAAAAACGCGAAACGGAAAGTCTCGACGATGGCCGACAATGGATTCAACCGCACCAGGAACTGATAGCGTATCGGAATGGAAGCAAGTGGATAGATCACCGGAGTAGCGTACATCAGCAATTGAACACCAAAGGTCAACAGGAATGACAGATCCCGGTATTTGGTGGTCATGGAAGAGAAGATCAGACCAGCCCCAAAGGCAAAACCGGCCATCATCAAAACCAACAAGGGCAGGAGGAAGATCTGGGGCTGAGGATGAATAGGTGTTCCCCCCTTTACCAACCAATAGAAATAGAATACCAAAAACAGGGTGAATTGCACGGCGTACTTGATCAGACCGGAAACGACAATGGACAGGGGGATGATCAGCCTTGGGAAATAGACTTTGCCGAAAATATTCGCATTGACAGTGAATATGTTGGCAGTCTGCGTAAAACAATCTGAAAAATAATTCCAGATGGTCAAGCCGGCTAAATAAAACAACATCCTGGGCATACCATCCGTGGAAATCCCCGCAAACTTTCCGAAGACAACAGAGAATACGATGGTCGTCAACAAGGGTTGAATGAAGAACCAAAGTGGACCGAGTATGGTTTGTTTATAATAGGCAGCGAAATCCCTTTTGACGAACATGAACAAGAGATCCCGGTAATTCCATACCTCCTTCAAATTCAGGTCGAACCATGAAATGCGAGGCCCGATGACTTCTATTTTAAAATGAGCTTCTGATTTCTTTACTAAGCTCATTTATTCATCTTTCGTTTACGTGAACGTTTACCGTCCTTTTCATCTTCAGCATACCCATACCCATACCCATACCCATACCCATACCCATACCCATACCCATAGGAATAGCCGAGAAAACGCTGGCGGCGGATTCCATTCAGCACCAAACCCATCGCAGGTAGTTTCTTGTTTTCATAAGCATCCCGGATCATGGGGAAATAACTCTTCGGCGTGACCCCATGCCGCAACACATACAAAGTGGCATCGGCGAATTTGGCCAATATACGGGCATCGGTGACCGACCCGATCGGCGGACTGTCTATCACGATATGATCGAATCTAGATTGCAGTTCCTGCATCAGTCCATCCATCCTGTCCCCCAATAACAATTCAGATGGATTGGGCGGTGTGGGCCCGGAGGGTATGATGTATAGATGGTCAAATCCAGGCATGGGGTGAATGATATCATCCAGGCGGGCATGTCCGACCAGGTAATTGGACAAACCTTCTTTTCCCAGGATATTCATCTCCCGGGACAGCCGGGGCTTGCGCAGGTCGAAGCCCAGGAGCGCCACTTTCTTTCCCGTGAGCGAGAGCCCGATGGCGGTATTCAGCGCCACAAAGGTCTTGCCCTCCCCGGGTATGGAGGAAGTGACCAGCAGAATCTTTTTCTTCCCTTCCAACCCTAAATAACTCAGGTTGGTACGTACCTCCCGGAACTGCTCGGCTATGATATTCCTGGTGGAAGCACCCACCACAATGGAACTCATAGCCTCACCTTTGGGGGTAATATGCTGGAGCAGTTCCCCGACGATGGGTGCCTTGACCTTCCGCTCAAGTTCCTGACGGCTTTCAAAACTATCTTTCAACAACTCCCGGAACCCGACGATACCGGCAAAAAGGGCAAGGGCGATCCCGAAGGCAATGAGATGGGTTTGCGAGGGAATGGGACTGACTAATTTTTCCGGTGCCGGCCGGCGGATGAACTGGCTGTTCGCGACCGTGGCCGCGATGGCGATGGCCCCTTCCTCCCGCTTCTGCAAGAGAAAACTATATATGGCATTCTTGATGCCCTGCTGCCTCGTGATATCCAACAATCCTTTCTCCTTCTCCGGAATGGCTTTGAACATGCCGGAAAAGCCCGCTTGTTTCCTGGTATAAAAATCACGACTGGTCAGCAGGCTGTTCCTATAATTATTGACGGTTTCGGTGATCGCAGGCCTCAGTTTGGAGATCTGATCCTGAAGTACGGTCACCCGTGGATTTTCAGGTCCCGATAATGCCTGCAGCCTGCGCATTTCCGCCTCGGCCGTGAACAGCTGGCTCAATTGCCCCGCAATGCCCGGATCACTCAGGTTCACCAAGGCCGGCAAAGGATCGCCGGCGGACATCCGGTTGCCGAGATAAGACTGGGCTTTCTGCACTAACTCCAACTGCAGATCGATCTCGGCCAATTTCTGATCGGACTCCTGGACATTTGACAAATAGGCGTTTCCCTGTGCACTGATGTCAACAATGGAGTTGTCCGATCGGTACTGGGTCATCTGCTTTTCCACCCCACTCAATTCGTCCTGCACCAGCTGAAGCCGATCGTTGATGAATTGCGAACTGCTCAGGAAGGCCTTCTTCTTGTTATCAATGGTCAATTGGTCGTAAACACCCACCAGGGTATCAAGAATATCCACGGCCCTATAGATAACCTGATCTACACTTTTCAGGTTGATCAATTCGGATGATTTCGGGCGGGCACTTACATCAAGGTCGTTCAGGAATTTGCCCACCACGCCCTGCAAGGGGGAGACCAGAAGATACAGGTCAGTGAAGAGTTTACCTGTGTTACTGGGCTCACTGTTGAATCGGGCTTCACCAAAAGGGGTATTGACCCATTTGTCCATAGGATAACTATGGGCATCCAATAAAATGCTGCGAGCAGGCATGTTCACGGACAAGGGAAGATTCCATTCCCGGGATATGGAATCGGGATTTCGAAGTTCCAATCGGAAAGGAGCATCCTTACCATATTTAATGCTGCCGCTTACCCTTCCTTTACTTTGAATCTCTCCATACAAATTGAGTTTTTTGACCACCTGCTCCATCACCTGGGGAGATTTCATCAGCTCCGTCTCCTTTTCCAGGGAAACCTTGTCGTCGGCCAGAGAGATGCGTATGTTTTCAGCACCCTGCAGATCCTTGTCCTTCTGTATGGCCACCATGGCTGCAGCTGAATAGAATTTGGGCATGTAACGAAGCCATGCCCTTGCGCCCAAAAAGGCCAAAGCCAATAGAATTAAGAGCAGGGGCCAGTAAATGATGTATTTATGATAAAGAGCCTTCAGGTCTATTGCCTCTCCCTCACCATCATCTCTTATCCAATCATCAAATTCAGGTCTTTCTTTAGCCATATCATCTTCTTAAAAGGGCCACTACGCTGAGTACGATGGATAAGATCGCGGTTCCCGTACCTAGATATTTGGAGATCTTGTCCGTCCGGTTGATATAGGCCGCCTGCACAGGCTCCACATATACCATGTCCCGATTCTGCATGTAAAAAAAGGGATTGTTGAAAACCGTTTTGGAGGTGAGGTCCACCCTTCCGCTGATCCGGTATCCTTTATCCTCGCGAACCACCAGGATATTTGTCCGATATGCCGTGGTCTTGAGATCACCCACATTACCCAAGGCCTCGGCAAGGGTCATCCGCTCATAGTTCATCGGGATCTCCCTTGGGTTAGACACTTCCCCAAGTATGGTCACCGTATGGTTGAGGAATCGCACCCGTACCACCGGCTCCTTGACATATTTTTTCAGTTTCTGGGACAGGAAGATCTCCAATTCCCTGAGCGTTAGGCCCCCGGCGTCAAACTCACCTACATAGGGCAGGCTGACCTGGCCTTGTTTATCCACCAAATAACCCAGGGTCTGCGGATTGAACTGTGAACTAGTCATGTTCTGAGTACCCAAACCCGTAATAGTGAACATTTGCACGTCCTCCGGATTCAGGGCTGAGACCTGAATACTCAAGAGGTCATCGGGCATGATCTGCTGCTCCCGAAAGGGTTTAATAGGCCCCATCAAGGTATCCCTCAAGTTCTCAATATCATTCAGGTACACATACTCCCGGGGAACGGTACAAGAAAAGAAATGGAACAGCAGCACGGGGATCAATATCTGGCTGAATGACCTCAAGACATGCTTCATGCAAAAACTTTGGATTGAACAATGGCCTTTTCCTGATACCAGGGTAAGGTTTGCTTTAGGCCATCCCTCAAATGTACTAAGTTGTCGTATCCTAAATCCCTTCGGGCTGATTCAATGGATGCCAGCGACTGCAAGATATCTCCTTTTCTGTTTTCACGGTATTGGGCCTGAACGGTGGCTCCGGTCATTTCCTGGATGGATGTCCACAGCGCGTTGAGGGTGGTCGTCTGTCCACAGGCTATGTTGAACACCCGGTTACCCATGGCCTGCTTATCTTTTTTCAAGGCCAGGATATTTGCCCTTACCACATTGGAGACATGGGTATAATCCCGGGTTATGCTTCCATCACCATTGATCACAGGAGATTGTCCGTTCAGGGCAGATTTTATAAAAAGAGGGATCACCGCAGCATAAGCACCGTTGGGATCCTGCCGGGGACCAAATACATTGAAATACCGGAATCCTACCAGATTCATGGCATAACATCGGGAAAATACTTCTGCATACAGTTCATTGGCATATTTGGAAACGGCATAAGGAGAAAGGGGTTTGCCCAGACTCTGCTCTGTTTTAGGGGAGTCCGGCGCATCCCCATACACGGAAGAGGAAGAGGCATAAACGATATTGGTGATACCTGCCTCCCGGGATGCCTCCAAGATATTGACAAAACCATTGACATTATTATCATGCGTGGTGATCGGGTCGTCTATGCTACGAGGAACAGAGCCTATCGCAGCCTGATTGCATACCGCATCCATTCCCTTGACACCTTTCTGACATTCTTTCAGGAAACGCAGATCGGCACGGTAGAACTCCATCTTGGGATCATCCAGAAAAGGTTGGATATTCTCGTACTTCCCTGTGCTCAGGTTGTCCATCACCCTTACCTTCTCCACATTCGGATCCTTCAGTAAGGCTTCCAGGATATGAGAACCTATGAAACCAGCACCGCCGGTGACCAGCACTTTCATATGGAACTAGATTGGTTATACAATTGAAAAATACCTTTATCCTTTGGGCAGAGCTTCGCCACCTGAGTCACATCAGTGTCCAAAAAATGGAAAAATGAACAAGTCCTCTGCCCCCATGGGCGGATATATAATACCAGACCCATCAGGTGATGGTGATCCTGGAAATAAACATTTTTGAAAGGATAAAGGGAAAGCCAACGTTAGTGGGAAATAAGAGGTGTTTGGAAAATAACCAAAAATCATTTCAACACACTAATAATGGCGCGTTTCATAGATCGATCGATGGACCATTCATTTCTAGGCGATTGAGAACACCTATACCATGCATGGTCAAAACAGGCGAGGCCAACGCCCTTGTTTAGGCCCGAGAAAAATTAAGATTACACGGAATTCGATGATGATAGTAGATCATAAAAACTGGAATCCTATGATGAACCCGTAGCAAATGAATCAGACATGTTGCCAATTCACTCTAAATATAAAAACAAAATTGAACAGAAACAAGTCGTCGATTAAAATAACCGAATAAATAACCTATTTTTTTATACCAGGCAATGATACCGACATCTGCCCTTCAAATACCCGAGAAATCCATACCTATTTAACCGACTTTATAGCGATCCCCCACCTCCAGCATTTATCATGGACAGTATGCTATTTCTGCATCTGGAGTCGGCCAATAGGTTTAAGCATCCCGCTATTGGGCCAGGTATGGCATCATAAGTTTGAATGCGTGATCCGCATTCCGTGCATCAAGTACAAAGCCCAAAGATGTTTATGGTCTCACACTAAAATGAATAGATCCCTATAACTATACGAGCCCATAAAAAATTTCTATTAATATTAAATTAATCTCCCTCTGGATTTGGGATTTCAATAAAATGGACTAAATTTTAATAGACCTAACAGACCAAAACACCAAATCCAAACTGTCTGCATGCAGGCATTGTTCTCTAATATTTTTTCCATCCTTTTCGCCTTGGCGCTGGCCTTGGTCATCGGCAAGTTCATACTCGTCTTAAAACACAGGGGCATGGACATCCCCAAATTCCTGTCCAGCTTTTTTCGGATCTACAAAGAGCGGGAATTACTGGTTTCTGCAGACAAAGAAAGGATCGATTACATGAGCTACAATAATCGCATCAACTATTCCCTATACCTCATCCTCTTCCTGATCCTGATCATGTATACATTGAAAACATACGCAGGCATTTGAGTTTTCCCAACGGACGATCACCATTTCAGTTTCCCACACTTTATTTTTTTCTCCCTGTTTTCTTTAGCATAACTCTGCTTCATTTGATCTGTTGTGATGCTAACCCAAACGTCTTTCCGGTAGCCATAAGTTCACCCTGCCGACCCCTATGGGCTGTCCAACTCCACCGATGATCAGTCGATGCCCCATCCATAATTGCCCTGATGGTCTGGTTCTTTCTTCATGTCGCGTTTACCAGAGAAATCACCTTCATATTAATTCCATCTGAACTTTACGGCACCTGTTCGCAAAAACAGGCTTACCACCTAATTTCATACCTTACAACATCCAAATCACCGCTCATGCAAAAACTATCCCTGCTGATCATCCTCATCCTGTCGGCTACACTGGCCCAAGCTCAACAGGCAAAAGGCACCCTCATGCAAGTACCCGGAAATATGGAATACACCCATATAGATACCGCTGGTCGGACGGTACTCCCCAGCGGCAGATACGTGACTCCTGCAGGACAGACGATCCGGATAGCCCACGACCCTTTCGGAATGGCCGTTTCCCCTGACGGCATCCGTTCGGTCACCCTGCATAACGGCTCCTTCACGGTCATAGACAACAGAACCCTCAACCACACTCAAGTGGGAGGCACGGGGGACATCCCGGGGATTCATAAGAATGATACTTCAGGTCTGTCCAGCTTGATGGCCAACCTGGTTTCTCCGCTTCCCAATGGCTCTTTTCTCGGAGTGGCCTTTGGAAGAGAAAATAACATCGTCTACCTGAGCGGTGGAGACAATGGGTCGGTGATCATTTATGACATCGATACATTCCGGAGATTGGATTCCCTATCCCTGAACGGTGTTTTCGGCGGGGTCATGTATGACGATAGTTTCACCTCCGATCTGGTCTTTTCTTCCGACCTCAACCAATTGCTGGTTTTGGACCGCGGCAATTTCCGCATGGTCCGCATCGACCTGTCCACCCGAAAGATCGTCGGCTCCATACCCACCGGCCGCCAACCATTTGGACTTTCGCTGAGCCCCGATCAAAAAACGGCCTTTGTCGCCAACGTGGGCATGTATGACTACCCCGTCCTGCCCGACCTGACACCAAAGAACTACGATAGCCTGCTCCTGCCCTGGCATCCTTACGGAAACGGAACCCCGGAAGCCATAAACGGATACATATATAATGGCAGGAAAGTACCCGGCGTAGGCAGTCCCACGGCGCCGGAAGCCATGAGCGTATATGCCATAGACCTGGCTACCAACATAGTCACCGACCGATACAAACCCGGCTACCAGATCGGGGAGATGGTGGAAGATGCTGAAGTTGTGGGAGGTGCCAGCCCGAATTCATTGGCGGTGGGATCAAAATATGCCTATGTCACCAATGCCACCAACGACAACATCAGCATCATAGATTATCGTGCGCACAAAATAAT
>CAIKEH010000029.1 GCA_903826405.1 uncultured bacterium
GTATTATGACCACAAAGATAAACGGTAAACGGGAATGAAAAAAAAATAAAGCAGCAGCACGAAAACACCTTCAAATAATTTGGAACCAATTGATTGTGCAATACATGGCCAGGTCCATAATTATTGTTGTTATGAGAAAAGTATCCGGAATTTGATTTGCGTATAGAATACACAAGTGTGGTAAAACCATTAAATTTACAGACCTAACTTGATCTGCAGTAATGAGGATACACTTCTATATACGGTTCACCACCCGTTTTGGGCAATCCCTGATGATATCGGGTAACTTGACGGAATTAGGAAGTGGTATCGAGGAAAGTGCGCTCAAAATGGAATACCTGAATGACCAATTTTGGCATATTTCTATAAGTCTATCAGAAAATCAGAACCCTTCTGTTCAACATGTAAACTATCACTACATTTTGACTGAAGAAGGAAAAGAAACTGTAGTGGAATGGGGGAGGGATAGATCAGTGGACCTCACTCTGTTGACGGCCGATGATTTAACCATTTTCGACACCTGGAACCACGCAGGGGAATATGAAAATGTTTTTTATACTGAACCTTTCCGGGAGATCTTGATTCCCCAATTCGCATCCGGTATCAAGCCAAAACCCTACCATGGGAACACGCATATTTTCAAAGTGAAAGCCCCTCTTCTCAGGAAAAACGAAGTGCTTTGCCTTTTGGGAAGTGCAAAAAATATGGGTGCATGGGCAAGTGAGAAAGCTGTGCCCATGTCTCGTGAAAAGGATTGGTGGACGGTAAAACTCGACCTTTCCAGGGAGCCATTCCCTTTGACTTACAAATACGGCATATACCAGACCAGATTCAAGCAATTCGTTGAATATGAAAAAGGTAACAACCGTTTTTTGTTGGACAAAGCCAATAAGAAAAAAGTGACCATCCTTCATGATGGATTTGCCCAGCTTCCAAATGATACATGGAGAGCGGCAGGGGTTTCCATACCCGTTTTCAGCTTGAAAACGAAAAAAAGCTTCGGTGTTGGGGAGTTCACGGACCTCATTAAATTGGTCGATTGGGCAAAATCCACAGGTTTACGTTTGATCCAGGTACTCCCGGTGAATGATACCACGACAACAGGAACCTGGTTGGATTCATATCCTTATTCCGCTATTTCAGCATATGCTCTACATCCCATCTATGTAAATCTTGAAAAGATTGCCGGCAAAGAATATGCTTCTTCCATCCGATCATTGAAGGATAAGCAAAAACAACTCAATGAACTCCCTGATTTGGATTATGAGCAGGTCATGCATTTCAAAATGAATGTCCTACGTGATCTGTACGTTTTACTGAAGGACAATACCTTCAACTCAGTTGAATACCATGCATTTTATAAGGAAAATGAACATTGGCTGTTGCCATATGCAGCTTTCGTTCACCTGAAGGATAAATATTCAACTGCGGATTTCACAAAATGGAAGCAACATTCAACATACGATAAAGCATCGATAAAAAAGTTGGTTTCTCCAGACAGCAAACATCATGAAGGGATCTTGCTACATTATTTCATTCAGTTCCATCTTCATGAACAGTTGAGATCCGTTCATGAATATGCAAGAAAGAATGGGATCGTTTTGAAAGGGGACATACCGATCGGCATCAGTAGATCAGGGGTTGATGCCTGGATGTCGCCGGATCTTTTCCATATGGATATGCAGGCCGGTGCTCCTCCTGATGATTTTGCGGTGAAAGGCCAGAACTGGGGCTTTCCCACCTATAACTGGTCCAGTATGCAGAAAGATGGGTTTGAGTGGTGGAAAATGAGATTCGAACAAATGGGCCATTATTTTGATGCTTTCAGGATTGATCACATACTTGGTTTTTTCCGTATTTGGTCCATCCCCGTTCATGCCGTGGAAGGTATCATGGGACACTTCGTACCGGCCATTCCCGTTCACATCAATGAATTCAATCAGCGGGGCATTGGATTTGATAGATACAGGTTTTGTAAACCATACATCAATGACGCCGTTCTATGGGAGATGTTCGGACAAGATGAAATTCACTTCAAACCCTTCCTCATAAGTTATGACGATGGTACTTATTCTCTTAAGCCTGAATTTTCAACCCAACGCCAGGTAGAGGAATATTTTGAATTCAAATTCGTGGGGGATAGGAATGAAAGGATGAAAAAAGGCCTTTTTGACCTCATCTCGAATGTCCTGCTTTTCGAAGAAGAGTCATCGGAAGGCACCCTTTACCATTTCCGATTCGGGATGGAACATACCAGTTCATTCAAACATTTGCTCGGACCGACGCAGGATCGATTGAAAGATCTGTACATAGATTATTATTTCCGACGTCAGGATGAGTATTGGAAACATGAGGCCCTTCGGAAATTACCGGCGTTGAAGCGATGTACGGACATGCTCATCTGCGGGGAAGATCTGGGCTTGGTTCCTTCCTGCGTGGCAGATGTCATGAAACAATTGGGCATTCTGAGCCTGGAGATCCAGAGAATGCCCAAGCAGGCCACAAAGGATTTCTTCCACCCTGCCGATGCTCCGTATCTTTCAGTAGTAACCCCATCTACCCATGATATGAGTACCATCAGGGGATGGTGGACGGAAGACAGGAATCGTACACAATTGTTCTACAGCCAACAATTAGGTAAGGAGGGAGCCGCACCAATGGAATGTGAACCCTGGGTGAATAAGGAGATCATTCTGCAGCATCTATATTCACCATCGATGTGGGCGATATTCCAATTACAGGACATCCTGGGCATTTCAGGATCACTTCGACGTGATGATATTGATTCAGAAAGGATCAACGTACCAGCGGATCCCAAACATTACTGGAGATACAGAATGCATATCCATTTGGAAGATCTATTGAAAGAAACTGAATTCAATGCTGAATTGAAAAGCTATATTTCTTCTAGTGGACGCACAAACAAAATGAATTGAAGGTATATCTCCGGGAATTGGAACTCCCATTCCGACATCCATTTACCATTTCCAAGGGGACAAAAACAACCCAACCAGATCTATTGGTAGGTTTGGAATGGAAAGGGAAATGGGGATTCGGAGAAGCTCCCGCCATAAGCTATTACCATACTACTACTGCAGGTATGGCAGAAACACTTTCTCAGAAAAAGGCTCAGGTGGAGAGTTTCGCGATGACCAGCCCTGAGCGCTTCTGGCATTTTCTCCATCATCTGTTTCCCAATGATCCATTTCTCGTATGTGCACTTGACATTGCAGGCTGGGACCTTCATGGTAAATTACTTAATAAATCACTTCATCAAATATGGGGACTTGATCCCTCGAAGATACCCATGACCGATTACACGATCGGTATAGATACCCCGGATCGAATGGTTGAAAAAATGATCGAAAAACCATGGCCAATTTATAAGGTCAAAGTGGGAACAGAGGGGGACATTGAACGTATTGTTGCCCTGAGAAAACATACAGATGCCGTAATAAGAGTAGATGCAAATGCAGGTTGGACATTGGATGAAGCACAGGTTAAAATACCCATGTTGAAGGATTTAGGGATAGAACTCATTGAGCAACCGCTAGCAAAAGATGACTGGGAGGGAATGAAGATCCTGTATAGAACATCGCCGTTGCCGTTATATGCAGACGAATCCTGTGTATCTGAATCTGATGTGGAACGTTGCGCAGGACATTTTCATGGGATCAATATCAAATTGACCAAGTGCAGTGGATTAACTCCCGCAAAACGCATGATAAACCATGCAAGAAACCTTGGATTGAAGATCATGCTCGGCTGTATGAATGAATCCACTATTGGAACAGCGGCCATGGTACAACTTTCACCTCTTGTTGACCATCTTGATGCAGATGGTCCATTGCTGCTCAGCGTAGATTTAGGAACTGGCTTGCACTATCAAGAGGGCAAAATTTCAATGCCTGAAGGTAATGGATTGGGCGTTCAGCTTAATTCAGGACTATTTGATCTGAATTGATGGTCATTGGAGTATTTCATATTTCCATTCAGGAATCAACCGGCCAACCAACCTCCATCAACAGGAAGAGAATGGCCTGTAATGAAAGAAGCACTATCTGAACATAGCCAAACTACTGCTTCGGCGACCTCCTCAGGATTACCAAGCCTACCCATGGGTTCCAGATCAATGAATTGCTTTTCAGCAACTGCATCGGAACGAGTGATACGATCAATCATCGGTGTACGAATCACACCGGGGCAGACCGCATTTATCCTGATACCTGACCTGGCATTTTCCAATGCAGCAGTTTTGGTTAAACCTATAATAGCATGCTTGCTGGCAACATAAGCAGGGGATCCCGGGAATCCAATCAACCCGGCAACTGAGGAATTGTTGACAATGACACCTTTACCGGTCTTGAGCATGTGTTGTATCTCATACTTCATACAAAGCCAAACACCCTTCAGATTGATCGAAATCGTTCTGTCCCAATTATCCTCGGTACATTCATGTGTAGAAGCTATGAAACCTTCCACACCGGCATTATTGAAAGCATAATCAATATGACCATGTATCTGGATGATCTGATCGAACATTTTATGTACATCTTCTGATACGGATACATCACAGGGAATGAATACAGCGTCCCCACCATCATCAATAATTTTTGATACGACATCCCCTCCATAAGTGTTATCTACGACAACCACTTTCACTCCGAGTTTGGCGAAAGCCATTGCTGCAGCCCTTCCAATTCCGTTGCTGCCACCTGTTATAACAGCTACCTCATTTTGCGATGATGTTGCCATACTGTGAGTATTTTTTGTCAGATGAATGTCCATCTTTCAATTTATTCCAATTGAATGTCCTGTATGCATTAAAGCATGAATATTCCTAAAGGATTATACATTTCCATAGTAAAAGATCATTGGAATATCAGCGTAATTCATGAAATTCAAACCATTTGAGATGCACATTCAAAGTGAAAAAGAAAATATGGTATCAAATACAAAAGGACAGTGTGACTCTATCACGAACTGTCCTCCTGTGTCGGGATGACTGGATTCGAACCAGCGACCTCTTCGTCCCGAACGAAGCGCGCTACCGGGCTGCGCTACATCCCGAAATGATTATATGTTCAATATCATGAATATCAGACATTCACACTTCCAAAAATACTTCTGATATCATAAATTGATCAAAGTTTAAATATTCAAAATATTTAATATTTTCAAAAATTATGTATTTGCTTGTAAATCATTTAACCATATATATAATGGTTTTTAATTAGATTAAATTATCAAAATGAATTTGTTAGAAATTTATACAATTGAAACTTTGTTTTTATTGGGATTATTCACGTAATGAGAAGATTTGCGTAATATTTGCTGCTCCTAGAACCAATATTCCATGAAGCCATTCAGTCGACGCGAAAGTAAGTTCATAATTATTTTGTGGATAGGCTTCAATTGTTTCACATCAAAAGATTCCAAAGCAACGGTTTCAATATTTCCCGTGCCTGAAAGTAATGCTGGATTTTCGAATGAAAATCATAAATCAGTTCATTTCACCAATGTCAATTCAACCCTCTTCACGTACGGATCCACATGGAAATATCTTGACAATGGAACGAATCAAGGTGTTAATTGGTACAGTCCTACTTTTTCAGATGCAAATTGGAAATCAGGCCCAAGTCCTTTGGGATATGGGAACAATCCTGCAACAGCATTGAATTTTGGAGGAAATAGCACGAATAAGTACATAACTTACTATTTCAGAAAACAGGTGATTTTCACATCACCTAAATCATATGCTTCAGTAACGATGAACCTTCATCGCGATGATGGGATTGTCGTGTACGTCAATGGAAAAGAAGTTTTCAGAAATAACATTTCCACAGGAACCGTCACCTATACGAAATTGGCATCTTCAGCTTCAGATAACGGTAACAGTACCATTGTCACTACCATTCCCATATCAGCTTTTATCGCGGGAACAAACACTATCTCTGCAGAAGTACATCAATGTAGTAAAAGTGATCCAGATCTTAAATTCGATATGGAGATGATCGCAAATGGCATCAATGAAATGCCTTCTGCGAATGCTGGAATTGATCAAATAATAACATTGCCCACCACTTCCACGAATCTGAATGGCACAGGTACGGATCCGGATGGATTCATAGCTTCTTTCAATTGGACTCAAATAAGTGGACCATTGGCTTGCACTTTTTCAAATTCCAGTATTGCTGTCACATCTGTTTCAGGTTTGACCAAAACAGGTATCTATTCATTTAAACTTTCAGTTACAGACAATTTGGGATTGACAGCATTTGACACCATCAATATTACATGCAATGCCCTTAATGTCCTGAATCAAGCCCCGATTTCTAACGCTGGCATTGACCAAAGCATAAACTTTCCGATATCCTCGGCAAATTTGAGTGGTTCAGGTGTCGATGCCGATGGAACGATATCTTCTTATAATTGGACGCAGATCAATGGCCCGGTCAAAGCTTTAATTACGTATTCCAATTCTGCACTTACCACTGTAACAGGAATGACGTTACCAGGTATTTATTCATATAAATTCGTTGTTACGGACAATTTGGGATCAAGCACTTACGACACCATAAACATAACGGTATATACGCTTATACGGGGGCCCTATCTTCAAAAAGTGAATTCGACTAGCTTACTGCTCCGTTGGAGAACAGACATCGCAACCGCATCACAAGTTGAAGTAGGTACCATTTACGGGACATATGGAAAAGTTTTCTCTGACACTAAATACACTTCTGATCATGTTGTACTCATAAATGGCCTCCTTCCTGACACGAAATATTATTACCGTTTCGGAAATACAAACAACATCATTCAATCTGGCAATGATAATTATTTCATCACTGCGCCGAATTCCTTAAGTACTCGCAAGATGCGGTTTGCTGCATTCGGTGATTGCGGCAGGAATGACAATGGATTTCAATCAAATACGTTGTCCTCGTATTTGAATTATACAGGGAACAATAAAGCGGAAGTACTTTTACTTTTGGGCGATAACGCTTATGACAATGGTTTGGATTCGGAATATCAAACTAAGATGTTCACTGTCTACTCGAGCAACATACTAAAAAACCACGCCTTATTTCCTGCACCAGGGAATCATGATTATGCAAATACTATAGCAAGACAGGTGGATAAGAAAATACCCTATTATGATATTTTTTCTACACCTGCAAATGCTGAATGTGGAGGCGTTGCCTCACTCACGAATTCATACTATTCTTTCAATTGGGGGAATGTTCACTTTATAAGTTTGGATTCGTATGGGTTCGAAACCACCAATCAACTCAGAATTTATGATACAATTAGTCCTCAGATCGTTTGGTTGAAAAACGATCTCGAAGCGAACCTTTCCAAGTGGACGGTAGTTTATTTCCATCATCCTCCATATACAATGGGGAGTCATAATTCGGACACAGAAGCTGAGTTGATCAGTATTAGACAGAAATTCACTACAATTCTGGAAAGATATGGCGTCGATCTCGTTTTAAATGGGCATAGTCATGATTATGAGAGATCTTATCTTTTGAAAGGATACACAGGGGATGAAGCATCCTTCAACTTATCGCAATACGCTACCAGCAACTCAAGCGGGAAATATGACGGGAGCATCAATTCTTGTGCTTTCCAAACAATTTCAGGCAAAGTGAACCACGGAACGATCTACGTAGTATCTGGATCATCCGGAGCTGCAGGAGCAACACAAGCTGGATATCCTCATAATGCCCTTCCTTTTGCTCAGAATGATGGAGGAATGTTCTTTTTTGAGGTTGAAGACAATCGATTTGACGGAAAGTTCATCAGAAAGGATGGGGTCATTTCTGATCAATTCACCCTAATGAAAGATGTCTCTTTAAATAGGAACGTCTCTATGATATCGGGATCGAATCAGATACTTACTGCATCTTGGATCGGGAATTATAAATGGTCAAATGGGGCAACTACAAGAAGCATCACCATAAATCCAACGGCTAATTCAAATTATACTTGTTCAGATGTAGCAGGATGTATAAATGACAATTTCAATGTGACTGTAACGATAGCTAAAAGCACACTTAATTTAAGTGCAAATGACATTAACCTGAGCAATTTGAGAATATACCCTGTTCCTTTATATCGTGGGGAAATTCTGCATATCAACCTGCCGGAACGCGATCATTCCACACTGTTCATTTCCAATTCTATTGGTCAGAATATATTTTCAATGAAAGCAGTAGGTAAACAATCCATAAACACAACAGAGTTTAAACCCGGTATCTATTTCCTGAAAATTCAAAATGGCACTTTATCTAGGGTGGCCCGATTAGTCGTAATGGAAAGATAAAGTGCAAATTCTAACCTTTATCACAACTCGAACTGGGCCCTGAATTGCCAGATATTGATCTTTCCGATCAGATCGTTCTTATCAAACTTTCCATGGCCATAATTGATTTCATATCGGAAATGAGGATTGACGAACCAGCTTGCAGCGATGGTGAACCGATTATAATTCCCACCAGATATCCCTGCGTCAGTACCATCCGTATGCGTGAACCTTGATGCGATTTCAATGGCTCCGGGTCCACTTCCTTTCCGGAATTTGAAATTCTTTTTAGGGATGAGTTTTCCCAGATTCCCGGTCTGCTTGTTATAGCGCCTGTTCTCTCCGGTAATGAACCATCCACCAGCAGCCTGAAAATACGTGAAATGAGGGTTTCCTTGGCTGGCACTGCGGACTCCCGTATTCATGTATTCACCGATAAATGTTACCGGCCCTTTGACCCACAGACCTTCCAACATGATGGTACCCGCACCACTAGCTTCAAAAGAACCTGAACTGATGTAAAAAGGGGCTGTATTCACTTCAGGTTTTGCCTTATAACTCAATTTTCCATCCGTTGGAGCGGTATGACGGTAACCCATTCCAACATGAATTAATTCCCTGTCGGAAGCGTATTGAAGCAGACCGGTAACTCGAGCCGTGATCTGTGTACCATTATCAGCGAACGATTTTCCGGTTTCCCAATAATTATTAAAAACGCCCAGGGTATAAGTCATTCTACCTTTCAGTATACTATTAGAGTATCTGATCCCTATATTACGCTGCCGAATGAACATGGGGGCTCCCGTACCTCTTTCCATGAATAAACCCTGTGTACCCGGAGCAACATATTCAGGCCCTACACCTTCTTTCTGCTTTCCGACGGTGATCCAGCCTGCAGTTGGACTGATGGGAATATCAAAGTTCCAATCAATGAACTCCAGTCTTTTTTTGCCTGGGGGCGCATCCAAGCCATTCCAGTTTGCGCTGAACATGTATCTCCAGGGATTTTTCTTGAAGAAAAGAAGACTTCCTGATGCCAACAATCTTTCGCCACGAAATTCAGTCCCCGGTTCCACTTTCCCAACCTGAGTGATATTATCAGCATCCTGATCGACAATGTTATGGTCTAGCAGGAAAGCCATGCCGAAGTTCAAAGTGAAATATTTGTTCTGGATGTGGTTCCATTTGTGCTCCATGGTGGTTGGAGCTTGTGTGGCATTTTCAGAGCGGTTTATCGTGACTGTATCATTCAAGGAATTGAGGATGTCTTCCTGCGCATTCCCCTGAAATGAAGCAAATATCAAAGTAAAAACGAAGATCGATCGGGAGAGGATTTCGTATTTCATGGTTTCAATTTAAATGCCGACGATCACCACGTGATGATCGTCGGCACAAAATTATAAAATTTAACATGCCTTGCTAAGGGTCAGTCTCTTTGCATGGCTCGTTGAGCTTCTTTTTGCAGATCAAGGTATTGTGCTTTTTCAATGGTCACACCAACACCGATGATCGTTCCCCCTTTGAAAGAGCCGGGTGTTTTGTATTCGGAACTCACGGCATCGCCGCTGTCGTAACCAATACAAAGGCCATCACCGGAAAGGGTGAATTTCCCAGGCTGGGTTTTCATGGGACCGGAGGCTACGATTTTATCGTTCACATAAAGCTTCATCTTGCCTATCTGCTCACCATGTTCACCTGTCTTTTCCCGTTCAAATTCCATTCCCAATGTGTACTTACCAGGCTTCAGCTCTACAGAGGAAACGAATTTCTGTTCAGGTTTTATTCCGAGGAAATTATAAACGTAATACAATTTCTTGTTCTTGATGAAAAGTGAATGACCTCCAAAACGTGAACCGTGGGCGAAAATGACACCAGACGCATCGGCGCTTTTGATCTCCACATCGGCAAGGATCTTGAAGGAACGTCCACGAACATTCACTGCAACTCCCTCTGGTACTGGTGCGGTTCCTGGATAATATACATATCGGTCCCTGACTACTTCCTCGGAGGGGCGTTCAATACCCAATTGCTCAACAGCCGAGCGGTCGTCCAAAGGAAGCACAAGATTCTTGTCCGCCTCATCGAACCAGACATTGATCAACTGCTTGAGTTTTTCCGGGTTCTCTTTCGCCAAATTTTTTGATTCAGACCTATCCTTGTCCACATTGTATAGCTCCCACTCGTCCTGATCGAAATGTCCCTTGGAAGTCAGTGGAGCATGGAGTGCCACAGCCTTCCAACCGTCCTCCCAAATTGCCCTGGTTCCGAGCATGGCATAATATTGGCGACGTTTTTGCGTAGGAGCATCGGCATTTGCATCGAATGAATAGCGCATGGAGACCCCTGAGATCGGGTATTGCGGAACCCCTTTATAAATCTTGGGCATTTCCACGCCACAGATATCAAGTATGGTTGGCACGATGTCCGTGGAGTGATGATATTGATTTCTAACTTCCCCACGAGCTTTGATTCCTTTGGGCCATGAGATCACCAGCGGATCACAGGTACCTCCAGCATATTCAGAATAACGTTTGAACATTTTAAAAGGGGTGGAGAATGCAGCAGCCCATCCTGTAGGGAAATGCTCATAGGTATCAGGGCCACCCATTTTGTCCATGTATTTGAGGTTCTCAGCCAGTTCATCCGGATAACCGTTGAAGAATTTGTTCTCATTAACCGAGCCGTTCGGCGAACCTTCTCCGGATGCTCCGTTATCTGCTGCATAAATGACTACGGTATTGTCAAGTTGTCCGGTCTTTTCCAAATAATCAACAATGCGCCCCACCTGAGCATCGGTATATTCAGAAAAGCCCGCATAAACTTCAGCAAGTTTTGAGAAGAGTTTTTTCTCTTCCGGTTTGAGTTCATTCCAAGGACGTACATAGTCCGCAGGACTGGAAATATTCGGGGGAAGTGGATTGAATTGGGTCAAATCAGTACCCTTGGGTATGACCCCTTTGGAGATCATACGGGGAAGAACCCAGTTCCGGTAGGCATCATAACCGTCATCAAATTTGCCCTTGTATTTGGCGATATACTCTGCTGGCGCATGGTGAGGAGCATGGTTAGCCCCAGGACAAAACCACATGAACCATGGTTTGGATGGATTGGTGGCTTTCTGATCTCGTATATATTCCAAAGCTTTGTCTGCCAAGTCTTTAGATAGGTGGTAGCCTTTCTCAGGACCGTATGGAGCTTCAATGAAATGATTGTCTTCAATCAGATCTGGGTACCATTGATTGGTTTCTCCACCTATGAAACCATAGAATCGGTCAAAGCCCATCTGAGTTGGCCATTGTTTCCGGCTTCCTCCAGAAGAAACATCCTGCTCAGGGACATTATGGTTCTTTCCGATCCAAAATGTACTCCAGCCATTGTCTTGCAGAACTTGAGCAATGGTGGCGGTCTGTTCGGGTATGCGACCATGTGCACCTGGGAATCCATTAGCGCCTTCAGTAATAGCTGCGTTGCCGGTCAGATGATGGTTTCTGCCGGTAAGTAAAGTAGAGCGAGTGGGAGAGCAGAGTGCGGTGGTATGCCACTGCGTATACATCAATCCATTATTTGCCAGTTTCTGTAGGGTTGGCATATTGATGCTACCACCAAAGGGTGACCAGGAAGCTAATCCCGTGTCATCATATAAAACAAATAAAATATTTGGAGCACCATCAGGGGCCTTTTTGGGGGAATAAGGTGCCCAATCTGCTTTGGAATCCCTCACATCAAGTTTGATTTCACCCTTGAAATTCTGTTTCCGGACATCTCTTGGATCTACCTGGGATTGGGCAATTTTAACCGTTCCCATCAACAGGAAGAAGAAAGAGGAAAAGATTTTAAAAATTCTCAATAGTCTCATTTTCAGATTTTTAAAACAGTTTATTGATTTCTAACTTGAAGTGTAAGGGCAGGGATTAGTACAAAATTTTCAAAGGTATTTCATCTGAAAAGTCCTTCAGGTGAATTATTCTTATCCAATATCCTACACAATTTTGTGATTCTACTCCAAATAAAGCAAAAGAAGGGGGAGCATAGATGTTCAGAATTCCAAAGAGTGAACACTTCAGGACAGATCATGGTCGTTTCGCTTACCGAAGTATTCGGAGGGAGTCTTTCCTGTTATCTTTTTAACAGCAGCTATGAATGATGTACGGGAATTGAAACCAGCGGATTTCCCCAAGGCTTCCAGGGTGAATTGAAAATTTTCGGGATGATCTTTAAGCAGGCCGAAAAGGTATTCGACCCGCCGGTTATTGATCAGTTCATTGAAATTCATCCCATATTCCTGGTTAATGAAGGCAGAAAGTTGATAAGATGGTATTCCGATCTCAGAAGCAAGGTCTCCAAGAGAATAGCCTACCTTCCGATATGGTTCATTTTCCATAAAATGGCTTTCCAAAGCCAGTTTATACTGCTGGCCTTGAGCGATCGTCAAACTTGATTTTTTGACCACCGATTTTGATGGTTCTGCCTTGTCGGAATCACTTAAGATCGCAACAGGCAAATCCAACTGCATCCATCCGGTCATACCGTATAAGATCGAAGGTCTAGCGAGCAGAGAAACTGATACGAAAATAATGGTGGAAGCAATGGTAAAAATTACCGGTTGATTGATATCCCTTTGGCTCACAAATTGAAATAAGAAATGAAAAATGATAAGCCCCCAAAAAATCATCATGGTAATGGTTAGCATTCCCAACCATCGGAAGAGAGATGTATTTTGAGGGACCGGGGCCTTGGAGGCACTAAGTTTTCGAGTCCAATTCGACAACAGTCGAACTTGAAGAATAACGAGAATAACACCAAATATCACTCGGATCCATACCCACCAGCCGGGAGGTAAGATACCCTCTGGATTGTAGGTTACCAATTGGGGTTTTAAGATAACCTGCTTCAAAAATTCAATTTGTTCTGCATGTGGTTTAAAGTGAAAAGGGATGGTATTCAGGGTGAATAATAATGCCGGGACAAAGAAAAGGGCATCAATTTTCCTGAAAATATAGGATTGTTGAAGTACAGACCTTACATACAGGTAACAGAATGGTGCAAATGTAAAAGATGCCCATCCTAATGCCCTCCATAAAAAAGGGAATTTTAAAAAGAATGATGTCACCATCAATCCATAATTCAGGGCCAAAAACGACATACTGGCAAGAAAACCCGCCAACAATCTAGAGGGGAATGGAGCATCTCTTCTTTTGAAAAATAGTACCGCCGAAACTGTCAAACCCAACAGGGCACTAAAAAAAGTAAGTGCAAAATACCAATCCGATAAATTTTCCATGGTCTATATTGAAATCATCCTGGGTCAAAAGATTTGTTGAAAATATAGCATTTTCAAGAGAAGTGATAAATCTTAAATGTTTCCAGATATCAATCCAGTTGGAATCGTACGGTTAGTCCCCATGTCAAAGGGTTTCCTAAATGCATGCCTCCGAAGTCATACGCATAAGAGATATATTTTACAGAACCCAGATTTCGTCCCCAAATGGAGAATTCCATCTTGCCGGTATACAATGATGCACGGGCATTGATGAGCAAATGTGCCTTTTGGCTAATCGTATTTTTAAGATCGAAATATTGATCACCCGTATAAATGGCTTCCCCACGCAATACCATCCGGGATTTTGATCTATTACTGATGGAATGTCCGTATTGTGTTGCCAGCATCGCATTCCATGCAGGTGTGAAAATCTGACGATTCCCATCATAGTTTTCATTCAACCGCAGTGTCTTGTAACGAGCATCGGTATGTCCTAGCTGAGCCTGTATCTCCAGGCCCTGTATCGGTATGGCTTGTGCCTCCAATTCAAAACCCTTACTATTGAGCGATCCAGCATTCCTGGTTATGGTCACGGCATCAGGAAGTAAAAGTGTGGGGATCTGAACATCCCGTACCGCTGTATAAAAAATTGTTGCATTCCATCTGAAACGGTGATCATGCGATTCATTTTTAGAACCCAATTCAAATCCATTGCTGAATTCTGGTGCATAGGCCTGTAGTGGAGGTTGTGATGGGTCGCTGGAAAGTGGACTGATACCTCCCGTCCTGAATCCCCTGTTATAAGAAAAATATACAAGATTGTCCGTGGTAGGGTGCCAGTTCAAACTGAGTTTAGGACTTATTGCCTGAAAATTTGCTGAAGCGCTAGTATCCGGTCGGATAATGAGCGGGGGACCTGGCATCATCTGGAATTCTCCCCTGATCAGGTTACTCTTGTTTTCATAGTCCCAACGTAAGCCACCGATCAAGTCGACAGACGTTGATATCCTGTAAGTAGCCTGTCCATAAAGGGCCAAGCCTTTTGAACCAGCCCTGTTCGTAGTGATTATCGCAATACCGGTGTCAGGGATCCCCAGCAAGGGGGCATCAGGCCCGAATTGAGTCGCTTGACGGGAAGGACTTTGCTGATCGAAAAAATAGGCTCCTGCATTCCAGGAAAACTTACGCTCATCAACTACTGAATTTAATCGGAATTCCTGTGTCCATGCACGAACACGATTATATTCAAGTCCATAGTTGTTAAAAATGCGTATGGCATCAAGAGAAGTGAAATCTGCATCAAGAGGTTGGTCATAAATACGATAATTGGTCTGATAAGCGGTCTGCGAAACAAATCTTACTTTTTTCCCATCATGATATACGGAAAGTGATGCATTGGCTCCATCATCGTGCATGGTTGCCAAAGAATTCTGGTCAACTCTATAAGGCATGGAAAAAACTGTGGAAGGATCGACCGCGAGGGGGAAGGCGCCGTTGTTCCTATTGTTGTTATGATGTACATTCAACTGGATCGACCAGTCCTTCCCGGGCAGGTATTTGAGATAATAATTACCGGTAACTGTTTTCTGACGATCAAAATCACTTCCCGTATGGTCATTGATGTAATAACCATGTCTGGTATCGTATTGCAGGGAAATACCTGCGAACAATTTATCCTTGATCAACGCTGTTGAAAAACCTGCAGTTGCCCTCAATGTATTGTAATTGCCGAAACTGATCTCGCCAAATACGCGGGTTGCGTTAGTTGGCTTTTTTGTGATGACATTGATGACTCCACCCATGGCATTCCTGCCGTACAAAGTACCTTGTGGGCCCCTCAAAATCTCGATACGCTCCACATCAAGTAAGGGTGAAAGGTATGTGTCCATGCTAAATTGATTGACACCATCAATATAGGTAGCTACTGCTGGGTCATATGAAGTTGTCGTGATCCCCCTGATCGAAGTGACGTTGCGGTCATCCCCGGGATTGGCACTGTACACATTGGGAGCAAGTCCGGAAAGGTTGCTGAGATCCCAGATCCTGAATTCTCTAACTTGTCTGGAGTTCAATACACTGATCGAAATAGGTTCATGCTGTGCTTGTTCATCGCGTTTTTCAGCAGAGACCAAAACCTCATCCAGTGTATTGAATTGTTCCTTAAGCACGATTTTCCTTACAATACCATTAAAATCCCCGTCATTCAATCTGATTAATTGGGTAGCGTATCCTGTTGCCGAAACAGAAATGACGGATCCCTTGTTCGGGGAAACTTCAATTGAAAAAAATCCGGTATCGTTGGTTACCACATTATGAATAGTATTCAAATTCTCGATCGTGGCATGAGTTATTCTATGTCCCGAACTGTCCATTATTATACCTGAAATAAGAAGTTTAACCTGCGCCTGGGCAATAATGGGTAGTAGGAACAGTAAAAAAATAAAATTGAATGAAAAGAATCGAGAAAAAGATCTATTATTTGAAAAAAGCTTCATGTTCTTGATTGCCTTGAAGGTGATGATATAAAATCAGATTAACCGATAAGATCGGAAACTGGTGTGGTAGCTAATTGATGGAAAAAAGCTGCGATATTGGAAGTGGTAGCTGAAATAAAGATCTTCCCTTTTTCCACGGTTGCTGCTTTCGGGTCACCAGACCCAGTATCCCGAGTTATTTTCGTCCATGGACGCTGAGCCCATGCCCATCCTTCACGAAAACCGTTCAGCATATAATTTTTGGTAGCCCCATCACCCGCTTCTGAAATGGGAAGCAAAAGATCCGGTGCAATATTCATCATCACACTGGTCTCCATTTCATCCGCATGGTCCCCGGGATTCTGAAAGATTCCAATTTTGGAGGCGGATTGATACCAATTCAGAGAACAGATGAATAGTTCAGGAAATAACCCAGCCAACTCCCGTATGTGCGGAACAAAATTATTGGCCCCATGTCCATTAAAGATGACGAGTTTATTTATGCCCTGCTTTGACAGTACATCACAAACATCCTTCAAAATGGCCAATTGTGTACTGGGCATCATGTTGATGCAGAGTTTTATGTCCAATTGTCCGGTGTTCACACCGAAAGGAATATAAGGGAGGACAATGAGTTTTGCCCCTTTCTTCCAGGCCTCATCTGCAGCCAATGCGGCTATGTGTTCAGCCTGAAAATTGTCTGTGCCATAAGGCATGTGAAAATTATGTGCTTCGGTTGCTCCCCAAGGCAATACGGCGAGGGTATAATCCGTTTCCTTTACGGCTTTCCAATTCGTTTCGGCAAGAATATATGGGCGGGGTTTGTTCATCAAATTTTTTCCAAATTTACTCTATGTACAACTCATTTGATAATCCTAAAAGCCTGAAAATTGATTATTTTTGTTAATATGCCATCTTAGCTCAGTTGGTAGAGCAGGTCATTCGTAATGATCAGGTCACCAGTTCAAGTCTGGTAGATGGCTCACTTCTCCTTTTGAAATAATCAATGACACCTGAAAGATCGAAAAGGCTTAAGGAAGTTCTGGACAAGCGGCAACATGATCTCACCGTCATTTTGGAGAATGTATTCGATCCCCACAACATCTCGGCTGTAATGAGAACCTGTGATTCTGTAGGCATTCAGGAGATCTATGTTCTGAATACAGCAATACCAAAACATAAAAAATGGGGCAACCGTAGCAGCAGCAGCGCAGACAAATGGTTAACCATCCATCAATTCTCTGATACGGCATCCTGTTTAAAGGCTGTAAAAAGCAAATATGAGCAGATCCTGACCACTCATCTCAGTTCAGATGCAGCCGATCTCTATGCATTGGATCTCACTGTACCAACGGCATTGGTTTTTGGAAACGAACACAGCGGCGTTTCCGATGAACTTCGTGAAATGGCAGACGGCAATTTCATTATCCCGCAGATCGGGATTATCAAGTCACTCAACATCTCAGTAGCTTGTGCCGTTACCATCTATGAAGCATTCCGACAAAAATCCGCTGCCGGTCATTATGATGTGCCCCGCCTTCCACCAGAACTCAGGAATGAATTGAATAATGAATGGGGATTCAGGGAAGCAGGTCAAGACATTTGATTTAAACTGTCTTATTTTTTCTTCATAATCAGGAAAACTTCTGAATGAAGTACTTATTTAAAGCAAATATTCAAGATGTTTCCTGTCGCTTGTGAGCGATACTTTTCAGTGAATTGATACTCACATTGAGCTCGAATCCTATGAGCATGACAAGTGAGTTGACGAATACCAGGAGCATCAGGATGAGAATGCTCCCTATGGATCCATAAACCTTGTTATAGGATGCAAAATTATTCACCCAGTATGAAAAAAGATAGGTGAATCCGATGATGAGCAGGGTACACAGCAGGGATCCCGGTGAACTGATTTTCCATTTCTTGTGAACGGATGGCGCATATCGGTAAATGAATGCCACCGAAAAATAGACCAATCCGAATGTAATCGCCAGCCTTAAAAGTTGTCCTAACCAGTTTACCGCATTTGCTTTTATATGTAGCCAATGGGATAAAAGGGATACCAATGTGCTCTGAGTGAACAAGATCATGATCGTTGCCAAGATAAGCATGACAATCAACACCGTCAATCGGATTGCTTCCCATCGCAAGCGTAGGAAATTTCTTCTCTCCGTTTCTATATGAAGCATGCTCTTATTAAATGTCCTCATGATGGTCAGCATGGCATTGGACGAGAAATAGATGGCGGTCAAGAGACCTATATAGGACAAACCCTTATCCGGTCTGAAGAAGTCCTCCATGATGGAACGTATGATTTTAAAAGTGGCATCGTTAGGAGTGATCTGTCGAGCAATGGACAAAGCAACTTTATAAAGATCCCTGGATTCAGGCAAGTTTGACAGGAGCGTGAACAAGAATATGCCCAGAGGGGGGATGGCCATTAGGAAATTGAAAGAGATCGCGGCGGCCCTTTCGTTGAGTCCCACTTGTTGCGTTTGCTTGAGGAAGAAACGGGCGACATCATATAGAGGCAGTCCCTCAAATCCAGGCAAAACTATCTGCTTGGATTTCCTGATCAGAAATGCCATCGGCGGTGATTTGAGTATGATCCGCTCCAGTTTGGTCATGACCCCGTGAAATTAGGCATTTGTCCTGATTACCGTGCCTGGGCACCTGCAGGATTATGCACAGACCACATTCAGGCATTTGACTATTTAAGATGCAAACTGTCCAATGCGCGCTGGTATGCTTTGGCGAAATGAAAATGTTGTTCAGCAGTGGTTGAAAAATCGTGGTATCCGGAAAAATCCGGTTTAGCACAAAAGAAAAGAAAATCTGTCTGTCGGGCATTCAGAACCGCATCAATTGTTTTTATCGCGGGTGTACAGATAGGTCCTGGGGGAAGACCCTCATGCCGATAAGTATTGTAAGGAGATGAAGCGGATTCATCAATATGTTTCAGGTAGATTCTCTTCAAACCAAAATCCCGGAGTGCGTACTTGACCGTAGGATCAGCAGAAAGGGGCATCTTCTTCTTCAATCGATTCAAATAAACACTGGCGATCTGGGGTTGTTCGTCGTGTTTGTTCGACTCTTCTTCGACAATGGAGGCAAGCGTATATACCTGATCTGGCTTCAGGTTCAAATCTGAAGCCTTCTTTAACCTTTCCTTATTCCAGAAAACATCTTTTTCAGAAGCCATTCTTTTCAGAATACGTTTGGGACTGGTGTTCCAGATCAGAGCGTATGTATTGGGAATAATCAGGGTCATCACCGTATTGGTATCTACGCTGAATAAAGCAAGGGAATCATTGTTCTTGAGATATGTCATCATGGAAGCCGAATCACATTCCAGGACCCTGCCGATCGATCGGGAAAAATCCTCTTTCGTACGAAACTTATTGATGATCAGGTTGATGGGCGTCTGGCTGCCGTTACGAAGCATCCGTATGATCTCGACCAGATTCGTTCCCGGGTAGATCATATACCGACCAGGTTTGATTTTATCCCAGACACCTGACATCGCAGCGATCCAGCTGAACAGTCGAGGATTCCTGACCAGACTGTTCACTTCAATGGAATCCATTACTGTCTGGCGGTCTGAATGTCCAGTTGGTATGTACAAGGAATTACGGCTTCGCTCTGAAGGACCGACAGGCCCCAGCAGGAGCCAGGCTAAGATGGCGATCCCGATCGAAATCAGTATCAAGATGCGGTAAATTGATCTTTTCTGCATGATCAAAAAATCAAACAAAAATCCCTGCCTGAAGCAGGGATCTTTGAAATATCATGATATCAAAATCATTTTTGAATGGGAGTTGCAGGAGTATTGGCAGGTGTCGTCATAGGGACCGTAGCAGGCTGCGGAGCAGGTGCTGTTGTTGTAGTGGGATTGATCCCCTTGATCAGCTTGTTTTCGTCTGAACCCCCACCTTTGATCAGCAAGGACGAGATCAGGCAAAGCACCACGATGACGCTAGCCATCACCCAGGTTCCTTTTTCCAGAACATCCGTGGTCTGTTTAACTCCCATGAACTGATTGCTGAACCCGGCGATATTGCCTGAAAGTCCACCACCTTTGGGGTTCTGAATCAATACGATGAGACCAAGAAGCACGGAAGAAACAACGATCAGAATCAGGAAAAGAATGGTCATAATCAGGCTTTTAGTTCAGCAATTTTCGTGGCAAAATAAGCCATTTTGTCGGGTTCCAGCAAACTTAATTTGTGGTAAATGGCAACAGCCTTTTCTTTCTGGCCTTGTTGTAGAAAGACTTTAGCCATGGTCTCTGTGATCACTTCTGTATTGTCGTTGGATAGCTCCGCTTCTTTTTTGATCTTCATTTCAGAGCTAGGATCGAGTTGCATATCGCGTTTTTCCGGATGGAGCTTTCTCATGGATTTCAGCCAATCAGTGAAGCTTTTGAGTTTGGTACCCAACTGGTCACCAGGTTCTGTCTCTGCGGACAAACGGATGCCCACTGAAGCGAAGTAATCCGTCGTATACAAGGGTTCGAAAGGGATGATTGACGGATCGGCGGCGACAGAGGGGGGGGCTTCAGGGGGGGACAAATGTAAGCCCTGATCGACTTCCCGGGGTTGATTGACACTAACTAGGGAATCAAAATCGGGGTTTTGTTCATCATCCAACAGTGATGCTTCAATAGTTGATATATTGTCGAATTTTTCGGTTTGGCTTGCGGAGCTTTCATTTTCTATCGTCTCCAGCGCTAGTTCGGTATGTATTTCCTCTATGTTTTGTTCAGATCCAAGAAGATCGGTTTGCTCAATTTCAGTCCTTTGAACCTCCAGAGCATTTTCCCTGTCCATAGACCTTTCCCAACCCCGCAGACGTTCATCATGCCTAATTGATTGTAGTTGGTGATGAAGCCAGTGATGATTGCTGAAGTACAATGCGGTCATAGCGACGGAAGACGGATATTCGGGGTCGTTGGTATCCTTCAGTTTCCTGCTTTTCAGTAGGTGTAGGAATGATGAATAGGGATATAGCAAAGACAGGTGCCTAAGTTCTGAGGTAGGCATCTGCTTTAGGGAATCTTTCCCCATTAAGGCATTCACTACATGGTCCATATCCGTTATCATGGCATGAAAATAAGATTTAGATCACCAGTTTGAGAAGATCCTGTTGAAAATCTCGTCCGTCAAGTTTGTCAAGATCTGATCCTTGAGTTGAGCTTCAGCCTGAGGCAGACTGAGGCTCGCTGAAAAAGGAAAGTTTCGAGTGATATCTGCTTCAAAATTCTTCTTTTCATCCAACCTGTTCCTGAATATGATATGTACTGTGATGTTTAGGTTATTACTCGCCACCTGCTGATTGGATATACCCGATGTGCTCTGTGAATAGTCTGTTATGACTCCATTTATATCATAATCAGCCTCCCCATTTGTCTGGTTCAATCTGGTCTGGTTGATGATCTTCTGTCGCAGTTTATCGGTCAGGCTAGGACTAAGCAGAGGATTGATATAACGCGCGCGATTCTCGATATAGTTCACCTTGACCGTCTTTACCTCAGGAGGGATGGAAACATCCTTCATCGAATAGCGGCAGGTCCCTTGAATGCTGAAAAAAGCGATCGAGGCAATTAACCAGTGTGCATATCTATTCCTGCTATTCTTCAATGTCGTATTCTTTTAGTTTACGGTAAAGTGTTCGTTCACTGATCCCAAGGTCGGAGGCTGCATCTTTCCGTTTTCCTTTGTGTTTCTTGAGCGCCTTAATGATGAGTTCCTTTTCTTTATCAAGGATGTTGAGTGATTCTTCCACTTCAATATGTTCTTGAATGGCATTCCCAGGCATGATCATGGGTTGTTGAGCTGCACCGGAGATGACCGGTTGCAGACTTTCCTGCTTATCAGGATGAAGTAATGGGAAATCAGAAAGAAAGGACTCCCGGCCATAAGAAGCCACAGAAGCTGAACCGGGATTATGAACGATCTCAAAGAACATTTTCTTGAGTTCTGTGACATCCTTTTTCATATCGAAAAAAAGTTTGTACAGCATGTCTCGCTCGTTCATGAATTCGGCATTTCCTTGTTGACCAGGGGCTACGATCGGCAACCTTTTTTCCGGGTGTTCGGGCAGGAAGCGTTTGATTTCCTGTGCTGGAACCTGTTTATTTGTTGAAAGTACGGACACTTGTTCGGCGATGTTCTTGAGTTCTCTGACATTTCCCGGCCAAGAATAGTTCACGAGTAAATGTTGAGCTTCTTCATCCAACTGCACGGGGGCGGTTTTATATTTTTCTGCAAAATCGACACAAAATTTACGGAAAAGGAGGTATATATCTTCCCTCCGGTCCCTGAGCGAAGGAACCCGGATGGGTACGGTATTCAATCTGTAATAAAGGTCCTCCCTGAATTTACCGTTCCGGGTAGCATCGAGGAGATCCTTGTTCGTTGCTGCTATGACGCGAACATCAGTTTTCTGGACTTTGGATGAACCTACCCGAATATATTCACCTGTCTCCAGCACACGCAGCAAGCGTGCTTGAGTTCCCAATGGCATTTCTGCGATCTCGTCAAGGAAAATGGTTCCGCCATTAACTGTTTCGAAATAGCCTTTCCGGTTATCGACAGCCCCAGTGAAAGAGCCTTTTTCGTGCCCGAATAGTTCAGAATCGATGGTGCCGTCCGGTATCGCACCACAGTTTACAGCGATGAAAGGGTTGTGTTTACGTGCGGAAAGAGAATGTATGATCATGGAAAAGGCTTCCTTTCCCACGCCACTTTCCCCAATGATGAGGACTGTAAGGTCGGTATTTGCAACTTGTATGGCAACCTGCAAGGCATAATTCAGTGCGGGTGAGTTGCCGATAATTCCAAAACGATTCTTTATACTTTGAATCTCCATTTTTCAATTTTTTACCAGTTCAATTGCTTTGTTCCCCAAGTAATGTGCCCTGGGTGCAATCCGTTACTATGACCCGGGTGTATGATCCTTTTTGCAGCCCATCATTTTGTTTGAGGAAAACGATCACCTTATTCTGACTATTCCTTCCCATCCAATGACGTTCACTTCTTTTCGAATCTCCTTCGATGAGCACCGTGAAAGTTTTTCCCAAGTCCCGTTTATTACTCTCGAGTGATAGTTTGTTCTGCAGGGCAACGATCTCCTCCAACCTGTCTTTTTTCACATCTGAAGTAACGTCATCCTTGAAACGTTTTGCGGCAAGGGTGCCAGGCCTTTCAGAATACATGAACATATAGGAGAAGTCATATCGGCTTTTTTGCATGACATCAAGCGTATCGGAATGGTCCGCATCCGACTCCGAACAAAAACCGGCGATGATGTCCGAACTGATCCCACAATCGGGCATGAATTCCCTGATCCGATCCACTTTGGAGAGATACCATTCACGTGTATAGGTTCGGTTCATGAGTTGAAGGATACGATTGGATCCGCTCTGAACCGGGAGGTGAATATATTTACAGATATTTTCCCGCGAAGCCATGATGCGAAGCACGTCATCTGTGATGTCCTTGGGGTGTGAAGTACTGAAACGAACCCTCAGAAGAGGGCTGATGGCTCCAACACGATCGAGAAGATCAGCGAAAGTGACCGATGTACCGCTTTGTCCATCATTCCAATAATAACTGTCCACATTCTGACCGAGTAAAGTAACTTCCCGGTACCCTGTATTGAAAAGATCCCTACATTCATTGATAATCGAGTCGGCATCCCGACTTCTTTCGCGACCTCGCGTGAAAGGAACCACGCAAAAAGCACACATGTTGTTGCATCCTCGCATGATACTGACAAAAGCGGTGATCCCATTACTATTCAAACGAACAGGGGCGATATCCGCATAGGTTTCCTCACGGCTCAGCAAAACATTGATTCCTTTCTGCCCAATACCGGCTTCCTTGATGAGCTGGGGCAAGGTTCGATAGGCATCCGGACCTATCACAAGATCAACAAGTTGCTCTTCCTCCAGTAATTTACTTTTAAGCCTCTCTGCCATACAGCCCAGTAAACCTATTACCATGCCGGGGCGATGGAGCTTCACTTTTCTGAATTCCGTAAGTCTTTTTCTTACTGTTTGCTCGGCTTTTTCCCGGATGGAACAGGTATTCAATAAAACCAAATCGGCTTCGTCAAGATCCTTGGTCGCACTATAGCCTTCACCCTGAAGAATGGAGGCTACGATCTCGCTGTCGCTGAAATTCATCTGACAGCCATAACTCTCGATGAAAAACTTTTTAAAACTAATGGGAGATAGACCAATTTCAGACAAGTATACTTCACCCTGTCTGCTTTCGTCCTGAAATTTACCGGTCAGAAAAGTTTGCATATTTGAGTAATATCGGACCGCAAAAATATGGAAATTTTAATGGATTATGACAAGATGGCAGACTGAAAATGGCACGATAAACGGAAATATCACTTTCATGTCTCCTGTTCAAGATTTTCATGGAAAGAAAGAGATCACCAAACCGCAGATTGATCTTAAAATCCAAAAACAACATCGAACATCTCACATATTATATTCTATAATATATTCAGAATTCCATGGGCGTTACCAGATTTCGAGCAATGAATTAACTTCCAATGGCTTAAAAAGCTTAGTCAAAAAAATATTCCAGTAACAATCTGTACTATCAATCAGCATATCCGTTTCAAAGAAAATTCCAATCCTGCTACAAAGTTCCAGTGAAAACGATGAGAGAGTTGGGCCAATGGGGTTAAGCATATCTGATTCATTGTACATTTCCCTTGGAATCCATCTTAACATCCGATAATCACTATCACGTTTAATAGTTGATCATGGATCAGATAGTTAAAATATTGAAATGTGTCGATATCAGTGTGACTCTCCGCAAGAAGGTTCAAATTGAAGTTCCTGCGGGAAACAAGGATCTGTTATTTACCTTCACGGGTGAAAATAGATTATACCTATATAATATTTTATATACACATGCCCGATGAAAAACTGATTTCTTAAATCATTTTTTCCCATTTTAGACCCAGTTACTGAACAAGTCAAAACATGCTGAATCATATAATCCGCTTCTCTGTCAGAAACAAGCTGATCATCGGAATATTGATGCTCGGCCTAATTGGATGGGGGATATTTTCATTTTCCAAACTACCCATAGATGCTGTACCGGATATAACGAACAATCAGGTACTAGTGATCACTGTATCTCCATCCCTTGCAGCTCCCGAAGTAGAACGGCTGATCACTTTTCCGATCGAACAGTCCACCGCAAGTATTCCAGGCATAGAAGAAATACGGTCTTTTTCCCGTTTCGGACTTTCTCTTGTGACCATTGTATTTAATGATAGAACCGATGTTTATTGGGCACGTCAACAGGTTTCTGAACGTTTGCAACAAGTAAGAACAGAAATCCCGGCAGATGCAGGCAATCCTTTTCTTGGTCCTGTAACCACTGGCCTTGGCGAAATATTCCAATATGTAATAAAACCCAAAAAAGGATATGAATCCAGTTATACTCCCACGGAATTACGAACCATTCAGGATTGGATCGTAAGGCGACAGTTATTGGGTACACCCGGTGTCGCAGATGTCAGCAGTTTCGGTGGAAACCTGAAACAATATGAAGTGTCTGTAAATAGTGACCGTCTGAAAAGCATGAACGTCACCATGGAGGAACTCTTTTCAGCCCTTCAACATAACAATCAAAATACGGGGGGTGCTTACATTGAAAAAGGCCCCACTGCTTTATATATCCGTAGCGAAGGACTTGTCCGCACTTTGGATGATATAGGCAGAATATACATTAAGCAAACGGCAAACGGAATACCAGTCTACATAAAAGATGTGGCTGAAGTGAAGATAGGAAGTGCTGTTAAGTATGGAGCCATGTGTTATAATGATAAGGGGGAGGTGGCTGGCGCCGTAGTAATGATGCTAAAAGGAAGCAATTCTTCCGAAGTGATTCGCAATGTAAAAGAAAAGATCAAATCGATAGAAAAAACACTACCGGAAGGAGTTGAAATAACACCATTTCTTGACCGTACAAAAATGGTAGACAATGCAATCGGCACCGTAAAAAAGAATTTGATAGAAGGTGCTTTGATCGTGATATTCATATTGGTTGTCTTTTTGGGGAACTTCAGAGCGGGCCTGATCGTGGCATCAGTGATACCTTTATCCATGATGTTTGCGGTTATCCTGATGAATGCTTTAGGCGTATCAGGCAACCTCATGAGTCTCGGAGCACTTGACTTTGGATTGATCGTGGATGGAGCCGTAATCATTGTAGAAGCCGTTATGCATCGCCTGTATCATAGTCGTCAATTCAATCTTAGTAATAGCATCACGCAGGAAACCATGAATGATGAAGTTGAGAAATCAGCAGGAAAAATGATGAATTCCGCTGTATTTGGTCAGATAGTGATCTTGATCGTATATCTGCCCATTTTAGCTTTAGTGGGCATCGAGGGTAAAATGTTCAAACCCATGGCACAGACTGTTTCATTTGCACTCATCGGCGCATTCATATTATCCTTAACGTATGTCCCGATGGTCACCTCATTATTCCTGAGTAAAAAAATGAATCATCGTGTAAATATTTCCGACAAATTGATGAGATTGATTCAACGGATGTATGAACCCGCCTTAAGAAAAGCATTGGCATACCCTAAAATCATCACCGTATCTGTAATCATCCTGTTCATCTTTTCATTCATTCTACTATTGCGCATGGGTGGGGAATTCATACCCAAACTGGAAGAAGGTGATTTTGCAGTGGATACCCGTTTGCTTACTGGTAGTTCTTTGTCACAAACAATAGAGTCGACCCAACAATCTGCGGGCATTTTATTGAAGCGGTTTCCAGAAGTGGAAAAAGTTGTCACAAAAATCGGATCAGGTGAAATACCAACAGATCCAATGCCGATCGAAGCATCAGATATGATGGTCATTTTGAAAGACAAGAAAGAATGGACATCTGCTAAATCATTCGACGAACTCGCAGATAAAATGAGTAAAGCCCTGGAAGATGTACCAGGTATAATGGTCGGATTTCAATATCCTGTTCAAATGCGTTTCAACGAACTGATGACCGGCGCTCGTCAGGATGTGGTCTGTAAAATATTCGGTGAAGATCTGGATACGTTGTCCGCATATTCTCAAAAGTTGGGAGATGTAGTAGGGACGGTTGAAGGAGCAACAGACCTATATGTAGAAAAAGTGACCGGCCTGCCACAGATAGTGATCAAATACAATAATATTCAGATGTCTCACTATCAACTGAATGTTTCAGAGGTTAATAAAGTGATCCGAACGGCATTCGCAGGTGAAAGTGCCGGTTTGATTTATGAAAATGAAAGACGTTTTGAACTGGTGGTTCGTCTTAGTCAACAATCCCGTAAAGATCTATCAGATGTTCAGAATCTGCTCATTGCTACACCTTCAGGACTTCAAATTCCTTTGTATCAAGTGGCAACTGTGGAGATCAAAGAAGGAACTAATCAAATCCAACGTGAAGATGCAAAAAGAAGGATTGTTGTCGGATTCAATGTAAGAGGTAGAGATGTGCAAAGTGTGGTGGATGAGTTGAGTCTCAAAATCAACAATCAGTTGAAGTTGCCATCCGGCTATTTTGTCACCTATGGTGGTCAATTTGAAAATCTTGTTGAAGCGAAAAAAAGACTCAGTACAGCATTACCCATAGCATTGTCTTTGATCATGATCATGTTGTATTTCGCTTTCGGCAAATTGAAATATGGCTTGCTCATATTTTCAGCGATACCACTTTCAGCCATTGGCGGCATAATGGCTTTATGGCTTCGTGGAATGCCTTTCAGCATTTCAGCGGGTGTAGGCTTTATCGCTTTGTTCGGCGTTGCAGTCCTGAATGGTATCGTTTTAATAACTGAATTCAACCGATTGAAAGAACAGGGCATGCACGATCTGGAATTCATCATAAGGGAAGGAACCAAAAATCGGTTAAGACCCGTATTGATGACTGCATCCGTGGCATCACTCGGTTTCTTACCTATGGCGTTGAGCACAGGTGCGGGGGCTGAAGTACAAAGACCATTGGCTACAGTGGTGATCGGTGGGTTGATCACTGCGACTTTTCTGACATTAGTCCTTTTACCAATATTGTACATGTGGCTGGAAAGGAAGAATATCAGCAAAAAAACGAACAGAGTCATATCCATACTTCTGATATCATTTTTTTTGTCTTCCACTGGTAATTCACAAACTACAACTGGGAAGTTGATGAATCTGGATGACATGTTGAACCTGGCAGATGCGCAGAACTTCTCCATACAAGCTTTGCACCGTGAGACAGCGTATTGGAAACAACTCCAGAATGCTGTCGCAGACCAGGGAAAAACATTGCTTGGGGCTGAATATGGTAAAATAAATAGCATGAACAATGATTCCCGATTTTCCATAAGTCAGTCATTCACCTTGCCGATCATTTACAATAGACAAAAGCAATTTTATAACGCTGCAGAAAATTCCCAAAAGGCATTAACTCTTTGGAAGCTGCAAGAACTTCACCGTGAAATCAAATTCTCATATTGGACAATGGCTGACTTGCTGAACAGACAGGCCTTGCTTCAGAAGCTGGACTCGGTATACAACAAAGTTTTGGAAGCTGCAGAACTGAGATTTAAAACCGGCGAGTCAAATCTTCTGGAAAAAATAAATGCAAAGGCACAATTGGCTCAATTGAAAATTCAGGAATCCCAGATTCAGTCGGACTTTAAGATCACCCAACAGAAGCTTCAATGGCTTTTGAATACAACTGAACAAATCCAGCCGGACATCAGATCTATATCCACGAAAGCCCCAGAATGGGTAGATACAATTGACCTGATGGCCCATCCTTTGCTTAAATACAGGAAAGAACAAGTTGAACTGACCAAAGCACAGACAAGTTTGGATCGGAACAAGATGGTCCCCGATCTATCCGCAGGTTATAGCAATATGACCATAGTTGGATATCAAACACCGGATGGAATATCGCAAAAGTATTATGGGCCAGGAAAAAGATTCGGTTCAGTGAATGTAAGTGTTGGGGTTCCTTTATTCACCAAAGCAACCCGCAACAAGGTAAAAGCAGGCAAATACGCTGAGGAGGCCACTGAGCTGAACCTAAAAGCCGCGGATCTTCAATTAAGAAGCCAGTTGATGCAATACAAAGAAGAATTCCATAAGCAACAAAAAATTGTTCAGTATTATGATACCGAGGGGCTTGATCAGGCAGAACTGATCATCCGGCATGCTTTACAGAACTTTGAAAAGGGCCAGATCAGCTATTTGGAATGGACGATGATGATGCAAAACGCATCGGCCATTCAGCTGTCCAGACTTGATGCCATCCACAAATTGAACATGGTGCGTGTAGATATAGAATATATCATCTCAAATTTATAACCGAATCATGAATCGCTTTAAAATACTCATACTTTCAATCGTTTTTTTCTCAGCCTGCTCTTCCCCGAAAGTGGAGGCAAAGAAGGATTCCGTCCAGATCCAAACGGATCATGTTCAAATGACAGATGCACAAATGAAGATCGCAGGTGTTCAAACGGGCGTGGTCGTTCAACAAGCCATGAATACTTTTTTGAAAGTCAATGGGCATGTCGATGTGCCGCCTCAAAATATTGTCTCGGTAAGCTTTCCGATGGGGGGATATCTTCTTTCCACAAAACTACTTCCCGGGATGCATGTCGCAAAAGGTGAGGTGATCGCAACCATTGAAGATCAGTCACTGATTCAATTGCAGCAGGATTATCTGGTTTCAAAATCCAGATTAACCTATCTGAAACAGGAATTTGAACGTCAAAAATTACTGAATGAAAACAATGTCAATGCTGCTAAAACTTTTCAATTGGCAGAATCTGAATATTTCTCCCAGAAAGTGACATTGAAAGGATATGGGGAAAAATTGCTTTTAATAGGAATTGATCCTGCAAATCTTACAGAAGGTTCCATATCCAGGAGTGTGGCCATTCATTCACCTTTGAATGGGTTCGTGTCAAAAGTAAATGTCAATATAGGCAAATACGTCACACCTACCGATGTCTTGTTCGAATTGATCAACCCTGATGACATGCATGCAGCACTGACGGTTTTTGAAAAAGATCTTAATAAAGTTAAGTCTGGACAGAATGTCAAGGTGTCGTTCGTTGATGAACCCGGGACGCTTTATGACTGTGAAGTGATACTGGTAACTAGAAACGTCGATGATAATCGCAGCGGCTTGGTACATTGTCATTTCAAGGGCCAACCCCAAAAACTTCTTCCGGGAATGTTCTTGAATGCGTCGATCAATATCCATATTGCTTCAGTACCAACCGTACCTGAAGAAGCTGTTGTCCGATTTGAAAATCGCTTTTATGTATTTGTATCCACATCGAAAAATGAATTCCAGATGGTTGAAGTGGAGATTGGAATGAAGGATAATGACCGACTGGAAGTGAGCTCCAAATTGAACGATTTTGAGACAAAAACACTGGTAACTAAGAATGCGTATGCCTTATTGTCGAAAATGAAAAACACTTCAGAAGAATAGATTCTTTTAATTCATTATTCTTCATTCAAAACCCCCAAAAAGGGTCCCACGATTAAATATTGAAAGCCCTGTTTAGAGCGGAAGACGGGACTCGAACCCGCTACCTACAGCTTGGGAAGCTGTCGCTCTACCAGGTGAGCTACTTCCGCTTGACGAAGGTCAAGGTAGGAAATTATCCCTGACTTTTCCTCCGGGCATTCAGAACTTCCAATCAAACTTTTTTGCCTGCTCCAATATCTGCTGTCTGTCTCCGACCAAGACGAGCGACATATTCTCGGTCTTGAGTCGTTCTTTGGCGATCTGAGACACCTGCTGTGGAGTGACATCGTAAATACTCTTTACATAATTGGTCAGATAACTATCAGGTAATCCATATTTGTCCAGCATGCTCAATTGATTGATGATGCCGAATGGATCGGTGTTACGCAAAACGAAAATTCCGGATTCATAATTTTGAATGCTCTGCAGTTCCTCCTTTTCTGGAGGGGTGGATTGTAACTTCTTGATCTCTTTTACGATCTCCTGTATGGATTCTATCGTATGTTCACTGGTCACGTCAGCTGATTCCGCCCAGAAAGATGCACCTTTTCTGCTTTGAACATAGCTATATGGAGAGTAAGTATAACCTTTATTCTCCCGGATATTTGATGTGATTCTGGAGCCAAATGATCCGCCGAGCAAGGAGTTTGTGATACTCTGAGCCACATAGTCTTTTTCTGTGGGGCCATTTACCGGACCACCGATCTGAATCGTGGTTTGTGGGGCTCCCTTGCGATCGATGATGGCTGTATCCCGGCTGTATTTAGCTGTCACAGTAGGGTAGCTAAGAGCAGGCCCTGACTTCCATTTGGCGAGACCGGATGCGATGGCCGTATTGACGGCTTTTTCGTCAAATTGTCCAACCACATAGATGATGGAGCGTTTAGCGCCGAAATTTGCCTGGTGGAAACTACGTGCATCTGCAATGGTGAATGCTTTTACCTGAGCCTCCGTAGGCATACCGGCGCCATAGGGATGGCTGCCATAGATCAACTTACTGAACTTTTCCTCTGCTTGATTCTGGGGAACGGTCATATTTACACTCAGGTCTCTCAGCATATCATCTTTGATCCGGGCAGATTGCGATTCAGGTAATGCTGGATTCATGACCATCTCACCGATAAGTCTGATGAATTCAGGAGCGAATTCTGACAGTACGGATCCTGATAGCATCACCTGTTCCATGCTTACGCTGAGACTGACCTCACCACCCATGGATGCCGCCTTGGCTGAAATGGACTTAAAATCGAGTGCTTTAGTCCCTTCCTTGATGAGTTTGCCCGTGAAATCAGCCATGCCATTCTTGCCAGAGGGATCATGCATATTCCCCGTCCTCACGATCAACGCGATGCTGGCTTTTGGCAATGAACCATATTTGACCAAAGTGGTTTTCATTCCATTGGGCAATGTGGCTATCTTTTTTTCAGACAATTTGAAATCGTGGGGCATTCCACCTGTTGGGGGTGTCACCTTCTGTGCCTGTGACGAAAAGGTCAGCAGAGCTCCAAGTATCATAAAACTTGTCAATTGAAATATCTTTTTCATCAGTTGCTTGATTTAGGGTCAATAATCAGGATGGTCCGGTTTGAGGAGCGCAGGTATTCCTTAGCTGTTTTTTTGATCAGTTCAGGAGTGATTTTGGAGAATTCCTTTTCCAGTGAATTGATCCTGTTCGGATCATTATCGAAGAGAGCGAAAACGGCCAGCAGGTCGATCTTGCCGATCCCGAACTGTGAAGCCATCTGATCGTAAAGATTCGAACGCATCTTGATCAGTGCGGTGTTGATATCCGCCTGAGTGACCTGATTCATCATATAATCAACAGCTTTGTCATATTCTTTGATGATGGCATCGGGTGGGGTTTTTGCATCGTAAATGAGATCAGACATCCAGACCATCGGTCCCTGATAATTGAACATGTTTCCCAGATAATTGATCCCACCAGACATCCTTCCCGCATATCCTTTTTCTTGTACGATGGATTGATACAGGCGGCTGTCCTGACCTTGAATCAGCATCTGATCGATCAGGCCCATGGCGAACCATTCTGGCGAATTTCTCTCAGGCATCTTGTATGCCACAGCCAAAGCGGGTTTGTTGGCTAATTTGTCTTCTTTAACAGCCCTTTTTTCAGATGTCTGTACAGGTTCGCTGATGTCTGGCCTGGGAGGTAGTGTTGCAGAGGGAATGCCACTGAAGTACTGTTCGATCCATTTGCGGGCATCTGTCACTTCAAAGTCTCCAACTACAACAAGGGCTGCATTATTAGGAGCATAATAAGTCTTGAAGAAACTATTCACATCTTCAAGCTTGGCGGAATCCAGATCAGCCAAATCTCCATAGAAATTATGAGCATTATGCCAGTTTGTATTGGCATATTGTGGCATGTCTAGCCAGGGAAAACCTCCATACGGCTGGTTCAAAACATTGACCTTTACTTCGTTTTTTACCACACCTTGTTGATTGGCCAGATTTGATTGATCAATTTTAAGGCCTCTCATCCGGTCCGCTTCAGCCCATAGAGCTGTCTCCAATTTATGGGCTGGCAGAACTTCGAAATAATTGGTGAAGTCGAATCGGGTGGAACCGTTCAGGATGCCACCACTTTTTTGGACAAGCTGGATGAACTCCATCTTACCTAAATTCTCTGAACCTTGGAACATCATATGTTCGAAAAGATGTGCGAAACCAGTACGGTTGCGGGGCTCTATTCGAAAGCCTATATTATAATATACACCCACCCCAATAATAGGGGCAGACTTATCCGGAGAAAGAACCACTTTGAGACCATTGGGCAGTTTAAAATAAGTCACTGGCACCTCTAAACCGGGCCCTGATCTGGCAAGAACGGGATTGGAGAACAAATTGGAAAGAAAAATAGCTGACAACAAGGCCACTATGAAACCTTTCATTTTAATCCTTGAGTGAGACATATTCAGGAAAATTGATGTGTCGCCAATTTAAGACAAGATGTTATCTTGAAAAAGAAAAATTGATAAGTGGTATCATAGCCACTAGATGGTTGAAAATTACGTCGTTAGTTGGTCAACAGACCCTAATTTGTTTTTATAATTCGATAAGGAGATTAACAGGTCAGATCGAATCAACCAGGCACTTTGGTATGCATCCGAGTCGACAACCAACTTTCCTTGACGGGGACAACCCATTTTTCGACAAGATCCTTTTTCGTGAGGATAGTATTGTTGAAATAAAGGGTATCAGCCATGATATAGCCTTGTAGACAGGCATGATTGAAATCTGACAGAGCTAATATTTCCACTTTCTCTTCCTTGATGAAAGCTAAAGTGGTACGGTCAAAGAGCCTCACCTGAAATGAATGTTCAAGATCACGGATGAACCTTACTGAACTGTCTGTACTGCATCCGCTTACCTGAACACTGGTTTCATCCCCCATAAGAACAATGAAACGACCAAAGAAAAGGGTACCAAAACCTTTTACCTTGGACCCATGGGCATTCCAAACAGCCAGAAAACTCTTTAAACGATCCTCGATTTCAATAGACTCGGAAAGACTGAAAAGACGGCTCGACTGATAGATCCAAATCCGGGAGTTTTCACTGAAATCTTCTGGAAGCATGCTTTTATAATCCAAATTCATGTTGCTAAGTTAAACATATGTACAGTAACATATTATGCTCAAACCATTGACTTTTCAATGAGTTCTGCAATGTCCAGAACAGACACCTCAGAATCCTTTTCCTTCAACTTCACCCCATCAGTGATCATGGTATTGCAAAAAGGGCATGCTACAGCGATCACTCCCGCGCCAGTTCCAAGAGCTTCTTCGCTTCTTTCCAGATTGATACGGCCGTTCCCTTTTTCCTCTTCCTTGAACATCTGTGCACCACCTGCCCCACAACAAAGTCCGTTTGAACGACAGCGTTTCATTTCGACCAACTCGGCATCAAGTACTTCCAGTATCTTTCGTGGGGCTTCATAGACATTATTCGCTCTACCCAGATAACAGGAATCATGATAGGTTATCTTTTTACCTCTGAATGAACCACCTTCTTTCATCTTGATCTTCCCCTTATCTATGAAATCCTGGATCAGTTCCGTATGATGAATTACTTCATAGTTTCCACCTAACTCCGGGTACTCGTTCTTAAGTGTATTGAAACAATGAGGACATGCAGTCACGATTTTTTTGACCCCGTAATTATTCAGTATCTGTATATTCTGAAAAGCCATCATCTGGAACATGAACTCATTCCCAGCACGGCGAGCGGGGTCACCTGTGCACATCTCCTCCTTACCTAAAATGGCATAGTTCACTTCCAAACGATCCAATATGGAAGAAAATGCCTTGGTGACACGTTGAGCACGTTGATCAAAACTTCCCGCACAGCCAACCCAGAAAAGGATCTCAGGATTTTCTCCAGCTGCAAACCGTTCAGACATAATAGGCACCGGCATATTCTTTAAACAATGTTTACTCCAAATATACGTACTATACCTCTTGGAAACGGTTTCAAAATTCGCCATGAAAAAACATCGCAGGGGAAAGCAAGCTTAGCGTCAAATCGTATTCTTATTCATCGTCGGTTCAACATATCTTGACTTCACCAAGTAGAGCACATAAACACAATTGAAGTCAATATATTATTTTTGCGGATACCAGAACAGGTGATTTCGGACATTTCTAAACAATTGAAACGATCAAGATACAGTTGATGTTTTCAAAACTACACTTATCCAAAAACCCTTTTTTGATACGTCTATTAAATTGGGAATTCTGGTCTTTTAATTCTATTTATTTCTGGATCATGCCAATATGGTTTTTACTTTGTTTGCGTGCCCGATCTTTCTTTTTTTTTAGCACATCTAATCCCGGCTTCGAAAATGGCGGCTTCACCGGTGAATCCAAAAAGGATATCCATTCCATTTTACCTATTGATCTATATCCGCCCACCATGCATTTCAGATATGGCACTTCAAGTGAAAAGGTGATTTCAGAACTTCGAGAGTCAGGTTTTGAACTTCCCTTGATCGGAAAGCCTGATGTTGGCGGTCGGGGTAGAGGAATACGGTTTTTGTACTCAGAGAAAGACATAGTTGAGTACGCTCGAAATTGCACATTGGACTACCACATTCAGTCAGTAATCCGCTGGCCAAATGAAGTAGGAATTTTTTATACCAGGATCCCGGGTGAAACAAAGGGTAAAATAACAGGTTTGGTCAAAAAAGAGTTTCTTTCCATTACAGGTGATGGCCAACAAACTTTGATCGAATTGATCAAAAATGATAAAAGATCAATCATGTACCTCACCTACATAACCCAAGCCCATGCGGGGAAATTGGATATGGTGATCCCATGCGGTGAAAGATACGTGCTCAGCCCATATGGAAACCATGCAAGAGGTTCACTTTTCATAGACGACACCCATCTAGTTGATGACGAACTGAATCAAATGATGGACAAACTTGCCGCCCGGATACCTGATTTCCATTTCGGAAGGGTCGATATACGTTATCGGGATTGGGAATCATTGAAAAAGGGACTCGACTGTACCCTGATCGAGGTCAATGGAGCGGGTTCGGAACCCACTCATATTTACGATCCTCGGCATTCCCTTTTTCATGCGTGGAAGGTGATCATCCAACACTGGATCACCCTTTATAAAATTAGCAAGGCGAACCACGAAAGAGGCCACCGTTATATGAGTTTCCGGGAAGGAATCAACATGTTGCGTAAAGACAGAGAATTCTCCAAGAAACTGAATGGCTTGCCCATTTGAAATTCTTTTGCTGCCATTTCACATTCTTCACAGGATCCTCCGGGCAACGTCATTATTTACCCCCTCGATTTTGGATTTATGATATATTTACCAACAGCATGACCCTACAATCGTCATTCCTCAAGATCCCATATCGTCACAGGACATTGGCGATTCTCTGTTCACTGACCACACTCACATACATGGACAGAATATGCATATCCATTGTCGGGGTCAGGATGAAATCAGATCTCCAATTGAACAATGAACAATTCGGTTGGGTGCTGGCGGCTTTTGCACTTGCTTATGCTCTATTTGAGATCCCCTCTGGCATGCTGGGGGATCGCATCGGCCCGAGAAAGGTCTTCATAAGGATAGTGATCTTCTGGTCTATTTTCACGGCAATCACGGGCCTCGTCAATGGGCTGATCTCTTTACTTTTGGTCAGATTCCTTTTTGGAATGGGAGAATCAGGAACGTATCCCAACTCCATATTGGTAGTATCCAGATGGTTCCCTGTTAAAGAAACAGGCAAAGCGTTATCCTGGGTTGGAATAGGATCCCAACTGGGATCCGCAATCGCACCATTGATCATTGTCCCATTAGCCATACGATACGGATGGAGGATACCCTTTTTCGTTTTAGCAGGCATAGGAATCCTGTGGGTACGGATATGCACATCGTGGTTCCGGGATTTTCCATCTGAAATGAGGTCGATGCCAGAGGAAGAAAAATCATGGATAGAAAGAAATTGTCATCATGATATCCACCAGGCGCAGGTACCCTGGAAGAAGATATTTCTGAATAGCACTTTATGGCCCTTGATGTTAATGTATTTCTGTTGCCAATGGGCAAATTATTTCTTCATCGCCTGGATGCCCGTATATCTCCAGGAAGGCAGGGGGTTTTCTGAACACTCCATGAAAACCATAATGTCTTCCTTGTTCGCTGTTGGCATCACTGGATTCCTCATAGGTGGGGCTTCAGGTGACAGGTTCATCAGCAAATTCGGACTGAAAAAGGGTAGGAGGACAACCGGAATACTTGGCCTGGGCATGTGCAGCATCTTGTTGATGACCGCTGCATTGACTTCAAATAATATGGTAACTGCTGTGTGTCTGATTGGAGCAAATTTCTCATTTTCCTTCTCTGTAATGACCTCTTACGCAGTTTGCGCTGATATCGGACGGAACAATGTTGGAACAGTCACCGGTGCGATGAATTTTTTTGGACAGATGGGAGCCTTCTTCCTGGCCATCATATTCGGCAGAATCGTCCAAGTGACGCACCAATTCAATTATCCTATTTATCTTCTAGCTATAGTGATTCTGTCTGGATGTCTTTTATGGCTTGCCATTGATCCTGAAAAATCATTACCAGTCGTTGAAAATTGATTCAAATACGGAATGCCCATGTTTTTCGACCCCAATCCAACAACTCCCATGAACTTACACGACCTTTATGCTCATTCTTTGGGCCATGCAATAGCCCATTCAAACCTGGAGTCCGGGTCGATGTCCGGTTTCCACTCTGTATCAAAATCCCAATTCCCTCGAACAATAGACTTTTAGATCTGCAGATGAAAGCGTTCCGATTGTTCTACATCAGCCTGCTCATCAGCTTCCTTGGTACCCTTCCGATGGGTACGCTCAACACGGCTGTACTACAGATATCCATAAGCGATGGCATACAGGCGGCACTGTATTTTTCCACGGGAGCCCTGCTAGTAGAAGTGTTCATGGTCAGAATGTCATTGATCGCGATGAAATGGATATTCGGGCATAAAGTTTTATTGCGGACGTTGGAATGGCTACCGATAATCATCATCTTATGCCTGGCTGCGGGGAATATTTTTGCTGCGATCCAGCCGAACAATCATAAGAACATCATCCTATCGCATACCATACACCATTTTTGGCTGGGTGTCGGCATGAGTTTTGTCAATCCCATGCAGATCCCCTTTTGGTTTGGCTGGAGCAAGGTACTCTTGGACCGCGGTATTTTAGGCCATCAGCCATCCGACAGGTATGTATACATCACCGGAATAGGGTTGGGGACCTTTTTGGGGAACGCTGTTTTCATATGGGGAGGACGGCTCTTGGTGGAGAAACTGAATGCCGATCAGCATGTTTTGAATTGGGTGATCGGCGGTATATTCGCTATCACTGCGATGATTCAAATCATAAAGATGATCCGGCATGATGACCCTATTTCCAAAATGGAGGACAATATCAATCCAAAATAATGGGTTGACCATCATGCGGAATTCATAATTTCACCCTTGACAGGACAACTCCTTGACCTCATCTTAACACCATCCCCAATGAGCCTTGATATATTGCGTCAGGAATTCCTTGACGAAGCTGCGAAAACCCGAAAAATGCTTTCCGCAATCCCGGAAAATTCGATCGATTGGAGGCCTCACGTGAAATCGTCGACTCTTGGCCAACTGGCCATGCATGTGGCGAACAATCCTGTTTGGATAACGGTGATTCTGGATTCACAGGAATATGATTTCAATGACCGGCTGGAACCAGCTCCGAAACCGGATTCAAAAAATATCATCCTTGATCATTTCGAGAAAAGGATATCCGAGAGCATGAAAAGTTTGGATAAAATTACTGTGGGTGAACTGGACAAACTTTGGACCTGCCGTCAGGGAGACAAGATCTATTTCAGCATATCCAAGGAGGCGGCCATACGAAGTTTCACCATGAATCACTTGATCCATCATCGTGGACAACTCTCCGTCTATCTACGGTTATTGGACATACCGGTTCCCGGGATGTACGGTCCCAGTGGAGATGGGATCTGAGCGCATATCAGGGCATGTCCTTTGTCCAGAGATCCCGATCATCAGGAGAGAATTTCCAAGGCGCGAAATTATTCTCAATATTACCGAACATAGCATTCCATTCCTGAGGGGCATTGCTTTGTTCCATGATCAGGTAACGACGTAACTGAATAATAATATCAAGCGGACTGATACTCACCGGACACTCCTGCACACAAGCATTGCAGGTTGTACAAGCGCGCAATGCTTCCAGGGGTATGTAGTCACCAAGTAAACTACGACCATCATCTTTGAATGAACCGTTGATTCGGATGTTTTCACCCACAACTTCCAGACGGTCCCGGGTGTCCATCATGATCTTCCTCGGTGATAATGATTTCCCGGTCAGGCTGGCCGGACAAGCAGCAGTACAACGACCACATTCGGTGCAACTGTATGCATCCAAAAGATTATGCCAGCTGAGGTCCATAACATCTTTGGCACCGAAACTCTTAGGTGTTTCAGCTGAGCCACCTGCAGGTATAAGATCTGGTTGCATAGAATAGATCACTTCCTGTTGAACCTCCTTCATATTGGTCATAGCCCCTGCAGGTTTGATCCGGGCATAATAGGCATTGGGGAAAGCCAATAGAATGTGCAGATGTTTTGACCAGGGCAGGTAGTTCAGAAAGGCAAGAATGCCCAAAATATGCAGCCACCAGGCGGCCCTCTCCACTATCACTAAAGAAGGACTGCTCAAGGCAGCCAGAAAGGGGTTGACATGTCTGGACACCATGAAATCTCCAGTGAGATGATCCCCGAAATGACCATAACCCCTAGATTGGAGCAGTGTATCGGCCGAATTCATCAGGAGAAAAAAGGCCATCAGTACGATCTCCGTAACCAGAATGACATTCGCATCGTTTCGGGGCCAACCGTCAAGTTCAGAGTTGGAGAATCGGCTCAAGCGGAGGACATTCCTTCTGAATAGAAAAACGACACAGGAAAGCAGTACCAATAGGGCTAAGCATTCAAAAGCATTGATCAACAACGGATAAAGATTCCCCAGAGGTACAGAAAAGATCCGATGGGTTCCCAGAATTCCGTCCAGGACGATCTCGAGGACTTCGATATTAATGATTATGAAGCCGACATAAACCACTAAATGGAGCAGGGCCACAAAGGGCTTCCGAAACATCTTTTTTTGCCCCAAAGCGAGCAGGAATACATTACGCCATCTTTCTGCGGGTTGGCCTGGCAGATCCTCTTCCTTTCCGAGAAGGATGTTCCTCCTGATCTCTGTGATTTTTCTTCCGAAGGTCCATATTGCCACCGCAACCAATACCGAAAAAAGCAACTGTTGTAATATTGCCATAAGAGTTGTCTTGCAATCACTAAATTACGGGCATAAACCGAAGCATTAAAGAGCCAAATCCCAGATATGGAAAAAAAGTGCATCCTCAGTGCAGAACTCGCCGCGATGAAACTCAGGCGAATGGCCTATGAGATCATGGAACACAACCCCGACGCCAGTGCCATAACGATCGCCGGCATTCAAGGGAACGGCGTTTACGTTGCTGGTCAGGTCGCAGACCTGTTACGGTCCATTTCCTCCCTGAAAGTGGAAACGCTTATCGTACTCATGGATAAAACAGACCCCCTGAAAGTTCAATTGTCAGAACCCGTGTCCATCGATGGAAAGATCATCGTACTGGTAGATGACGTATCCAATAGTGGGAAGGTCCTTCTTTATGCGTTGAAACCTTTTCTGGAAGGTTATCCTAAAAAGATTCAAACGCTTGTACTTCTGGAACGAAGCCATAAGACTTACCCGATCCATCCGGATTATGTTGGACTTTCACTTTCGACGATGTTGAAAGAGAACATTTCCGTCGAGATCGTAAATGGTCAGGTTGACAGTGCTTGGCTTGAGGAACCGAACCTTTGAACCTTTCAAAAATAGAGTGGATACAGATGGAATCCATCCTTGCCGGAATATTCTATGGCTGGTGCCGGGATCTTCACAAGGTTGAATATGGAGAATACGGTCTTGAGTACCTTGTTTCGGGTTTTGATTCTATTGAGGTCCACGTCTGCGGACAGAAAGAATCGCCTGTATCTTTTTATGTCTGATCTGTCTATAGGCTCACCTAAAGGCCCGGTCCATTTGTTCTCTCGACCACCCAGCATTACCCGGGCTCCATATCCGATTGAAAGGCAAAACCAGTTTGGTATCCGACTGGCAGGAAAGATATCGTGAAGGTTCATAGTCAACCAATAGGTTTGGCTATTGTAATCCTTGAGTAATTTTTCCGGTACCGTTTTGCCAAAAAGATCATCCGATCTCTGCTTGATATCCGTGCTATAAGAGTAGGGTAAAAAACTGTATTTGATCTGGAATGTTTGTTTATGCCAAGCCAATTCCTGAAAAGTAAATAAAGACGCCCCGGTGATGTTCATCAGCATATCGCCAGTACTGAAGCCCCATTTTGAGGAAAACCCGTCCAGGATCTCTATGGCACTCATATAGGCAATACCTGTAATACCACCAATGATAGCGGCCTTTTTATCTCCGATACCAGCCCATTTCCAGAGCCCCCCGGACAACCTGCTGAGTTGATATGAGGTCCAAAGATGTCCGATCTTATCCATCTGCTGCCATTCTCCCCAATCATTGAAAAAATGGAAATCCGTTCTTGGGTAATCCGAATACCATGCTTTATCAAGTCCTATATAAGTTCCTACCCAAACAGAAGCTTCTGTGGCTCCAACAACCCATTTCCTTCCAGGATGTTCGGGTGTAATCCCTTTCACGAAATATGGGGACGAAATAATGGAATCCTGATAGAGGCTGTTTAAACTCGACTGGCCATCAGTTTGAAAAAAGGCCAGCAGCAAAATCAGTAATATGTAAAATTTTAAATTCAAAATGACCACTAAATTAACGATTCAATCAAAACCTTTGTTGCACATTTGAGAAAGAGATGGTTGACGTTTCCAAAAATGGATAGCTATTTCCCATTTTTTCAATAATATTATATCTTGAGCCTGATCAATACTTAAATCCCTAATATGACGGATACGATCTTTCGTACACGAGCAGAGGAATGGCTGAACGTCAGCTATGACAAGGCCACTCAGGAGGAGGTCCAAAGGATGTTGGACGGCGATCCCAAGGAACTGGCGGATGCCTTTTACCGGAATCTCGAATTCGGCACAGGTGGGTTGAGGGGCCTAATGGGAGTAGGGACCAATCGCATTAACAGATATACGATCGGCATGGCCACACAGGGATATGCCAATTATCTTAAAAAATCCATAAGTGGGGAGATCAGGGTGGCCATTGCCCATGACAGCCGTAACAACAGTCGCAGTTTTGCGGAGATCACCGCAAATGTCATGGCAGCCAATGGCATAAAAGTCTTCCTTTTCGAGAGTATGCGTCCTACGCCAGAACTATCCTTTACGATACGGAAACTGCAATGTCATGGAGGGGTTGTTTGTACTGCCTCCCACAATCCCAAAGAGTATAATGGATACAAAGCATATTGGAGTGATGGAGGCCAACTCGTTCCTCCTCATGATAAAAATGTGATCGAAGAGGTGGATAAGATCGAGTCTGTAGATGCAGTGAAATGGAGTGGGGGCGAAACCAATATCAGAATCGTTGGTCAGGAAATGGATGAAGCATATTATGAGATGGTCAAAAATCTCAGCGTCTACCCGGAGGTCATCCAGAAACAACATGATCTGAAGATAGTTTATACCCCCATTCATGGATCGGGGATCAAACTGGTGCCGGAGATCTTGAAGCGGTTCGGTTTTACTAAGGTTAGTTTAGTGGAGGAACAAATCATTCCTGATGGGAATTTCCCAACGGTCATATATCCAAACCCAGAAGAAAGTGAGGCCATGAGCCTAGGATTGAAAAAAGCTAAACAGATCGATGCCGACATCCTTTTGGGAACAGATCCTGATGCAGACAGGGTCGGAATCGGGGTCAAGGATGACAAGGGGAATTGGATACTGTTGAACGGAAATCAGACCGCTGTACTTGCATTCAACTATTTGATAGAGGCCCGGAAGGCCAAAGGCTTGTCCCGGAAAAACGATATGGTCATGAAAACCATCGTTACCACGGAACTGATCGACGATATAGCGGACCGGGAAGGTATCCATTGCTATAACGTACTAACCGGATTCAAGTGGATAGCCGAACTCATCAAAGAAAAAGAGGGCAAGGAGAACTACATCATTGGAGGTGAGGAATCCTATGGACTATTGATCGGTGATCATTTGAGGGATAAGGATGCTGTCAGTGCCGTGGCATTGCTGTGTGAAATGGCAGCATATGAAAAAGACAAGGGAAGAAGTCTTTTTGAAAAGTTGGTGGATATCTATGTCAAATATGGCCTATACAGGGAACACTTACTATCCATAACCAAAAAAGGGATGGACGGGCAGCAACAGATCGCAAATATGATGGAAAGGTTTCGAAATGAACCGCCCGCAAAGCTCAACGGATCCGAAGTAGTGCATCTCTTAGATTACGAAAAACGTGTTTCGCGTAATTTGATCAATGGGGAAAGTCATGAAATTGACCTTCCAAAGAGCAATGTTCTGCAATTCATACTTGCAGACGGAAGCAAGATCAGTGCAAGACCTTCGGGGACGGAACCCAAGATCAAATTTTATTTCAGCGTTCGTACACCGCTGACAGACAAGGGATCTTTCGACTCCGCCTGGGAAGCTTTGGATGTAAGGATCAGAAACATCATCTCTGACCTGAATCCTTGAAAGTGCCGAAAACGCATAAAAAAACCGGGCAAGCCCGGTTTTTCATTAAATTGAGGTGGATCAAGAAGGGATCCTAAGCTTTTGACCGAGGAAGATTTTGTCAGGATCCTTGATGGTATCGCGATTCGCCTCGAAAATAGCCTTCCAATTGGTATTGAAATTCTTAGCGATCTTGCTCAGGTTGTCACCTGCTTTTACCTCATACATCTGCTCTGCGCCTTCTGCTACTGAAATATTGAGTACCAGGTCACCGGAACGCATTTCCGGATCAATCTGACCGTAAAGATCCCACAATTGCTTTTTGACCGATTCTGAGGGAGCTGTACCCGTAACATAAAGAACTTCGTCCTGTTCAGCAACGGTCAGGTCAGAAATTCCAGCACCTTGGGCCGCGTTAATGAGACCTTGATATTTGTCTTGCAATGCCATTTTGTATATGTTTTATGGATTTTAATTCAGGATCTTCATTTGGTTCAAAACTTTCTTGGGTTTAGCCTCATTGGCAACCTGCATCACCTTCACCAGATCAGATTTTTTGACATCGCCGGTCAGAGTGACTACTCCTGCCGATACGGTTGAGGTTATGCCTTTGATGCCTTTAGCTGCAAAAACCGAATCTACCATTTTGCGGAGCACATCATCAGGATTGATGATCACCGGAGGCGGAGGCGGGGGCAGGGTGATGTTGTTGACGACGGACTTCACTCCTTTGATGCCGGTCAAAGCGGCGGCAACTGCAGCTTTAGTGGCATCATCAGCAACTTGGCCCCCAAGTGTGACTATACCATCCTTTACGTCTACCGTGAGGCCTTGAGCAACGGCACTGACCTTGGAAGTGACTGCTTCAGCAATCTTTGAGTCACTGGGTTTGCAAGCGGTGAAAAAATAGGTTACCAGAAGTAGCATTCCTATGCCCTTCATGAATCTGGTTGAAAATTTCATATTTAATTTATTTGTTGTCAAAGTAAGCGATTCCTCAATTTAGCCAAAAATTCAAGCCACTAAGTTTGTGAAAGATTATAAAATCAGTTAAGGAAAATTTAGTTTTGCGCAATGCGCCCTTCGGAAGATAGTTATTTGCACAAGGGGATGAGGAAAACCCTCATCGAAGAAATTGGTCGGAAAGGGATCAGCAATCTGCGTGTCCTTGAGGCCATTCAAGCTGTTCCCCGGCATTTTTTTCTGGACTCCGCGTTTACCAAACGAGCCTATGAAGACAGGGCTGTCCCCATTGGTGAAGGGCAAACTATTTCCCAGCCCTACACGGTGGCCTATCAATCCGAACTTCTAGATCCACGTCCATACGAGAAAGTACTCGAGATCGGTACGGGCAGCGCCTATCAGGCATGCATCCTTGCTTCAATGGGAGCCCAGGTTTTTACCATTGAAAGACAGAAATCCCTGTACGACAGCAACAGGAAATTCGATTTTTTGAAGACATTTCCCGGTATAAAGTTTTTTTATGGAGATGGCTTCAAAGGATTACCGACCTATGCTCCATTTGACAAAGTGATCGTGACCGCTGCTGCTCCTCATGTACCGCAGGATCTCATCGATCAACTCAGGACAGGTGGGGTTTTGGTGATACCCGTCGACGAAGGGGCACTTCAGCGGATGATGCGCCTCACTAAGCTTGAGGATGGCAGCTTTACGGAAGAACGATTCGATCTTTTTTCTTTCGTTCCCATGCTTCAAGGCAAGAATATGGAATAACAAAGGCATCTGGATTCCAGATGCCTTTGAACCCTTTATTGGGTGGAATCGTTATTGCATTTGCGAACCTTCTTGCATGCCCTCCATTCCACTACGGACATTTTTACGCTTGAACAGGGAAACGTCGAATTTTCCGAATCTCCAGGCGAAATTGAGTCTGAATACCTGCCAATCCCTTCTGCGGGTAATGTCCTGAATGAAGAAATCCGAAACGGAATGAGTGCTGTATACTCGTGTTTTGAGTACATCATTCACACTGAGGGTCAGTGATGCACGTTTATCTTTCAGGAAATCCTTTCGTATGGCCAGATCCAGGCCATAATTTGGATTGATGTATCCCTGGGCGGTGGTTTGTACAAAGCCCCAGCCACCACCTCCCGGACCACCTCCATTACCACCCATACCGCGCCCGCCACCACCACCACCACCTTGCGGTAGAATGGATTTGCTTCTATAATCACCACTCAGCTGGATAGAAATATTTTTCGGCAACTTGAAGTTGGCGTTGATCTTCCCGAAGAAACTCCAGATGTTGTTGTTCAGGTTTTCAGAAAGATTGGTTCCGTTGATACTTGAGTTATAGAAATTCAGGTTAGTGGTCAGGTCCAACCAACTCGCAACGGGGTCTTTAGCGGTCAATTCCAATCCATAAGCCTGACTGCTGTTCGCATTGACATAGGTGTTGATGATCACATCCCGTCCATTGACCGGGCTAGGCTCTTTGACCTGGAATCTGGTGATCAGGTTATTCGTGTGCTTATAATAAGCTGTGAACAAAAGAGAATGACCCTTTTTGAAATTTTTATTATAAGACAGCTCGAATGAGTTGGTGAATTCAGGAACCAACCCTGGGTTGCCTCTGCTGATATTCAGAGAATCTGTATAGTCCAAGAAAGGCATCAGTTGGAAGAAATTAGGGCGATTCACGCGTCGTGAATAACTGAATTGCAAGTCCTGGTCATCTGCCAATTTATAAGTGAGGAAGGTGCTGGGAAATACGCTGAAAGGGAACGAATTAGAAAAACTGGAATCATTGGTGAGCAATTTCCCGTCGTACTTGGAACTCTCGACACGAAGGCCTATCTGATAGGTGAATTTCTTTCCGATAACATTGGAATACGTTGAATAAGCCGCCAAAACCCTGTCCGTGTATTTATAGTTGGCATTGATGATGGCAACAGGAATCAATTCGCCCGTTACAGGATCCTGATAGTAATTCAGATTCTCATTCTGGACATCTCGTATTGCTGCCCTAACTCCCGCCTCTATTTTGGACTTTTCAGATAGCGGGTTCACAAAATCAACCTGGATCGTGTAATTCTGGTTATGTCCATTCCCGGATTGCTTTTGTCCGAACGGTTTACCATAAGGATTATGACTATTGTCGAAATATTGCGTAGAGAGATTGTTCTCATTCTTGTTTTTACTGGCATTATAGTTAAGATCCGCTGTCAATTCCATACCCGCCTTCGTGAAGAGTTTTTTGTATCCGATGGCCCCACCCATGTTCCGGAATTCACCATGACTCACTGTGGATCTCTCTGAATAATTGGTCCTGATTGTTCCCGTCATGGAATCGGTTGTCGTCTTCAGGATATCGTCATTATTGAATACACCCTGAACGTAATTCCCTGAGATGGTCAACGTATTCCGGTTATTTATGAAATAATCCATTCCTGCCCTTCCGAATGCGAAGAATCCGGTATTGATGGGGTGACTTGTCTGAAATACGTAGGAATTAGGGGAAACATCAGTATTCTGTCTGTTGCTTTCATTGTCCCCGATCGATTTACGTTGATTGATCATACCACTGATGAAAAAATTGACCTTATTCTGCTTTACGTTGACATCGCCTCCGCCATTGAACCTGCCTCTGGAATCTACACCAGCTCGCAGATTCCCATTATAACCTGCCTTCCGGTTCTTTTTGAGAACGATGTTCAGGATACCTGCGGTACCCCCTGAAGCATCGAATTTAGCAGAGGGATTCGTGATGATCTCGACACTTGCGATCGCATCAGAGGGTATCTGATCCAGGGTCAGGGTAGTGGGGCGACCATCAACAAAAATAGTTGGGGAGGCATTCCTTAGTGTAACGTTTCCATCTATATCCACATTTACTCCCGGAATGTTTCTCATCAGTTCTGTGGCTGTCTGACCCGTGGAAACAAGGCTCTTTTCCACATTGAATATCCTGCGGTCAACGCCCATTTGCATGAAGGGTTTGGTACCCGTGATCGTCACCTCCTCAAGTTCTTTGCTATCCACTTGGAGTTTGATGTTCCCAAGATCCTTGTCCACATTGTTCATCATCTGGCTGAAATCGCCTCCCATCTTCATGTCGAACTTGACCGGACGTTCGATCAGTTTGTATCCTATCGCGGAGATCTTGATCCGAAAATTGCCCATCACGGGGAGTCCTTCGATATTGAAATCGCCATTCGCCTTGGTCAATTGACCCCCTATGACATAGTCTTTACGTTTCTTGGTAACGGTATCAAATCTATTCTGGATCAATTGCACCGAGGCTGCATCCACCGCTTTCCCGCTGATGCTATCTACGATCTTGCCATAAAACCGTCCCATGTTCATATTCTGCATACCCTGCCCACCACGGTTTCCACCTACCGGCACCTGAGCCATTACAGAAATAGAAAAAAAGACCAAAAACATCATCAATCCCTGCCTCATGCTTTGAAAAATTTCATATTAGACGTGAATCTAGGTCGAAAACCTTCGCTTCCAATAGATTAAATGTTCAAATGGCAATTTATAACGATGAAAGGCCCGGTGATCTGATTCTTTGCCTGAATTCTTGATCGAATTATCCCTTTGAAAAAAAATGACCCGGCTATATATCCTGATCAAATCATATTCAACAGGTTGAAAGCCACAAATCTGATTTTGCACGTGAATGCGGAATTCCTATTTTTGCAATCCGCCCAAAAGGCGATACGGAGGGTGTAGCTCAGTAGGTTAGAGCGACAGTTTGTGGCACTGTAGGTCGTGGGTTCGAAACCCATCATTCTCCCCAAAACTCCCTCTTGGGAGTTTTTTTTTGCCGATCCCCCTTCTTAACATTTCCTTGAGCTAAATGATTGAATATCCGACAACAAAGGCAATCTTTTTCCGTTAATTTTGATCATGAACGAAAAAGTGATAAAATTTATGTTCTCCAAAAGATCCCTTCCGTTTCTGGCAGTATTGTTGATCGCAGGAATCCTGTTCGCTTTCCGTAGCAATGGGAGCAGCAACCCCCCGGACAAATACGAAAAAATTCTCCAACAGGTTACAGAGATGCTGGAGGATGCCCATTATAGTCCCAAAAAGGTTGATGATGCCTTCTCCAAGAATATTTTCAAAAAATATCTTGCCGCACTTGATCAGGACAAGAACCTATTCCTGCAAACCGATATCAATGAATTCCGCAAGCAAGAAACCCATATAGACGACGAAATGCATGGTGCATCCATGGTTTTCTTCCCCATGGTGAACAGCACTTTCACAAAGCGGATCGAGGAAGCCTCCAAATATTACAAGGACATACTTGCCGTGCCTTTCAATTTCACGATCGAAGAAAATGTGACCGTGGATCCTGAGAAACTGAATTACCCTTCGAATGAAGCTGCCCGCAAGGAAGCATGGCGAAAAAGATTGAAATACCTGTGCCTGGAAAGATATGCCGATCTACAGGAAGCCCGTGAACAGAACAAAAAGACACCCGGTTTCACCATAAAAACCGATGCAGAACTGGAAAAAGAAGCGCGTGAGAAAGTGTCCAAGATCATGGACAGGAATTTCGAAAAACTGAAAAACAAATTCACGGAGGAGGAACGGTTCAACCTGCTGGTCAATACCATAACCACTACCATGGATCCACACACCGCTTTTTTCCCACCAGTGGAAAAAAGATATTTCGACGAGCAGATGAGTGGAAGGTTTTTTGGAATTGGCGCCTCCCTTAGGTCAGAGGATGGGGGCATCAAGATCGCCACTCTCATGAGCGGAGGACCTGCGATCAAATCTCAGAAAGTTCAAGTTGGGGATATGATCATGAAAGTGGGTCAGGGTAACGAAGAGCCAGTAGACCTCACAGGCTTCGAGACCGAAGAAGCTGTAAAACTCATCCGGGGAAAGAAAAATACCGAAGTCAAACTCACACTTAAAAAAATTGACGGTACGGTGAAATTGATCTCCCTGATCCGGGATGAGATTGTGCTTGATGAAACTTTTGCCCGTAGTGCGATCATCAATCAGGATACCAAAAAGATCGGATATATATATCTTCCTGAATTCTACGCAGATTGGGAAAGACCGAACGGAGCCCGTTGTGCACAGGATGTGGCCCGGGAGATTCTAAAATTGAAGGAGCAACAGGTGGATGGCATCATCATGGATCTCCGAAACAATGGAGGTGGATCCCTATACGACGTCGTTCAGATGGCAGGCTTTTTCATCACTGAAGGTCCCATTGTACAGGTCAAGGATAGGGATGGCAACCCCAATATCCTCAGGGATCGGGACAGAGGTGTACTCTACGATGGCCCACTGGCGGTGATGGTGAATGAATTCAGCGCTTCCGCATCCGAGATATTCGCAGCGGCCATACAGGATTATCATCGCGGCATCATAATAGGCAGTTCCTCCACTTATGGAAAGGGTACGGTACAACGGAATATAGGATTGGAAAAAGAAGCCAGTATTTCCTCCAACTCTTCCCCTGAATTGGGAACGGTAAAACTCACCTTGCAGAAATTCTATCGAATTAACGGTGGCTCTACTCAACTTCGGGGGGTATCACCCGACATAGTGATACCGGATCAACTGGAATACCTCAAATACAGGGAAAAAGACAATCCTGATGCCCTTCCTTGGGATGAGATACCCAAAGCGAATTTCAACACCTTCCTGCCTCAATACGATCTGAATGCGGTCAAATCAGCAAGCAAGGATAGGATCAAAACAGATCCTTATTTCACAGCAGTAAAAAGCAGTTCAGAATGGCTCGAAAAGATCAACGACAAGGAATATTCGCTCAGCCTTGCGAAATTCCGTGATGAACAGAAAAGAGTGAGATCCACCGTGAAACAACTGGATACCCTCAACAAGGGCAGTAAAGAGCTTACCGTGGCCATGCTTGGCGTCGATGAACAGAAAATGATTGGCGACAACGATAAATTAGATAGAAGGAAGCAATGGACCAAGAATCTCGCCAAAGACGCCTACTTATCAGAAACCGTCAAAGTGGTAGGTGACATGATCCGACTGGGTTCTGTGGCCAAGAAATAAAACGTCCCTTAACGAATTTAAGCTGCCTTTTCAGGCAGCTTTTTTTTATACTTTTAGATATACTCTAAATCACTTTACATGAGAATCACTACAAGTAGCTTTGTTTTTTCTTTTTTATTCATCATTTGCAATCTTCATACCCATTCCCAGTACCGCTCAAGTGACTTACTGCCCATTGACCCCGCTGTGAAAATCGGACGATTGCCCAATGGCCTAACTTACTATATCCGCTATAACAAGAAGCCTGAGAAAAAAGTACAACTACGCTTGGTCATCAATGCGGGTTCCATTCTGGAAGATGCTGATCAGCAAGGACTTGCCCATTTCATGGAACATATGAATTTCAATGGTTCCACACATTTCCCCAAAAACGAGTTGGTCAATTACCTGCAATCCATCGGAGTTGAATTCGGCGCTGACCTGAATGCTTTCACCAGCTTTGATGAAACGGTATACATCCTGCCCGTGCCTACTGACGATCCGACAAAAGTGGATAAGGCCTTTACCGTTCTCGAAGATTGGGCGGGAAGAGCTACTCTGGAAACTTCAGAGATCGAAAAGGAAAGGGGAGTGGTGCTGGAAGAATCCAGATTAGGCAAAGGTGCTGCTGAACGCATGAGGAAGAAATATTTTCCGGTCATACTGAATGGTTCCAAATATGCCGACAGATCGCCAATCGGCAAGGATTCGATACTGAAAACCTTCCAGCCAGAGGCTCTGAGAAGGTTCTACAGGGATTGGTACCGACCCAACCTGATGGCAGTGATCGTTGTTGGTGATCTGGACCCCAAAGAAGCAGAAAAACAGATCATCAACCATTTCAGCGCTTTCAAGAACCCATCCAAAGAGAGAACAAGACCAGCTATAACACCAATTGCTATTCGCAAAAAAAATGATGCCCTGGTTCTAACTGATAAAGAGCAAACTCAATCTGTCCTGCAGGTCATCAATAGCATCGGAAAAGCAGACCAAATGAACAATTGGGGGGATTATCGCAAATCAATCATAGAAGGCCTGATCTCGAACATGTCTTCCCAACGTTACCAGGAACTCACACAGCAACCCGAACCTCCATTTATTTTTGCCGGATCAGGTTCGGGTGAATTTTTAAGAGGATATAAGTCCAATAGTTCTTTCGCCTTGCTGGGTAAGAAACCTGTTAGTGACGCCATACAATCCATCGTGTCTACTGACGGCTCGATAAGGAAATACGGTTTCCTGCAAAGCGAACTGGACAGGGCCAAAGTATCCTTGTTGAATGAAACCGAAAAAACATTCCTTGATAAGGACAAAACCGAATCTGCAAAGTATGTGGATGCTTATGTCGCCCATTTCCTGAATAAGCGACCAACAATTGGCATCGAGAACCGAAATCAATACCTCAAAAAAGAGATCCCGGGAATCAGTCTTGCCGAAGTGAATGCAGTAGCTGCAAAATCTTCATCGACACAAGGAAGTTTCGCCCTCATAATGGCCCCGGATAAAAATGCAGCTTCATTACCGACCGGGGCACAGTTGCAATCTCAACTTTCTGCAGCGAATCAGTTGCCCCTGATCGCCTACCAGGAAAAGAAGGTGAATTCCAAACTCGTTGATCCCTTGCCCAAATCGGGTTCAATAAGCACGGAAAATACGGATCCCGCTCTGGGTAAGACAGAACTGACACTGAGCAATGGGGTCACCATTACCTTGAAGCCAACGGATTTCAAAAACGATGAGATCCTCATGGATGCATGGAGGCATGGGGGGTACCGTGCCGTTCAGTTGGAACAAAAATTGCAGGCACAAATGTCCGCTCAGCTCATCAATGCCATGGGGGTGAAAGATTTATCGCCCTTGGATCTCGAGAAATCGCTCGCGGGCAAGACCGTGAGCGTTACCCCGTATATCAATGCTCTGGAAGAAGGAATTCAGGGGGAGAGCAGCGTCAAGGATATGGAGACTTTATTCCAATTGATTTATATCTATTTCACGGAACCAAGAAAGGATGAGAAGTTATTCTTGTCCACGATCAATCGTCAGAAAAGCATGACCGCAAACATGAAGGCAAGTCCATTCACCTACTTCAGAGATACTCTATCCACTGTGATCTACCAGAACAATCCATGGACCGACAAACTGATGGGCCCTGAGGATTTCGATAAAATAAATCTCGAACAAACCTTTGCACAGTACAAGCGTATTTACGGCAATGCTGATGGCATGCATTTCACATTTGTCGGGAATTTCGATGTGAACAAGATCAAGCCACTGCTGCTTCAATATCTCGGCAGCCTCCCATCCCAAAAAACCGATAGGAGATCGACTGATGTAGGTCTTCGACCGGTGAGAGGTCAACGGGAAGTGCAGGTCAGAAAAGGAGCAGACCAAAAAAGTCTGGTGAATATCTTGTTTACAGGTGAGTCACCCTATTCGATGAACGAGGAATTGAAATTGAATGCCCTGATCGAGGTGATGAACATAAAAATCATTGAAAAACTCCGGGAACAAATGAGCGGTATCTATGGAGGAGGGATGAATGGCTCACTGAGCAAAAGACCCTATTCGTCATACAGCATCAGTGCCGTATTTCCCTGTGGGCCGGAAAATGTGGACACACTCACTCAGGCCTTGTTTCAGATCATTGAGCAGGTGAGAAAGTTTGGATGCGAAGAAAAAGACCTGGCCAAGGTCAAGGAAACGTGGAAAAAACAATATGAAGATCAGGTCAAAACGAACAACTATTGGTTGGAAAGTCTGTCCACTGGCTGGATCAACAACGAGGACCCACATATTCTGGACCGCATGGAAGCTGTGAACCGGTTGACTACAGCAGACATTCGGAACGCAGCTCTAAAATACCTTGACCCGGAAAACAGGATCAGGGCAGTGCTCTACCCCGACGTAATCAAAAAATGAATCTGCTGAGGAATACTGAAATTACGAATTCCAAAAGTTGGAAAACCTTGGTGTTCCTTCTAAAAAAGTGGATTCAGGATACGCCATATCTATCTTGGAGGATCTTCCAATGGTGCCTCCAATGACCGATCAGTACATACCCGATACTATTGACCAGTATGTAATAGCCATTGGTGGAGCCGCTTTTACGCAACTCATCGTCTGTGAAGTTATTGAAGAGATGGGTTGTTGCCTGACGCAAAATGAGCATTTCGTCGCAAAGATCATTGACATGCCTTTTTGAAACATCAACTGAAGTTGAATAGGCATTCTCATCGAAACCGGGAAGGTCCTTTTTCTCCCCACGAGCGATGCACATGGCCCGATATGCAAATACCCGTTCAGAATCGATGGCATGTTGAAGCACTTGCTTCACTGTCCATTTTCCCTCTGCATAGGACAAGTCTCCATGAGATGAATTCAACGTATACAGATCCCTCTGCAATTCCTGTAGACTGTGCAAAATGGCAGCTCTGATCTCGTTTTCCTGGACAAGATCTATATAATTGGCCTGGTACTCCAAATATTCACCCGGTAATGGTCTAGGCATTTTTTCAACTAAAATAAAAAAAAGCGCTGGTTTCAGCGCTTTTCATTTCATCATCAATATCACTAACCCTTAGTTATTTTCTTTTTCAGGGAAGATTTGGGCAATGGTGCTGGCGCAGTGGTTCTTTCCCCTTTGATGGTACCTGCTAACTTGATTGCCTCAAAGGCATTCACTATTCCACCTGTACGACTCAGATCTGAAAGAGGCACTTCTTCCTCTGAACCAGGTTTTACTGCTTTAATACCCATTGGAACTTGCGCCGATTTTTCCATAACCATTTTCACTTGTCTGGCTGAAAGATCAGGGTAGTAGGAGAGTATCAGTGCAGCAACTCCAGCTACGACCGGGCTTGCCATGCTGGTACCCTGCTGGTTACCATAAGCGTCTCCACCGGGAAGTGTGGAATAGATCTTAACTCCGGGTGAAAACAGATCCACATCGGTTTTACCGTAATTGGAAAAGTCAGCCACCAAAGTTTCCTTATCCGGTCCGCTGGCACCCACGGTGACCCAATTAGAGGCTCTATCGGAAGTCCTGTTACCGTATTTGTTATTGGGATAATTCTCTTCTGTGTCCACATTCTTGTGATCATTGCCGGCAGCATGTACCAATAATACTCCTTTTGACTCAGCATATTTCACTGCCTCATCCACCCACTTCTTTTCTGGAGAGAAACTTTTCCCGAAACTCATGTTGATGACCCATGCTCCGTTGTCAACTGCATAGCGAATGGCATTTGCGATATCTTTATCATGCTCATCACCATCTGGTACCGCGCGAACCATCATGACCCTGACATTATCCGCTACTCCATCCATCCCTTTCCCATTGTTACGGGCGGCGGCAATGATCCCCGTCACATGTGTGCCATGCATGGGGGTAGAAGCCATGACGTCGTTATTGCCATAAAATCTGTCATTGAAATCATCGTAGTTATCCTTTACGATCTCCCCACGATAATCTTCGGGTGCTTTCACAGAGGCATCCATTTTGGCGGTCTCGCCATCATAGAATTCCATAACTCCGTCGATGAGTTCTTTATTGGAATTTTCCATCTGTTGAGTCTGTTGGAAAAGACCGAGCATGGCAGTTTTGGCCTTACTCTGCTCCATCGAGGTGGGCTTGAAGGCCATGAGTTCATCACCCGTGTATTTTTCTTTCTGCATGGCCAACTTAAGCACACTGTCCGCTGCAGGTAGTTTCTCCACTATGTTCTTCAGGAAGATGACATACATGGAAGCTTCCTTAGCCTGACTCTCGATCTGGTATTTCGCTTTTTTGTACAGGTTGAGCTGATCCAACTCATCGGGACTTAACTTGGATTCGTCCAGACCATCTACTCCGTATTTCGGTTTGAATTTGTAATATACCCTTGCCGCTTCATAACTGTCTTTGGTCACATTCCGCCCATCTTTGCCCCCCAGAAAATTCCATCCATATATATCATCGACATAACCATTTTTGTCGTCATCGATACCGTTGCCGGGGATCTCACCGGGATTATGCCACAGAATGGGGCGAAGGTCTTCATGCGTTGTATCTACACCTGAATCGATTACTGCCACGAGTACAGTCTTTTTGGCTTTTTTGCCTTTCAGAAGCGTTTGGTAGGTCTTTTCAGTACCAATACCATAAAAGCCATCAGTCGATTTGTCCAACAGGTGCCATCCTTTTGGCGCCTCCTTGACTGATGTCTGGCCTTGTAAAACGGAGATTTGTACACTTAGGAGTAAGGCTAAACCTTTATACAATAAAATTCGTTTCATGTTCTTCAGAATTATTATACAAAATTAACTGACTACGAAGGAATACCTAAAGGATACGGTCATTTTGGGATAAAATTATAAATCAAATTTGATCCCCTGGGCAAGGGGTAGCTGGTCAGTAAAGTTTATGGTGTTCGTTTGTCTCCGCATATATGATTTCCATGCATCGCTTCCACTCTCACGTCCGCCTCCCGTTTCTTTCTCTCCTCCGAAAGCACCTCCGATCTCTGCTCCACTGGTACCGATGTTCACGTTGGCTATCCCACAATCACTGCCCGCATGGGAAAGGAAATATTCAGATTCGCGCATGTTAAGGGTCATGATGGCAGAAGAAAGACCTTGAGGGACATTGTTCTGAATGGCGATCGCTTCCTCCAGGGTGTCATATGTCGTGAGATAGAGGATGGGAGCGAAGGTTTCCTCACGTGCGATCGCAGAATCCGGTTTTACCTCAGCTACACAAGGTGTGACATAGCAACCGCTTTCGAAACCACTGCCTTCCAGTACGCCCCCCTCTACAAGGAATTTGCCCCCCTCTTTTTTACAGGCATCGATCGCCCGCAAATACATACCTACGGCATCCTTATCGATCAGTGGTCCAACATGATTGGACCTGTCCATCGGGTTTCCGATCTTGAGTTGTTTGTACGCTTTGACCAGTTTTTCCTTGAACTTCTCATAAACCGAACGATGTATGATCAAACGACGCGTGGACGTACAACGCTGACCTGCGGTTCCAACAGCACCAAAAACAGCACCGATGAGGGAAACTTCGAGGTCGGCATCTTTGGAAATAATGATGGCATTGTTTCCTCCCAATTCGAGCAGGCTGCGCCCGAGTCTGGCCGCTACCGTTGCGGCAACAGACTTGCCCATACGGGTGGAACCCGTGGCAGAGACCAAAGGGATTCGTTCATCTGCAGCCATTTTCTCACCGATCTCCCGATCACCAACTACGAGGCAGCAAACACCTTCAGGAACTTGATTTGATGTGAAGACCTCAGCCACTATCTTTTGGCAGGCAACCGCACAGAGTGGAACTTTCTCGGAAGGTTTCCAGATGCAAACATCTCCGCAAACCCAACCGATCATGGAATTCCAACTCCAAACCGCAACAGGAAAGTTGAAAGCAGAAATGATTGCGGTCAGTCCAAGAGGATGCCATTGTTCGTACATGCGATGGCCTGGTCGTTCACTATGCATGGTGAGGCCATATAACTGTCTTGAAAGTCCAACGGCAAAATCACAGATATCGATCATCTCCTGTACTTCACCCATCCCTTCCTGGAGGCTTTTACCCATTTCATAGGAGACCAATTTCCCCAAAGGTTCCTTGTAGGCTCGCAGTTTTTCCCCGATCTGCCTAACGATCTCACCGCGTTTGGGTGCTGGCCAAAGGCGCCAATCCAGAAAGGCTTCCTGAGCCTTGGCGATCACTGCCTCGTATCCATCTGCATCAGTCTGATAGACATGCGCAATGAGTTGTCCATCCACAGGCGAATAAGAAGGAATAGTTGAACTCGTACTTCCTAACCAATGACGGCCAGTTGAGATTCCCTGATTGAAGGATTCTATTCCCAGTTCACGGAGAAAATCCATGTTCGTTTTTTCCATGGTTTAATTTTTTTGATTGGTCATATTAAAAAGGTCCAAATTTAAAATACGGGATGGAATAAGTTCTGTGCATATTATTACTCCATTTCATGAGTTTCATTCTTCATATGTGACCATTCGAATGGATATTCTATCCCATATTCAGAGAAGTGATGTCAATATTGTTCAGTGGAATTGGGAAAATCACCGGATTTTACATCCCTGATGTAGTGTTCAACTGCCCCTTTTACTTCTTCATAGAGATTGAGATACTGGCGCAAGAATCGAGGTTTGAATTCATGGTTTATCCCCAGCATGTCATGCATTACCAGTACCTGACCATCCGTTTCATTTCCAGCTCCTATTCCAATGGTCGGTATGCTGAGGCTACGAGAAATTTCACCGGCGAGGACAGCAGGTATTTTTTCAAGAACAATGGCAAAGCACCCTGCTTCCTGTAGAAGCATGGCATCCTTACGAAGCTTTTCAGCTTCCGCCTCTTCTTTTGCACGCACCTGGTAAGTGCCGAATTTGTAGATGCTCTGAGGGGTCAACCCGAGATGTCCCATCACAGGAACCCCCGCCGAAAGGATCCTCTTGATGCTTTCCAATATCTCCTCTCCACCTTCCAGCTTCACGGCATGAGCGCCTGTTTCCTTCATGATCCTGATGGTCGAAGCCAAGGCTTCCTTGGAATTACCCTGATATGTGCCAAAGGGGAGATCCACGACAACAAGGCATCGCTGTTTGCCCCGTACGACGGATTGGGCATGATAGATCATTTGGTCCAGAGTAATCGGCAAGGTTGTTTCATGGCCAGCCATGACATTGCTAGCCGAATCCCCCACCAGGATTACATCGATGCCTGCTTCATCAATGATACGGGAAAATGAGAAGTCATAGGCGGTCAGCATGGTGATTTTTTCCCCTATTGCCTTCATCTTATGGAGGGAATGGGTTGTGATGCGCTTGAAATCCTTTTTAACGCTCATGTGTGGAGGTTGAGTAGGAGGGATTACCGGAAATTACAGACCCGGTTCTCCATATAAATTAGGGATAAAGGTAAGGGAGTGTGTCCAATCAACCCGCCATCACCTCGTCATAGAGATGATGGATCAGACCATCAGCCAATCCGATCTTGGGAACATAAATCTCCTCGCAGTCCACCCAGCGCATGACATTGATGTAAATCTGAAGGGCCGGGACAATGACATCTGCACGATCCTCACGAAGTTTATATACCTGCATTCTGTCTTCCAGCGAGAAACTTCCGATTTCCTTGTAATAGTCCCGCAAAAGATCGAGGGTCAGGGGTTTGCCTTCTTTTCTATTGGAAAGTGAAAAAACTTTATTGATGTTGCCTCCTGAGCCTATGGCCGTAACATGTTTATGGCCCTTGGTCCTGGTTTTCAGGAATTCCTTCATCTCCATCCAGTTATCTTCATTGACCATGTCTTTCAGCAGTCGGATGGTCCCGATATTGAAGGATTGCTTGAAAACGAGTTTGCCGTCACTGAAAAAGGTGAGTTCTGTACTGCCTCCTCCCACATCTATATAAAGGTAGGACTCGTCTCGGCTCATCTGCTCTGCGATATGGTTCTCATAGATCAAACTGGCCTCTACATCGCCGGTGATGACTTCGATGACGATATCCGTCTCCAACCGCACTTTCCTGATGATATCCTGAGCATTGCTTGCATCCCTCATGGCGGAGGTTGCACAAGCCTTAACATGAGTTACTCCGTAGGCACTGATGAGATGCTTGTATGCTTTAATGGTTTGGATGAGCATGCCGATCTTTTGTTTGGAGATCTGACCGGTTTCAAAAACATCGAATCCGAGTCGGAGAGGCACCCTCACCAAATTCAATTTGACGAAATCAGGAACACCCTCATCGGTAACGATCACCTCTGAAATGAGCAGTCGAGCGGCATTACTTCCTATATCTATGGCAGCGAGGCGCAACATGTAAATTTGAACGAAATTAATACTAATAGATGGGGCTGGGGCAGACAAAAATCCACAGATGTCGATAATTAGGCTTGTTTGCGCCGTGTCTTGGATTTTGGCTTGGATGTGCTACCGGAGGATTTTTGTTGAAGAACGGAACCCGCTTTTCGTAGCAAATAATTATAGATTTCCCACTGTGCCCTTACGCGACGACCTTTGGTACGCAGGTATTGATTAGACAATTTGTTGTCCAATATACGGGCCTTGACATTGTCCTGGAATTGGATCTCCATGATATCCTTCACTTCACGGGCGATCAACGGGTCAGTGAGAGGGACGGCTGCTTCCACGCGATGATCCAGATTCCTGATCATGAAGTCCGCACTTGAAATATAAACCTTCTCCCGACCACCGTTATGAAAGATCAATACACGGGCGTGTTCCAGGTACTCATCAACGATGCTGACAGCCTGTATCTGTCGGACGAATTTCTTCTTCTCCGTAAAGGCACAGAATATACCTCTGATGACCATACGGATGATCACCCCTCTGGAGGCGGCCTCATATAATTTGGCTATGAGCGCTTCATCGGAAATGGAATTCATTTTGAGGATGATCTCCGCTTTCTTTCCTGCTTTAGCATTCCTGATCTCCTGTTGAATGAGGTTCTGGATCTCCCTGCGCATGAAGAATGGACTGGGCAATAATTTTTTACAGAGTCGTAGATATTTGAGTCCCGTGCGGGGATTCTCGATATACTTGAAAAGTCGGCTAACATCCATCATGATAGACCTATCCGACGTCAGCAGGCAATGGTCGCCGTAAAACTGGGCACTGGTCTCATTCAGGTTCCCGGTGGACACAAAGCCATATTGAATAAGCCCCTTCACGGTCTTTTTGGTGATCAGACAGACCTTGGCATGTACTTTCATCTTGGGTATGCCCAAAATGACCCTGACCCCTTCGTCCTCCAGCAATTGCTTCCACTGCAGATTATTCTCCTCATCGAATCGGGCCCTCAATTCCAACATCACCTCTACTTCCTTTCCATTTCGAACGGCATTGATCAGCGCATTGATGATCTTGGAAAATTGAGCCAAGCGATACGCGGTGATCTTGATAGAGCGGACATCAGGGTCGATCGCAGCTTCACGCAACATGTCGATCAGGGGATCAAAGGAATGATAAGGGAAATTGAGCAGGATGTCTTTCTTCAGAATCACATCCGTTATGCGCGCAGTTCCTGTGAGGTCAGGATGGATGAATGGTTTTCTGCTCTTGGTCCTATCCCGGAATAACGAATCCGGGAGGTCCATGAAATGTCGAAAATTATGGATACGACCACCCGGAATGAGGTGATCACGGTTGGTCAATCCCATTCTTCGGATCAGGTATTCCAAAAGGGCAGGGTCTATCTCTTTGTCATATATGAACCGGACAGGTTTTCCTTTTCTGCGGTTACGAATGCCCTTTTCGATTTTGTCCGTATAGGAACTGGTTTCATCATAATCGATATCGTATTCAGCATCTTTGGTAACCTTGATTATATGTGCCGAGAAATCGTCGTATTCAAAGAAGGAGAAGATTCGGGGCAGGTTGAACCTGATGACATCTTCAAGGAGTATGATATGATGTTCGCCGGATCTTGGCGAAGGGATGATGACGAAACGATCCACCGCGCGTGTCGGGACTTCGATCAATGCATACTTGCGTTCGTAAGAAGAATTTTTTCGGGACATGACAACCCCGAGATAAATGGATTTATCCCTCAGGTATGGGAATTCGGGAATGTTCTCGATCATGAGGGGGATCACATTTCGCCGCACTTGATCCTCGAAAAAATCGGCAACGAACTTCTTTTGTTCACGATTGAGCTGATTCTCCGTTATCAGGAAGATTTTCTGCTGACGCATCTGCTGAAGAACTAAATGCCAGATCCTGTTGAATTCGCTTTGTTGCTGAAGGACGAGCAATTGAATCTCATCCAGGATCTGTTGAGGTGATTCCTCCAGATGCATGTTGGACTGGGTGCCGAATTTGATCATCCTTTTCAGAGCAGCGACACGAACCCGGAAGAATTCGTCCAGGTTGTTTGAAAAGATGCCCAGGAATTTCAATTTTTCCTTAAGGGGAACGTTCGGATCCGCGGCCTCCTGAAGCACCCTTGCATTGAAGGCCAGCCAACTGATATCACGCGGTATTGTCTTCCTGGGCAGTTTGGGCATGAAAAAGTTTGTCGTTTGAAATTAGGGAAGTGGACATTATCCCAGTGTTAAATCTCTCACAGTGACCTTATCTTATCGATGATATTCGTCGTCGAGTAACCCAGAACGATGGGGACTACCATCACCATACCCCCGGCACCAATGACCACGTCTGCACCAATAATGGTTTCTGGAGTATAATCACCTCCCTTCACAAGAACATCTGGCACTATGGCAGAGATCAGTTCAGACGGGGTATCTTCATCGAAAACGGTTACGGCATCTACGATCTGGAGGTTAGCCATCATTTGAGTACGAAAGGGTTCACTGTTGACGGGCCGGTGTTTCCCTTTTAGACGTGTCACGGAAACATTCGAGTTGAGGCCAACAATGAGGATATTCCCGGCTTCAGCGGCGCGGGAAAGCACTTCCAAGTGGCCAGGATGTAGGATATCAAAGCAACCGTTGGTAAAAACGATCTTTTTACCGGCCAATTTCCATCTCGCAACCTGGCGCAGGAGATCATCCCTGACGAATATCTTCTCCGTTATTCTCTTGGTGTGCATCATGGGGTTTTCTATTGAGAAGTGGCATTAAAATTAGACAAATTGGGCCTGTTACCAGTACCAATATAGTCTGAAAGGCCCAAAGCAGCCATCCATATGCCAATCCATTAACAGCCGATATCCCATAGAAGGTGAGTGACTTTTGAACGGCAAGTTGATAGGCTCCGATCCCCCCTTGAGTGGCGATCATGCCTAAACTTCCAAAAGTCAGGATGGTGAATGAGGCTTTGTATCCCAGATGACTGACAGGAGCAAGGGCCAGAAATCCCACTCTTACACACATGAGGTATACAGTCCATATCAGGATAGTATGCATCAAAAACAGCTTTTTCTTTCTTATGGAACCAACACTGGTCAGGCCCTGCATGACACCTTTGATGAGGGAATTTATTCGGCCAAAAATGCCCACATGAGCATACTTCATGAGCAACCATCGGACACCCAAAATAATAGTCGTAATCACGATCAGTGTCCAGAAGAACTTTGCCCAGGCGAATCGACCTTCAGAGAGGAATATCCTGGTCAATTCTGCACGAGCATATTCACCCAAAGTATCTACCTGCATCAGGATGGTGAGTATGATAATGATTACCAGACAAAGAAAATCGATGGTCCTTTCCGCAACCATCGTTCCTATCAGTTTATCAACTGGTGTTTTTTCGTATCGAGCCAGCAAACTGCATTTCATGACTTCCCCCAATCGAGGGACGAGCAAATTGAAAAAGGCACCCAACATGACTGCAAGGAAGGCATTGATGGTTCGAGGTCTGTACCCAAGAGGTTCCATCAGGATTTTCCATCGAACGGCACGGCTCCAATTTGCAGCCAGCATCAACAAAGTGCCGGGAATGATCAAAATGAATCTGGACTCACCAAGGGTCAGTTTCAATTGAACTAACTCCTCGGCAGTAAGGCTTCTTGTAGTATACCAGAGGAGGAAAAGACCGAGTCCAAGGAAAAATATGTACTGTGAAATTTTCTTGAATACGTTCAACATATTTCAGATATTCAATATATCGCCTTCAAATATCACGCCGTTCTACCGTGGAGATGATATTCTTGTAAACGATTTTGGCTTTTTACACGGGTTTCAGAAATCAGGATGTGGTGTGAAATTAATCCAATCCCCTGGCCTGCGAAAGAACGTTCTTTAAACTTAAGGTCATCCCGGTGAAATTGGGCATCCCTAAGTTCCTTCTGATCCCCGATTCATTACCAGATTATCGATCAACCTCACATTGCCCAGAAAAGCCGCAATGAGAAAGACCAATGGTTTTCTGCCATTCCATTCATTCTCGATTTCCAAAGTTTCAGCATCCGCGATCTCCACATAGTCCACTTCAAATCCTTTACTCGCCAGGAAAGCAACTCCGGAATTTTTGAGTGAGATCAGGGATCCTGGCGCAAGTCGTTCCTTCAAGTCTACCAGGCACTCATAAATGGAAGAAGCCAACACTAACTGTTCATTGTCCAAACGCATGTTCCTGCTGCTCATGGCAAGTCCGCTTTTTTCACGAAAGGTAGGCAAGGTCTCTAGTTGTACAGGAAGGCTTTTATCCTTGATCAGCCAGTCAACGACCATGCATTGTTGGTAGTCTTTCAGACCCATGAATAGCCTGCAAGGTCCGACTGTCTCGAGCAATCGGTGCATGACCTGACAGACTCCTTGAAAATGACCCGGACGGGATCTCCCTTCTAGAATCATCTCCAAATTGTCCAGTTGATAGTGGGGCAGGGAGGAGGTACCTTCCGGGTATATTTCTGCGACATCTGGCAGGAAAAGTACATCAGTACCTGCTTGTGTCAACAACTTGATATCCGCTTCCAGCGTGGAAGGATATTTTTGGAAATCTTCAGGATTATTGAACTGAGTGGGGTTGACGAAAATACTGCAGACAACTGTGTCACAAATTTTTATAGCATTGATTATCAGACTTATATGCCCATCGTGCAGTGCGCCCATAGTTGGAACGAAGCCGACATTGTAACCAAGCCGCCTTTGAGTAGTCAGGTAATGACTGATATCCTCTGTGCCCTTGAAAATGACCATGTTGAGATACGATGATTCCAGTGTTCAGCTGCGAGCAGGTCTGCCAAAATATCCTTACCTTTGCACACCTTTTCAGCCTTTCATACAAACACAACTTACGGGAATGGTTACAAAGAAAAGAATTTTATTCATTGCCAACGAGATGTCGCCCTATCTGGAGTTGACGGAATTCTCCGAAGTGGTCAACAAACTGGCCATAAAGGCAAATGACAGCGGATTCGAAGTACGTTGTATCATGCCTCGGTTCGGTGTCATCAACGAAAGAAGGCATCGTTTGCATGAAGTAGTAAGGCTTTCCGGCATCAATGTTTCCATTGACAATGATGATTACCCGTTACAGATTAAGGTAGCCTCATTACCCAACGCCAGGCTTCAGGTTTATTTTCTGGATAATGAGGATATGTTCAAGCGCAAAACCATTTTCCACGACGAATCTGAAAAATGGCATGATGACAATGGTCTACGCACCTTGTTTTTCTGCAAAGGCGCACTCGAGACAGTCAAGAAATTCGGATGGCCCCCAGACTTGATCCACTGTAGTGGCTGGATGTCCGGGCTGATTCCATTCTACCTTAAAACTATTTATAAAAAAGAACCCGTATTCGGCAACAGTAAAGTAATCTATACTATTGGACAGAACACTTTCAAAGAAAAAATGGGATCAGATTTCCTGAAGAAGGCAACGTTGGGTGCACCCATAAAAGATAAGGAACTGGAATCCTACCAAGAAAATAATAATACAGGAATGTTCCGTGGTGGCGCTAGCTATGCTGATGCCATCACATTCGGTGCAGACAAGGTCGACAAGAAACTACTGGATGAATTTTCAAAAGTCCGAGGGAAAAAGGTGATAGGCTACCGCGAAGGTTCGGATTTAACAGAGTATTTACAATTGTACAACGATCTTGCCAACAAATAAGGACCATCTATCCTAACTCCTCAACAATAAACATCCTGGTGAACCGGAATCCGTTACTGAAAGTATTCGTTGCAGCATGTTTCTTGTCGACTGTTTTCTGGAACTGCACTAAGATCAAATCCACCGATATAGGTACGGATCTGCTCCCCGCCATAGACAACGTCCATACTTTCGATACCACACTTGAGTTGATCACCAATAATTATCTTTTTGGCGATTCCGCAGTTCCCATACAACCAAGGCTACTCAGTGGAGGGGTCAACCCACACACGCTGGGTACCATATCGGACGATCCGCAATTTGGCACAACAACGGCGGCGATCTATATGGAAGCTCGGCCGGGATTCTACCCGTATTTTTTTGAAAATGAGAGAGACAGCCTTTACTTCGACTCCGTCGTGCTTTGTCTTAAGTGGAATTATACATGGGGTGACACCAATGCTCTTCAGAAGGTAAATGTCTATCGTGCAACGCAATTACTCCGACCAGACTCGGCATATCCGACCAACACCCATGTCAGTTATTCCACGTTGTTAGGCACGAAAACATTCAATCCTTACTCCTTGAGAGATTCTCTCTTTCTGGACCGCGAAAAAACAAGAAATCAACTTCGAATTCGGCTCAATGACGATTTCGGTCGTTTCCTTCTTTCCCAGGATACCGCTTTTGGGAAACCCTATTACAATGACACCCTTTTCCGACAGTTCTTCAACGGTTATGTAATCGCCCCTGACCCATACGGAGCTGGATCCGGTGCCAATGCCTTAATGAGTTTTGCGCTTAGCGACACGGGTACATACGTCAACCTTTACTACCGTTACAGCAAACAAGGTAAACTGGATACGACTTTCAGAAAAATGAAGCTGGATAATGGTGCTGGAGGTGCTCATGCCAACATGATCGAAAGGCAATATGCCGGATCGCAGATCAGCCAACACCTCACCAAGTTGCCTTCCGGGGATAGCATCATTTACATTCAAACATCTCCTGGCTCTTATTCGATCTTAAATATGCCATCCCTTCAAGGTTTCAAGGATGCTAAAGGAAATGTGATCATCCACAAAGCGGAGATATACATGTCCCAACTGCCCTCCCCGCCATCAGAACAGGACGCCTACTTGATCCCGCCCCCGAACCTCTATATCGATTATTACAACAAGGATTCCTTGGCTCAGCAACCTTTCCTGTTGGATGGATTTTCGAACTTCAGTTATTCACCGGATCAACTGGGCGGTGCCCGTAAATATGTTGCTGACCCTTCTGGAGCAGTCCTATCTGAATACCGTTTTGACATAGCCAGATACGTTCAAGGGATCGTAACGAGGAATAATAAGGTAAATGATGTTTATCTGTATTCACCCAATGCGGTCAGATATCCCAACCTCACCGTGGGAGCCTCAGTAAATCCCATGGCCTATGGTCGAGTTAAACTTGGAGGGGGCAATCTACATTCAGAAAAACGAATGAGACTGAGGATAATTTATTCAAAACTTTAGGGTGCCGATCCCTAAATTTGCATCTTAAAAATCAACAACATGCCATACTTATTCACTTCAGAGAGCGTATCTGAAGGGCATCCGGACAAGATAGCCGACCAAATCTCCGATGCTTTGATCGACAATTTTCTGGCTTGGGATCCACAATCCAAAGTGGCATGTGAGACCTTAGTGACCACGGGACAGGTTGTGTTGGCTGGGGAGGTAAAATCCAAGACCTACCTCGATGTACAGAAGATCGCTCGTGAAGTGATCGCGCAGATCGGTTATACCAAAAGTGAATACATGTTCGAGGCGAACAGCTGCGGCATCATTTCCGCCATACATGAACAGTCCCCAGATATCAATCAAGGTGTCGAACGTAAGAACAAAGAAGACCAAGGAGCAGGTGACCAGGGAATGATGTTCGGCTATGCCACCAATGAAACGGAGAATTTCATGCCTCTGGCCCTTGACTTAGCCCATAAGATCCTCTATGAAATGTCCCTCATCCGGAGGGAGAAGAATTCAAAAATGCCCTACCTGCGCCCGGATGCAAAAAGTCAGGTCACGATAGAATATGATGATGATGACAGGCCGCTGCGCATAGACACGATCGTGGTATCCACACAGCATGACGAATTTGACAAGGACCAGAAAATGCTGGACAAAATCAGTCAGGATGTGAGATCCATAGTGATCCCCAGGGTCATCGCCAAATGCAATAAGAACGTCCAGAAACTTTTCACTGGAAAGATCACCTATCATATCAACCCTACAGGGAAATTCGTCATCGGTGGTCCCCATGGAGATACCGGCCTGACCGGCAGAAAGATCATCGTGGACACTTATGGAGGCAAAGGTGCACATGGCGGGGGTGCCTTCAGTGGCAAAGACCCTTCAAAAGTTGACCGTAGTGCAGCCTATGCGGCGAGGCATATCGCCAAGAATCTGGTCGCATCCGGTGTGGCTGATGAGATTCTCGTACAAGTCTCGTATGCCATAGGTGTTGCCAGACCCATGGGGATATTCGTGGATACTTATGGCAGTTCCAAAGTGAATATGACCGATGGGCAGATAGCCCAGAAGATCAGCGAGATTTTTGACCTGCGCCCATATCATATTGAAAAAAGGCTGAAACTACGAAACCCCATCTATCAGGAAACAGCTTCCTATGGACACATGGGCCGCAAGAACGAGATAAAAACCAAAACTTTCAAAACACCTGAGGGAAGGGTTAAAACCATGAAAGTGGAATTGTTCACCTGGGAGAAACTGGATTATGTAAAACCCGTGAAAAAAGCCTTTGGGATCAAATAGGAAAATCATTCTTAATCAGAACCTCCCGCCAAAGGAGGTTTTTTTATTTGCACAGAATGAAGGATAATGGCTCCAATTGGACAATCCGCAAAGAGCGAAAGGTCTACGATAATCCCTGGATAACCTTGACGGAATTCGATGTGCTTAATCCAAAGGGAAATCCCGGCATTTATGGAAAAGTCCATTTCAAAAACAAGGCCCTGGGTATAGTAGCCTTATCGGAAGAGGGAAAGATAACTTTGGTTGGTCAATTCCGGTTCCCTTTATCCCAATACAGTTGGGAGATCCCTGAAGGAGGTGGTCCTTTGGGCGTTGACCCGCTTGAATCCGCAAAACGGGAACTGAAAGAGGAGACTGGCATGTCCGCAAGTCATTGGCAAAAGATCCTCGAAATTCATCTCTCCAATTCCGTCACAGATGAACACGGATTGATCTATTTAGCCACAGGACTGACCAGGGGCCAAGCACATCCCGAAGATACCGAGGACCTGAAGACCATGGAAATCCCTTTCGGCGAGGCATTAGAGATGGTACTGGATGGAAGTATCACGGATTCGATGACTGTTACTGCCTTACTTTGTGTGAAAGTCATGTTGGACAAAGGCCAGATCAAACTGTCAATTTAAACTTCATGAGCAGAACAAACCTCATCATCGGAAGACAACCCGTATTGGAAGCCTTAAAGGAGGGCAAAGAGATCGAGAGGATATTCATGCTCAGGAATGGGGTCGGGGAAATCGTCAATGAGATCCGTGAACTCGCCAACAGATCACAGATTCCCATCAATATTGTTCCGGCTGAAAAACTGAACAGCCTCAGCAGAGCCCAACATCAGGGAATCATTGCCCTGGCCGGAATGGTCACCTATATGGATCTTCAGCAGGTTCTAGACCATATCGTAGGTAAAGGAGAAATCCCTCTCTTGGTGATGCTGGACGGGGTGACTGATGTCCGAAATATCGGAGCCATCGCCAGATCTGCATGGTGTTGCGGTGCCCAAGCCATCATCATACCTGATAAAGGTGTAGGAGCCCTGAATGAAGATGCCATCAAATCATCTGCGGGAGCATTACAGATGATTGCCGTTTGCAGGGTAGGAAGCCTGCTCAAGGCGGTGGATAGCCTGCACTTGAATGGGATTCCCGTTTTCACCAGTGAAATGAAAGCCGAAAAAATGGTGACCGAAATGGACTGGCGGGCACCTGCCTGCATTGTCATGGGAAGCGAGGATAAGGGGGTTCAGCCTTATATGACCAAGGCTGCAGATGCCCATTTTCATATACCGATGGCCGGAAAGTTCGATTCGTTCAACGTAAGTGTGGCGGCAGGCATCATACTTTATGAAGCCATGAAACAACGTATGGGGATCTCAGGCTAATTTTCCAACAACTTCCTGTCATAGAGCCCCGGCTTCAATTTGGCTAAGTTTTTCGATCGTTTTCTCAAGTGCTTTTTCTGATCGATATAATTGATGTCGTTGAATCTGATATCACCGATCGATGTCAGAGATACAGTGTTGACATCCCTGACCGTCCCGGAATCCGGATCAAGCATCCTCCAATTACCCAGTTGTTCCCAAACTGGTCTGAAAATCTCATCCCGGAACCTGCGTCCAAGAGGGTATCCGGAAATACCCCATTTACTTCCGAACATGAATGGCTTCGTCATGACCCAACTTTGAGATGCCAGGATTGGTGTTCGAGGGAAGGCCTTGCCCAACTGCAACAACAGGGAATCCCCCTGCATGGCACTGGAAGACAGAATGTGATTCGAAGGACGATCGTAAGTGGCGGAGCCATAACAGGCCCCAAGGGTAACATAGCTGGACCTATCACAATAAATGGATATATCCTGCAACGACTTACGGATTCGAGGCTCATCCATAGTGACAAAATTCACAGTATCGAATCCCAACATGAACAAGCTGCGTCCAGAACGGTAAGTCCCATGAGAGTCTATCCACAGATCTCCGATCATCTGATTCGGATGACGGGACATCAATTCCCCCATTTTCAAGGGCAATTCCTCTGGTGATCTGATCTTGAGCACTTTTATTTTCCTACTGAAGATCTGTGCAAGTCGGGTGCTGGTACGGATGACAAAAGAAGAAAGAGTAAAATGGGTCTCTTTACTGTAAACAAAGACATTTACTCGGTCCTTTACAATTTGTTTTGTCAGACTGTCGGGACCAGAAGCTGCCCAATCTTCATGTATACCGTTCACGCCGGAATATGGAGTTTGCTGCGCCTTAAGTCCGCCATTCAAAATGATTAAACCGATAAAGGCATAAAAAATTAACCGGTGAAATGGCATGGTTCAAAATTATGTAAATAGGAACCGGTCGGTGTTGACCAATTTGACCCTAGAATGTTGATGGTCAGTTTCGCATCCTGTCCGATACCAGTTTTGACCTCCATTTAGAAGGAAGCAGGTTTTGCAGTTGGTAGAGTAATCTATTTAGCCTACCGGGAATGATCAGGGATCGGTTTTCGAACATAGCTGCGAGTGCCTGCTCCGCAACTTCTTCAGGTTCCAGTATCATTCGGGCGGACAAGCCTTTCAATCTGGCATTTGTTCCTCTTACCCGATCATTGGTGTTGACAGGTCCTGGGCTGACAACCGTGACATGTACATTCGAACCGGAAAGGGATAAACGTAAAGATCCAGAAAAGGAATCCATAAACGCCTTACTGGCCAAATAAACCGATTTATCCGGAACTTCTATATGTGAGCCCAGACTGGACACATTAAGAATATGGGCCTTGGATCTCTGCATCAACTCAGGCAGAAATAATCTGGTCAACACAACAGGCACCATGACGTTCAACTGTATCTGCTTTTCATAAAATGAGGGTGCCAAAGAAAGGAAGGGTGCCGTGGAACCCATTCCGGCGTTATTGACCAGAATTCGCAGATCACCGTTGGTTCGGGCAAAAGTTTCAAAAACAGATTGACAGGCACCGGGTTGAGTCAGGTCGATGTCCATTGCATGGCACTCAACTTGATATTTCAAGGATAATGATGCTGATATCTTATCGAGATCATCTCGATGAAGTGCAACCAGAAAAAGGTCGTAACCCCGACGGGCTAAACCTTCAGCAAGTGCAAATCCTATGCCATGTCCCGCACCTGTCACGAGTGCCATTTTCCTCATCACATCCTGTTTTGACGCAGCCATTCGATCGTCTGACCGACTCCGTCCTGGAGCGTGCGAATGTGGTACCCCAACTCATTAACGGCCTTGCTGCTGTCCAGGGCCCAATCATACTCATATTTGGCCACCCAATCGGGAGTGATCATGGGAGAGATCCCCGTGATGTTGGCCTTGAGCATTTGAAGATGACTGAACATTTTTAGCAGCGGAAATGGGATGTGATACAGCTTCAATTTAACTCCGCTGGTAGTGCTTATGGCATTCATTAGTTCATTGAATGTCGAGTTCACCCCACCCATGATATAACGTTCTCCTCCTCGACCTTTCTCCATCGCAAGTATATGACCGTTCACTACATCCTCCACATGGCAATAGGATCCCACATCATTGCCATTGCCGGGGATCACTTTCCAGTTCTTCTTGATGTAGCGTTCCATGATCTTGGTCACTGGATTGCTGACGGTGTCCAAGCCTGGACCATATACTCTTGCAGGGTTGACGATAACCACGGGCAGACCATCTTTTGTGAATTGCCTGCATACCTCTTCGGAATCAGCCTTGGTGGTTTCATAATGGTTGAAAAAACCTGTGATACGCGGCCTGTTTTCATCCATCGGAGTATTGTCCGATGGTCCGATTACTCCCGCAGTTGAAGTATACACGACCTTTTGCACTCCAGCCTTTTTTGCAGATTCAAGCACCAGCCTGGTTCCCTCTACATTTATCTTATGGAACGTTCCCGGGTCTTTAGCCCACAGGCGCGCATAAGCAGCGAGATGGTATACCTGAGTGACATCCTTCATCGCAGCTTCGAGCGAAGGTTTATCATTGATATCCCCGATTGCCAAATGGATATTCGGTCGATTATAGGCTGGCGAGGTAGGTTTCTGGCGGCATAGTAGCCTTACCTCCTGACCCAGACCCGCCAATTTGAACGTCAGGGAAGAACCTATATAACCGGTTGCTCCGGTAATGAGGATCGCCATAAGCGTAATTTGGGTACGAATGTAGCACTCAGGGGTGATTCTACCTTCATTTGAACCAATATGAGTTTTGTTAAAGTAATATATAAAGGCACGTGGATCTCCATGCAATGAGTGTATGGAAAGACTATTCACCGAACCGCTGGTCCTCCTTAATTTCGCGATATGGAATTCAGATTGCCCCTTTCCGTTAGACCATCCGTGGAAAAAATCGGTATGGGAGACCCTATACTGCTAACGGGCTCCTGCTTCACCGATCACATGGCCAGTCAACTCAGGAATTATCGATACCCAGTCCTGGAAAATCCTAACGGCATCCTCTTCAATCCGTTCAGCATTGCACATAGCCTGACATCTTGCATGAATGCCAGAAAGTATACAACCGATGACATCTTTGAGCAGGACGGCGTTTGGCATAGCTGGCAATTCCACAGCCGCTTCTCATCGACCATTTCCCAAGAAACCATCGACAGGATGAATTCATCCCATGGAGAGGCACATCAATTCCTTCAAGACTCAAAATGGATCATCATTACGTTGGGCTCCGCATTCGTATACCAACATCCCGTGGCAGGGATTGTGGCCAACTGCCATAAAGTTCCCACGGATCGCTTCCAGAAAAGATTGCTCGGGCAGAATGAAATGTTTCGCGAGTTGGATGAAGTTTTCACAAAGCTGTTTCGTTTCAATCCCCGACTCAGGATCATTTTAACCATCAGTCCAGTTCGACACTTGCGGGATGGATTCATTGAGAACAATCAGAGTAAAGCAGCACTCATCACTGCGGTTCACGCACTTGTACACAGCCATCCATCTGTACATTATTTCCCCGCCTATGAACTCGTGATGGATGACCTCAGGGATTACCGTTACTTTGCGGAAGACATGGTGCACCCAAATTATCTGGCCACTCGATATGTCTGGGAGAAATTCGTTCAAACGTATATGGACGACCCAACCCAGGAACTGATGAAGAAGATAAACGCGATAAATGTTGCGAGGTCACATAAACCATTCCAACCGAACTCCACAGCACACCGCAGATTCATGGATCAATATTTGGAGCTATCCCGACAATTGCAGGCAAATCATCCATCATTGGACTTTAGCCAGGATATCAAATACTTCTCTTCGAACTGATAAGCGTTTTGAACGTTCAGTGCACACGATCCCCACGTAAAACCAATTTGCTCATGAGTTCAGCCTCATAGGTCAGCCATTCCTGCCATCTTAATCTGGTCTTTTCCTTTCCGACAAATTCTTCTGCCAGATTGATGAAGAGTGTATAATGTCCGGCCTCGCTTTCCATGAATCTCCTGTAGAAATCCCTCATATATGGATCTTCAAGGCCTTCGCTCAATCGCTTGAATCGTTCACAACTCCTCGCCTCGATCAAAGCGCAGATCAGGAGTTTGTCCAACAATCGACCCTCATCATTCCCTCCTTTCTTCTCGAATTCCATCAAGCTGTTCACATAAACATCTTTCCGCTGTCTCCCTAATCTAAGACCGCGCTTGCCTAACTCGGCCAGTACTAGTCGGAAATGTCCCCATTCCTCGGTAACGATCGGTGATAGTTCCTCTACCAGTTTTTCCAGGTGGGAATACCGCTGGATCAGGGAGATGCAACTCGTGGCAGCCTTTTGCTCACAAAAAGCATGATCGGTTAGTATCTCCTCCATGGATCTGTCAGCCAGATCCACCCATCGCGGGTCGGTGGGCAGTTGCAGCCCAAGGATGTTACGGATACCTTCCGAATGTTCATTCCCCATAACCTGTTTTTCCGCACAAAAGTAAACCGATGTCTTTTTACCGGCAAATGAAATGAGCGAGGCCGAGTATTTTCATTAATTTTCCAACTCAATCCTGTCCATCATGCGCACGGTGCTTTTCTTGATTTCTGCTGCCGCAACCATAGCCCTGATCGTATTACTCGACAGCCGTAAAGTTTTGCCAGCCCCATTGGGAAGACTACTCAGTCCACAAGAAGGGGTTTGGCAAAATGCCGAACCGATCAACACGTCTTTTTCCGGAGACCTAAGTCTCCAGGGCCTGAAAGGGAAGGTGGAGGTGTTCTTCGATGAAAGACTGGTCCCGCACGTTCGTGCAGAAAAGGAAGTGGACGCATATTTCGTTCAAGGCTATCTGCATGCCCGATTCCGGCTTTGGCAGATGGAATTCCAAGCCATGGCAACTGCTGGAAGGCTCAGTGAGATAGTAGGTGAAAAAGCCATACACTATGACAGGACACAGCGTCGCATCGGCCTCACCTATGCTGCTGAAAATGCCCTGCGAGAAATGGAAAAGGACCAGCAGATGAAGGCTGGCCTCGATGCCTATACTTCAGGTGTAAATTCCTACATACATTCACTCAGCACCAGTGATCTGCCTTTGGAATATAAACTGCTGGGTTATCAACCCGAGGAATGGGATAATCTGAAGACCGCCCTGTTCACGAAAGCATTGACTAATACACTCTCCGGTTTCGATCGTGATTTTGAGCAGACCAATGCCCTGCGCTTGCTGGGTGAAGATAACTTCAGGGCACTTTTCCCTGAGATACCGGATTCTCTGGACCCGGTGATCCCTAAGGGAACCCTTTTCAAACAACCGGATTCATTACCAACACCACCACAATTCGCCGATTCCCTTTATCTGCATCATGGGGATTCAGTTTGGTTCAGTGGCGAATACAAACCGGATCCCAGTAACGGAAGCAATAATTGGGCAATTTCCGGCAGAAAAACAAAATCCGGGAAGCCGATTCTCTGTAACGATCCCCATCTCAGCCTGACACTTCCATCAATCTGGTACGAAATGCAGATCAGCTGTCCTGGTTATAACGCCTATGGTGTGACATTCCCTGGCATACCAGGTATCGTCATCGGTTTCAATGACCACATCGCCTTTGGGTTCACCAATTCCGGACGTGATGTCAAGGATTATTATGAAATACGATTCAGGGATGAAAGCCGATCTCAATACTGGTTCAATAAAGAATGGAAAAACGCGGATAAACGCATCGAACATATCCGGGTCAAGGGGAAGGCTGATGTTCTGGACACGGTTGCCTACAGTATTTTTGGCCCGGTAACTTACGATCAATCATTCTCTGATAAATTACATGACGGCAAGGCATATTCCTTGCGGTGGGTGGCTCATGACCCTTCCAATATACTCAGGATGTGGTTCCAGTTGAACAGAGCCAAGAATTATGACGATTACCTGCAAGCCATCAAATACTTCAATGTGCCGGGTCAGAACATGATCTTCGCATCCAAAGATGGGGACATCGCCCTCTGGCAACAGGCGAATTTCCCATTGCGCTGGAAGGATCAGGGGCATTTCGTGATGCCCGGTTCGGACAGCAGTTACATGTGGAAAGGGTTCATCCCGCAAGAGGAGAATCCTCATGTGATCAATCCTGAACAGGGATTCATCAGCAGTGCCAATCAGCGGGCTGCTGATACGGCTTATCCCTATTTCATTCCCGGCAGTTATGAAGTTTACCGGCCAATCGCCATAAACAGAAGACTCAGGGCCATGGAAAACATCACCCCGGACGACATGAAAAAACTTCAGACCGACAATTACAATGTATTCGCTGAATTTGCAAGACCCTTGCTTCTGAAATATATAGATGAATCCAAATTGGAAGAACCCGAAAAATCATTCTTGAAATTGATCAAGGACTGGAATCTTCGGAACGACCCCGGAGAAAAAGCTGCCACCTGTTTCGTGAATTGGTGGGACAGTCTGGAGTCGGCAGTACTGTATGATGAGTTGCACAAATCCGCTTTACCCATCAGTGAGCCTGATCATTTTGTAGTACTGGAAGGTCTGCTACGGGATTCCACTGATTACCGTTTTATCGACGACATCAGAACACCAAAAAAGGAAACACTGAGCGATATCGTAAATGTTTCGTTCCAGAAAGCCGCGATAGGATTGCGGGAATTAGAAAGTGAAGGACGACTTGAATGGGCCAAGGCGAAAAACACCACCATCTATCATCTGCTGAAAACAAATGCAATCCCCTTTGCCCGAGCAGGTGTGATGAACGGGGGCGGGAAAGGTATAATCAATGCCACACAACACGATCATGGCCCAAGCTGGAGAATGATCGTTCATATGACATCCCCCACAGAAGCATATGCAGTCTATCCTGGCGGGCAGAGTGGCAATCCAGGCAGCCTCTACTATGACAACTTCATCGATACCTGGGCAAAAGGGGATTATTATCCGCTTTGGTTCATGCAACCTGGCGAGGAAAAGGATCTACGCGTGAAATGGACATTGAACTTTAAACCCTGATATTCCAGTTTAATATGAAATTCCTGGTCTCCATCTTCCTCACTGCAGTGCTTGCCTATTCACTTGGCCTCTATATGCCGTGGTGGAGCATTGCCTTGGCTGCATGCGCAGTATCGGTCATGTTGTACCAGTCACCGGGATTTTCAGCCCTTACCGGATTCCTGGGCATTTTTCTTTTCTGGTGCATCATGTCCTGGATCAGAAGCAAAGCCAATCAAGATATTCTGGCCCACCGCATATCCTTATTCATACTGAAAAAAGATGAGCCGGGCCTGCTCATCATGGTGACAGGGCTCCTCGGTGGACTGACCGGCGCACTGGGTGCACTGACAGGCAGCCTGGCAAGAAGGGCATTTTTTCCCTTGAATAAACATTGAATCAAAACCGCTGTTTGACGAAAAACATCCTGAATCATTTTTGGCCGGCACTCTTCCTGATCTTCGCTGGTGCACATGCCCAAAGCACACGCGTGCAGGGAAAAGTTTTCTCCGATCGTAGCCTTCCGCTTCCTTTCAGTTCCATTCTACTCAAAGGAACTACCACGGGTACGACAGCCAACACAGAGGGTGAATATTACATAGATCTGCCCCCGGGAGATCATGTGTTGATAGCCAGGCATGTAGGTTACGGTTCCGAAGAAGTTAAGGTGCATGTCGGAAAAGATAGTGTATTGCTCAATTTCGTCTTGAATCTCCAACAACTCACACTGGACATGATCACGGTTAAGTCGGGACAAGAGGATCCTGCCTATGCGATCATCAGAGAAGCCATAAAGAAAAGACCTTATTACCGCAGGCAGGAGATATCGTACCAATGTGATGTATATACCAAAGGGCAAATCAGACTGAACAGTTATCCCAAAATCTTTTTCGGCCAACGAATCGATTTCGGGGATGGTGGTCCTTCACCCAACAAAATGATCTACCTCTCTGAAACCATGGCCAGGTACACAGTAAGTCCACCTGACAAAGAAAAGATAGAAGTGATTTCCACCCGCGTCAGCGGTCAGAGCAACGGTTTTGGATTCAGCAACCCAAAGGTCATTTCATTTTACGACAACCATGTCGAGATCACCCAGAATGTGAATCCACGTGGTTTCATATCACCCATAGCGGAAGGCGCTCTGCAATACTACAAGTACAAGTATACAGGGGCTTTCTTTGAGGACGGCAGACAGATAAACCGGATCCAGGTGATACCAAAAAGGGACTATGAGCCTTTATTCTCCGGGTATATTAATATCGTGGAAGGTGAATGGCGCATCCATAGCCTTCAATTGCAACTCAACAAAAGTTCCCAACTGGAGTTCCTCCGTGATATCCGGCTCGAACAACTCTACATGCAGGTAAAAGGTGATATATGGATGATCCAAAGCCAGATCGTTTATCCTACGGTATCCTTCATGGGCTTCGATGGCCATGGATTCTTCACATCCGTATTTTCAAATTATCTGCTTTCCCCTCCCATCAAAAAGGGTTTCTTCGACAGAACTCTGATCCGGTACGACAGCCTCTCGAACAAAAGGGATCCGGCTTTCTGGTCAGCTTTACGGCCGATTCCATTGATGGAGGATGAAGTGAAAGACTTCAATATGAAGGATAGCCTGGAGCAGAAAAGAGCGGACCCTCACTATCTGGATTCACTGGACAAGATCCGGAACAAACTCACACCTGTTGGACTTCTGCTCAACGGACAGGAACTGAGCCGGCATTCGAAAGGAACCGGCTTTCAATATGATCCGCTGCTGAAAGTGATCAGTTTCAATACCGTGGAAGGATGGGCGATCCAATTGGCCGGAACCTGGACAAAAAAGTGGGAGGGGAGGAGACAATTGAAGATCTCTCCGGTCATAAGATATGGTTTGAACAACGGACACTTCAATCCATTGGTGATCGGGGAATACAAATATGGTATCAAATACGTGAACACCTGGAAATTTTCAGCAGGAAGTCGCATTTTCCAATTCAACAACGACAATCCCATCCCACAGGTCATGAATACCCTGACCACTTTGATGGATGGACGGAACTACATGAAAATATATGAAGCGAAGACCCTTTCTGCCGAATATACCCGGGGCATCGGTGCAGGATTCACAATCCGTGCAGGCTTTCAATATCAGAAACGAAGACCACTGGAAAACACGGATACAACGAGTTACTGGGGACGACACAACAATCGCGAAAACCTAACGCCGAATTTCCCCACGGAGATCGCCACTTCCAACATGAGCCCTCACGAAGCATTCGTACTTTCTGCGGAATTACGGTACAGGCCTGGTACTCGTTATATTGAGATGCCGGACAGAAAAATCAATATCGGTTCCCGATACCCGCTTTTCACGCTGCGTCTGGACAAAGGGATCAAAGGATTATTCGGAAGCGATGTCGATTTCACGAAATGGCAATTCACCGTTCAGCAGAACATCAACTTAAAGATACCCGGAGAAATTCGTTACCAGGCTGAATGGGGTGGCTTCCTGAACAAAGCACGGGCAGAGATCCCCGATTACATTCATTTCAATGGCAACCTCACCTCCAAGGCCGAGAACTACCTGAATGGTTTCCAGTTGCTTCCCTATTATCTCAAATCGGGGATGTACGGCTTTTATACAGCATTGCATGCAGAGCATCATTTCAATGGTTTCCTGACCAACAAGATACCTTATGTGAAAAGGCTCAATCTGCGGCTGATCGCAGGAACCAATCTCTTGTGGGTGGGTCCGGAGAACCACTATGCGGAATGCTTCGTCGGCCTGGATAATATCTTGAAAATATTCAGGGTGGATTATGTTTGGGGCTGGACAGAAAAAGGTTATTACAACCAAGGGATTCGTATTGGCATATTCGCATTCAACAGCCTGTTCAAAGATTATTAACTCGGGAGTCGAATTTCCTTAATCGCTCAGCGAAATGATGAACACAACCTCCATCCATCATTGTTTTTTAGCCAAAAGGGGATACTTTTAAAAAGTATCCATAGAAAGACCCTGTATTTTCCTGACCATCATTAATATAACCCATGATATCGCGTCGTGATCTTATCCGAAATTCTGCTTTACTGCTTGGAGGTCAGGCGATCCTTCCTGCGAATTGGGCAGGCTATAGCCGAAACAAACATCTAAAGATCGGTACTTGCGATTGGAGCATCGGAAAAACTGCTGATGTCACAGGACTTCAATTGGCGAAGGACATCGGTCTTGATGGTCTGCAAGTGAGCCTTGGAACCTTGGAGAACAACATGCACCTCAGAAAAAAAGAGATACAACAGGCATATTTGGATCAATCCAGAACAACTGGCATAAAAATATCCAGTTTGGCAATAGGGGAATTGAATGAAGTACCTTACAAATCGGATCCCCGCACTGACGAATGGGTATGGGACAGTATAGAAGTTGCAAAAAACCTAGGAGTCACGGCCATACTACTCGCATTTTTTTCCAATAATGATCTGCGCAACGACAATAAAGGCAAAGAGGCCGTAGTGAAAAAGTTGCGATCTGTTGCACCCAGAGCGGAAAAAATGGGTATTACCCTGGGGATCGAATCCTATCTTACCGCTGAAGAACATCTGGAGATCATGCAGCAAGTTGGTTCACCTGCCATCAAGGTCTATTATGATTTCCGGAATGCCGCCGATGCCGGCAACGACATCTATCATGAGTTGAGCGTGTTGGGTAAAAACAATATCTGTGAATTGCATATCAAGGAAAATGGATTTCTTTTGGGAAAAGGCACCTTGGATTGGCCACGGATTGCCAAAGCCCTGAGTGATATTGGATACCGAGGTGATGGATGGATGCAGATCGAATGGGCGAGGCCCGAAGACCTGAGTATTGAGCAGAGCTATGAACACAACCTGAATTACCTTAGAAATATTTTCAACTGAATAGATCATGATCTCTTTTAGACGCATGCTGTTGGTCATTGGCCTGGTCATCATTTCTGTGTCTTTCGATGAAAATCCCCCGTCATCATCAAAAGACACCCCATTTTATCTTCCAGATGACCTGGAGGTCACATTATGGGCAGAGAGCCCTTTATTTTACAATCCTACGAATATCGACACGGACGAGAAAGGCAGGATATGGGTTACCGAGGCCGTGAATTACCGGAACTTCAACAACGATTCGACACGTGCTCTACATCATGAGAAAGGGGATCGGATAGTCATTCTTCAGGATAGTAATCATGATGGAGTGGCTGACAAGTCAACGGTTTACGTGGAAGACCGCGATCTCGTTTCACCATTGGGTATCGCCGTGATCGGAAACAAAGTGATCGTTTCCTGCTCTCCAAACCTCATTATTTATACGGACGATGATGGTGACGACAAACCCGATCGCAAAGAAATCCTGCTCACTGGTTTCGGAGGGCTTGATCACGATCATTCCCTGCATTCCGTGATCGCGGGTCCTGATGGTTGCTGGCATTTCAATGTGGGAAATGCAGGTCCTCACATGGTGACCGACAAGAATGGGTTCACCTTGCGTTCGGGAAGCATTTACACAGGTGGGACCCCCTACAACCTTAAAAACGAAGGAAAGCGTATCAGTGATGATGGTCGAATATGGGTAGGAGGTTTACAGTTGCGGATCAACCCAGATGGAACGGGCCTCAAGGTCATGGGACAGGGTTTCCGGAACAGTTATGAGACCTTCGTCGACTCATATGGCGACATGTGGCAGAATGACAACGACGATGGTGTGGTCACCTGCAGGGTGAGCTGGCTCATGGAAGGAGGGAATATGGGATATTTCAGTGCCGATGGCACCAGATTTTGGCAAGCTGACCAACGTCCGGGTCAGGATATGTTCACTGCTCACTGGCACCAGGAAGATCCTGGCGTTATCCCAGCTGGCGATAATTCAGGAGCCGGTGCGCCAACAGGCGTTGTGCTCAATGAAGGTGACGGGTTGGGAAAGAAATACCGGGGTATGCTTTTCAGTGCTGATGCCGGCAGGAATGTCGTATTTGGCTATTTGCCCACCTTGAACGGTGGCGGCTTTCAACTCAAAGGCAAAAGGACCAATTTCCTGAGCTCCAAGCCGAATGACAATAGAGGGTATGTTTGGAACGATTCAAGCGCCAATGCCAACAAAAGGAACTGGTTCCGTCCAAGTGATGTCATGGTCGGGACAGATGGCGCTTTATACGTTGCGGATTGGTATGATCCGGTGGTAGGTGGTCACCAAATGGAAGACAGTATAGGATATGGTCGCATTTACAGGATCACTCCGAAGAAAACCAAGCTGATCAATCCGAAATTGGATCTTTCCACCACGGCTGGCCAAACGGAAGCCCTTAAAAACCCTGCGGTGAATGTCCGCAATCTCGGGTTCAACGCATTGAAAAAAATGGGGGACCTGGCCATTCCTGTTCTGACCCCTTTGCTCCATTCAGAAAATCCTTATCATCAGGCACGTGCTATCTGGCTACTCGCACAATTGGGAAAGAAGGGACAGGATGAAGTTGAAAAACTCCTAGCGTCGAAGGATGTTCGCTATTCCGCAACTGCATTCAGGGCTTTAAGGGCCGTTCTTAATGATGATGAATTGATTGCATTGATCGGCAGGGTGAAAAACCCATCCACATTCCTACAGAAGGAAATAGCCATCGCCTTGCGTGATTTCCCACTGGATAAAAAAAGGAAACCATTATTGGGCATCATATCATCCTATGATGGGAAAGATGCTTACCTGACCGAAGCGCTGGGTGCTGCTTTGGAAAAAGAAGCCGACATCGTGTTTCCGGATATCCGCGATGCATTCCGAACCAAGGTTGGATCATCACCTTCCCAATGGAATGAAGCCTATGCAAATCTGCTATGGCGATTGCATCCGAAAGCAGCTGTACCCGTGTTGAGATCCTGGGCGGAGGACTCCCGATTGTCCGTTGCAGAAAGAAAAAAGATGGTCACTGCATTGGGCTTCATCAATGACAGCAGTGCAGTAAAAACAATGCTTTCCCTTTCCTCAAACACAACGAAGGAAATAAAAGAACAAGCAAAATATTGGCTGGCATTCCGAAAAGAAAACGACTGGGCAACCCTCATCGATTGGGGTAAGGTTGGACTGGACTTGGCAGCAGAAAAGCGCAAAGCAGAGATGAAGGCATCAAGGGAATTGATTCTAAATGAATATATCAACATCAATGACAGAAAAGGAACAGCAGAGGAAATGGCCAAAGATCCGATAGGAGGCCAACTTCTGATTGATATGGCCGTTTCCCAAACCTTACCCAAAGATCTCGTTCCATCGGTCAAAGCAGTTCTGTTGAAGAGTCCAGACTTAGGCATACGAACACAGGCCAACCAGATCTTTCAAAAAAAGAGTGTGACCGAACTCAGTGCGTCATCCATTCAAGCATTGAAGCCTGATGTCGACAAAGGAAAGGTGGCTTTTCAAAATACCTGCGCAACATGCCATCGAGTTTCAGGCAATGGCGGTGATGTTGGACCAGAACTCACTCAGATCAGGAATAAATTCGATAGGGCAGGACTGATCGACGCGATCATCCATCCCAGCGCCGCGATCATGTTCGGATATGAAGCCTGGACCATCGGCACTTCTGATGGAGTTTCCTACTATGGCTTCATCATCGCGGATGACCAGAACGTCATTTTGAAAGATCTTACAGGTAAGCGACATGCTATTTCCAAAGACAAGATCACCAGTCGGAAGAAACAGACCTCTTCTTTGATGCCAGAACCTACCGCATTGGGATTGTCTGCAAAGGACATATCGGATATCAGCGGCTACCTGATGGGCATATCTGGAAAATAAATGTGCCCAGGGAGCTGTCGATACATCTTTCGTCAGATACTGAAATGTTTTGGTACTTGCACGCAAAAAAGTGACGAACAGTAAGTTTCAGGAGATTTCACTTCTGCCCATGCGGACTCTAATGCAGAAGTTTTGGGGATGATAATTATGAACATGGGGGTTCAGTATGTCATCAAAGATCATTGTTTAAATGGTCTGAGAAAGATTTTTTAACGAATTTTGCGATGGGAATCCGGCACGGAATTCATAAAACAATCTAAACATGCCATCGCTTCATAACAGGGTCTCCAGAAAGGAACTAAAGACTCGAGCGCTAAAGGATCCAACTCCCAGGACCACGCTATCATTCTATCAATATTTTCCAATTAGTGACCCGAATACTTTTCGGGATGAACTCTACAGTGACCTTTCCGAACTGGGTGTATTTGGAAGGATTTATGTTGCGGGGGAAGGGATCAATGCTCAAGTGAATGTAACTGTGGAAAAACTCGAGCAATTGAGGAATAAGATACATTCCATACCCGGTTGTGAAAACCTAAGACTGAACACAGCAGTACATGATGAGGGTAGATCCTTTTTCGTCCTCGACATCAAAGTGCGTCCACAGATAGTGGCAGATGGTATAACTGACCCGGATTTCGATATGCAGAACAGGGGCAAGTACGTCAATGCTGAAGAATTCAATGCCATGACGGCCGAAGGGAATGCCATATTGATCGATATGCGTAATCATTATGAGTTCGAGGTCGGTCATTTCAGGAATGCTCTTGAACTTCCAAGCGACACTTTCCGCGAACAATTACCCATGGCAGTAGACATGATGAAGGACGAACGTGATCGCAACATCATCATGTATTGCACGGGAGGGATCCGATGTGAGAAAGCCAGTGCCTGGATGCTACATAACGGATTCAGAAAAGTTTATCATCTGGAAGGTGGCATAATCAATTATGTGAATCAGGTTCGGGAAAAAGGGTTGGAGAATCGGTTTATAGGTAAAAATTTCGTTTTCGATGACAGGTTGGGGGAGAGGGTGACTTCGGACATAATCTCACATTGCCATCAATGCGGGAAACCCTGCGACACCCATGTGAATTGTGTTAATGACGCCTGCCACTTACTTTTCATACAATGTCCTGAATGCAGTCTGAGATTCGATTCCTGTTGCTCGGAAGAATGCAGGAAATTCAAAAATCTCCCTGCGGATGAGAAAAAACTAAAAAGGAAGGAATTCAGAAAAGGGCATAACATCTTCAACAAATCCAGAGCCAGTCTGAAGAAACTGGGAGGATCCGAAAGACACTGATCCAATTGCAGGAATAGATTACTTAGTCATGTCCGACCAGATGAGACAGACGGGAGAGGGGATATTTATCCTTTTCCCGGTATCGCTGATCATACCGGTCTTTTTGTCTACTCGGAAAACCACTACTTGATCTGAATCCCTGTTGGCAACAAGCAGCCAGTCTCCGGAGGGATCAAAGCAAAAATTGCGCGGATGAATCCCTAATGAAGAGGGGGTCCCTTTTATGCTGACTTTACCGTTGGACTTATCGATTTCGAAAACGGCGATCGTATTGGATGTACCTCTGTTGGAAGCATATAGGAAACGACCATCGGGTGAAATATGTATATCTGCTGAGCCAGCGTCCCCATTGAATCCACTGGGCAATGAACTGATGGATTGAATGATTTTTAAACTGCCCGTCTTCTTATCGACACGGAAAACAGTCACCGTTCCGGTCAGCTCCTGAATGATATAGGCATAGGGCAGGGTGGCATGGAAAATGATATGACGAGGTCCTGTTCCTGCTTTGACTTCGGCGTATGGCATAGATGCCGGGACGGCCTTTCCACTAGCGGCATCAAAGGAGTAGATATAGACTTTATCCAGACCGAGGTCAGGCACATAAATAAACTTATTGTCTGCAGAAATCACGGTTTCATGCACATGTGGTTTATCCTGCCTGCGCTTGTCAAATCCGGTACCCTGGTGTGAGATACGGGTCACGGCTTCACCCAAAGACCCACCTTTCAAGATGGGAAGAATACTCAAGTTGCCGCTGCTGTAATTACCGACGATGACCCATTTACCGGATCTGTCCACGGTCACATAACAAGGATCATCACCTCCTGAGGGCTGTTCATTAAGTTTAAGCAAGTAGCCAGAATGCCTGTTCAATGAATAGGCAAAAACCTTACCTCCATGTCCTTGGTCATTGCTCTCGCTGACCGCATAGACATGATTACGATCGGGGGAAAGACACAGGAAAGAAGGATTCTTGATACCCGTAGCCTTGCCCACTGCACTTTGATCGGCATTTGCAGGGTTGAACCGGTGTACATAGATCCCTTCACTCTTGCCTGAAGTATAGGTGCCGGTGATCAAAAAACTTTCCTGAGCCTTCATGGCCAGGGAGACAGATAAAAAGATCATGAACGGTGTGATTTTCCGGAGCATGTTCAGAGATTTATGTAATGGAATAGGCGATCAGTGTCATGGAGGGTCATGCATTCAATTTCACCAGGCTGGCAACCACCCGATCATATATTTCCTGTTCGGGCAAAGTTTCGGGCCGGAAAGGTTGGCCGATCACCTTTTCATAAAGTTCAATATACCGGTTAGAAATTGTCCGAATCCACTCATCAGACATGGCGGGAACAATTTGCCCCTCCTTGCCCATGAAGCCATTCGATATGAGCCATTCCCTGACGAATTCCTTGCTCAATTGCTTTTGCCTTTCTCCGGAGAGCTGACGATCTTCGAAACCTTCGGCATGGAAATATCGGGAAGAATCAGGAGTATGGATCTCGTCCATGAGATAGATGATGTCCCCGATCCTGCCGAATTCATATTTGGTATCGGCCAGTATAAGGCCTTGTTTGAGTGCGATGCTCCTGCCTCTTTCAAATAAAGCGAAAGTGTATCTGGTCAAAATTTCCCATTCTTCTGCAGTGGCGAGTCCTCTGTCTATGATCTCTTCAGGCGTAATATCCTCGTCATGTCCAGCATCGGCTTTAGTACTTGGAGTGATGATGGGGGTGGGGAAGAAATCGTTTTCTTTAAGACCATCCGGCATAGAAGCTCCGCAGAGTACCCTTTTACCCGAGGAATAGGTCCTCCAAGCATGACCCACGAGGTTATTCCGTACGACCATTTCGATGCGGAAGGGCGTGCATTTTCTGCCTATGGATACCGAAGGGGCAGGAACATCTGCCAGCCAATTAGGACAGATATCGGAAGTGCCCCGGAGCATATGAGCTGCGATCTGATTCAAAACCTGCCCCTTGAACGGGATGGGGCGGGGCAGTATCACGTCGAAAGCTGATATTCGGTCACTCGCGACCATGACCAGCCATTCGTTTTGGATGGTGTACACGTCCCTCACTTTACCCTTGTAAAAACCCGTCTGTCCAGGGAACTGAAATGTGCTCATATTGCTAAAATAGCGCCATGCGCTCATTTCAACAAGGAGGAATGGGCATAAAATTTCAACATTTTCAGCCACTTAACTTGCCAAAAATAATTTTAACTATAGGATAACATGATGTATTTTGGAAAAAATTTGTACGTCAAAATTCTTGCTTATGAAAAAATTGGTGGGCTTTACGGCCCTCATGCTGCTTATGCTCCCTTACTTGGTGCATGCACAGAATTTAACCCTTACCGGGAACGTCAAGAGCAGTTCCACCAATGAGAAGGTCGGAGCTGTTTCCGTAACCCTGAAGGGAACATCATTCGGCACATTTACCAATGATAATGGGAACTTCCGCCTCACTGTGCCAACTTCCATCGCCTTTCCTGCAACCCTTGTTGTATCCTCTATTGGTTATGATGCTAAGGAGATCATCATCAATGCTGCCGGAGATGTATCTACTGTCACCCTAACACCCTCCGCCTCTCTGTCAGAGGAAGTTGTAGTGGCTGCAACAAGACTCCCAACTAGGATCCTCGAGTCGCCCGTTTCCATTGAACGGGTGGGCCTTTCCGCCATCAGGAATGCGCCTGCGGCCAATTATTACGACATGGTCACCAATATGAAAGGTGTGGACATGTATGCATCCAGTTTGACTTTCAAGACCCCGACAACACGTGGTTTTGGCGGCAGTGGCAATGCCCGTTTCAATCAGATAGTGGATGGAATGGATAACCAGGCTCCTGGTCTCAATTTCTCCGTAGGTTCAATCATCGGTTTGTCAGAGCTGGATGTGGAAAGCATGGAATTGCTTCCTGGTGCATCCTCCGCACTATATGGTCCAGGTGGCATGAACGGAACCTTGGTCGTGAACAGCAAAAGCCCGTTCAAATATCAGGGACTTTCCTTCCAAATGAAGAATGGCGCCATGCATGTGGACTCCAAATATCGTTCCCCTTCGCCTTATTTTAATTGGGGATTGAGGTGGGCACAGAAGGTTTCTGATAAATTTGCATATAAAATAAACGCAGAAATTATACAAGCCAAGGATTGGCTTGCAGCAGACAAAAGGAACTACAAACGTGTTGGAACTGATGGCAAAATCATACCTGGTACCCGTGACACAGATCCCAACTATGATGGGGTCAACGTTTATGGGGATGAGACCACGGTTGACCTGAACCTGGTGATGAAAGGTATTGCTGCTCAAGCACCTTTTCTCGCTCCATACATCAGTACATTGACCACCAACCCCAATCCTGTATCCCGCACCGGATATGACGAAAAAGATGTCGTCAATCCGAATGCCGTCAACATCAAAGTCGGAGGCTCCCTGAATTATCGATTCAATAACGGGGTCGAAGCTATATTTGAAGCTTACTGGGGAACGGGGAATGCCGTTTATACCGGTTCTGAGCGCTATGCCCTGAAGGGGTTGAAAATGGGTCAATACAAGTTCGACCTCGTCGGGAAAAACTGGTTCCTCAGAGCCTATACCACACAGGAGAATGCAGGTGAATCTTATAACTCCACAGTGGCCACCCGCCTTTTCAATGAGGCCTGGAAACCTTCCACACAATGGTATCCCGTATATGGACAAGCCTACCTTAACAGCAAGATGAATGGGATGAGCGATATAGATGCTCATAATGCCGCACGATCTATTGCAGATATCGGACGACCAGATGCTGGCAGTGATCAATTCAAGCGCTTATATGATTCTGTTCGCCTGCGCCCGATCTCCGCAGGGGGTGGATTGCTGGTGGATAGAAGTAACCTCTATTCTCTGGAAGGACAGTACAACCTGACTCCCTTCACGGGAAAATTCGCGGAAATTCTGGTAGGTGCCAACTACAGGAGATATGAGCTCAATTCTTTGGGAACGCTATTTTCAGACACAGCCGGTCATATTCCCATTTCCGAGTTTGGTGCATACGCACAGGTGACAAAAGCGTTGGGAGGTAATGTCAAACTGAGCGTTTCTGCACGTTATGACAAAAATTCTAATTTCAAAGGCAGACTTACACCAAGGGCAACATTGCTGGTCAAACTGGCAGAGAACAACCACTTGCGATTCTCTTACCAAACAGCCTATCGTTTTCCAACCAACCAGCAACAATACATCAATCTGCCCGCGGGCAGCAATACCCGTATTATCGGAGGTATACCCTCCATGCTTAAGTTCTTCCATTTCGATACCAACCCCGTTTATGATCTGAATACGCTTGGCCTGGGTATACCCAAAGTGAAAACCTTCGGTGAATTCAAGCCGGAATCGCTGACATCCTATGAGGTTGGATATCGAGGTTTGGTGGCCAATAAAAGGTTACTCATTGATGCTTACGGCTATTGGGGCGTATACCATAACTTCATTGTACGATCTCTCGTAGCTCAAAGCCTTACAGGTAACCCTAACGATCTAGCCGATCCGAATAAAAGCCAGATTCTTTCCGTACCGGAAAACCTGAGCAATTCAGATAGGGTCACCACATTTGGCTGGGGTCTTAGTCTGGAGTATCGCTTGCAACATGGTTTCTACGTAAGCGGTAATTTTTCATCTGATATCATTGAAGGTGTTCCTGAAGGATACCAGGCAGGCTACAACACCCCGCGCTTCCGTACAAACGCGATGTTCGGAAACTCAGGTTTCGGTGGTTCCAAACGCTGGGGATTCAACGTTACCTATCGCTGGCAGGATTCATTCTTTTGGGAAGCAGATTTCATAAATGGTGCTGTACCAGCATACCATACCCTTGATGCGCAGGTGAGCTATAAATTCCCATCGATCAAATCCATGGTCAGGATCGGAGCGAACAACCTGTTGAATCAGTACTATGTCACCGCGCCCGGGAATCCTTCCATAGGCGGCATGTACTATGTACAATTCGCATACAATGTATTCTGATCAATAACACTGAAAAAGTCAAGAGCATATGAAAAGATCCATATATTTCCTGCGGTTACCGATGGCAGCCCTCTTAATAGGCCTTGCCTTTGCTTCCTGTAACAAGGACGTGCCTCCAGCAGTACCGATCAACTATCCTGACAATTCGGGACAAACCATTGCGGAGATCATCAGCGGTGACACTTCATATAGTTTCCTCACCGCTGCATTGACACGGACCGGATTGATCCAGTCACTCGCGAAGACCAACTCCACATTCACATTCTTCGCTCCCAAAAACGATGCATTTAGATATGCAGGAATTCCAAGCGCGGATGTGGTCAACGCTCTTCCATTGGAATTACTCGTTCCCGTGTTGCAATATCATTTGGTACCGGGCCAGATATATTCGTCTTTGAATATACAGCCAGTCTATCCCAATGTACAATTGCCAACGGCTTTCACCTTCCCGGCACCCAACACAAGTCCTTTGGTCCGTTTCTCCACTTTCCCTTCCAGAAGGGATAATGGGGCTTGGGTGAACAATATCCCATTGGTAGCAACTGACATAAAGGCCTCTAATGGCATTATTCACAATCCCTTCACCCTGGTGATGCCACCCTCACGCTCTCTTTGGGACCGGATCAATAGTGACACGGCAAGCAACAACAACAAATCGCTTGCTTATCTCAGAGCCGCCCTCATACGTGCAGATAGCGGTGTAGCCCCCACGAGCTTCAACAGCCTGATTTACACACTCAGTTATCCGCTGGTGAATGCCACAGTTTTCGCACCAACGGATTCCGCATTCCAATCACTCTTGACCGGAGCCATCGCCCAAGCATTGATCGCCCAGAGCGTGCCTCCCCAGATAGCCATCCAACAAGCACAGTATCTGGCCTCAACACCGGCAGTATTCCAAAACCCAGCCTTGTTCGGTGCATTGTCCGCACAAACAGTGAAGGGGATATTGGTATATCATGTCTTGCTTAACCGGACTTTCACCAACAACATCCCATCCACGGCAACGGCCATTCCCACCGTATTGAATACGGTCTATTCCCAACATCCCGGCATCGTGGCAACGGCAGCATTTTACCCACCACCTTATCCACCGAGTGTTTATGCAGCCTCGGTCAAAGGTCTAGCCAATGGAACGGCGTCCAAGATCTATGTCAATCCAACGCCCGAACCTTATGGAACGAGCGACCAACACTATTATAATGGTGTATTGCACAAGATAGATCAGGTCATGCTTCCTCAATGATCCCAAATCGATCTAACGAACGAAAAAGGCTTCCCTAAGGAAGCCTTTTTCATATTTGAAAAGAGATGTCAGACATTGAACCGGAAATGCATGATGTCACCATCAAGGACCAGGTACTCCTTTCCTTGAACGGCCAGTTTACCAGCATCACGACAGGCCGCTTCAGAGCCATATCGGACGAAGTCTTCGTAGCCCATGACCTCGGCGCGGATGAACCCTTTTTCGAAATCCGTATGAATTACGGCCGCCGCCTGTGGTGCCAATGTGCCTCGGGTTATGGTCCATGCCCGGACCTCCTGGACACCCGCGGTGAAGTAAGTGATCAGGTTAAGCAGGTGGTAAGTGGCCCGAATGAGTCGGGTGACCCCACTCTCGTGAAGGCCAAGGTCCTCTAGAAACATTTTCCGATCATCATAACTTTCCATGACGGCGATTTCACTTTCAATAGCGGCACTGACGTATAAGATCTCTGCATTCTCCCCGCTGATCGCTTCCACCACTTTATTGGTATGAGCATTTCCGGTCACCACGCTCTTCTCATCAACGTTACAAACATAAATGACGGGTTTCATGGTGAGCAGAAAAAGGTCATCCAAAAATTTGACCCTGTCCTCTGTACTGACTTCAAAGGAACGGGCATTCTTTCCTTGCTCCATATGTGATTTCAGGGCAACGAGGATCTCATGACCACGTTGAAGCTCCCTGTCACCCGTCTTGAGCAGCTTTTCAGTCCGGGAAATCTTCTTGTCGACACTATCCAGGTCCTTCAATTGCAGTTCTGTATCGATCACTTCCTTATCTCGTATTGGATTCACGTTCCCATCAACATGGATCACATTGTCATCATCGAAACACCGAAGGACATGGATGATGGCGTCTGTTGCCCTTATGTTTCCCAAAAACTGGTTACCCAGCCCTTCACCCTTGCTTGCCCCTTTCACTAGTCCGGCAATGTCCACGATCTCTACCGTGGTGGGAACTACTCGATTAGGTTTCACAAGCTTCTCCAATTCGATCAGACGATCATCGGGGACCGTGATCACGCCGACGTTTGGCTCGATCGTGCAAAAAGGGAAATTCGCCGCCTGAGCCTTCGCGTTACTGAGTGCGTTGAACAGGGTGGATTTGCCCACATTGGGTAATCCGACTATGCCAGCTTGTAGTGCCATGGAATTTCTTGTTTCTTTCGGGCGCGAAGATAGCAGGAATCAGGGGAATGGCCTTCGTCATTTTAACATGAGGGCGTAATCAACTGACCCGGACTTTGCTCCAATGCAGAGAGGTCCAGAATGATCCTCCACCCGGATCTATAGACGAACATGTATCCTCAGAGCTCCTTTATTTGACGGCAAATGGCAAAGAACAGTTTTAAAAAAATATCAATCGTGAGCCCTTACTGGACCTTCTATGATCTCTGGCTTCTCGATTACCATGCCGACCATATGGTCCTTGGCAAAACCAGCGGCGATCTGGATAGATTCATCCGCACCTGCCTTGTCCTTGAAAACACTTATGGATGCACCTTCTCCATGACCCGTATCCAGCCAATAGTATCTGATAAATCCTTTCAACGCTTTCAAAAGAGGAACAAATTTTTCCCTAAGGGATGCATCAATCTTTTGACCATCTGCAGGACTGAAATGATAATGTCGTATTACAGCATACATGCAAATAAAATTTAGTTTTCAAGCTGACCCATTCACGATCTGATCAATTCAGATGAAGCCAGACAGGAAGAAGTCGATCTCGAGTCAATCATGAGCAGCAATCTGTCCCTCAATCATATCCGGCAAAAGAGGCATGAACCTGGACAAGCGTTTCCGGAAAAAATCAGCGGCAAGCCGGATGGATTCATCTGCTCCGGACTAATCCTTGAAAACGCCGAATGAAGTACCTTCTCCATTTCCCAAATCCAGGCAATAATACCTGACGAAACCTTTGTCCTGTGTGATAATCGCTACCAGACCCTCCGCAGTCAACTTAGCTATTAAAGGTCCATATTCTGGTTTGAAACTATAGTGACGAACTACGGCATACATCAATACTATATTTTAGGTTGATGAATGTAAAACTAGGAATGTATATCGACACAGGGTGTATCCATGAGTAGAATACAAATTGGAGTCAATCATGAGCCGCAATAGGACCTTCAACGATTTCCGGCTTCTGGGTGATGTATTTGGACAAGTGCTCATAGACAAAATCAGCGGCAAGGGTAATGGATTCATCTGATCCGGCCTTATTCTTGAATACGCTGAATGAAGCACCTTCTCCATTGCCCTTATCGAGCCAATAGTACCTGACGAACCCTTTAGCTTTCTTGATCAACGGCACGAAGCCTTCCCTGACCATTTTATCGATCAA